>CAJUCK010000029.1:0-9929 GCA_910585395.1 uncultured Lachnospiraceae bacterium
CAAACTTCAGGAAGCGGTATACCGCATGCTGGAGCAGGAGCTGGCCGGCATTTTGTATGCTACCATTGAAAATATTAAAGAGTATGATACCAGTTCCGGTACGGCTTCAGATATCAAGATTCCGATTGACGATGTATACTTTGCACTAATTAATAATAATGTCATCCATATTGAACATTTTGAAGAAGAAGATGCCCAGCCTGTAGAACAGCAGGTATATAGTATTTTTCAGGGCAAACAAAATGCTGTAATGGAAGAGCTGCGGCAGCAGTTTTTTTCGCCATCCCCTACTGCTTACGGCGATTTGGAAAAAGAAGAACAAAATTATATGAGTTATATTCTTTCTATGCTTGGGCAGAAGAAAATATTCCTCTCAGATAAAGTAGATACGGACGATGAAGTATATTTATCCTGGAAAAACGATACGGCGAGCCTTTCAGAATATCTGCACCGTGCCATTGCTATGGATTGGATTGATATTACAGAATTTGATACAGATTCCAAATATTCAGATTCAACAGAGATTTATGATGCTCTGATATCTTATATTCTGGAACAACTGCGCACTGACCAGGAATTCAGTAAAAAGATTTATCAGTATATGATTAAAGAAGAACTCGTCTCTGGTTCTCAGATCTGTCAGATTTTATTTGAACAAGGTATTCTTACGGAAGAAGATGGAGACCGTACAGCTCTTGCCAATGGCAATCTCAGCGCTTTTGATTTTCTGCGAAATAAAATCAAAAATTTGAAGATTACTCCTGCGCAGCTTGCTCTTGACCCATGTACTGCAAGCTGTGTTATTACAGATGTTAAATCGGGGAATCTTATTGCCTGTGTAACATACCCTGGATATGATACTAACCGGCTGGCTAATACCGTAGATTCTGAATATTTCGAGAGTCTTCAGAAAGATTTGTCCGTACCGCAGTACAACAATGCAACCCAGCAGAGGACAGCGCCTGGCTCTACCTTTAAACCTATTACAGCAGCCGCATCCCTTGCGGAAGGCGTTGTGAGCACAGGTGAACAGATTAAAGATGAGGGAGAATATACCAATATCACCCCGCCGCCTAAATGCTGGATTTATCCTGGAAGCACTCACGGACGAATCAATATATCAGAAGGCATCAGAGATTCATGTAACTTTTTCTTTTATGAAATGGGATACCGTTTAAGTTCTGAGAACGGAGTCTACAATGAGAATAAGGGTATCGCAGCTCTGCATAAATATGCAGCATTATTTGGACTGGACGAGAAAACAGGTATTGAGATACCTGAAAATGAACCACAGATTTCCAATGAATATCCCATTACCTCTGCCATTGGACAGGGAAACCATAACTATACCACCACGCAGCTTGCCAGATATCTTACTGCTGTGGCAAGCAGCGGAAATGTATATAAACTGACTCTTTTAAGCAAAGAAACTACCTCTGACGGAAAGCTGGTGAATGAATTTAAACCGGAAATCATTCGAAATATTACGGAAGTATCTCCTGAATCTTGGGAAGCCATTCAAAGCGGTATGAGAATGGTGGTAGAAAAACATAAATCTTTTAAGAATTTTCCTGTTGCAGTAGCCGGCAAGACAGGTACTGCACAGCAGATAGATACCAGAGCAAACCATGCGTTGTTCATTGGGTATGCTCCCTATGAGAACCCGGAGATTACCATTACCACCCGTATCGCTTATGGGTACACTTCTGCAAACGCAGCAGAAGTATCCAGTAACATTTTGAAATATTACTTTAATCTTGCGGATGAAAAATCTCTGCTGGATGGACAGGCCGAAGAGATTGAGAGCAATACCAATGGATTTACTGATTAAAGTTTGGAGGGATGAAAGTGCCAAAACCAGTGGTTTTAAAAAGCAATAAATATGGAATCAACCTGATTCTTGATAACCGTATGGATTTTGAAGAATTATTGAAATGTATCATGGAAAGATTTAAAGAGGCAGAAGGATTCTTTAAAAATGCGAAGATGGCAATCTCTTTTGAGGGCAGAGATCTGACGCAGGAAGAAGAATTTCGGATTGTCGAAACTATTACTGATAATACAAATGTAAACATTATCTGCATTTTAGATAACGATGCATTGAAGGAGGAATTAATCAAGCAGAAAATTGAACATTTTGAAGAAGAACAGGCTGGAAAAACAGGTGAATTTTACAAAGGAACCCTGCGTTCCGGCCAGATTCTGGACTGCGAGAGCAGCATTATTATCCTTGGTGATATCAATCCTGGCGCCAAAGTCATCTCCAAGGGAAATATTGTAGTTTTAGGTGCATTAAAAGGAAATGCCTATGCGGGGGCAAATGGCAATGAGCAGGCTTTTGTTGCAGCGCTGGAAATGGACCCCATCCAGGTAAAAATTGGGGATGTTATCGGGCGGAGCGCCGACAAGGTAAAGAGCACAAAAAAGCGTGGAAGGAAACAGCCGGTTCTTATTGAACCGCAGGTCGCGATTGTAAAGGATGGAAATATTTATATTGAGCCAATTACAAAAGGACTGTTGAACAATATATAAATATCAGGAGGATATAGTAGATGAGTGAAGTAATTGTAATAACATCAGGAAAAGGCGGCGTAGGAAAGACCACTACCACCGCAAATGTAGGTACAGGTCTGGCACAGTTAGATAAAAAAGTTGTATTGATCGACACCGATATCGGACTCCGCAACCTGGATGTAGTTATGGGATTAGAAAACCGGATTGTCTATAATCTGGTGGACGTAGTTGAGGGCAACTGCCGTATGAAACAGGCTCTGATCAAAGATAAACGATATCCCAATCTTTCTTTACTTCCTTCCGCGCAGACACGGGATAAGACTGCAGTGTCACCGGAACAGATGGTAAAACTTATTGATGAATTAAGAGAAGATTTTGACTATATTCTGCTGGATTGTCCAGCAGGTATTGAACAGGGATTCAAAAATGCCATTGCCGGCGCTGACCGGGCATTGGTTGTCACCACTCCAGAAGTGTCTGCAATCCGCGACGCTGACCGGATTATTGGGCTTCTTGGAGCAAATGATGTAAAAAATGTGGAACTGATTGTCAATCGTCTCCGCATGGATATGGTAAAACGAGGAGATATGATGAATATCAATGATGTGACAGATATACTTGCCATTGAACTTATCGGGGCTGTTCCAGATGACGAACAGATTGTAATCTCTACGAATCAGGGAGAACCCCTGGTGGGGAGCGACTGCCTTGCTGGACAGGCTTACGCCAATATCTGCCACAGACTTTTGGGAGAGCAGGTTCCATTTCTTGATTTAGAAGTAAAATCCAGTGTATGGAATAAATTGAGAGATATTTTTAAAAAAAATTAGGAGGAAACCGAAATGGGTTTGATGGATTTATTTAAAAGAAAAAATTCCGGTGAAATTGCCAGAGACCGGTTAAAACTGTTATTGGTTTCCGACCGTGCCAACTGTTCACCGGAAGTGATGGAAAAAATAAAAAATGATATTATCCAGGTGATTTCCAAATATATGGAAATTGATGCAGAAGGACTGGATATACAGATTACCCAGACAGAATCTGAAGGAAATAATGGAAATGTACCTGCTTTGTATGCAAATATCCCTATCAAAGATATGAAGCATTCTTCAGATTCTCAATAATGTGATAAATGGAAGGTAAGGAACTTTTATGTTGAAACAGTATCAGATTAGAAACTACAATTTTCGCTTGATTATTTTCGTATCAGCACTGACCATGCTTGGAATCAGTGTTATCGGCAGCGCACAGCACTCAGTGCAGAATAAACAGGTACTGGGACTGATTTTAGGCCTGTTTGTAATGATAGTTGTTTCCCTGATAGATTATTCCTTTATCCTCCGGTTCAGCTGGCTGATCTATCTGTTTAACATTGGGCTTCTCTCTTTGATTACATTTCATGTATTTGGAGACGACGCTGGCGGAGCTGTCCGCTGGATCGAAGTCGGCGGATTTCGTTTTCAGCCTTCGGAACTTTCTAAAGTACTGTTGATTCTGTTTTTTTCCTGGTTTTTTGGAAAATACTATGAAAATGTTAATAAGCTTACTTTTATCATATTATCAGGAATCCTGATTTTTGTACCATGGATTATGATTGAACAGCAGCCTGACTTGTCTACCAGCATTGTAGTCGCAGTAATTTTTATTGCACTCTTGTTTTTAAGTGGATTAAGTTATAAAATAATAGCAGGTGTGCTTGCTGTGCTGATTCCAGCAGGCTCCTTGTTTATCTATCTGATCTTACAGCCCGGTCAGACCATACTGGATAATTATCAATGGCGGCGTATCATGGCATGGCTGCAGCCAGAAAAATATGCAACTGACGCCTACCAGCAGCAAAATTCTATTATGGCCATTGGTTCTGGCCTGTTATGGGGAAAAGGGCTGAACAACGATACCGTATTTTCTGTAAAGAATGGTAATTTTATTCCAGAACCTCAGACAGATTTTATTTTTGCAGTAGCAGGAGAGGAATTGGGGTTTGCAGGCAGTATTGCTATTTTATTGCTGCTGCTTTTTATTGTCATTGAGTGCATTCTGGTTGGAAGAAAGGCAAAAGACCTGTCTGGCCGTCTGATTTGTGGCGGCGTCGCCACATGGGTTGGCTTTCAGACATTTGTAAATATTTGTGTGGTAACAGGAATGATGCCGAATACAGGTCTGCCGCTTCCATTTGTAAGCTATGGGCTTACATCCCTGGTAAGTCTTTTTATCGGCATAGGACTTGTCTTAAATGTTGGGCTGCAGCCCTTAAAATACCGAAAGGGGGATTTTTAACGTGAACATTGGATTGATCGCACACGATTCCAAGAAAAAACTGATGCAGAATTTTTGTATTGCCTATCGGGGTATTCTCTGCAAAAATGATCTTTATGCAACCGGCACTACTGGCAGGCTGATTGAGGAAGTTACCAACCTGTCCATACATAAATATCTTGCCGGTCATTTGGGAGGCTCTCAGCAGCTTGCCGCCCAGATTGAGCATAATCAGATTGACCTGGTGATTTTTCTGAGAGACCCTGTTACACCAAAGTCTCATGAGCCAGATGTAAATAATACGGTACATTTATGCGATATGTACAATATCCCGCTGGCAACCAACCTTGCAACAGCAGAATTACTAATTAAGTCATTAGACAGAGGAGATTTAGAGTGGCGTGAGATGTACAGATAAAACAAAAAAATTTCCATCCAAAAAAATATTCTATTCACGGTCTGCTGCTTTGATACTGGCGATTTCCCTATCCATAACATCTGGATGCGGGCAGGAAGTTACCATCGAAAATCCATATGATGTGTACGAAAGTCCCAGAGCTTATGGACTAAACACAACCGTAAACAGTAATAGCAATGCTGCTTTCTTTGCAGAAAATCTCTGTGTAGCAGATAACCAAGATAAACTTAGTGGAGATGTCACTGCAGCTTTATCCGAGGCAGCCGGGTTGTTTAATATCAAGGAAAATACGTTGGAATTCGGGAAAAGTATCCACCAGCGCCTCTATCCTGCAAGTACCACAAAGATTTTAACTGCGTATACAGCATTGAAGCATGGAGACCTTGCTGCGACAGCTACAGTTACAGAAGCTGAACTGCAGTTAGAAGAAGGTTCAACTATCTGCGGACTTTCTGTAGGAGACACTGTAAGTTTGGAAGAATTGTTATACGGATTGATGCTTTGCAGCGGAAATGATGCTGCAAACGTAATTGCAGACCTAATATCTGGCAGTTCAGAAGAATTTGCAAAACTGATGAATCAAGAAGCTCTGGCTTTGGGCGCTACCAATTCCCATTTTGTTAATCCTCACGGGCTGCATCATGAAGAGCATTATACAACTGTATATGACATGTATCTGATTTTTCAGGCTGCATTACAGGAAAAACAATTTGTAACTGTCATCAGCAGTCAGAACCATACGGGAATGGTCACCAATGCTTCTGGAGAGACGACAGGGAAAGAATGGGTCAATACCAATAAATATGTGAATGGTGAGGAAACTGTTCCAGAAGGAATTCAGGTCATAGGCGGAAAAACTGGCACCACCAGCGCAGCTGGTTACTGCCTGGTACTTTACAGTCAAAAAGCAGGAAATATTCCTTACATTTCTATTGTTTATAAATCAGACAGCCGTGAGAACCTGTATCTGGAGATGACAGAATTGTTAGAAAAAATTTCAAAATAGCGGTTGAATTTTCTGTAAATATATACTATAATTACTTTATGAAAATACACTGTTGTTTGTAAAATAGATAAATTATCACCGAAATATCCACTATACTTTATCTGTTTTTCACAAATACAGTTAAGACTAGGAGGAGATTGTCATGATACAAATTATAGCTGGGGAAAAAGGTAAAGGAAAGACAAAGCATCTGCTGGAAAAGGTAAATGAATCAGTAAAATCTGCTACTGGCAACATCGTTTACTTGGATAAAAGCCAGAAACATATGTATGAATTAAGTAATAAAGTCCGTTTGATTAATGTTTCAGAGTACTTAATTTCCAATTGTGATGAATTTTTAGGATTTTTGTGTGGTATCCTTTCGCAGGATCACGATTTGGAAGAGATGTATTTAGACAGTTTCCTTACCATTGCAATGATAGAGGGGGAAGAACTTACCCATGCAATTACCAAATTGGAGGATATCAGCACGAAATTCCATGTTAATTTCGTATTGAGTATTTCCATAAATGAGAATGATCTGCCAGAGTGTACCAAAGGCAAAGTCATCATGTCTCTATAGAATGTTACCGAAGACAAAGGGGTTATCGTAAATGCCGATAACCCCTTCTTATATAATGTCTAATGACATTATACCGCACCAAAATGTGCATCTTAACCATACCATATTCTTGACGATTAATGTTAGGACTCATTCATAGAACGAATTCTTCCAAATACACTACACAAATACAGACCGCCAATTCCTACAATTCCATACACAATCCTGGAGATCCAGCTCATATCACCGAATAAGAAGGACACCAGATCAAAGCGAAATAATCCAATTAAGCCCCAATTAATGGCTCCGATAATTACAAGTGCCAATAACGTATAATCCAAACCTTTGGTATTCATTATGCATTACCTCCTTTTACATGGATATAGTATTGCCCATTTTTAAAAAATCATGTAAGAAATTCATGGCAGTCTTGAGTTTATTTTTTGAAAATGGTAGAATGATTAGGCAGCTCATAAAACCATTTTTCAATATTTTATAGAAACAGGATTTAATTTTTATGGCGAAACAAAATAAAAAAATTGTTAAATTTCACAGAATGTCTCAGCTTAATATAGGAGTTATCATTTTCCTGATTATTTTTATTTATCTTTTGTATAATATTTTTCAATATTTTACTACGGAACAGATAGCTGTCTATGAGGTTTCACAGGGAACCATCACTCAGAACAATATTTATACCGGAACTATTCTTAGACAGGAAAAAATATATACCGCAGAGAAGTCAGGCTATATTAACTATTATAATAAAGATGCTTCCAAAGTTGGTGTCAGCAGTTATATATATTCCATTGACGAAACTGGGACTTTTTATAAAGATATTCGTTCTAAAAACGACGGGCAGTTATTTTCTGATAAAAGTTCTTACAAAGAACTGGAAAAAACGGCTGCAAGTTATGTCAATGACTATTCTGACCATACCTTCTATCAAGTATATACCTTTCAATATGATATGGAAGCAAAATTGATGGAGGCGGTCAACGAAATGGCATTATCCAGCCTGGAAAATTCAGGCAGTAATTACAGCAGTCTCCATATCTTCCGTGCACCAGAACCAGGCGTGGTAGTTTATAATACAGACGGCTTGGAAAATATCACGCTGGATAATTTCACGGCAGATATATTTGATGAATCTGCCCATAGCAAAAACAACCTTATTGCAAGAGAACAGGTAACGGCAGGAGACCCAGCTTACAAGTTGATTACCAGTGAAATCTGGAATCTTGTAATCCCCATAGAAGAAACGCTTGCGAAAGAATTATCAGAAGAAACCAATCTAAAAGTTAAGTTTAAAAAAGACAATTCTACAGCATGGGGCGCATCCAGTATTATAAACCGAGATGGTAAATCTTATCTCGTACTGAATTTTCAGAATTCTGGGCTTCGCTATGCAGTAGACCGTTATCTGGAAGTGGAACTGCTTAAGTCCGATACCAGCGGGCTGAAGCTTCCAAACACAGCATTGACAGAGAAGAATTTCTTTCTCATTCCCAAAGATTATCTGACCAAAGGCGGCAATGACAATTCTAATGGTGTTATGCGCCGATATGAAAATGAGGAAGGAAAAACCATAACAGAATTCGCCTCTGTTGTAGTGGCAGAGGAAACGGAAGAAATGTATTATGTAGATGGAGATGAAATTTCTGCAGGAGATGTAATTTTAAAAATGAATTCTAATGAAACATTCATTCTCAGAGAGCAGAAATCTCTGCAGGGAGTATTCAATATTAACCGTGGGTATGCTGTATTCCGCAAAGTTGAAATTTTATATCAAAATGAAGAGTATACCATCGTGAACACTGGGACAAACTTTGGGATTTCTCTATATGACCATATAGCACTGGACGCATCTGCAATTACAGAAAATCAGCTTATACAATAAAAGGAGGAACTTCCATGTTGAAGGAAAATTTAAATCAGGTATGTGAAAATATTAAAAAGGCATGTGAAAGGACTGGAAGAAAAACAGAAGAAGTGACATTAATTGCAGTAAGTAAAACCAAACCCATATCCATGTTAGAGGAAGCATATATGGCTGGAAGCAGAGATTTTGGTGAAAACAAGGTTCAAGAGATTATGGACAAGTACCTGCAGCTTCCCCCAGACACCCGCTGGCATATGATTGGCCATCTTCAGAGAAACAAGGTAAAGTATATCATTGATAAAGTTACGCTGATCCACTCTGTTGATTCTTTACGCCTGGCAGAAGAAATCAGCAGACAGGCAGAAAAAAAGCAGGTTCATGCCGATATTTTGGTGGAAGTAAATATTGCCAAGGAGGAAAGCAAGTTTGGAACTTCCAGAGAAGAATCCATACAGCTGGTGAAAAATATTTCCAAATTACCCAATATTTCTGTAAAAGGCCTTATGACAATTGCACCATTTGTGACGAATCCAGAAGATAATCGTAAATATTTTCGCCAAATTCGAGAATTATCTGTTGACATAGCAAAAGAAAACATTGATAATGTAACTATGTCTATTCTTTCCATGGGCATGACAGGTGACTATATGGTGGCAATTGAAGAAGGAGCCACTATGGTTCGGGTTGGAACAGGAATTTTTGGTGAAAGAAATACACAAGGAGATTAGTATGGGAATGTTAGATAAATTTTTGGATGTCATGAGATTGAATTCAGATGATGATGATTTCTATGATGATGACTACTACGACGAAGAAGACTATGAAGAAGAAAAGTCTAAGAAAAAAAGTCGTACCAGAGACAAGGATACAGAACAGGATGACAGTTATGAAGAAAAAAAGCTGCGTTCTGTTAAGAGCAGTTCAAAAGTAACTCCCATGCGCCCTTCCAAAAAAGGAACCGCTTCCGGCATGGAAGTTTGCGTGGTAAAGCCAACCAGTGTGGAGGACGCCCGTGAGATTACAGAGACATTACTTTTAAACAGAACCGTTGTACTGAATGTGGAAGGTCTGGATGTAGAGACAGCACAGCGAATTATCGACTTTACTTCTGGCTCTTGTTATGCGATTAATGGAAATCTTCAGAAAATTTCAAATTACATATTTATTATTACACCGCCTAATGTAGATATTTCAGGCGATTTTGCTGATATCATGGACGCCTTTGACTTGCCGCCTATTCAGACAAAATATTAAGGTGAAGCGGTATGACGAAGGAAGAGGCGTTACTGGCAAAGCGTTTTGCTGATCTGTC
>CAJUCK010000029.1:9939-11011 GCA_910585395.1 uncultured Lachnospiraceae bacterium
ATTGTCATATTCAGTGAATTTTTAAATTTAAATGAACTAAATATTTTCAGGCAGGAAATTTCTAATTTACATTCCAGTTACGAAATTTCCGGTGGATATGAATTGAGTGAGCGTCAGATGATAGCATTTATACCTGATGCTCTTTGTTATACCTGGAGTTATCCCATTTCCTGTCTTAAAATTACTCCTGTAAATAAAAAATTTGCAGAAGCGCTGACTCACCGTGATGTACTTGGCAGTCTGATGAATTTGGGAATTGAACGCTCCAAACTAGGGGACATTCTAGTGGATGAAACTGAAATTTTTGTATTTTGTCACGAGAAACTTGCAGATTTTCTCTGTTCTGAGCTGACCTGCATTCGTCATACTACAATAAAAATTCAGCCGTTTTTTCCAGATACTCTAAATTTCCAGCCAAAGACAGAAACTGCCGAGGGTATCATTGCTTCCAACCGTCTGGACAGTATTATTGCCTGCATCTGTAAAGTCTCCCGTTCTCAGGCAGCCCAGTGGATAAAAGGCGGGAAAGTTTTTCTTAACAACCGTGAAACTCTGCATCCCTCCGCAGAATGCTGTGCTGGAGAACTAATTTCTGTCCGCTCGGTAGGAAGATTTCGTTTTTTGGAATGTATGGGAGAAACACGTAAGGGACGACTAAAAATAAAATATGACAAATACATCTGATTTTTATATTTTAATTAACGAAAGGAATACAATTTATGTCAAAAACAGTTACCGTATCTTATCAGGGAATTCCAAGTTATAAAATTGAAATTCAAAGGGACTTTTCTTTATTACCAGAGATACTGGCAGATTTAGGTTATGGAAAAAATAAAGTTTGTATTGTTACAGATTCTAATGTTGCTCCTTTATATCTGGAAAAAGTGGAGTCTTTGCTGGCACCTGCATTTTCTCATTGCACTTCCTTTATCTTTGAGGCTGGAGAAGCCAGCAAAAATACTGACACTGTAGGTCTTGTATATGAACATTTAATTCAACATAAATTTGACCGTAAAGATCTGCTTGTCGCACTGGGAGGAGGAGTAGTGGGAGATCTCACTGGTTTTGCCGC
>CAJUCK010000029.1:11053-22258 GCA_910585395.1 uncultured Lachnospiraceae bacterium
GATTTTATTCAGGTGCCTACCACATTACTGGCACAGACTGACAGCAGCATTGGAGGAAAAACGGGCGTCGATTTTATGCAGTATAAAAATATGGTAGGCGCATTTTACATGCCTCGATTAGTATATATGAATATTTCCACTTTAAAATCTCTCCCAAATAGACAATTTTCTGCTGGAACTGCAGAATTGATAAAACATGGATTTATCAAAGACTTATCGTACACACATTTTATTCAGGAACACAGTTTCGAGATAATGAAACAGGATTATGATTCCATGGAGGAAATGATTTATCAAAGCTGCCAGATTAAGCGTGATGTGGTGGAACGAGATCCAAAAGAGCAGGGAGAGCGCGCTCTTTTGAATTTCGGTCATACCATCGGACATGCCATAGAAAAACTTTCAGAATTTTCTCTGCATCATGGAGAATGCGTTGCCCTCGGTATGGTAAGCGCCGCTTATATTTCATTTCTCACAGGCAGCCTTCATGAAGAAGAACTCGATAAAATAAAAATAATTCTTCAAAGTTTTCATCTGCCTGTTAAACTCACAGCGTTTTCTCATTCTGCAGAAGAAATTTTGGCCGCAACAAAGCTTGACAAAAAAATGGAAAATGGAAAAATAAAATTTATTCTGCTCAAGACGCTTGGAGAAGCTTATATCACAAAGGAAATAACAGACGAAGAGATCTTATCTGGTATTTCATATATATTATAAGAAAAAGAGGTTATCTTATTTATGCAAAAAAAAAGAAATAGTTTTTTAATCTTTCTCTTCAGTACAGCGCTTTTATTGCTTTTGGACCAGTTCACAAAACATCTGGCTTCCACAAATTTAAAGGGAGGAAATTCTCTCGTTTTAATTCCAGGAATTTTCCAGCTGCATTATCTGGAAAACCGAGGGGCTGCATTCGGAATGATGCAGGGTATGAGGCTTTGGTTTATAATCGGAACCTTCCTTTTACTTGCAATGATTATTCTTTTTTATTGGCGTTCTCCCATGGAATCCAGATTCAAATGGGCAAGACTAACCATGATACTTTTGACTTCAGGGGCTCTTGGAAATCTAATTGACCGACTTCGGCTGAATTATGTGGTAGATTTTTTTTACTTTGAATTGATTAATTTTCCAATTTTTAATGTGGCAGACATTTATGTAACCTTCGGAATGATTTTATTAATTCTTCTGGGATTTTTTTACTATCAGGAAGAAGATTTTGACAAATTATTTTCTTTGGGAAAAAAGCAGAAGAAAGAGGAGAAGATATGACACAGAGTTTTATAATATCTCCTGATCAAGAAGCCGAAAGACTTGATAAAGTATTATCCCTATGGAACCCAGATTTATCCAGATCTTTTTTTCAAAAATTAATCAAAGATGGTCAGATATTAGTAAATGGCAGTTCCCGCAAAGCAAACTACCGTGTAGAAGAGGGCGATACGGTTTCTGTTACCATTCCCAAAGCACAGGAAATTGAAATCCTGCCTGAAAATATCCCTCTGGATATTCTCTATGAAGATACCGACCTATTGATTGTAAACAAACCCAAAGGAATGGTTGTTCATCCCTCAGCAGGACATTTTTCTGGTACATTGGTTAATGCCGTAATGTATCACTGCAAAGACAGCCTATCCGGAATCAATGGCGCCATCCGTCCCGGAATTGTCCACCGGATAGATATGGACACTACAGGTGCGCTAATTATCTGTAATGATATTGCTCATATAAAAATAGCAGAACAAATCAAAATACATTCTGTTACCCGCCGTTACCTTGGTATTGTAAAAGGAATTGTAACTGAGGATTCAGGAACAATCAGAGGTTCTATTGGCAGACACCCGATAGACCGAAAAAAAATGGCTATTAATGAACGCAACGGCAAAAAAGCTATTACACATTATCGCGTACTTCAGCGTTTTTCCAGTCATACTTTTCTCGAATTCACACTCGAAACAGGACGTACCCATCAAATCCGTGTCCACATGGCAAGCATTGGACATCCTCTGCTTGGAGACTGTGTATATAGTACTGGAAAAAACCCCTGGAAATTACAGGGGCAGACTCTGCATGCTGCTGTAATTGGATTTGTTCATCCCTCCACTGGCCATTACCTGGAGGTAGCAGCGCCATTGCCAGAATATTTCCAGGCTTTACTGAAAAAACCTCTTTAACGAATAAATTGTGTGTACTTTTTGGAGATAATGTATTATAATTAAATTATATCATATTCCTTTGAAAGACTTTACGATTTATACAGAAAGGTGGGTAACTCTATGGAAAAATTTGTAATTACAATTGGAAGACAATTTGGCAGCGGCGGCCTTGATGTCGGGCGCATGCTTTCAGACAGCTTAAAGGTTAAATGCTATGACAAAGAACTACTGGCGATGGCAGCAAAGGAGAGCGGTCTCTGTCAGGAAATTTTTGAAAATCACGATGAGAAACCTACCAACAGCTTTCTCTATTCTCTGGTCATGGATACATACTCTGTAAGCGGTTATACCTCAGCTCCTTTTCTTGATATGCCGCTGAATCACAAAGTTTTTCTGGCACAATTTGAGACCATTAAGAAGCTTGCAGAAAATGAATCCTGTATTATTGTTGGAAGATGCGCCGATTATGCACTTGCAGAACATTTAAATTGTCTAAATGTTTTCATTCATGCAGATAAGGAATTCCGTATCAATCACATCATGGATACCTTCCATCTCTCCCATGATAAAGCAGCAGATATGATTCACAAGACTGACAAAAAACGTGCCAGTTACTATAACTATTATTCCAGCAAAAAGTGGGGAGACGCCAGAAGTTATCATCTGACATTGGACAGCAGCCATCTTGGACTGGAAGGGTGCTGTGAAATGATTTTAAATTATATGGATATCCGCAAAAAAAATCTTCACAAATAATCCTTAAATTCCAAAACAGTGTGATGCAGGAAATGAAACTTGCATTACACTGTTTTTATATGATGCGCACTCATGTGAAAGGTATTATGTCGTTAAGGCGGCCGCATGCGGCGCGTCAAAGCGCAATCTTCTAAAGATTGAGGGGTTAGGGGAGTTGAAGAGGGCTTGTCTGCTTTGTTCCAAGATCATTCTTCGTGAAAAATACTTCCAGAAAATTTTCCCGCCAATTTTCTGCGCTCATCATCAATAGCAGCGTAGTGCTGACGGGTTGTTTCTACACTTTTATGTCCTAACGCGTCCGCAACCAGATAAATATCGCCCGTTTCCTTATATAAATTTGTTCCATAAGTACTGCGCAGCTTATGAGGTGTAATTTTCTTATTAATATTCGCTGCACCAGTATATTTCTTCACTAGCTTTTCGACGGCACGAGTAGTAAGCCTGCTGTATTTTAGAGATAAAAAAAGCGCTTTATCCTGATCTGGAAGGGCCTTTTTTTCTAATAAAGGGCGTTCCATCTCCAAATAATCCAGCAGGGCGTCTGCAACTTCCTCTCCAAAATAAACCATGGATTCATTTCCGCCTTTTCGCACAACACGCATACCCTGATTTTTAAAGCTGACATCTGACACATCAAGCCCTACACACTCAGAAACCCGGATTCCTGTTCCCAATAGTAATGTCAAAATCGCGATATCACGGTATTTTGTCTTCTCATGCGCGGCAAGCTGTCTTGCAGTAAGAGAACTTCCATTTTCCACTACAGCAATTAATTCGGCAACCTCATCCTTATCCAGACGTATAATATTCTCTTTATGTTTTTTGGGCGTCTCGATCATAGAAGGAGCATTTGTTTTGATAAATTCTTTCTTAAAATAATAATTATACATAGTCCGAAGAGCTGAAAGTTTCCTGGATTTTCCTTTTTGCCCATTGGTCATTGCCTGACCATCCTTTTTCTCATAATATGACAGATAAGACAGATACTCTTCAATATCTACCGGCGTCATTTCATCCAAAACTTTAATAGGAATCTCATGCATAGGCATTTTCTGATAAACTGGATTATTTTCCTGAATAAATTCGAAAAATAAACGGATATCATAGCCATAAGATAATCTAGTTCTTGATGCAGTATTGCGGGTATCAAGATATCGGAAAAAATCACTGCAAAACTTAGGAAGTTCTTTCAACAAAACTTGCAATTTTCGTTTATTCTCTAAATTGATTTTTTCTACGTAATCCATACGAAAAGTTCCTTTCTAAGAAAACTCCATTGTCAATGTCAAATTCCAGCTTATCAGTTCGTAAAATCAACATTTCGCGAACTGATAAATTAGCTATGCCCAATGCTTTACTATTCCTAATAAAAAATATAGAGCATTGATTCTCAGCAAATATCATTAGAATCCAACATAATGGTAAACGGCCCGTCATTTAGCAATGAAATTTTCATATCAGCGCCAAAAGAACCTTTCTCTACCACAGGAATTCGTTTTTGACATTCCGAAATAATGTATTCATACATCATATTGGCAGAATCTGGATCACCAGCCTTTATAAAAGAAGGCCGATTTCCCTTTTTACAGTCAGCATATAAAGTAAATTGTGAAATCAACAGTAATTCACCAGAAACACTTTCCAGAGAAAGATTTGTTTTACCGTTTTCATCCTCAAAAATCCTCATTCCAATCAATTTATGAATCATTTTATCTGCAATTTCTCTGGTATCTTCGTCGCTCACGCCAATAAATACCAGAAATCCTTTTTTAATTTTTCCAATAACGTTTCCCTCTACCTCTACAGAAGCATGACTTACCCGTTGTATTAAAAATCTCATATAAGTTCCTTTCTCTCATGATACGGTTTCGAAAAACCATATTCTCTGATAACTTTTTCAATTCGTTCCTGCACAATTTTTGCGATATCTTTTGTTTTCAGATTCCTGTATTCTTCATACAGCAAAGGCTTCAGATAATGCACCTGCGTTGTTACCCTGCCTAGCGTAAAACTGTTGAATACCTTATAGGAATCAATCAGCGCAACAGGAACAATTGGCGCTTTAGATTTCAAAGCACATTTAAAACATCCTGCTTTAAATGGAGCCATTTTATTTTTATTATTAAAAATGTAATCCCCTTCTGGAAAAATAATATATCTTCGTCCCTGCTTTACCTCTTCTGCCACTTCGTTCAGCACTGTCATTGCCTGACGAACATCCCCGCGATCCAAGCGTTTTCCCTGAACTAAATCTACAATTTCATTCACCAATATTTTATTTGACTTCAGCTTGTCCATCACGAAAGAACATGGATTATTGTGAGTGATCATAATTCCCAGAGCATCATATTTCCCCTGATGGTTGGGATACATGATATACCCTCCATGAGATGGCAGATTTTCTTCTCCATATAATCTGGTATATATATGTCCAGTTCGCTTCATTAATTTTATTGCGTGACATACCAGGCTATAACGTTTCTTCTCGGAGTATTTTTCGGGATGATTTGCCAGATACCGCATTTTAGGAATCATATATGGCGCCCGAAATTCATAAAAAT
Source organism: uncultured Lachnospiraceae bacterium (assembly GCA_910585395.1). Lineage (GTDB taxonomy): Bacteria > Bacillota > Clostridia > Lachnospirales > Lachnospiraceae > Petralouisia. Next base: position 16,524 of record CAJUCK010000029.1, read on the forward strand.
AACATACAAAAATTTAATCATTTATTTTCTCCTGTGTATATATATCCTTATTATTATAAAATGATTTTTACAAAAACACAATATTTAAATTTCATGCACTTCTTCCCTGTTCTGGACTTTACCACACTCCTGTGATAAAATAACTTTTGTAAAGATTTCACAAATCAAAATTATTTCTAAGTGCGAAAGTACTTTTACAAAATTATCTTCGGGAGGACCTAATGAAAAATAAACTTATAATATTGCTTTGTGCAGCATCTATTATATTAAACGGCTGTTCAAAACAAACACAGGAATATTCAACCATAAACGACGCATCTTATATCGGCGAATTTGTAGATTCCGACAACAATGAGCCGAACCTTGAAATAGCAAAAGAAGAGAATGGAAAATATAAGGTACAGATTGAAATTTATCGTTTAACCTCATTAAGTGATGGCATTGGAGATCTGACCACAGACGGTATGGAGTTTACGGCTACAGACGCTTCCGGCAATCCCATCAGCGGTATCATTACAGTAAAAGATCAGACAGCTACTGTTACTTTTACAGATTCAACCTGGGATTATCTGCAGAACGGCTCTTCCTTTCAATATACGAAATCTTCTGATATACCAAATATCTGGACGGAATAATTATTATATCTGACTCAAGTACAAATCTTGATAAGAAATTATCAATGCCACTTTATTTGAAGGTTCAACTCATGTCTATACATTCACTTTAACTCACAGGAATAATATGGAACGACAAGAAACTGTCCGGAATGAATGGTATCTCCTTTCAGACCGTTCAGACATTTTATCTCCATAACGTATTCCAAAAGATTATCATATTCTTCTGTAACATATTCTGATGCAATACTCCATAGAGTATCACCATGCTTAATTTCTACGCTAGTATAATATTTGTAATCATTCATCTTCTCTGCCGCCTTCGTCCTATTGGCGAAAAAGGTACTGCCCGCCAGTATGGTTGCAATAACGATAAAAATACCAGCATATAATATCCAAAGACTGCACTCTCGCTTTTTTGAGAATAACATCTTTCTACATTTCATCATCATCTCCTCCTTCAAATGCGGAATACAACAGAACATATTTTCCAAACATTTGTTTTATCAATTATAAAACATGAACATACATTTGTCAATAAAATTACGAACAAATTTTCGGAATATGTGTTTGCATTTTGCTGAGATATATGCTATTATAAATATAGAATAAATTCAGTTCATAATTTCAAATGATATGTCTATGAAGAATGATATTCATGCAGATAGGCGAAAATGTTCAGGAGGTTAAGATTATGGCATATGGAAAAATCAGTGACAAACAGAAAGAAATCTTAGAATATATTAAAAGTGAAATTTTGAACCGTGGGTATCCACCCGCGGTAAGAGATATCTGTGAGGCAGTTCATTTAAAATCCACTTCTTCTGTTCATTCTCACCTTGAGACGTTAGAGAAGAACGGATATATCCGCAGAGACCCTACAAAGCCAAGAGCTATTGAAATTATAGATGATACATTTAATTTAAGCAGACGTGAAGTGGTAAATGTCCCGCTTCTAGGACGTGTAGCAGCGGGAGAGCCTCTTCTTGCTGTAGAAAATATAGAAAGCTACTTTCCTATTCCGGCAGAATACATGCCTAAAGAAGAAGCTTTCATGTTAAAAATTAAGGGCGAAAGCATGATCAATGCAGGTATCTTTGACGGAGATACGATTCTTGTCAAACGTCAGTCTACGGCTTCAGACGGTGATATGGTGGTAGCTCTGGTGGAAGACTCTGCTACAGTTAAGACTTTTTATAAGGAAAAAGGCCATTACCGCCTGCAGCCGGAAAATGATGCCATGGAACCTATTATTGTGGAAGAATGCACTGTTCTTGGCAAAGTGTTTGGTGTATTCCGCTTTTTCTAAAAACAGCTTTTAGATCACTCCTATGCCATATTAAGTACACATTACAGGCATAGCTAAATTTGGATAATCATAAAGAAATCCCCCCTGACGTATCGCTTTGTCAGGGGGGACAAAATAATTTCATCCGTCTTTTATAATTCTTCAACTTCTATTTTCCTGCCATCTGTCCAGATTTTCTCCAAATCATAAAAAAGGCGATCTTCTTTTGAAAATATGTGAACAATAATGTCGCTGTAATCCATAAGAATCCAAGTGGAATTCCGATTCCCTTCAATTTGTTTTGCAGAATGTCCCGTTTTTTCCATCTCTTCTTCTACTGCATCTACCATTGCCTGAATCTGATTGCTGTTTCCTCCTGTTGCAATAATAAAATAATCTGCTAATGGAGAAATTTCACTGATCTCTATCACCCGCAGCTCTTCTGCTTTTTTCTCGCTTAATGCACGGCAGGCAGATTTTGCCATTTCTCGTGAAATATCCATGGTCGTCCTCTCTTTCCATTTTCAATAATATTTGAAATAACTTGCTTTGTTTCATCATTACGTAAAATAAAATGCCAAAACAGATCTTTCGATCTCTTAACGGTTGTTTATAAAAAAATCATACGTGTTTAATGTAAGAGGATCTAAATCTTCCCCCTTTTCTTTCAGATAATCCAGCGTATCCGAAAGAATCTGTATCATTGCTTTGTCAAGATTTTCAAATGCAATTCTGCGTATTTTTTCTAAATTTGGAGCCTTTTTTCGATTTGGCTCAATATAATCTGCAATGTAAATAATTTTATCCAGCACATTCATGCCTGGTTCTCCGGTAGTATGCACCTGAATTGCATGTAGAACTTCTGAGTCGTTTACATGATAGATTTTTTTTGCATAATATGCACCTAATTTTGCGTGCAGCAGAAAAGGGCTGTGCTTTTCAGCCGCACTGATGGAGATATGATACTTTTTACATAACTTTATTTTTTTTGCATTGGGAACACATTTTGCGCAGTCATGAAGAAGCCCGGCATACATTGCTTTCTCGATATCAGCATGATATGCCATTGCCAGCGCCGCTGCAGTATACATAACGCCCATCGTATGAGTATACCGATCCTTATCCAGTTCCTTTTTCAATTTTTTTTCAATCTCTGTCCGTTTCATAATTCCTCCACTCTGCGAAATCTCAGCACAAAAATGAAATTACTTATAGTATAACTTATGTTTTCGAATATATGCTTCTACCTCTCGTGGCACTAAATAACGAATCGTCCGTTTTTCCTGTATTCTGCGGCGGATTTCCTGGGATGAAACTTCCAGACTTGGTGTATCCAAGGGATAAAACTTTTGCGGATATTTTTTATTTAGATTTTCAATATACTGAAAAAATTCTTCCTGCCGCTGATGTTTTCGGTAAGCCGCCAAAATTTTAGAATTTTCTAAAATTAAATCTGGATTTTTCCAGGACTCAAAATCAAATAGAGAATCCGCTCCCAGAATAAAAAACAGCTCTATATTTCTATAATTTTGTTTTAATTTTTCCAGTGTTCGAAATGTATAACTGATTTCAGAGGATTGAATCTCTATTTCATTTAAAGCAAACCATGAATTATCTGCAATTGCAAGAGAAACCATTTCACATCGATGGACAGCATCCGTAATCTGCTGTTTATGACGCAGCGGAGAATGTCCAGTAGGAATAAACATTACCTGATCCAAGGAATACTGTTCCCGTGCATTTTCTGCAATCATCAAATGTCCATTATGGATAGGATTGAATGTTCCTCCCATGATTCCGATTCGTTTCACATTTTCAATGGATTCATTTTGTTGTTCTGTTTCCATTTCATTTCCTTTACTATTGTGGAAGCTTGATTTTAGGATCTTTTTTGGCAGGACGGTATAATATAATCTTTTTTCCAATTACATGAACTACCTGTGATCTGGTCCGCTCTGCAAGAGTTTCTGCCAGCTCCCTTGGCTCATCAAAACAATTTTTTAATACAGAAAGTTTCACCAGCTCTCGTTTTTCAAGCGCCTCATCTACTGCAGTTACCATTTCTGGGCTAAGGCTTGATTTTCCTATCTGAAAAATAGGTGTTATACTGCTGGCAAGGCTTTTCAAATAAGCACGTTGTTTACTGGTCATAACCATAATTCCTCCCATCTGTTATTTATAATAGTCGAATTCCAGTCCATACATTCGAACAGTATCGCCTTCGGAAATCCCCTGTTCCTCTAAAGCTTCAAGGATTCCCTGTTCGCGGAGAAATTTTTGAAAAAAGAGAAATCCCTTCTCAGAATCAATATTTGTATAGCCCAGCATTTTTTCAATCTTAGGTCCCTCTACTACATAGACATTTTCTTGCGCATCATATTCTACCGTATAAGATTCTTCCTGCGATACAGCCATCTCTGGGAAAAACTCCTGTTCATAAACAATGGGAGTATCGTCTATTTTCATCAACAGTTCATTCACATGATATAATAATTCTTTTACTCCCTGCCCACTGACAGCAGAAATTGGGTAAACCTGGATTCCTTTCACTTCAAATTCTTTTTTTAAGGCTGGAAGCGCACTCTCATCTTCATCATAAATTGCATCAATTTTATTTGCTGCAATCACTTGAGGCTTTTTTAAGAGTTCTGGATTATATGCCTCAAGCTCTTTGTTAATAGCATATATATCCGCAATTGGATCACGTCCTTCCACAGAAGCAGCGTCTACAATATGAATCATTACCCTAGTACGTTCAATGTGTTTTAAAAAGGCATGTCCCAGCCCAACTCCATCAGAAGCGCCTTCAATAAGCCCTGGAATGTCAGCAATGACAAATCCTCCTGTGCCCTCTAAATCCACTACACCCAAATTAGGATTTAACGTAGTAAAATGATAGTTGGCAATTTTGGGGCGCGCGTTACTGACTCTGGAAAGAAATGTGGATTTACCAACATTAGGAAATCCCACCAACCCAACATCTGCAATGACTTTCAACTCCAGATGAACTTCAAGTTCCACACCAGGCTGGCCTGGCTGAGCATATTTAGGCGCCTGCATAGTCGCAGTTGCAAAATGCTGGTTCCCAAGTCCTCCTTTTCCGCCTCGGAGAATCACCTGTCTCATATTATCGCCTGACATATCTGCAATCACTTTATCTGTAGCTGCGTCTCTTATGATGGTTCCCTGGGGAACCTTTACAATCATATCTTCACCGCTTTTGCCATGACAATTTCTTTTGCCGCCTTCCTCACCGTTTCCGGCTGCATACTTCCTCTTGTGTCGAAAATCTGCAAGGGTGTTCAGTCCCTGATCAACCTGAAAAATTAAATCTCCGCCGTGACCGCCGTCGCCTCCGTCTGGTCCGCCGTTAGGAACATATTTTTCCCGGCGAAACGACACATGGCCGTCTCCGCCTTTTCCTGATTTTATAATAATTTTTGCGCTGTCTGCAAACATTGTATTTTACCTCATGAAAAGAATAGACCCGGCTATTCAGTCGAGTCTATCAGTCGTATTGTGCATTATCCTTCAGCATAAATTTTATTCATTGCTTGCCACTGGATATACAGAAGCCTGTTTTTTATCTCTTCCTTTTCTCTCAAATCTCAGCACACCATCCACTTTGGCAAATAAGGTATCGTCTCCGCCGATTCCCACATTGACACCCGGATGAATTTTAGTTCCACGCTGTCTGTATAAAATATTTCCAGCTTTTACAAACTGTCCATCAGCTCTTTTCGCACCTAATCTCTTTGACTCAGAATCTCTTCCGTTCTTGGTAGAACCAACTCCCTTTTTATGAGCGAAAAATTGAAGGTTCATATTCAACA
>CAJUCK010000029.1:22268-26589 GCA_910585395.1 uncultured Lachnospiraceae bacterium
CTTACACCTCCTTGAATAAAAGCATAATATATTCTGTTCCGTAATTTTTTTGTATTCCCTGTAAGCCCAAAACTAACGAACGAATCAACAGCACTGATTCCTGCGAGTAACCATCTTTCAAAGAAAAATCAATCAAACCGCTCTCCGAATCTGTGACCAAATGAAACTCATCTGAGACAAGGCATTCCACAGAATTAATAGTATTAATCACCAATACAGATACAGCAGAACATACGATATCTTCTCCTGAATCTGCAAATCCTGCATGTCCCTTACATCGAAATGCTGTATATTCATCCGCCTGATTTTTATAGATTGTTACATTGATCATAACAATTCCTTATCCATCAGCCATTAATTTTTTCAATCTTAACCTTGGTAAAAGACTGTCTGTGACCGTTCTTCTTGTGATAGCCGGTTTTTCTCTTATACTTATACACGATTACTTTCTTGCCTCTGCCATTCTTTACTACAGAAGCTTCTACTGTTGCATTTGCTGCGTCAGCTCCAACTTTTAAAGAGCCGTCACTCACTGCTAATACATTGTCAAAAGTAACTTTTTCACCAGCTTCAGCACCAAGCTTTTCAATGGTAATGATATCGCCTTCGGAAACTTTATACTGCTTACCACCTGTTGCTATAATTGCGTACATATGGCACCTCCTATTTATCATTACTCGCCAGTTGCGGTGCTGCCTGAGCAGACTTATAACCTCACTGTGCGGCATACTCATAAAGACTAGCACAAAAAAACGGTTATGTCAACTGCTTTTCAAAGATTTTTAAACTCTTGAGACAGTTTCTTATAAGAATATCTATGGCACGCCGGTGATCGATTCCTTATATGAGAGAAATCTGCTCTGCCAAAGACTTTTTCACTTTTTTTCGTGTTATTTCCACCAGATGAAGCTTTGTCATATCCACCACCTGTACCGGAACACTGTCGTTTCGAACACTGGCACGTAATGTTTTCATCAAAGTTTCATTATCTTCCTCTGATTTCATATCTATAAAATCCACAATAATAATTCCAGACAAATTTCGAAGCCTGATTTGGTGGGCAATCTCATCAGCTGCCTCTAAGTTAATCTTAAGATAATGTTCTTCAGCATATTTTTTGGCGATGCTTTTCCCTGAATTCACATCAATCACTGTCAAAGCCTCTGTCGTCTGTATTACCAGATAACCGCCAGATTTCATCCAGACACGCTCTCTCAAAGCCTCTTGAATCCTGACATCCAGGCTGTATAGCTTATTCAGGCTTAACAGCTCATCCTCATATAAAGTAAGCTTATGGTCAAAGTTTAGATGAAGCTTATCTAAAAACTGTTGAATTTGCTGAAACAATTCCAGATCATCAGATAAGATACTTTCTACCTGTTCCAGATTGAGATCTTTCAATATATGCAAATATTCTGGGATTTCTCGCTTTATGCAGCTGAAAACTGTTCTATGAGCAGCATGATTCTTAACTGAAAGATATTCCTGTTTCAGATGATGATACTCATCTAAAATTTCATCCATTGATGCCAAAGCCGCATTCGTGCGCACGATTATCCCAAAATCCCTGTTTTTTTCAAAATTTAAGTTTTTCTTTAATTTTTCTCTTGTCTGTGAATCTAATTTTTTAGAAATGCCAAGTGTTGTATTTTCACTGGTCAGCACTAAAAATCTGCCTGAAAAATTCAGATTTGTGCTGATCTTTGGAGGTTTGCTTCCACTGCTTTCACGAACCACCTGTACCACCACTTCATCACCCTGAACAAGATTAGGACTATTAATTTTCTTTACATACAAAGGACGTTTTAAGTCCTCCAAAGAATAGTAACAAGGTTTTCCCGGCGCAATCTCAATAAATGCCGCATTCAAATTTTTTACAATATCTTTCACTCTTCCCACATAAATATTGCCAAGAATACTCTGCTGCTCTATGGATTCCAGATGTACTTCCAGTAATTTCTGTTCTTGATAAACAGCTGTGGCAATACAGCATTTTTTCTCCCTGAAAATCTTAGTAATTAATATTTTGTGTCCCATATCTATCACCTGAATTCAAATCTCAATATAACTAATATATAAAAGTTAAAAGTAAATATATTTATTCTATTTCTTCACCCAATTCTCCTAAAGTGAAAAATTGGGGAAATGATTGTCCTTGCTGCTGAATGATTCGTCTCTGACCGTTTAAGTATGTCTGATATGCCGCACGTTCTTTTTCACCTTTTACTGGAATTTCATCTGCCTTTGCATAAACCTCAAGACGATGTACCTGAAATGCCTGAGCTTCATAAGGCAAGTGATAAAATCTGCAGAATGCTTCCAATATCAGCTCTGGCTTTACATTATCACTGCTTCCAGTACAGATTTTCAGGAAAAATGCTGATTGTTCAGATTTGGTATTTTCGAAAGCTTCATTTAGAAGTTCTGGATTTTTAACCTTAACTTCATGTAAGGCTTCTGGATCTTTTAAGTTTATCACCTTCATCTCATAGATTAAAGGCTTTAAATTCATTTCGATTTCCCGCTTTTTGGTATGTTTTGTAATACAAATCTCCGGCTGGTCTTCATAAAACATCTGAACTTTCTCCTTCAGCTGCGAATGATGAAACGGGAAATTCCAGCCCTCTTTTAGATAAATCAGGTAATCTGCAGCTGCAACCAGAGACATGGCTGTTTTTGCTGTATCTGGCAGTTTTTTATACTCTAAAATAGAAACTCCCTCCACCATTACCGCATTCAATGCCTGAATAGATTTCTGCGTAGACAAAGTAGATTTTATTTCGATATCAAAATATTCCCCGTCACTGGAAGCCCCAACCCCCAGCGGTGCTGCAAAAGACATTATCTGATGAGGACTGTAACCTTCAGAATAAGCAATATCAATTCCTGCACGCCGGATTGCTTTTTGAAAATATCGCATCATATCCAGATGCCCGATAAATTTCATAACTCCATATTTTTGAAATTTAATTCTGATGTTCAATACAGACACCTCCTTGAAATCCCGCAGCACCGCAGCCACTGCATTGAATGCTGCAGTTTGGTGTAATCTGACCTTCCTTGGCACGTTTCCATTCCTGCTTTAGAAATTCTCTGGACACACCACAGTCAATGAAGTCCCATGGAAGAACTTCATCCAGGCTTCTCTCCCGCAAATTATAGAAATCAATAGAAATACCACATTCTTCAAAGGCTTCCATCCATTTTTGGTTATCAAAAAATTCGCTCCAGGCATCAAAGATACAGCCCTTTTCATATGCCTTTAGCAAAACTTGTCCCACCCGACGGTCTCCTCGTGCAAACACACCTTCCAATACAGTTACATCTGCCTCATGCCAATTATATTTGAGGCTTTTGCGGTTTAACTGTTCTTTCATCTCTTCGTTTACCACCCGTGCACAAGACAGGTAATCCTCTTTCTCATACATGGACGCCCATTGAAAAGGGGTAAAAGGTTTGGGGACAAAAAAAGATGTGCTGATAGTAATCTGACATTTTCCTTTGCGTTTTTCCTTTGGAATCTCATAATAACGGCGGGCAATTCGATCTGCAAGCCGTGGAATTTCTCTCATATCTTCTTCTGTCTCAGTGGGAAGTCCCAGCATGAAGTAAAGTTTTACTTTCTGCCATCCTCCTTCAAAAGCAAGTCCTGCACCATTTAATATCACTTCCTCTGTTAAACCTTTGTTGATTACATTTCTCAACCGCTGGGAACCTGCTTCTGGCGCAAATGTAAGGCTGCTTTTGCGAATATCCTGAACCTTACTCATCACTTCCAGAGAAAATGCATCAATGCGCAGAGACGGCAGAGAAATATTAACCCCTTTTTCCCTGGACTCCATCAGATAATTGATAAGTTCCTTAAGGTGCTTGTAATCACTGGAACTTAAAGAACTTAAGGATATTTCCTCATGCCCAGTACTTTCAAGCATATCACGGGCACAATCTTTAAGCATTTCAACATCACGTTCTCTGGTAGGACGGTAAATCATTCCAGCCTGGCAAAAACGACATCCTCTGATACAGCCGCGCTGAATTTCCAATACCACGCGGTCCTGGGTCGCCTTAATAAAAGGTACCAGCGGCCTGCGTGGATATACTGTATTAGTTAAATCCATCTGTATTTCTTTTTTTACTTTTGCTGGAACATCTGAAAATCTCGGCATAAATGCTGCAATCCTGCCATCCCTGTGATAATTCACTTCGTATAAAGATGGTACATAGATACCTGAAATTTTACAGGCTGCGCGCAGGAAATCCTCACGGGCGCCTCCTTGGCTTCTAATTGATTTGTAGATGTCAAATAAATTGTCATATTGTG
>CAJUCK010000029.1:26599-27719 GCA_910585395.1 uncultured Lachnospiraceae bacterium
GTTTCGCCCTCTCCAATATAGAATAAATCAAAGAAATCGGCCAGAGGTTCGGGATTATATGTGCAGGGACCACCTCCGATTACAATTGGGTCCTCCTCTGTGCGCATCTTTGACAAAAGTGGAATCTGACTCAAATCAAGTATCTGTAAAATATTGGTATAGCACATTTCATATTGAACCGTGATACCAAGAAAATCCATTTGTTTAACTGGTTCCTGCGTCTCCAGAGTAAACAGCGGAATGTTCTGTTCCTTCATAATTTTGTGCAGATCACTCCAGGGAGAATAGACACGCTCGCAGTAAACGTCATCTCTTTGGTTAAACATATCATATAAAATCTGAATTCCCAGATGAGACATGCCGATTTCATATACATCTGGAAAACACATGGCAAAGCGGATATCCACCTCATCTGGATTCTTGCGTATCATATTTACTTCATTGCCGATATATCTGGCTGGTTTATCGACAGACATTAAAATTTCATCACTTAAGGCAAGCTTGCTCATACACTGTGCTCCTTTTACTTTTTCGCTTGTTTACAGCTTCTTAATTCTAACACACAATGCCTGAGAAGTCTACTTTTTAGACTGATACAAAGAATAGCTATTGATTGTTTTTTTCATCTTTTATTTTGGAAATATCAATATCTGAAAGAAGCGCTTCCAATTTCTCTGTAGGAAAAGGCTTCCATTCAATCTGCTGAACCACCTCTTTGGCTCCAATGCCCTGAAACATAACATTTTCCTGATCACAGTACACAAAACATACAAACAAAAGAACTGCAATAACAAACCGCATTCCTAAAGTCGAGTTTCCAACTGCTGCTTCTTCCTGGACTGGTTCAGAACTCTGCTCCTGCCCTTGGTTATGAAAAGCTGCACGTGCCTGTTTCACATAGTTTCTGCGCTCTTCTGCACTCTCCTCCAATGATTTTACCATAAACAGCTCCTATACTGGCTTTGTACTATTTTAGTAGCTTCCGCTTAAAAAAATGCATGATTTTTCATTTTATATCATTTTATCACAGAGTTAAAAAAGGAACTGCCTCACTCCCGATACTTTCTATGGCATGGCTTTTACCAATCTATATAGAACGCTGTAAGTGCCTGTTTATGGG
>CAJUCK010000029.1:27729-29450 GCA_910585395.1 uncultured Lachnospiraceae bacterium
CTTCTTTTTATCCTGCCCCACCAAAAACCGTAAAATCACAGAAAAACGGTGTCAAAAATGGTGTCTGTTTATGGTATATGTATCAGAAATTTAATAAGAATAATTTCGCCGGATTCCCAAAAATACAGTTGATTTTCAGATGCAGAAATGTTATATTATAGAAAAGGAGCAACCGCCCACAAGCGTGGTTAGCCTCCGCTATAGACTGTAAGCCTACCTGTGACCGACCAAGTACAAGGTAGGCTTATTTATTTTCGCTTGTTGTTCCTATTATCCAAATAGGCAAGCAAAAATAACAGGCTTAAAACTTCGTATGTACTCATAAACATCACCTCCCATCTTCCGTGAAGTTTGGGAGGCTCACCACCTTGTAACGCGTTTGCTCCTATGGAAGATTATAGCACACCAGCCATTATCCGGCAATCTGTTTTTCCAGCCCAGCCAGACACTGGAAAGCCAATGAGCCTGTCAACCCCTTTACCGGATGGCACTTGCAGAGCAAGTGGGGGTTTACAGGGCGGATTCCCGGCAGAAATGCCCCAATCATGGGAAAAGGGATGTTCCAAATGCACTTTATTGGAATATCCCTTGGTTATAATAAATCTTTTCCGTTTATTGTTTCTATAACGAAAAAAAAGCTGTCTGCTTATGTAGGCTTTTATGGCTGTTATGCAAAAAATACCCTCCTACTTTCCATGCCTGCATAAGATAATGCCACGACAGCTTGTAAAAAAATAGAACAGGGTATGCATAAACCGGGACAGTCCTGCATACCCTAAAGTAAAGAGTGGGTTATTAATTAGCTGATATTCCATTAATTAGAAGTGCCTGTTACAGACCAAGTTTTATAAGACCCACAAGGATAACTATTAAGGGAATTACCTAAGTCCTCTAATGAAAGGGACTCATTTGGTTTACCCCCTATGCCATTTTCCTCTAACCATTTTTTACCCGTTTCCTCAGTATGAGAGCGACATAACTCCTTAAGCTCCTCAAAACCATTAGTGCCACTCCAGGTTTTACCACAGGAGCATTGCAGATAGTAGATTGTATATGTCTGTCCAGCCTTACCCTTAACAGCTACCAGCTTAGACCAGTTGCTCTTGCCGTCGAACCGAACTGTCAAGTAAGCGTTTTTGTAACCTTTAAGTTTCTTGCTATTGATTGTAAAGGTGTACTGGTTTTTGCCTTTCTTGGTAACTTTAGCCTTAGCCTTTAAAGCCTCGAACTTCTTGCTATTCTTTGTAGAGCCATAAGCTACGCTAACCTTCTTTACCTTACCCAGCTTTTTAACTTTGTTAGCAGGAACGCTGACTGTTACGTTTACCTTACCCTTAGACCACTTAGCGGACTTAACAGTCGGCGTTACCTTGCTGGTTTTCTTGTTGATGAACGCCGTCCCTTTCGCCTCTGCTGTGACGCTGGCTGTCTGGATGCCCCCGAACACGACTGCAACCGCAATGGCTGTTACTGCAATTCTTTTGGCAATCCCTTTCATTTTCGTTTTCACATAAATCCCTCCATCCTTTTTCATCTGTGCCATGCCGGGTACTTACTTATATTCTTTATCATATGCGCCCAGCATTTTTCTGTGCCCACTTCTATGCCTAAAATTATAAGACTTAGTGAATGGTTTGTCAATTTATATTTTCGACACCCTTCGACAGACTTTATCTGCACACGTCTGGGGGATGTATGATGCCATGCACCCTCCGTCCACT
>CAJUCK010000030.1:0-2779 GCA_910585395.1 uncultured Lachnospiraceae bacterium
GACCGGGGAATTAAGAAAGGATGGTATTTTATGGCAAACAGGAAAGACAGCAGAAACAGGGTATTGAGGAATGGGGAAACAGAACGGAAAGACGGTCGCTATATGTACCGCTACACCGATAAGAAAACCGGGCAGAGGAAAACCATCTACGCAAGGGATTTGCCGGAACTCCGGGAAAAGGAAAAGTCTGTCCTGTCTGACGTGGAAGACAATATCAGGACTGGCGGAAACGTGAAAAGCCTGACCGTCAATGATTTGTTCCGGCATTACCTTGAAATCAAGGAAATATCCGATTCCACAAAGGTAAACTACCGCTCCACATGGAAGAACAGCGTGGAGGATTCCATAGGGCGGTACAAGGTCGTGCAGGTTCTTCCGTCCGACATTAAAAAACTCTATTCCGGCTTATCACAGAAGGGGCTTGCAAAAAGCAGTATCAAGCGCGTACACAACCTCCTTCACCCGGTTCTTGAAATGGCTGTTGACGACGACATCATACGCCGTAACCCGGTAAAATCCGTATGGGGCGATTATGGGCGCGAACCGGAGGAAAAGAAAGCCTTAACGGTTGCACAGCAGAAACGGCTCATGGAATTTGTAAAATCAGACACCACATACAACGCCTACTGCCCTATGCTTACGGTAATGCTCGGCACTGGCGCAAGGTGTGGCGAACTGGTAGGGCTTACATGGGACGACGTAGACATGGAAAAGAAAGAAATCCATATCCGGCGGACACTGGTCTACAAAGACTATGGGGACGGTTTAAAGCTCCATGTAAGCACCCCCAAGACAAAATCCGGCATACGGACAATCCCAATGTCTGACGGCGTATATAACGCCTTTGCACAGCAGAAAGAACTTAACTCCCTGCTGGGGAAGGACAGAAACAAATTTGAAGTTGAGGGATTGCAGGACTTCGTTTTCATCACAAGGAACGGCAGACCGCTTTTAATGTGTTCCGTCAACAAAATCCTGTCCAATATCGTAAAGGCGGTAAACGCACAGGGGCAGGAAGAAACATTCCCGGACATTTCAGCCCACACCATGAGGCACACGTTCTGTACCCGGATGGCGGAAAATGGGATGGACATAAAGGTACTGCAATACCTGATGGGACACGCGAACATTAACATCACAATGCAGGTATATAACCATATCGCCGATTCTTCCAGAATTGAAAAAGAACTTGCCCGGATAAATGCTTTAGCGGTGGATTTCTGATATTACATAAAGGAATAAAAACGGTGTCAATCATGTGTCAAACCACAAAAACCCTGACACCGGAAAACCCCGAAAGCCCAGCAAATAAAGGCTTTCACGAACCTAATAACACTAAAATGTATAACTCCCGATACAAAAATTACTCTGAGAAGCCGGCTTCCCAGAGTAATTTTTGTGTATGCTATCTTTACCGCCAGAGGTAAAACCTTCTGAACGATTAGAATATATTCGTACGGCAGCCCTTTACATGGCTAACCCAAATTACCGCTTATTTAATTCTTCTACAATATCCTCCCAAGTAATTCCAGTTTCCACCATCAGTACCATCACGTGATAAAGAAAATCAGAAATTTCATACTTAATATCCTCTGGATCAGGATTTTTAGCTGCAATCACAATTTCTGTTGCTTCTTCCCCAATTTTTTTCAAGATCTTATCAAGTCCTTTGGCAAAGAGATAATTTGTATAAGATCCCTCTTTGGGCTGCTGTTTTCCTTCCGCAATAGAATTATAAACATTTTCAAATATTTTCAGAGGATTTTTCATAATATAATCTTTTTTTACAAGTTCTTGAAAAAAGCAGGTGGGATTTCCTGTGTGGCATGCGGCGCCTACCTGGGATACATTGGCAAGAATTGTATCTTTATCACAGTCAATAATCAAAGACTTCACATATTGAAAGTGCCCTGATGTTTGCCCCTTTATCCAAAGTTCCTGACGGCTTCGGCTGTAATATGTCATTTTGCCCAGAGCAAGCGTTGTGTTATAAGCTTCTTCACTCATATATGCAAGCATCAATACCTCGCAAGTCTGATAGTCCTGTACAATTACTGGAATCAGTCCATCGGAATTCAGCTTAAATTCCGACCAGTCCATAGATGATACAAATTTTTGTGTCTGAATTCCTGCTGAAGAAAGAAATCTTTTTAAACTCATCAAATCTGTCTTTGGACTGCTCACATAATCACCGCCAATTCCTGTGACACAATCCTTTTTCAAGATTTCAATCCAGCGCTTTTTATCACAGCCAGAAATAATTACACTAAAAGGAATATCTGTAATATTTTCCAGAGATTCAACAATATCCTCGTTTAACACTACCAGTTTATGTATATGTTCTTTTACCTCTTTTCCGTGTTTGAAAATGAGATCTACTGTTTCCATAGAAACAAGAATTTTATCTCTTCCGAAACGATTATCCGCCTCCTGTGCCAGAGGTATTATATCATGATTTTCGCTGTCCAAGATTACACCCTTACAGCCAGCGTAAAGAATCTTTTTAACATCTTCGATCTGTTTGATATTTCCAGCTCCATAAATAGGTATTTCGATAATACGGCACAGTTCCTTGATAGTATGAAGATTAATCTCATGTTCCATATCTGTATCAGATAAATCAAACACATAAAGTTTATCTACTCCGCTCTCGTTATAAAATTTTGCCAGTTCTTTCCAGTTGCCGGCAATTTCCATATTTTCCCTGCTTGTCACTGCCATACCATTTTTCAGGCACATAACAGCAATCAGGTTTTTGTATTCCATAACTTCACCTACA
>CAJUCK010000030.1:2789-3075 GCA_910585395.1 uncultured Lachnospiraceae bacterium
CCAATGCACGTCCACATGATTTGAAGAGCCCTTCAATCATGTGGTGGTTGTTCGTTCCGGACAATATTTTCATATGAAGATTCATTCCAGCAGCGTAGGAAACGGCATAGAAAAACTCACGCACCATCTCCGTTTCCATATATCCCACCCTCTCTGCGCTGAATTCCCCTTCAAAGGAGAAATAAGGTCTTCCAGAAAGATCAATGGCACACAATACTAAGGTCTCATCCATAGGTAAAATACAGCTTCCATAACGCTTAATTCCTCTTTTGTCTTTCAATGCATA
>CAJUCK010000030.1:3085-10492 GCA_910585395.1 uncultured Lachnospiraceae bacterium
GCGTATCGTATTTCCAAGAACAATACCAGTATCTTCAATGGAATGATGGGTATCTACGATTAAATCCCCTTTTACTTGAACATTCAAATCAAAAAAGCCATGACGCGCAAATCCATCCAACATATGATCAAAAAAACCAATTCCTGTATCAATTTCAGCCTCACCGCTTCCGTCAAGGTTCAGGGTAAGATTGATTTCGGTCTCCTTCGTTTTCCGGCGCTGTCTGCCAATTCTGTCTGCTGACATAGCGTTCCTCCTTATTCTTCAAATCTTACTTTGATTGAATTTGCATGTGCAGTCAATTGTTCTGACTCAGCAAATTGTACAATATCTTTGTACACAGGTTCCAGCGCTTCTCTGGAATAAGAAATAATGCTGGATTTTTTAATAAAATCATCCACGCTCAAAGGTGAGAAAAATTTTGCTGTTCCGTTGGTAGGCAGTACATGGTTTGGCCCTGCAAAATAATCTCCCAAAGGCTCACTGGCATATTCACCCAGAAATACCGCGCCTGCATTCTTGATCTGCATCATAACTGCAAAAGGATCTGAAGTGAGTATTTCCAAATGTTCGGAGGCAATCTCATTGGCTGTATCAATGGCTTCTGTTAAAGTCTCTGCTACCAATATGTAACCATAATTTTCCAGAGATTTCTCAATAATTTCCCTTCTGGAAAGATTTTTAGTAAAATGATCAACTTCCTGTGAAACCTGCTCTGCCAGTTTCTGGCTTGTGGTAATTAAAATAGCGCTTGCCAGCTCATCATGTTCTGCCTGCGATAAAAGATCTGCCGCCACATATCTGGGATTTGCCCCTTCATCTGCAAGCACAAGAATCTCACTGGGACCTGCAATAGAATCAATGCTGACATGGCCAAATACTGCCTTCTTGGCAAGAGCGACATAAATGTTTCCTGGTCCTACAATTTTATCAACTTTGGGAATGCTCTCTGTACCAAAAGCAAGGGCGGCAATTGCCTGCGCACCTCCGACTTTGTAGATTTCATCTACCCCCGCAAGATCCGCAGCCACAAGCGTGGCAGGATTTACTTTTCCTTCCTTGCTGCAGGGTGTAGCCATAACAATTTTTTCAACCCCCGCCACCTTGGCAGGCAGTACGTTCATCAATACTGAAGAAGGATATGCTGCTTTTCCTCCTGGCACGTAAACACCTGCGCTGGCAATAGGCGTTACCTTCTGCCCCAGCAGAACGCCGTCTGGACGGCTGTCAAACCAACTGTACTGCTTCTGTTTCTCATGATAAGTTTTAATATTGTAAAGGGATTTTTTCATCACTGCAATCAGCTTCTCATCCAGTATCTGATATGCCTCAGCAATTTCTGCCTCGCATACTCTCACATTGTCTTGATTGATTTCAGCGCCGTCAAACTGTCTGGCGTAAGAAAAGACCGCCCTGTCTCTTTCACTCCGCACCCTTTCAATTATCTCATTGACACTGCCTTCGTACTCTTTATAGCTGTTCGGGCTTCGCTTTAGAAGATCTTCCAGAAGATTTTTTGCAGTGTCTTCTGTCAATTTTAATATTCTCATAAAGTTTTCTCCTTTTATCATCAAACTTAAAGGATTTCTTTTAGATCGTGTATCAATTTAGTAATCCGTTCGTTTTCCATTTTCATGCTGACCTGGTTCACTACCATCCGTGCTGAGAGAGGACAGACTTCCTCCAATACACCTAATCCGTTTTCCCTCAGGGTAGATCCCGTCTCAACAATGTCTACAATCACCTCAGACAGACCCACAATAGGGGCAAGCTCAATGGAACCATTCAGCTTGATAATCTCCACAGTCTGATGTTTCTTATTATAGAAATAATCCTTAGCAATCCTAGGGTATTTGGTGGCAACCCTGATCAATTCATGGTGCTGCAGCAATTCTCTGGCTTTTTGCGGTCCGCAGACACACATCCTGCACGCTCCAAAGCCCAGATCCAGCACTTCATAAATATTCCGTGCCTCTTCAAGAATCGTATCTTTGCCGACCACCCCGATATCTGCCGCACCATATTCCACATAAGTAGGAACATCCGGCCCCTTGGCAAGGAAAAATTTCAACTTTAATTCTTCATTTACAAAAATCAGCTTCCGGGTATCTTTATCTTTCATTTCCTGGCAGGTTATTCCTATTTTTTCAAAAGTTGCCAAGGTCTGCTTTGCCAGACGTCCTTTCCCCAGAGCAAATGTCAAATATCTCATGTTGTTCCTCCGTCTTATGATATAAAAAGAACCTCCTGCATGTGCATACGTCCTGCATAGTTCTCATAATCTTCTTCTGTTTTATTCTGCTTCCAGGCTGCAAGAGAGACGCCTGTTTCTTGGCTCCGCAGAGATATTGCCTTTTTGATGGCTTCTGTCTGTTTTCCTTCTGTATATACAATTAAAATCTGTTTGTTTTCTACTGGAATTTCAATATTCTGTCTGGACAAAGCCGCCAGAAGCTGATCAATCACCACTGCAAATCCGATGGCGGGCGCATGTTTGCCAAAATAATCCATCAAATTGTCATATCGCCCGCCCTTGACAATAGGTTCGCCTGTTCCAAAAGTGTAACCAGAAAATATAATGCCTGTATAATAATGGTACGTACTGAGCATCCCTGGTTCAATGGAAATATATTTCTCTATTTCATAACAGGACAGGATCTGCATCAGCTCTTCCAACCGTTCCAAAGCCTTAAAAATGACTGGATAATCTCCTGCCAGCTCTTTTGCCCTCTTTAACATATCATCTGTCATGCAAAGGGTTCCCAGCATAGAGAAAAGTTCTTTTAATTCAGAAGACAGATGCAGAGAATCTATCAACTCTTCCACTCCGAAAAAGTTCTTATTGGAAATCAATTCAATGAGCTCTTGTTCCAATTCTTCTTCCAGTTCTGCTGCTTGCACCAGTCCCCGAAAGAAATCTACATGACCTACACCTACCTGAAATTCCTTCAACCCAGCAACTTTCAGTGCATTTACCACAAGAGCAAGAATTTCAGCATCCGCTGTCACAGAATTATCTCCAACTAATTCTGCTCCAAGCTGGGTGTTCTCCTTCAATCTTCCCTGATAGCTGTTATTATTGATAAATGTATTACCCATATAAGAGAGACGCACTGGAAATTCTTCGTCGCCATAATATTTTGCCACACACCTGGCAATGGACGGGGTCATATCAGGACGGAGAACCAAGGTGTTGCCCTCACGGTCAAAAAATTTATACAGATCTTTAGAGGGCGTGGTTCCGATCTCCCTGCTGAAAATGTCAAAAAATTCAAAAGTAGGAGTCTCAATCGCATGATAGCCGTAATTTTTCAACAGATGATGCAGATTTTCCTGTAGAACAAGCTTTCTTGCACATTCCATATTATAGATATCCCGGACTCCTTCTGGTGTATGTAATAACTTTCGTTTCATATCTTCCTCCATTCTGTTTCCTCTCCAGTACAAACAGACATTTCGTAAAAGCGCCCGCAGACTCTTTTACTTATATATTATTTGCCGCATTACTTTAGTGCGCTACCATGTTACCAAATCAAATTATCCACATTATAACGGAGAAACTCCCAATTGTCAACTGATATTTTATTACCGGTTCTCTAAATCTTTCTGAACAGCGTCTAGGTAAGGAACCAGAATTCCTCCTTTGGAAGAAAGAAAATAATCTTGTTCCAATTCCTCATACCGGAAACTCTTCCTTCCTCCCTCTTTGGCACGATCCCAGAATTCCATCAGCTTTTCAAAACGCAGATAATAAATTTCATTCCGATGAGAATAAAATATCAATAGAAATGCAATCCCCTGCTGCTTTTCAAATAAGTCCATAAATTGTACTTGATGGGAATGAATATTCTGAAGAGGAAACGTATCAGCATGACACTCTTTGGCATCAAAACATACTGGGATGCCCTGCACTGCCCCAATATAATCGACCGTACTCTTCTGGTCAAAATAGGCAAGGGTAATGTGATGATTTTCTTTATCTATATTGATTGGAGTAATGGGCGTTGGCACTTTTTGAATTAAGGCAAGCCCATGCTCAGCATATTTCTCATTGGTGAGGTTGATAAATTCTTCCAGGGTAGAACCTCTAAGCCCCCTTGAATTCCATGTTGCCATACTTCACTTCCTCTCAGACATATCGTTCATTATAACAGAGAAATCCTATTCTTTCAACTTTTCCGTACTCCTGATATCTCCTCTTTTCCGTCCAGAACCGCCTGAAAATCCTGCCCCAGAGGTGCTGTCAATTCCCTGCCGTCTTCCAAAATCATCCGATAGGCATGAAGCATCTGAGAATGAATTTTAAAATTTTGGGAAAACCAGCAGTTGAGCCGCTTCTCTCCATATTTTTGGTCTCCTGCAATCGGATATCCCAAAGCCGCCAGATGAGCACGTATCTGATGAGTACGCCCAGTGATCAGATGTACTTCCAGCAATGTATAAATTTCCATGCCCTGACATAATTCCCCGCGATGCAGCTGACGCAGAATTCGTTTTTCGGGCTTGTCTGATTCTGCCGGAGCATACCAGGAAACTGGACGATATCCTGTCTTGATATACTTTGCAGATGGAATTTCTGAGTGGAAAATCTGTACTTGGTTTCCCATCTTTTCTTTCTTCAGCCATCCCTCCCAAATCTGAGATTCTGTAATCTGTCCTTTCACCAGACAGCGGTAATATTTCTTTATGGAGCGGTCATTCAATTGTCTGGACATCTCCTGCAGGCCCTTTAAACTTTTGCCGGCAATCAAAAGTCCTGAGGTATTCCGGTCCAGGCGATTGCAGACAGAGGGGCGGAAGGTGGCAAGATCCTCCGGCAAAAGAGCATGTGTCTTTAACAGATATCCTATGATGTATTCATTCGCTGAGAAATCTCCTGCCTCAGCTTTCTGAGACAGCATACCAGAAGGTTTGTTTATAACCAAAATATCTTCATCCTCGTAAATAATGTCCAGAGGGATGTATGGATATTTATCCTCCGCCTGTTTGTCAAGGATACTATTATCCGAAGGCTTCCACAAAGGTGAGACAAATTTTTCAAAAGTATCTTCCCCTAAGAACATCTTTATTTCATCCCCAGTATTTAGTTTTTCTGAACCATCTGCTTTTTTTCCATTCAGCGTGATATTTTTCTTGCGGAGCATTTTGTAAATGAAGCTTCCTGGAGCCTGAGAAAGAAGCTTTTTTAAATACTTATCGAAGCGCTGTCCGGCTTCATTATTCGTAATCTGAAAATTCTGCATTGGTTCTCTCCTGATTTTCTTTCCAAAAATTTTTGCTCATTCATCCTTTCTTCTGATGAATATGCCGAATTGTCTTACGTCTCTTGTTGTTTTGTGTCTGTTTTTTATTTCCAGTGTCTTTACTGGCTGCAGCATGTTTACTGGTTTTAATTATTTTTCTTCCTCCAGAATTGGAAGACGTCCGAACATGCTTCTGCCCGCCGCCGATCTTTCTGGGAGGAATCAGACAATGTTTCTCAAAGCCAATCAAATCTGTCCGTCCGGCTTTTTGCAGAGCCTCTTTCACCAAATCATAATTCCTGGGGTCCCGATATTGGATCAAAGCCCGCTGCATGGCTTTTTCATGCGGGTTTTTTGCCACATATACAGGCTCCATAGTGCGGGGATCCAACCCAGTATAGTACATACAGGTTGATATGGTAGATGGCGTAGGGTAAAAATCCTGCACCTGTTCTGGCATATAGCCAAGATCACGTAAAAATTCAGCCAGTTCCACAGCCTCCTTAAGAGATGAGCCTGGATGGGAAGACATCAGATAAGGAACCAGATACTGCTTCTTTCCAAGCTTTAAGTTCATATTCTCATATTCCTGGACAAACTGATGGTATACGGCTGCTTTTGGTTTTCCCATTTTCTCCAGAACCTTATCTGAAATATGTTCTGGAGCCACCTTAAGCTGCCCGCTGACATGATATTGGCATAATTCCTGCAAAAAACTCTGGTCTGAATCTGCCAGCAGATAATCAAACCGTATTCCAGAACGGATAAACACTTTTTTCACTCCTGGAAGACTCCTCAGTTTCTGCAGTAATGACACGTAGTCTTTATGATCTGCCTTTAAATTCCTGCATGGTTCTGGAAACAAACATTGTTTCTGGGAACATACGCCGTGTGCAAGCTGCTTTTTACAAGAAGGAAAACGGAAATTAGCCGTCGGGCCGCCGACGTCATGGATATATCCTTTAAAATCCGGCTCTTTTGTCAAAAGTCTTGCTTCCTCCACAATAGAATCATGGCTTCTGGACTGGACAATCCGTCCCTGATGGAAGGTCAGGGCACAGAAATTACAGCCCCCAAAGCACCCACGGCTGCTGGTAAGGCTGAACTTAACCTCTGAAACTGCAGGAACCCCTCCCTGTGCCTCATACGATGGATGATAAGTACGCATATATGGAAGGGAATACACATCATCCATTTCTTCCTGGCTTAAGGGCTTTGCCGGAGGATTCTGCACCACATAGATTTCATTTGGATAGGCTTCCGCCAGCCTTTTCCCACAGAATGGATCTGTATTGCTGTATTGAAGATAAAAGCTTTTGGCATATGCAGGCCTGTCCTCCTTCACACGCTCAAATTCTGGAAGAAATACAGCGTCATAAATATCATCTTTGTTCTGTGTCTTATAGACTGTCCCCGGAACAAAAGTAATATCCTTTGCTGCCAGCCCGCTGTCCAAAGCTTCTGCCAGTTCAATAATACTTCGTTCTCCCATACCATACATTAGGATATCAGCGCCGCTGTCCAATAAGATGGAACGTTTGACTTTATTGCTCCAGTAATCGTAATGTGCCAGCCGGCGCAGGCTTGCCTCCACACCGCCAATCAAAATGGGAACTTTCTTATACGTCTGCCGGATCAGATTTCCGTACACCACCGTGGCATAATCTGGTCTTTTCCCCATAACTCCTCCTGGTGAAAAAGAATCCTTTTCTCTGAGACGCTTCGACACACTGTAATGGTTTACCATAGAATCCATATTTCCGCCGCTGACCAAAAAGGCAAGCCGGGGCTCGCCATAAA
This sequence comes from uncultured Lachnospiraceae bacterium, assembly GCA_910585395.1. GTDB lineage: Bacteria > Bacillota > Clostridia > Lachnospirales > Lachnospiraceae > Petralouisia. The sequence goes on from CAJUCK010000030.1 coordinate 10,129, forward strand.
TGGAAATACTCTCTTTCCTTCTCCAGTCTGGCTGAGAAATAATTCCCACAGAATATCCATGCGCTTCCAGAAGACGGCTGATTATGGCATGTCCAAAAGAGGGATGGTCCACATAGGCATCCCCAATAACATACACAAAATCAAATTGTTCGATTCCCTGTGTCTGCATATCCTCCCGGCAGACCGGCAAAAATGTTCCTTTCATATATAATCTCCTACAAGATTTCATAGGTACGGTTCAGTACCTGGTTATAACTCGAAATATAATAATCCGCTAATCTTCGTTTTTCCTGGATCTGCTGAGAAGAAAAAAGATCCTCTACAGCACATACCTGCATACCGGCGTTTTTCCCCGCCCGGATTC
>CAJUCK010000030.1:10615-13243 GCA_910585395.1 uncultured Lachnospiraceae bacterium
TATAATCTCCCAAATGAAGAGCTGACGCCACAGCTTCCACCAGTTGTCTGGAATTGCTGGTGGCAATTCCAAGAGAAATCCCCTGCTGTCTGCAGTGAACTAAAAATTCCAGGGCGCCTGGTTTAAAATTTACTTCATATGTATACTTTTCAACTGCCATCTGATTCCAGATGGATTTTAATTCTTCCACACTTTCTTCCAGATGAAATAATTCTCTGGTGTATCTGGCAGTTTCAGTAAAGCTCATGCCCTCAATATCATGCTGATACGTTTCAGGCAGGGCAAGCCCCCGCTTTTCCAGAAATTCCACATCAATATCATGCCATAACCACATAGAATCCACCAGAGTTCCGTCCAGATCAAAAATAACAGATTTTATATTCTCTAACATGGCCGTCTCCTTCTGGGACGGCAGCTGCATCCAATCCCCAGTCCTCCCTGACCAATATGGCAGGAAACCCCCAGTGACAAATCGTCGCACATGACTTCCATGCCTGGAAATGCATCTGCAATCTCTGCAATCCAATCCTCAGTTACCTTTGGCGCAGAGCTTGAAGCTGCCAGAAGATATACCTCCCCTTTATCATACCATTCCCGGAACGTATTCTCCAAATCGTGGCGCATTGCCTCGATCATAACCTTTCTGGCATTGGCAAATCCTCTGCATTTTTTAAAGGTATCTAAGGTTCCCACATCAAATTTCAACACCGGCTTAATATTCAAAACTGTTCCCAGCGCTGCGGCAGCAGGAGAAATTCTTCCTCCGTTTTTCAAATGAACCAGTGTTTCCACCCCCACATAAATAACCATTTTATCTCGTGCTTCTTCCAGGATCTCTTTTATTTCCTGCGGAGAATAGCCTTCATCAATCAATTCCAGCGCATCTAGCACTGAACGGTGCAGTGGAGTGGACACTCTTCCATTATCTACTACAAACACCTTATCTTTGTATGGCTCCTCTTGGGCAAGCCCAGCTGCAGAGGCACAGGAACCGCTCAGACCGCTGCTGATTGGAATATAAATAATCTGCTCAAATTGTTTCAATCCTTCTTCCCAGATTTGCATCACATCCGCCAAAGAAGGCTGTGAAGTGGAAACCTTTCTGCCAGAATCCAATTTTTCAAAGAAATCTTCTCTGGACAGAGTGATATTCTCATAATAACATTCTTCATCAAAATAAAAAGGCATGGGAAGCACCAGGATTCCCAGTTTATCTGCCTGCTTCTGTGTTATCCCGCTGTGACTGTCTGTTATCACTCCAATTTTCCTCATGGCTTCTCCTTTCCGACCACCGTCTTTCGTTGGTTCTTTAACAACTTTATCTCCGTTTCTGTCAGCCTTCTGTACTCCCCTGGATGCAGAGAATGATCCAGATTTAACTCTCCTATGGAGATCCTTTTCAGATAAGTCACATGCTTTCCCACTGCTTCAAACATCCGTTTCACCTGGTGGAACTTTCCTTCTGTAATGGTCAATTCAATTTCAGAAATCGGTTCTTTCAAAGAAAGACCGTCGCCTGCATCAGAAAAAAGAATCCGCAGTTCTGCTGGAAGAGTAAGCTTTTTCTCACCTATCTCCAAGCCATTTGCAAACTTTCTCACATCCTCGTCTGTGACTCTTCCCTCCACCTTTGCATAGTAAGTTTTAGGCACATGTTTTCCAGGAGCAAGCAGTTCATGAGCCAAAGAGCCGTCATTGGTAATAAGCATAAGACCCTCTGTGTCAAGATCCAGTCTGCCTACTGGAAATAAATCCCTGCGGCTTTTCTCTGTAATGAAATCTATCACCGTCTTATGATACTGGTCCGTCACCGCACTCACGCAATTTTTCGGCTTGTTGAGCATAAAATACTCATACTCCAGATAACAAAGCTGTTTCCCTTCAAATACAATCTCGTCTCGCCCAGGAACTACTTTCTGCTCTGGGCCTTTGGGCAGAAAACCATTGACCGTTACTTGTTTTCTGCGTATGTACTGCTTTGCCTCACTGCGGGTTCCCACTCCCATATCAGCAAGATATTTGTCCAGTCGTAGCTGCATGCCTGTTCCTCTCTCCCGCTTTTTTGAATCATTGATCTTAGAATTGATAATACAATCTCTGCTGTTCCAGCCATTTTAACACCCAGTAAGGATTCACACTTATCTCTCCTTCTGTCTCATCATCCACATAAACCCCCACATGCAGGTGCACGGCAAATTGTCCTGTGGTTCCCTCCGGCCCATAGCCGCTGTCCCCCATAAATCCTAGTAATTCTCCGGCTTTTATCTCATCTCCCTCTTTAAACTCTCTTGCATAATCATTAAGATGCGCATAATAGAAATATCCGCCATTTGGGGAACGAATGCCGATTCGGTAACCGCCCAGTTTGAGCCAGCCGACTTTTTCCACAACGCCTTCTGTCATGCTGATCACCGGATACCGGCCTCGTTCATTCACAGAAGCCATAATATCTGTTCCCTCATGTCCCCGGTTTCCACCGAAATTGCGCTCAAACATCCAAGAATTTTCAAAAGATGTATTCATGCCATTCTCCAATTGAGGAAGGGGAACTGGGAAGTACGATAAATCCTCCCAGACAGCCCTTTCCATCTTCTCCATGCTGCGAATATTCTGAGAATGGTACTGATA
>CAJUCK010000030.1:13336-14346 GCA_910585395.1 uncultured Lachnospiraceae bacterium
TCAATATTCTCATACATTTCACCGGAAACTTGCTGCCGGCGCAGAAGCTCTTTTGTATCTTCCCCTTTCAAAAGGTTGGTAATCTTCGCAGTCTGCTGCATATTTTCAAGTAATGTAGTGATAAAACACAGCAATGCAGTAAGAATGATCAGATGAATCACAATCCTTTTACAATACTTCATAAGCTCCTTATTTTCTTACATTTATTTTGAACGCTTCAAAAATTCAATGATTAGATTCCAGATTCTCTCCGCAGAAGAGATGCTCATCCGCTCTTTGGGGGTATGAATATCCATTAAGTCCGGACCAAATGAAATGCAGTCTAAATCTTGTATTTTTCCTGATAAAATACCGCATTCCAAACCAGCATGAATGGCTTCGAATTTAGCTTCCTTCTTAAATAAATCCTGATAAGTTTCCGCCATCAGATTGCGAATCTTGGACTCCTGCTTATACTCCCACGCGGGATAGTCTCCGTTTACTGAGATGCTGCCTCCCAGAAATTCAATGAGAAAGGCAAGCCGGTCTGTGAGCTCATATTTCCTGCTGGTAACACTGCTTCGCACAGAAAAACTCACAGAGAATGCCTGATCTGTCGTTCTCATAATTCCAGCATTCAGAGATGTCTCTACCAACCCTTTAATATCCATACTCATATGCTGTATGCCGTTTGGCATATTGCGCAGGAAAAACAATATCTTTGTGGCAGAAGAACTGTGCAGCATCTGCCTCTTTCCTTCTCCCAGCTTTCGGCACTGAAGGGAAATATCTGGATCTGATGCGCGGAACTCCTTTTTCAAATTCTGTTCTAGTTCTTCTATCTGCGAATACAATTCCTGTTCCTGGCTTTGAGAATCCAACATAATAACCGCTGTGGTTTCCCGCGGAATAGCATTGTCTTTTAATCCTCCCTCCAGATGTTCTATGACCAAAGGAATTACCGTATTCAATGTCTGCAGGACTCTTCCCATGAGAACAATGGCATTTCCCCGTTCCTTGTGAATCTCAGC
>CAJUCK010000030.1:14356-19238 GCA_910585395.1 uncultured Lachnospiraceae bacterium
TGTCACTTTAATTTCATAACATACACCTTCCTGCTCTGTACGGGTTACTGGAAGTTCGCAGGCAGCTCCAAGACCTCCGGCACAGCTTGTGAGAAAAATCCCTTCTTCCTCTGAATCAATATTCAGAAGCTTTTTTCCTTTTAACATGGACAAATCAACGGACTCTGCCCCCAAAAGGCCAATCTCTTCATCCACGGTAAGTACAATCTCCAGAGGAGGATGTTCCAGGGAATCGTCATCTAAAATAGACAGCGCATAGGCAACGGCGATTCCATCATCTCCTCCCAGAGTAGTTCCCTCTGCTTTCAGAAAATCTCCATCCACATACAGTTTTAATCCATCTTTTTCAAAATCAATTTCTACTCCGCTCTCTTTTTCACAGACCATATCTAAATGCCCCTGAATAATCACTGGCTCTGCATTTTCATACCCCTTTGATCCGTCTTTGAAAATGATCACGTTATTGTCTTCATCCTGGATGTACTTTAATCCATGGGATTGTGCAAAAGATACGCAATAATCACTGATTTCCTTGGTATTTCCTGATCCATGAGGGATTTTACAGAGATCCTCAAAATACTCAAATACTTTCTTTGGCTTTAATTGTTCACAAACTCTCATGATAACCTCCTATACTGGTATATTTATGTAATTGGTTCATAGAATAAACTATGAAAAAAATCTTTTATATTACTATTTTAACTTTTTTCTTGTTTTATATACTGGGTTTTCCAGAAGAATCGGTTCAGGCTGCCGCTTTAGGCCTAAATCTCTGGTATGAAAAAATGCTGCCGGCCCTGCTGCCCTTTTCCATTCTCTCCTACATCCTGATTCATTCTGGAATTTTAGATCACTTTGCCAAGGCAATGCATCGTTTTCTAAAACATCTGCTTCCTATCAGCAGTGCGGGCATCTATCCGCTAATCGCCGGACTGCTGTTTGGATTTCCTATGGGCAGCAAAATAACAGCTGATCTGGTACAGTCTGGTAAAATGAGCCGGGAGGAAGGACAAAGGCTGTTCTGTGTATGCAACAATATCAGCCCCATGTTTATCAGCAGTTTCATATTAAATGAAAGCCTGCACCGCCCTGATCTGCGTTTTGCCACATACTTGATTCTGTACGTTCCGCCCTTGGTACTCTACATACTCTTAAACCGAAAAAAGCACTTTCATACACCTGTTGAATATTCGAAAAAAACGGCATCCATGAACTTTCAACTCATAGATGCCGGTATTATGAACGGATTTGAAACCCTGGCAAAACTGGGCGGCTACATCATCCTTTTTGCCATACTGGCACAGATGACTACCCTGATTCCCATCAGAAATCCAATTTTTAAATGCCTGCTTATCGGTTTTACGGAAATTACCAATGGAATTGCCTGTACAGCAAGGCTTAACTTAGACTTCTCCCTTGCGTATCCATTCATGATGGCGTACACAGCATTCGGTGGACTGTCTGGGTTTGCTCAGACTGCATCCATGGTAAAAGATACAGGATTTTCCATGGTTCCATATCTGCAGATGAAACTGCTGGGAACCTTATTATCTTTCTGCCTGGCGCTCATCCTGGTAAATGCCTGACCTTTATCCGAAACTGTTGCTTCATATTTTAACTAATATCCGTCATCTGTATTTCTGGAAGCGGTTCCTCCCCTGCCTGCCGCCCTTCCTGGCTTTGTGCTTCATCCATCTCTGGTGGAACCAGCGATCTGCGGTTTGCATCTACCTGCTCATAGAAGCCCTGAAGAGAATTGAGAAGATTGTCTGTTCTCGCCCTGGTAGTTTCCATGGCATTTCCTAAAATTTCTTCCAGATCGTTTAGCAGTCCATCTGTATATTGAATAGCGCTCAAGCGGATATCATTGGCGTCATTAGTTGCATTACTTAAAATTTCTTCTGCCTGCTGAGTTGCAATCATTACCACCTCATTTGCCTGAGCATATGCCTGCTGCATAATCTGATGTTCACTGATCAGTTCTGTCGTATGTACTTCTGCCTTTGCTATAATGGCATCCGCTTTTGCCTGGGCATCTGCAAGAATCGCTTCCTTATTGCTTATCATCTTCTGGTAACGTTTTATTTCATCTGGTGTCCGCCGCCGAAGTTCTGCCAGCAAATCCTCCAACTCATCTTTATTTACAACAATTTTTGAATTAGAGAGCGGCTGATATTTGCAGTTTTCAATGAAATCTTCAATTTCATCAATGACTTGTTCGATTCTGCTACTCATAAATCATGCTCCTTATTCTTTGATATTCTTTTTATATTCTTACTGTTCAGAGCCATTACAATCATGCTTTGCATCTGTTCGGTTCCGAACTTCTGCATATTTTTGATAAATCCTTTCCATTAGCTGCTCCGGTACAAAGTGAGAAATATCTCCTCCATAGGAAGCAACCTCTTTGACAATGGTAGAACTCAAATAGGCATATTCCAGACTGGTGGTCAGAAATATGGTATCTACCTGTGAATCCACAATCCGGTTCGTCTGTGCAAGCTGCAGTTCATACTCAAAATCTGTAATGGCACGAAGTCCCCGGATAATAATCGCAGCATCAATCTTCCTTGCGTAATCAATCAAAAGGCCGTCAAAAAAAGTAATTTTTACATTAGGAAGATGTTTTGTAATCTCCTCTAACATACTAACACGTTCTTTTACAGAAAACAATGGATTTTTTGCACTATTATTTAAAACGGCAACCACCAGTTCGTCCACTATTTTCGCAGAACGCTCAATCATGTCAATGTGACCAAATGTTACCGGATCAAAGCTGCCCGGATAAATTGCTCTTTTCATATGCATCCCTCATACAGTCTCTCTGGCAAATTTCATAAAAATATGCTGATTATTTTTATAGATTTTTTCTTTCGTTATCTGATACCCCAATTCACCGGCATAAGAAAGATCTGTTCCTTGTGCAGTCTCCACTACAATGATAGATTCTTCTTTGAGCAGACCAGAATCAGCCAGCGCTGTAAGTACATCTGCCTCCAGCCCTTTTCCGTATGGAGGATCCATAAACACCACATCAAAAGGTTCTGCCCCTTCCATCTGACGAACAGCAGAGACTGCATCCTTGTTCAGCACAATGCAGTTCTCTGTAAATTTGGTGAATTTTATATTCTCTTCAATACAAGCTGCCGCTTTTTTACTGTTTTCCACAAAAACAGCATTTCTGGCGCCACGGCTCACTGCCTCTAACCCAATCTGCCCGCTGCCTGCAAATAAATCCAGAAAACGGCTGTCCAGCAGATAAGGATTGAGCATATTAAACAAAGTTTCCTTAATCCGGTCTGTGGTAGGTCTTGTGTCCAGTCCTGATATTGTTTTCAATGGAAGGCTTCTTGCCGTTCCTGCTATAATCCGCATCCGTTCACCTCATTTGTATATTCTGCCACAGCTCTCCGAAGCAGCGTCAAGGCGCTTGCCACAGAATATTCTCTGATCTTGCTGCGGCTCCCAGAATACTGGTTCTTTTCTGTGTACAGTTTCCCCTTACAGTAACAGCTCATATATACAAGTCCGACCGGTTTCTCTTTTGTACCTCCATCTGGACCTGCGACTCCTGTAACTGCCACACACACATCTGCATCTGCCGCTTGGGCCCCGCCTTTCGCCATGGCTTCTGCCGTCTGTGCGCTGACAGCGCCATATTCTTTTAAAATTTCCTCTGGAACATGTAAAAGCTTTTCTTTTGCCTCATTGGAGTAGGTAATATATCCCTCTTTCAAATGCTCTGAAATACCAGGCACATTGATTAGCCTTCCAGCCAGAAGTCCTCCTGTGCAGGACTCTGCCGTAGTAACTGTAAGATGATTTTCTTTCAGCAGGCGAAATACTGCCATTTCCAGAGTCACCTCTGGATCATCCGTATAAATTAGATTTCCAAATCGACGCCGCAGTTCCTCTTCCACTGGCATAATCAATTCATATGCCGCCTGCTCGCTCTCTGCCTTTGCGGTAATTCTAAGATGCACCTCTCCTGTTTTGGCGTAAGGCGCAACTGTGGGATTCGTCTGTGTCTCTATCAAATCCAGTATTTTTGTCTCTGCTGAGCTTTCTCCAATCCCGCATAATTTCACCATTTTAGAACAGATAATCTCTGGCTGCAGCTTGTGAAGATAAGGATAAACCTGTTCTTCAAACATAGGAATCAGCTCGTTGGGCGGACCTGGCAGAAGAATCATTCTGGTCTGTCCTTCTTCCATAATAATTCCCGGCGCTGTGCCGTTAGCGTTGTACAGTACCTGGCAATTTTCTGGAACCAGCGCCTGTTTCCAGTTATTATCTGTAATGCTGCGTCCCCTCTTTTCCAAAAATTCCTGGATTTCCTGCCGCGCTCTTACATCCTCCACCAATTCTCTGTGCATCACCCTGGCCGCTGTCTCTTTGGTAAGATCGTCCTGGGTGGGACCCAGCCCTCCAGATAAAATAATCACAGAAGACCGCTCCATGGCTGTCTTAAGCAATTCTTCCAAACGTCCTGGATTATCTCCCACTACGCTCTGATAAAACATGGACAAACCAAGCATGGCACATTTCTCAGCAATAAATGCCGCATTGGTATTGACAATATTTCCCAAGAGCAGCTCGGTCCCTACACAAATCAATTCTACTGTCATGTCATCATCCCTTTCCCTGATTATCAATTTACACCTCTTTATTTTTGCTCTTTCAGAACTTCTTTATTCTTCACTACATAATCAATCAGGGAAATAATAGTCAAAACCAACGCAATATAGGTAACGGCCACCGCACATATCTGATAAATTTCATTATCATAATTTAAGATCAGCATGACAATCATCACCATCTGAAATGTCGTCTTAAACTTCCCCCAATAATTTGCGGCGATCACAATTCCATTGTCAGAAGC
>CAJUCK010000030.1:19248-29103 GCA_910585395.1 uncultured Lachnospiraceae bacterium
TGCTGCTACCAATAATTTATCCGCAAGCGGGTCCATAAATTTGCCGAAATTTGTAACAAGATTATATTTTCTGGCAATTTTCCCATCCAAAAGGTCCGTCAGGCTTGCAATAATAAAAATTGCAGCAGCAGCATACATGCTAAGAGTCTCGCCCCAAATTGGAACCAGCATAAATACTACAAAAGGCGCAATTAAAATCACGCGCAGAACAGTCAGTTTATTCGGTAAATTCATGGTTTATGTCTCCTATCAAATCATATTCGTATGCTCCGGCAACTCTCACTCTTACGAAATCACCAGTCATCAGTGGTATCTCTGTATTTACAAAAATATATCCGTCAATGTCTGGAGCATCCCGGTAAGTTCTGCCCACATAGGCATTTTCCCCATCCACACGGCCTTCAATCATCACCAGCAGCTCCTGACCTTTAAGATCATCATTTTTATCAAAAATAATCTCTTCCTGAAGCTCCATAATCTCATCGCGCCATTCTTCCTTCTGCTCTTCTTCAATCTGATCTGAAAATCCAGCCGCCGGCGTACCCTCCTCTGGAGAATAGGTAAACGCGCCAAGGCGGTCAAATTCCATTTCATTCAGAAAATACATGAGTTCTTCATGCATTTCCTGCGTCTCTCCCGGAAAACCGCAAATCAATGTCGTCCGCAGTGCTATATCTGGAATTTCTGCCTTCAGCCTGGCAATATTTTCAATCAATTCTTTCTTGCTGGTCCGCCTTCCCATCCGTTTGAGAATCTCATCATTAATGTGCTGAATCGGCATATCCAGATAATGGCAGACTTTCTTATTGCGTTTGATAGAAAAAATCAATTCTTCATAAATTTCCTCCGGATAACAGTACATAATTCGAATCCACTGAATCCCCGGAACTTCATTCAGCTTGTCCAGTAAGAGATGCAGAGATTTTTCTCCATAGAGATCCACACCATACAGTGTAGTTTCCTGAGCCACCAGGATCAGTTCTTTTACTCCCTGTTCTGCAAGCTGTTCTGCCTGCGCCAGCAGTTCTTCCATAGGTACGCTGCGGTAACGTCCCCGGATATGGGGAATGATACAATAACTGCAGTGTTTATCACATCCTTCTGCAATCTTTAAATGCGCATAATGCCCTCCCGTGGTCAGAACTCGTCCTGCCTTATGTGCAGGCAGCCCTGTAAGAGGCAGAAACTGTTCAAATCGGCTGCCTTTTTGAATTTCTGCAAGCGCTTTTTCAATCTCTTCGTAAGAATTGGTGCCGAGCACTGCATCCACCTGAGGTATCTCTTTGATAATCTCATCCTGATATCTCTGAGCCAGGCAGCCTGTGACAATCAGCGCCCCGCAGCTTCCTCTGTCCTTATATTCCGCCATCTCCAGGATGGTATTGATACTTTCCTCTTTGGCATCATTGATAAAACAGCAGCTATTGATGACAATGGCATCTGCCTGCTCTTCTTCATTTGTAAAAGTGTGTCCACTGGCTCCCAATGACCCTATCATAAATTCTGTGTCCACCAGATTTTTGTCACATCCAAGGGAAACAAATAATATTTTCATAGATTCCTCTCTAACAAGAACACACCATTCACAAAATACAAACAATTATTCGTATTCTGCAAGATGGTGTGGGCATAACTGTTTCTATTCTTCTGTGTTGTCCTGTTCCTGGTCATTATCCTCTCCGACAATGGTTACCTTACTGTTAAACACTTCTTCCACTGCAATAGACAGTGGTTTCTGATTTGACATATTATCAATAACCGGTTCGTCACCGCCGATAATCTGCCTGGCCCTTTTTGCCGTTGCAAGCACAATCGAATAACGGCTGTTTACCACTGGTTCTTCTCCAATTTCAACTCCACTGTTTACTACTTTCATCAAATCTGTATAAGAGGGATGCAGCATCATAATCAATCATTCTCCTTTCGCAAAGCTCTTAAGCTCTGCTCTTATATTTTCAATTAATTCATGGTTTCTTGCCACGCGGGCATGCTCATTTCTTATGATAGAATGCACTTGCTGTACACATTCTTCTAAGTCATCATTGATCACAAAAAAATCGTAATTCTCAACTCCCTGCGCTTCCTGCCAGGCACGGCTGAGCCTGGACGCGATTGTGTCCTCGTCTTCGGTCCCCCTGTCCACAAGGCGGTGTTTCAATTCTACTGCACCCGGGGGAGACACAAACAAAAGCAGAGCTTCTGGATATGATTCTTTCACTTTAAGCGCACCCTGTATCTCAATTTCCAGAATTACGTCCCGCCCCTGCTCTAACTGCTGACATACATACTCTCTGGGAGTTCCGTAATAATTGCTGACATACTGGGCATACTCTATCAATGCTCCCTGCCGGATCATCTCTTCAAATTCCTCTCTGGAAACAAAAAATATTCCTGTCCATGAGTCTCTCCAGGCCGTGGAGAACGTGTTGTTGCTGATATGCTCAAAGCATAAGTATCTGCATGCTCCGCAAGAAGCCGCTTCATAATGGTTCCCTTGCCTGAACCGGAAAAACCGGAAACTATCACTAAAATTCCTTTTTTCTTCATCTTTTATCCTCTGCTGGCATTATTCAATATTCTGAATCTGTTCACGGACTTTTTCAATGTCCGTCTTCAAATCAATGGCAATCTCAGAGACTTCCATATCATTTGCTTTAGAAAGAATGGTATTTGCCTCCCGATTCATCTCCTGGGCGATAAAATCCAGTTTTCTTCCCACACTTTCTTCCTGCAGCAGTGTCTCTTTCATATTACTGATATGTGTTTTTAACCGGACTAGCTCTTCATCTGTGCAGATCTTATCTGCAAAAACTGCAGTCTCCGCCAGAATCCTGTTTTCATCTATCTGAGTATTCTCTAAAAGCTCCTGTACCTTCTCTGCCAGTCTGCTTCGGTATTCCTTCACAATTTCCGGGGAACGCTGTTCAATCCGTTCCACATAACGGAACATGATATCCAGTTTGCCCAGCAGATCAATCCGAAGCTGTTCACCTTCTCGAATGCGTGTCTCCACAAACTGCTCTGCCGCCCCCCGAATTGCCTGTTCCAACAGGGGCCGCCATTCTTCTTCATCCATATCCTGCGGTTCCATAACAAGAATCTCTGGATATTTGGAGAGACATGCTGCACTGAGTTCTAAAGGTATTTCAAACTGTTCAGCCATCTGTCGTATGTATTTCACATATTCTTCTGCCAGCACATCATTATATTTTAACAATACCTGGTTCTCGGTACAATCTTCATACGTAACAAAAATATCAATTTTCCCCCGCTGAATATAATCTTTTAACAGGGTGCGGACTGTATTTTCAAAAAAATTTAATTTCTTTGGCATCTTGATGCCTATGTCTAAATAGCGATGGTTTACCGACTTCATCTCTACTGTGACCTTCCGCGTCTCACTGACAGCCTCACAGCGCCCAAAACCGGTCATGCTTTTTATCATACACTTCCTCCTGTATTCCCCTCCTGGAATCTTTTACCTATTCACATAAGTATCTATATTATAAAACAGTTTTTAAAAATAGTCAAACTTTCTTTTTTACAGTTTGTTGTTTTCTAATTGCAGAAGTTGGTATATACTAATACAGTAAATATGAAATCTTTTTAGACCTGAACCTGGCATTATTTTTACATAAAGGAGAACAACAGACCATGGCTTTTGATGGAATTGTAATTGCAAATCTTGTAAAAGAACTGAATGAAACTATATTAAATGGAAGAATCAGCAAAATTGCCCAGCCGGAAAATGATGAACTTCTGCTGACTTTTAAAGGAAACACCGGACAGATTCGCCTGGTCTTATCCGCCAGCGCTTCACTTCCGCTGATTTACCTGACGAAGGAAAATAAACCCAGCCCCTTAACAGCTCCTAACTTCTGCATGCTTTTGAGAAAACATATAGCAAATGGACGAATTACCAGAATTTATCAGCCGCAAATGGAGCGGATTATCAACTTTGAAATTGAACACCTCAATGAATTGGGGGATATCTGTCGGAAACTTCTGATTGTGGAAATTATGGGAAAACACAGTAATATTATTTTCTGCGATGAAAATTATAAAATCATCGACAGCATCAAACATATTTCTGCCCAGGTCAGCTCTGTACGTGAAGTGCTTCCAGGCCGGACATACTTTATCCCTGCAACACAGGAGAAATGCAATCCCCTGGAAACATCCCAGGAAGAATTTTTTGATAAAGTTTTTTCCAAACCTCAGACTCTTCAAAAAAGTATTTTTACCACTTATACTGGAATCAGCCCAGTGATTGCCTCTGAACTATGCTTCCGTGCAGGTATGGAAGGCGACCGTCCTTCATGTGCTCTAAAAGAAGAACAAAAGCTGCATCTCTTTCATCATTTTTCCTGGATGATGCAGGATATCCAGGAAGGAAAATTTACTCCAAATATCATCAAAAACGGAAAAGAACCCATTGAATTTTCCTCTGTTGCACTGACACAGTATGCAGACCTGAACGTCAGCGGATATCCTGATATTTCTAAAGTTTTGGAAACTTACTATGCAGATAAAAACGCCTATACACGTATCCGGCAGAAATCTGTAGATTTGCGGAAAGTAGTATCTACCATACTAGATCGAAACCGCAAGAAATATGCCCTGCAGCTTAGACAGTTAAAAGACACTGAGAAGCGGGAAAAATATAAAGTTTATGGGGAGCTTATAAACACTTACGGCTATGGACTGGAAGAAGGTTCTAAAATCCTTAACGCCCAGAACTATTATACCAATGAAATGGTAACTATCCCTCTGGACCCTAAACTTACTCCCCAGGAAAATGCCCAGAAATATTTTGACAAATACAATAAATTAAAACGTACCTTCGAGGCTCTCACTGATTTAACACAGGAAACACAGGAAGAAATGGAACACTTAGAATCCATATCCACTTCTCTGGATATCGCCATATCTGAAGAAGATCTGACTCAGATCAAAGAAGAATTGACCCAGTATGGATACATCAAACGAAAACACACTGGAAAAAAGGAAAAAATAAAAAGCAAACCTTTTCATTACCTTTCTTCTGATGGATTTCATATTTATATAGGGAAAAATAATTTTCAGAACGATGAGCTGACCTTTAAGTTTGCAGTGGGTAACGACTGGTGGTTCCATGCCAAGGGAATGCCTGGTTCCCATGTAATTGTTAAGACCAACGGTGAGGAACTTCCAGACCGCACCTTTGAGGAAGCTGGCCGTCTTGCTGCCTATTACTCCAAAGGAAGGCAAAATGACAAAGTAGAAATTGACTATTTAGAAAAGAAAAATGTAAAAAAGCCAAAAGGCGGCAAACCCGGTTTCGTAGTCTATTACACAAATTACTCTCTGGTAGCTGCCCCTGATATCAGCGGGCTGAAAGAGATTTGATGATTCATGACATTTTTTGTAAAAATCGGAAAGAACTGCATGTCTATTCCCCAGATTGCTGCATATACTATCACTGTAATCGAAAGATTACAAAACACCGGCGGTCATCCGGCGGTAAATCTGACAAAAGATACAGGAGGGAACGATAATGTCAAATTCATCTAACAAAGCAGTAATACCGGAAGCAAAAAGTGCATTGGATAAGTTCAAATTTGAGGTTGCAAACGAAATTGGTGTACCTTTAAAAGACGGTTATAACGGAGATTTGACCTCTAAGCAGAATGGTTCTGTTGGAGGTTATATGGTGAAGAAAATGATCGAAGCCCAAGAGAGACAGATGGCTGGTAAATAACGTACAGGGACTATCCTGCTATAAAAATTCAGACATTTGCACAGAAAAACCACTATGGAAAATTCGTTTTCCACAGTGGTTTTCTGCTTTATACAATCTGCCTGCCACGCCAAGGCATAAATGTCTTTACCCATTATCTGCAGAAAAGACAGATGATTTCTGTCTGCTTTTACAGATTGACAATTTCTGCCTGGCTGTTCAGATAATACTGTATATGTGCACGAATTTTCTGATGTCCTTCTGCCTCCAGCTTCCGATCCTCTTTTAAGAGAAGCTGCGCTTCTTCTGAAGCCTGTTTCAGAAGATCAGAATTCTGGTAAATATCTCCCAGCCGAAATTCAAGCAGACCGCTCTGGCGGATTCCAAAAAAATCTCCTGGCCCTCGAAGCTTTAAATCTTCTGCCGCAATAAAAAAACCATCATTCGATTTATTTAAAATTTCCAAACGTTTTTTGGCCTTGTCAGAATCTGAGGTATTAATCATAATACAGTAAGACTGCGCTCTCCCGCGCCCTACTCTTCCCCGAAGCTGATGGAGCTGGGCAAGTCCAAACCGCTGAGCATCCTCTATCATGATCACGGTTGCATTTGGCACATTTACTCCCACCTCAATCACTGTGGTGGAAACTAAAACCTGAATCTCATTATTGGCAAACTGTTCCATAATAAGGTTTTTTCTTCCAGACTTCATTTTCCCATGCAGGCATTCCACTGTCACATTTGAAGGAAACTCCTGTTTCAGCCTTTCTGCATAGTCAGTCACATTTTCCGCCTCCAATCCCTCGCTGTCCTCCACCAAGGGACAGATTACATATGCCTGATGTCCCATTGCAATTTCTTTCCGCAGAAAATCATAAGAAGTATTCCTGGATTTTTTACCAACCACACAGCTCTTAACTGGCAGCCGTTTTGCCGGAACTTCGTCGATTACAGAAATGTCCAGATCACCATATAATATTATGGCAAGGGTGCGTGGAATAGGAGTTGCACTCATTACAAGAACATGAGGCTGGCTTCCTTTCATAAACAGTGTCTCCCTCTGTTTTACTCCAAACCTGTGCTGCTCATCGGTAATCACAAGCGCCAGATTATCAAATACAGCGCGTTCCTGTATCAATGCATGCGTACCCACTATCATAGCGTTGGAATAAATCTGCATTCTCTCATAAGCCCGTCGTTTTTCCTTTGCTGTCAGAGAACCAGTAAGCAGAATGACTGGAATATGTATCTCATACTGCCTGCACATATCTGTAAAATTCTGGTAATGCTGCATGGCAAGTACTTCTGTGGGCGCCATCAGGGCAGACTGATATCCTGCCTGTGCCGCATCCAGCATGGACAGAAATGCAATGATAGTTTTGCCAGAACCCACATCCCCCTGTATTAGACGCTGCATTACTTTCCTGCCCCGGAGATCTTTGCGGATTTCCAGCAGAGTTCGTCTCTGTGCCTCCGTCAGCTCATATGGAAGACATTTTATTACTTTTTCTGCCCAAAGCTCCTTATCCTCCAGCGGCAGAAAGACGAAATCATTCACGATTTCCTCCATCTGCTCTTTCTGCATTCCTGCTGAAATAATAAACTGAAAGAATTCATCAAATATCAAACGTTTTCTTGCCTGCTCCAATGCAGTTTCACTTTCTGGAAAATGAATATTTTCCATGGCATAATTATACTCTGCAAGTCCGTATTTTTCTCGAATTTCTTCCGGCAGATAATCTACCGACAGATCGAGCGCCTCCAGCGCCTGGCGGATTGTCTGTGAAAGCTTGTTTTTTCCCAATCCAGCTGTCAATACATAGCAGGGCCAAAGGCTGTTCTGCATTGACTGATATTTTTCCGGCGTATATATCTGCGGCTGTTCCATATGAAAAATTTTTCCCTTTCTAGTCAATTTTCCGAGGAAAACGAACCATTCTCCAACCTTCAGGGTACTTTTCAGGTATGGCATCCGAAACCACACAAGATCTGCCTTCACACGCTGTTCCTGCAGTGCGAGGGATGTAACCTGCATATTCCGTCCATTACGCACAAAAGGCGCTTTATCAACTCTTGCTGCAATTGCTGCAAGAATCGTTCTCTCACTTTTTTGCTGGCTGGATTCCTGTTCTGTATCAATAAAGCCTCCGGCGCTTTCAGCGGATTCCAGCAGCGCAGGAATTTCCGAAAGCGGAGTGACAGGCGGCATTTTGTCATAATTTTTCGGATAATGAAGGAGTATATCACCAATGGTGTATACTCCTAAATTATGAAATAACTGTTCCGTTTTCGCACCGATCCCTTTTAAAGTTCCAATACCAGATGTTTTGTCCATGGGAACGCTCCTTATTCTACTGAGATAACATAATAGTAAATCGGCTGTCCGCCACAGTGAACTTCCACTTCACAGTCTGGATACTGCTCTTGTAGGTCTGCTCCTAGTTTCTGTGCAGCTTCTTCTGTTACTTCCTCTCCGTAGTAGACACTGATGATGGCAGAATCTTCATCCGTCATCTGTGCAACCATGTCTTTGGTAACTGTTTCCATATCTCTGCCAACGGAAAGAATAGAGCTGTCTCCGATACCCATATAATCGCCCTGCTTAATGGACTTATCATCAATCAACGTGTCTCTGACAGCATACGTTACCTGTCCGCTCTTAACATTGGCAAGTTCTTCAGTCATGCGCTGTGCATTTTCTTCCGGTGAGCTGTCAGGCATATAATTAATCAATGCTGTAATTCCCTGTGGAACGGTTCTGGTGGGAATTACAAAAATATTTTTCTCTTCCAGCAGGGATGCCGCCTGGTTTGCAGCCAGAATAATATTCTTATTGTTTGGAAGAATAAAAATATTATCTGCATTCACCTCTTCAATTGCATTCAGCATATCTTCTGTACTGGGATTCATTGTCTGTCCGCCAGCAATAATGTAATCTACTCCCAGACCTTTAAAAATCTCATTGATTCCTTCTCCGATAGATACAGATACAAACCCCATGTCCTTCTTGGGCATCTGGGATTTCTCTGCCATAGCGTCCTGCTCAGAACGTCTTTTCCTATCTGCTTCTTTCTGTTCCTCCGCAGCTTTTTCAGCATCTTTTATAAGTTTTTCCTGATGCTCTTCACGCATATTATCAATTTTAATTTTACTCAAAGAACCATAGGTCAGCGCCCGTTGAATTGCAAGTCCAGGATCATTGGTATGTACATGGACTTTTGTAATCTCATCATCAGCAACCACTACAATGGAATCACCAATCGATTCCAGAAAAGCCTTAAAGTCAAACTCTTCCTTTTCTTTCAAAGAATGATTCAGCACAATGATAAACTCTGTACAATACCCAAATTTAATATCCTGTTCTGTCTGCTGTGAAATCTTAACCACACCTGCGCTTGTATCTGCGCCCTCAATGGTATAATCAATCTCTTTTCCCATAAGGGCGTCATAAGCTCCCTTTAAAACCGTAACAAGCCCCTGTCCGCCAGAGTCTACCACACCTGCCTGTTTCAATACTGGAAGCATTTCCGGCGTCTGGCTGAGAACATAATCCGCATACTTGATCACTTCATCTACAAATATTGTCAGATCATCCGTCTCCCCTATTAATTCCAGCGCCTTGTCTGCACCGCCTTTTGCCACAGTGAGAATTGTTCCCTCCTTGGGCTTCATAACTGCCTTATACGCAGTTTCCACTGCTTTTTGAAGCGCATCACTTAAAATCACTACATCAAGCTTCTCATATTTGCTGATCCCTTTGGTAAATCCCCGGAACAGCTGAGATAATATAACACCTGAATTACCTCTTGCGCCCCTTAGAGAACCTGAGGAAATTGCCTTCGCAAGCGATGCCATATCCGGCTCTGGCCCTAAACTGCTCACTTCTGCTGCTGCTGACATTATCGTCATGGTCATATTCGTTCCCGTATCACCGTCTGGTACCGGAAATACGTTTAATTCATTAATCCACTCTTTTTTAGCTTCCAGATTCTTTGCGCCCGCCAGAAACATTTTTGCAAGCATGGGCGCATCTATTGTAGTAATTGCCACTTTCGCGTCCTCCTTAATCAATCACTCTGACACCTTCCACGAAGATGTTGATTTTTTGGATTTTCATACCAGTAAATTCCTCTACC
>CAJUCK010000030.1:29141-29364 GCA_910585395.1 uncultured Lachnospiraceae bacterium
AAATTATCAGAAACTGTAGAAATACTCACTCCATAGGAAACGATCACATGAAAATCCAAAGTAATCTTATTCTCCTTAAGGGAAACATTTATTCCATGATTCAGATAGTCGCGTTTTAACAGCTTTACCAGACCATCCTTAACGTTAACGGCCGCCATTCCTACAATTCCAAAACATTCTACTGCCACGGAACCGGCATATATTGCGATAACGTCCGTATCGA
>CAJUCK010000031.1:0-5856 GCA_910585395.1 uncultured Lachnospiraceae bacterium
GCGTTTGCTGACTCTGCCTTATCACATGACGTTTATACTGGGACGATGGTGTAATCTGCTGTTTTATGCAATTTTGGTGTTTCTTGCATTGAGAAAATTAAAATCTGGAAAAATGCTGGCAGCAGTCATAGCGCTGCTCCCCTTTAATATTTTTATGGCAGCTTCCTATTCTTACGATCCCTGGATTACTGCCTGGCTGCTCTATGGTCTGTGCTGTATTTTTGGAGAACTGCAGCAGCCGGACAAGAAAATGAGCTGGCGCGAGTGGGCGTGTATACTGTTTGCATTTTTTATGGGTGTAAGCCCTAAGCTGTTATACATACCATTGGTTCTGCTAACACTCTTTTTGCCGAAAGAAAAATTTGCGAATCCAAAGCAGCGGAAGATGATGATTCTGGCATTGGTGCTGCTTTTAGTATTTGTAAGCGTAAACCTTATTTTTACGTATGCTGTGTCAAGCGGTGGGATTGTGCAGGACAGCCGGGGAGGCGATGGAGTGGATGCCGGCGCTCAGATAGCTTATATTTTTGCACATCCGTGGACTTATACGAAAATATTATTAAAATTTCTTGCAGAATATGTATCAGTAAAATCCAGCTGTATGTATACTGGTTACCTGCATTATTTTTCGAATCTGCAGCCAACGCTTTTTGCACCTCTTATGACGGCGGCGCTTGCAGTAGTAACTTTTACTGATAAGGAGGAATGTGATACCAGAATCACAGCACTTCCAAGAATAGCGGCGTTTGGCTTGTCTTTTGCAGTCCTGTGCCTGATAGCCACTTCTATGTACGTTGCATTTACCGAGGTGGCAAACGATGAGATTTTGGGCTGCCAGTACCGCTACATGGCGCCCGTTATGTTTCCGGCATTGTATGCTCTGGGAAGCGGGAAGCTGCCAGCGCAGTATGTTTTAAAAAGCAGGAAGTTTTTGAATTGGAACAGAAGAGAATATTATAATGGCTTAATATTGGCAGTCTGTGCCTTTGTGTCCATTCATGCGGTCTGGGCAAATGCCATAACCCCCTATTAAGAAAGGAGATTACCAATGAAGGAAGAATTTGAACTGACAATATTGATGCCATGCCTTAATGAGGCAGAGACACTGGCAACTTGTATTAATAAAGCGAAAACGTTTCTTAAGGAAAGCGGAGTCAACGGAGAAATTGTAATTGCAGATAACGGGAGTACAGATGGCTCCAGAGAGATTGCAGTGAAACATGGGGCCAGAGTTGTGGAAGTAGAAGAAAAAGGGTACGGTGCGGCGCTTATTGGTGGCTGCAATGGCGCTCTTGGGAAATATGTGATTATGGGTGACGCAGATGACAGCTATGATTTCCTGCATTTGATGCCCTTTGTAGAAAAGCTGAGAGAAGGTTATGACCTTGTTATGGGAAATCGTTTCAAAGGAGGTATTGAGCCAGGAGCTATGCCGCCCTTGCACCGTTATCTTGGGAATCCAGTGCTTTCTTTTATCGCCAGATTATTTTTTCCATGTAAAATAGGAGATTACCATTGTGGTCTGAGAGGATATAACCGGGAAGCCATTTTAGGATTGGGACTGGTAACTACTGGTATGGAATATGCAAGCGAGATGGTGGTGAAGTCTACATTAAATCATTTGAAGATTGCTGAAGTACCCACTACATTGAAGAAAGATGGGCGTTCTCATGCACCTCATTTGCGAAGCTGGTCAGACGGCTGGAGACATTTGAAATTTTTGCTGATGCACAGTCCCAACTGGCTGTTTTTGTATCCCGGACTGATTTTGTTTTTTATCGGACTGATTTTAACAGTGGTGTTAAGTTTTGGAAATATCCATATCGGGTCTGTCGGACTTGGTGTTCATACACTGATGTATGCGGCAGCGGGAATGATGGTTGGCGTTAATCTGGTGATGTTCTCTATGTTCGTGCGTTCCTATGCTAGTGTAACAGGATTTATTCCCACAGAAGGAAAGATGGATAAATGGCTTCAGGAAACTACAACGGAAAAAGGCGTTCTGATTGGTCTGCTGCTGTTTTTTGCAGGAGTGGCTGTCACGATTGCAGCGTTTATTCTCTGGGGAAGAACTGGATTTGGAGGGCTTTCGCCTGAAAATATGATGCGTATTACGATTCCGGCAATGCTTTTAATTGTGGTGGGGATTGAAGTGGTATTTGGAAGCTTTTTTATGGGGATTTTGCACATTAAGCATAAATGATATTAAAAGGAAGATGTTCCATGAGAGATAAAGTAGTGACAATAATAAAGAAACATAAACTGTTGACCGCATTTGTGATTGCGGCCCTGATAAAACAGCTTTTGGTGATGGGGCTGCCGATTCATATTGTGCCAGATTCAACTTGTGATGATCAACTGCTGAAAGATTGGGCATTTTCTATGTCAAGGCTTAAGTGGACAGGCGAGTTTGGTACCTATACTTTTATGAAAGAAACAGGGTTCAGCTTTTTTATGGCAGTCTGTTACAGGCTGCATTTACCTTTTATTTTTATGATAACATTGGGGTATTCCTTGTCCTGTATGTGCTTCTGCACAGCGCTGAAAAAGATTTTTTCTTCTAATATCTGTACATTTATTATATATTTTGTCCTTCTTTTTAACCCAGTTACGTTTAGTTCCTCTGTTCTGCAGAGAGTGTACAGGAATGGGTTAGGTATGGTTTTGACCCTGTTTGTCTTTGGCGGTTTGCTCCATATGTATTTTTCTGTTTGTGATGAGAAAATTAAAAGCCTTGTCTGCTGGTCTGTTTTTACAGGCTTGTCTCTGGGATATTTAGGAATTACAAAAAGCGATACCATCTGGATTCTGCCTTTCACAGGAGTTATCTGCACTGTAATGTTTGGAATACTTCTTGCAAAGAAAAGAAATTTTAAGAGTATTCCACGCTATCTTTGCCTGACAGCTCCCTTTGCGGGGATTTTTCTGTTTGCCCATATTGTGGGATTCTGCAATATTCTTTGGTATGGTTATCCATCATTGGAATATTATGGTCCAGTGATAGATAATTTGACTCATATCAAATCGGAACAGGCAGACGATAAGATTCCCCTTACCAGGGAGAAATTAAAGGAGATTTATGAGATATCTCCTACTTTGGCAGGAGTAAAGGGAAAATTGGAAAAGGCGATGGACCGTTATTCCATTTATGACACTTGCCCAGAAGATGAAGAAGTGGAGGCAGGATGGTTTGGCTGGGCGCTGGCAGAAGGTATTTCCGACGCGGGTATGTATGAGAGCTGTGAAAAAGCAAATACTTTTTATAAAAATGTTTATGAAGAGCTGGAAGCAGCCTTTGCTGATGGAAGACTGGAAAAGGCAGAGACAGGAATCCAGCAGAAATATTATATTGACACAGCCGTGCACAGGGGAGAGATTGTAGAACGCATTCAGGACATTATTACGTATATGAATACATATAAAGGAGCTTATACGAGAGGATTCACCAGGAAAAAATGGGTGGGAAGCAATGCGGAATTTGAACTGCTTACCAGAAATAAAGCAACGCGCAAACTGGAGAAATATGAGAATGATTATATCATGAAAGGCTGGATTGTATTCCCTGACCATGATGTCGACACCATGGAAGTGTATGTGGAAGACCAGGACGGAAAACAATTTGCAGAAGTGAGACTGCAGGAAAGTAAAGATATTTATGATTATCTCAAAGGAACGAAATATGAGTTAGATGACGTACAGAAGTGCCGGTTTAAGGCGGAATGGGATATAGGAAATGAAAATAAGTCCACAGAGTGGTATCTCAGCGTATATCAGGATGGTGAAAGCCTTGTAAGAATTAAGGCAGATAAAGAAGGCTTTCTGGAGGATGAAGAAATATTTTATAAGGGAGCTGTTGACACATTCATATACAGAGAAGAACAAGAAAGATCCGACGCCCAAAGAAAGAGGATTGTGGGAAGATTAAATTCCATAGGAGACATCTATCGTGTTTGCGGGCAGCCTTTGTTCTGGCTTGGGCTGGTATCATATGTGGTTTTGACAGCTGTGGTTTTAAAAGATTTAAGAAAGAAGATTTTTCGCTATGGCAATGCCTGGCTTACAGCCACCGGCTTAGGGTTAAGTGTTATTGTATTTGCCGCGGGAATCGCATTGGTTGACTTAACACAATGCCCAGTTGTTGATGAAATGTATCTGAGTTCTGCATATGCTGTTTTTATAAGTGCAAAATTAATCAGTATTTGTAAATGTGCGGAAGCAGCAATTGAGATAATGCAGGAAAGAAAAAATAATCATATTGTAAAACGATACAGAAATGTTAAGTACCTTTAATTTAGGAGAGAATTGAATGAAAAAGCAGCATTCTGTAACCTTTAACTTTATTATGAATTTTATTTTGACGGCATCCTCCGTTATATTTCCGTTAATTACCTTCCCTTACATCTCTCGGATACTTCTTCCGGTAGGGACTGGCAAGGTTGCGTCAGCTACAGCAGTGGTGAATTACTTTTCTATGATATCAATGCTGGGTATTCCGACGTATGGAATCCGTGCTTGTGCCCAGGTGCGTGATGATAAGGAAAAATTGTCAAAGGTTGTACAGGAAATTCTCATCATTAATACAGTGATGATGCTTATTGTATATGTTGTATTTGGGGTGTCACTGCAGATTGTGCCGAAATTTGCAGAAGACCGTACGCTGCTTCTTGTGATGAGTACGGCAATTCTTCTAAATGTAATTGGCGTGAGCTGGCTGTACTCGGCATTAGAAGAATATGCATATATCACAACGGCGTCTCTGCTGTTTAAGGTTTTGGCAGTGGTTCTTATGTTCGGGCTTGTGCACGACAGAGAGGATTATGTTATTTATGGAGGTCTTACCGTAATTTCTAATATAGGTTCTTATGTGTTCAACTTTTTGAGGCTGAGAAAACATATTTTTATAAAGCCTATGACGGTGGCAACCAGCATCTATACAAATCTTGATACAGTGATGCTGAAGTTTATCAGTGGGGACGTACAAACAGGATATTATAGTGCAGCGGTGAATATTAAGACGGCGCTGACAGGGCTGGTAATTTCTCTCGGCACGGTGCTGCTGCCAAGGCTTTCTTATTATATTGAGAAAGGAATGCAGGAAGAATTCAAAAAGATAACCTCCAACGCACTGAATTTTGTGGTAATGATGGCGCTTCCCCTGACTGTGTATTTTATTCTGCTTGCGCCAGAAGGAATAGGACTTTTGTCAGGAAAGGCTTATGCACCCGCTGTTTGGCCTATGCGTTTTATTATGCCGACAATTTTGTTTATTGGTTTATCAAATATTCTGGGAATGCAGATTTTGGTGCCTACGGATAGAGAAAAAAAGGTATTGGAATCAGTTATTGTGGGAGCGGCAGTCGATTTTATATTGAATATGCTGCTGATTCCAGTACTGGGCGCATCAGGGGCGTCGATAGGAACTCTGGCGGCAGAACTGGCGGTAGTACTGGTGCAGGCTGTGATTTTAAAAGATTTTTTGAGAGGAATACATCAGAAATACCGGGCGCTTCCTTACGTACTGGCGGTAATCCCCTCTGTTCTGGCTGCAATGGCATTGCGGGAATTTGTTTTGGCACGGGCAGGAAATTTCCTGACTCTTGCTGTGACAGCCACTGCTTTTTTTGGAATTTATGAGACAGTGCTTTTGCTGTTAAAAGAAAAAATTACCGTGGAATTTGTATTGCCGTATCTGAAAAAAATTTTATTTTCACGGTTAAATATAAAGTCTGAATAACAATTTCTCTGGTGGATGATGCATGGACAAATATGCAATGGAAGATCTTTTTGAGCTGGCAAGGGATGCTGCTGTCTGCAGCGGACAATGCCAGCGTTTTTACATCTGTTTGACAGTATAAG
>CAJUCK010000031.1:5877-19666 GCA_910585395.1 uncultured Lachnospiraceae bacterium
ATGGCAAACATTCTTGTTTCCATCACAATGTCACAGTATAATAGAACCGAAAAGTGAAAGTAAAGCAAAAGAAAAGGATGAGATATGAGAAAGAGGATAGTATCAATATTATTGGCAGTTTCTATGCTGCTGACAATGGATGGAACCAGTCTGTATGCTGCTGGAAATCTAAGAGGGCAGCAGATGGCACAGGAAACAGGGGGGGAGAATATATCAGAGAACAACCCGCTGAACCCGGAAGTTCCAGGGGAGGATCAGGAAAATCCGGATATTTCAGGAGGTGACCAGGAAAATCCGGACATTCCGGGCGGGGAACAGCCGGATCCCCAGCCTCCAGGGGGCGAACAAGAACAGAAAGAGTATACAATTTACTTTAATCTGGCGGGAGGAACAACCTCAGAGGGGGAGACCAGCGCTTCTATGCAGGTGAAAGAAGGAGAGATTCCAGACGCAGCAGCCGTTGTAACGCCACAGAAGAAAGGATATCTGTTTCAGGGATGGCTGGATGGACAGGGAAAATATTATAATTTTGACCAGCCGATCACAGAAGATATCTCTCTGATGGCTGCATGGGCGCCAATTATATACCGGGTGCAATTTGATTTGAACGGCGGCATAGGTGAAGAGATACCAGAGCGGGTCTTTACCTATGACAAAGAAGAGATGCTGCCCACTGAGGCCGGGAAAAAATCAGGGTATGTGTTTATGGGATGGAGTTTAGAGGGGGTTTCAGATTATCCGCTTGGTCCCTTTGTAAAAAATCTTACAGACCAGGAAGATGCTGTTGTGGTGCTAAAGGCAGTATGGGAGCTTGGAACCTACATGGTCCGGTTTGATGCAAACGGCGGCACCGGAACGATGAAAGAAGAGAAATACACCTGCGGAAAGACCAAAAGCCTGTTTAAAAACAAATATAAGAAATCAGGTTATACTTTTGTGGGGTGGAACACAAGTAAAGACGGTACAGGAGAATCATATACAGATAAACAGAAATTTGGACGCGATGACCAGGAAGATGGAAATACATTTGTTTTGTATGCCATGTGGAAAGGAAATCCCTATTCTGTAAAATATGATGGCAACGGCGCCAGCAGCGGTGCGGTTGCAGGAACCAGCCATGTGTACGGAACGGCAAGCACCTTGAATGTGAACCAATTTCAGCGGAAGGGATATACCTTTGCAGGATGGAATACCCAAAAAGATGGAAAAGGTAAAACTTATAAAAATGGCGCTCAGGTAAAAACGTTAACTACGACGTTAAACGGCACTGTAACTCTTTATGCGAAATGGACGCCGATCAGCTATAATATTACATATAATCTCAGAGGAGGAAAGCTGAAATCTTCTGCCAGAAAGACGTATACAGCTGCCAACAGCACTTTTAATCTTCCAGCGCCCACTAAGAGCGGCTATGATTTTGATGGCTGGTACACAGATACAAAATTTAAAAAACGTGTGGGGCAGATAAAAGCAGGCAGTACCGGTAATAAGGTATTCTATGCGAAATGGGTAAAGTGTACCAGAAGCCCTAAGAAGGACTCGGCAAAGCTTACAACATGTAAAGCTACGGGAACGGGCAAGGTTAAGGTCAGCGCCACTGTGAAAAAACGTGTGGCAAGTGATGATGACTGCTATTATCTTGTTTATGTTAATCCACTGAATAAAAAACCATATCGGATGGCCAAGAAAATCTATAAAAAGAAAAAAATATCTTTTACTCTTAAAACAGCAGAAAACCAAGGGTATGCAGTTTCCATGTTTGGAATTGCGGTAATTAAGAATGGAAATTATAAACTGATCAGCAGCACTTCTTATGTCAATAACCCAGAAAAATCAGCAGGCAACAAATCAAAATATAAGCTGGGAAAGACAAAGAAGGGAATACAGTTTTACAGCAGTATGAAGGAAGTGGATGACTGCGAGGCTAAAAATAATTTCCTGAATATAACGGTTTCCATGCTCTGCAGCAATGCAACCGTGCCATATCAGTATAATGGAAAGACTTATTATTTCAATCAGATGGACGCTTATCGCCAGATTGTTTCAGAGTGTAATAAAAAAGGTATCAATGTTACCATGCAGATCATGCTGGATTGGACAGCAGGGCATACAGATTTAATTCATCCCAATGCCCGGGTGGCAGGTGCGGCGCCTTACTATTCATGGAATGTATACACCAGTTCCGCGAGAGAGAAGATGGAGGCAATATTCAGTTATCTCGGCAATATTTTCGGCAAGAAAAACTGTTATGTCTCAAACTGGGTTTTGGGTAATGAAGTGAATAATCCCAAAGCATGGAATTATAAGGGGAAAATGACAGAACATGCATATTTCAGGACATATACGCATGCATTTCGCAGCTTGTACTATGCAGTCAGGAGCCAGTACTCCAATGCGCGTGTTTTTATCTGTACAGATAATTTCTGGAATACGTCAGTGTCAGGAGGTTACAGCGCCAAACATGTAATTACTTCGTTCAATTGGCATTTGAAGCGTGTTCAGAAGGGGCTGAAATGGAATCTGGCGTACCATGCATATTCCAGTCCTCTGACCTACACGAATTTCTGGCAGGGATATGGAGTGACAGATGATGAACACTCACCCTATATTACCATGAAAAACCTGGGGGTTTTGACGAATTATATTAAAAGGAATTATGGTTCCTCTGTGCGGGTCATCCTGTCAGAGCAGGGGTATTCATCCTCCTGGGGGCAGGCAAACCAGGCGGCAGCTATTGCTTACAGCTATTATATTGCAGCCTGCAATCCAATGGTAGACGCCTTTATTATCCGAAGCTATTACGATCATCCGGTGGAAGTTGCACAGGGGCTGCGTATGGGAATCAAAGGGAAAGAGTCTTTCAGCGTGTTCAAATATATGGATACCACAAAATTTGAAAAATATACCAAACGTTATCTAAAGCTGATAGGAGGAAAATCCTGGAAGAAACTTGTGCCAGGGTACAAGAAGAACAGGATTTATAAAATGTATACGCGGTAATGCCTGTTTCATACGTTTGAAAAGTCAGAAAAAAGGGACCTGCCATGTTTTGTGGCAGGTTCATTCTTACTGCTTGCTTTGTGGCCGGCAGTATGTCTTGACATGGTTTATTTAAATTAATATGCCAAAAGTGGATAAATTTGCAATTACTGTGAGAAAATGCTATAATAGAGCAAATTTAGACAGATTAGTAGGAGAAGGATTATGATACAGCTTGCGGTGTGTATGCTGACGCTTGTACTTTTAGGGATAGAATGGGGTATATATGGAATTGGAATCCAGAGAATATTTCGTCTGAAAATGTCTGCATGTGAGACAGAAATTTTTGGGTTTTTTGTATATTTTGGATTGTTTCAGGCGGCAGCGCTGCCTCTGATTTTATTACAGAGACCGTTCCATGAACTGGTATGGCTGTGGCTTGCCGTTCTAGGTGTTATAAATCTGTTTGTACTGTTTACATCAGGGAAAAAGCTGGCAGGTTTTCTGCGCAGCATTTTAGCAGGTATATGGAGAATGAAGGGAATTCTCCTGGCAGCAGTGATTTTGCTTGTGCTTTTTGTATGCTGGTTTCAGGCAACGCAGCAGTATATGGGATGGGATACTACCGATTATATCGGAACAGTAAACACGACTGTGTACACAGATACCATGTATGTCTATGAAGGCAATTCAGGTGTGATGGCAAAAGTTCTGAATCTGAGGTATGCCTTGTCAGCCTTTTATATGCACTCAGCCTTTTTGTGCAGCCTGACGTCTGTGGGCGGCATAATGGTTCAAAAATATGTTTTGGGAACGGTCTGCATTCTGATGCATGGACTGATTCTCTTTGCAATGGGAAAACGTTTGTTCTTAGGTCAGGAGAAAAAAGCGCTGTTTATGACAGGATTGGTTTTTGTGATGCATCTTGGTTTCCAGACCATGTACAGCACCTCTGATTTTCTGATGATTCGAGCATATGAGGCAAAGGGATTCTGTGCAAATGTGGTATTACCTGCAATGTTTCTTGCCATACTCTGCTTATGGGAAGAACAGGACAAGCGGGAGCATTGGGCGCTGCTGTCAGCAGTTTCTTTTGCGAGCGTGCCAGTTTCGATGTCTTCTCTTGTGATAGCTCCTGCGCTTATGGTGATCGGTATGCTTGCCCAGTGGTTAAGCAGAAGATCTTTTAAAGTCTTGTGGCGCTGTTTCTTATGTGCGCTGCCAAATGGGATTTATTTGATAATTTATTTTCTGTATTCACAGGGATTTCGAATTATGATTAAATAATGAGAAACAGGAAAGGAAAATAACGAGGAATTAATATGTATGGTGTGGAGAATTTGACGCAGACTTTTCAGACTTATGCTGGGACAACCATGTTTTTGTCTGCTTTTTGGGTTTGTGTGATCTATGTGTTCTGTTACGGGAAAGAGTCTGGGCGCAAACGTATTTTATTTGTTTTTATGCTGAGTATATTGTTTGTCTTCAATGATCTGTCCATGAAAGTGGTGGGAAAGATAACAGATAGATCTACCTATTACCGATTTATCTGGGCAATCCCGATTCTGCCCTTGATTGCCTGGACCGGAACGAAAGTTGTGATGGAACGGGAAAAACGATGGGAAAAGGCAGTGGTTTTAGGGTTAATATTTATTCTTTTCTGGGGAGGGAAAAGCAGTTTTCTTACGGAAGGCAGCATACGCGTTCCGGAAAATCCCTATAATCTGTCTAACGATGTGATACAGGTCTGTGAGATTATTGAAAAAGATAAAAAAGAAGAGTCCCCAGTGGTGATCTTTGATTATGAGTGCCAGCTTGCAGCAAGGCTTTATGATCCCTCTTTGGTGTGGGGAATCAGCCGGGGAGCCTATCAGTTTCACAATAATATGGAAGGCTATGAAAATGCGGGAAAATATAAGACAGAGAAAGTTCTGATACATGCTGTAAATTTTGGCGCAAAGGATGAGCCAGAAAGGCTTGCAAAAGCGTTAAAGAAGAAAAAGGTGGATTATATTGTTACGCCAATTGCTTACGAAATGGATGATTATCTGAGCCAGGCTGGTTACAGACTGGTTGAGAGATCAGAGCTGAGAAGTGTGTATGTTCGAATAGAATAAGCAGAATTTTCCAAAACAATTTTTAGAATAAATAGTAAATAAGTCGGAGGTTGATCCATGAAAGGAATTATTTTAGCCGGAGGTTCCGGAACAAGATTGTACCCATTAACTAAAGCAATATCCAAACAGATTATGCCAGTGTATGATAAACCTATGATTTATTATCCATTGTCTACACTGATGCTGGCAGGCATTCGGGAAGTATTGATTATTTCCACTCCCAGAGATCTTCCAGTGTTTGAACAGCTGCTAGGGGACGGAAGCCAGCTTGGCATGAAGTTTGTCTATGAGGTGCAGGAAGAACCCAGAGGGCTTGCGGATGCATTTATTATTGGGGCAGAATTTATTGGCAGAGATTCAGTGGCATTGGTGCTGGGAGACAATATTTTCTACGGACAGAGTTTTTCCAGAGTGCTGCGGACAGCCGCAGAGCGTACCGAGAGCCAGCCAGGGGCGACTATTTTCGGTTATTATGTCAGAGATCCCAGAGAGTACGGTGTGGTAGAATTTGACCAGGAGGGGACAGCGATTTCCATTGAGGAAAAGCCAGAGCATCCAAAATCTAATTACGCGGTTCCAGGATTATATTTTTATGATAATGATGTGGTGGACATTGCCAGGAATGTAAAACCTTCAGTACGGGGCGAGATAGAAATTACCAGCGTCAACAATGAATATTTAAAACGGGGCGCTTTGAAGGTGGAGACTCTCGGGAGAGGTTTTGCCTGGCTGGATACTGGCAGCCATGATATGCTTCTGGCTGCAGCGGATTTTGTGTCAGCGTTCCAGAAACGCCAGGGACTTTACATTTCATGTATCGAAGAAATTGCTTATAAACGGGAATTTATTGATAAAGAACAGTTAAAGAGACTGGCAGAGCCGCTGATGAAGACAGAATATGGACAGTATTTGATGGAAATTGCAGAAGGATTATAGAAAACGAGATTAATCCGGAGTACAAAGGAGCAGGATACAGGAGGTTAAGCAAAGATGGGAAAAATTAAAGTAACAGATGATTGTAATGGGATTAAGGGTCTTAAGGTGATAGAGCCGGCAGTGTTTGGGGATGCCAGGGGATATTTTATGGAGACTTATAATTATAATGATTTTAAAGAAGCTGGAATTGACTGTGAGTTTGTGCAGGATAATCAGTCGGCGTCCAAGAAAGGCGTGCTTCGGGGGCTGCATTTCCAGCTTCATTATCCCCAGGATAAACTGGTGCGCGTGGTAAACGGAGAGGTTTTTGATGTTGCAGTGGATCTGCGGGAAGGCTCTGAGACTTTTGGAAAATGGTTCGGAGTTACTCTGTCAGCAGAAAATAAAAAGCAGTTCTTTATCCCGAAGGGATTTGCGCATGGATTTGTAGTGCTCTCTGATTTTGCGGAGTTCTGTTATAAGGTGACAGATTTTTATCATCCCAATGATGAAGGGGGACTCTTGTGGAAAGATGAAGAAATTGGCGTAAAGTGGCCTATGCCGGAAGGAATGACAGAAGAAGATCTGATTATGTCTGATAAAGATAAAGTCTGGGGAGGTATTAAGGAGTACCTGGACAGCCAGAAATAGTTGGAGAGTAAAGGAGGGATATCTGTGAGAAAGCGTATTTTAACATTTTTGCTGGCAGGATTTGTGCTTTTATCAGGGATTCCTGTGGATGCTGCCCCGGCAGCTTTTGCACAGAATGTGATATCAGCAGAGGAAGGAACAGAACGGCCTGAAGGGCATTTATATCCAGTAGGAGGATGCCTGGAACCGGAAGCCATAGAGATATCAGCAGAAGAGGCGTCACAGACAGTATTTGACGATGAGAAACAGCGTGGGCTGTCTTATGGTTCAGATTCTTATGGTTCTCAGCAATACAGTACATTTTGGGATACGTATTCTTCCAATTATATTTATAATCAATTGGACGAAAAGGAACGGAAATTCTGGGATGCTTTAGACAATTTGTGCAGCAAATATTTGACAACTGCTCAGAATGCCGTATATATGAGGTATAGTGGTGGGAGTTCCTATGTGCTGGGAGAGGTGATAAATGGAGATATGGGTGTGTCTGCCTATCAGGCGCAAAGTCTGTTTGTCATTTTTTCTTATGCCAATCCTCAATATTATTTTTTGAATAACAGTTATGTATATGGAGAAAAGCTTATATCTGGGCAGGTGAAGGATGTATTTTATCCAGGAATATATGACCAGTTTGCAAGAGGAAATACGAGAAATTTGATGACAGCTCAATTTAAGGCTCAGATTGATTTTATGAGAAATCAGGTTTTAAAAGGGGCAAATGATCTGGAGAAGGCAAAGATTGCCCATGATCTGATTGTCGACAAGATTATGTATGATCCAGGATTTGACACGCTGCCGCAATTCTCACAGCCATATACGCCTTATCATCAGAGCGCATACAGTGTATTCTGTGACGATTATACAGTGTGCGCAGGCTATACAAAGGCCTTTGAGATTCTTATGAACAGTGTGCAAATTGACACGCTGGGTATCACCAGTTCCAGTCATGCCTGGAATCTGATCCGCCTTAATGATTCCTGGTATTGTATAGATTTGACATGGGATGATATGGATGGAAGAGAAGGACTGGCTGCGCAGTACAGCTTTTTTGGCGTTAGTGAATCCAGGCTTACCAATGAATTGGATCAGCAGAGCTCTCATCAGAAAGAGGCGATGTATACGGGAATGACACCCAAATGTACGAGAGACCTTGGTTCTACCAAAGGCCAAGTGGGAACAGTATATGTACCTGCTCAGAAGGCAGCGGCGCCTTCGATCAGCCAGAAAAAAAATGCAAAAGATATCTCTGTGACCATACAGTCTGCTACACCAGGGGCAGAGATTTATTATACTATTGATGGGAAAAATCCATCATCCTCAAATACCAGAGGATTTCGGTATAGAGGACCTTTCAAGGTTACTTCAAATGTGACGGTAAAGGCAGTGGCAGTGCAGGATGGAATGTGGGACAGCTCGATTTCTGGGGTTGAAGTAAAAGGCCAGATGTGCAGCGTTAAATTTGACACCAAAGGCGGTAAGAAAATTTCTTCTCAGAAAGTGTGGCCAGGAAAAACAGTAAAAAAACCGGCAAATCCCAAGCGGGCAAAATATACATTTGCAGGATGGTATAAAGACAGCAAATGCAAGAGCAAGTGGAACTTTAATAATAAAATCGAAAAGACTACCACGATCTATGCCAAATGGAATAAAGTGAAGGTCGCAAATACTTCCATTCGCAAATTGAAAAATATTTCTGGAGGGAAGATGTCAGTCGCTTTTAAGAAGGTAAACAAGGCAAAGGGATATCAGATTCGGTACTCTGTCAAAGCTAATATGAAGTCTGCAAAAAAGAAAGAGATAAAGACTACCTCCAAAGTAATCGGTGGTTTGAAGAAAGACGTTACTTATTATGTACAGGTAAGGGCGTATCAGAAAGATTCTGCCGGAGAGAAGGTTTATGGAAACTGGAGCAGAGCCAAGAAAGTTACTATTCGAAAATAATCAAAGGAAGTCGGAACACGTATGAATGCAAAATCCCAAAATATAGTTGTAGAAGTGATAGAGAACCGGAAGCTGGTAGGAAGCCTGGCTAAAAATGACTTCAAAACCAAGTTTGCCGGTTCCTATCTGGGTACCATCTGGGCATTTGTGCAGCCGGTAATTACGGTATTAATTTACTGGTTTGTATTTGAAAAGGCAATAGGAGCAACTGCCCGTATTCGGGGAGAACTGCCTCTGCCTTATGTATTGTGGCTGGTGGCGGGAATTGTGCCATGGTTTTTCTTTTCCGATTGTATCAGCGCAGGAACAGCTGTGCTGATGGAGTATAATTACCTAGTTAAGAAAGTAGTGTTCAATATTGATATTCTGCCGGTAGTCAAGGTGTTTTCTTCTGTTTTTGTACATGTGTTTTTTGTGGTTTTTATGCTGGTGCTATTTGCCGTTTATGGCTACCTGCCAGATTTATATGCTCTGCAGGTGGTTTATTATAGTCTGGGAGTACTGATACTTGCATTGGGAATGAGTTATCTCACCAGTGCGGTATCCGTATTTTTTCCAGATATGCGGCAGATTGTAAATATAGCATTACAGATCGGAATATGGGCAACCCCTATTATGTGGAATATTGACGATATGAAACAGAAGATCCCAGATGCAGTGATGGCAGTCTTAAAACTGAATCCTTTGTATTACATTGTACAGGGTTACCGGGAGGCATTGATTGACAAACGATGGTTTTTTGAACATCCCGGCATGACACTGTATTTCTGGTGCTTTACGGCGGCAGTATGCATTCTGGGTGTGACAGTATTTAAACGACTGAAAGTACATTTTGCAGATGTGCTGTAGAAAGGAAGCGTATGGGACAGACAGCAATCAAAATAAGCCAGGTCAGTAAAGTATATAAATTGTATGATACTCCTGCTGCACGGCTTAAGGATGCACTGGGGCTTTCCAGGAAGAAAAATTTCAGAGAGCATGAGGCATTAAAAGGGATAAATCTGGATATTCAAAAAGGAGAGACGGTTGGGATTATAGGAACCAATGGTTCAGGAAAGTCGACCCTCCTTAAGATTATCACAGGTGTAATCCAGCAGACCAGCGGGGAAGTGGAGGTAAAAGGGAGGATTTCTGCCCTGCTGGAGCTGGGGGCTGGCTTCAATATGGAATATACTGGGATTGAGAATGTATATCTGCAGGGGACTATGATGGGGTTTGCCAGAGAAGAGATCAGCAGCAGGATGGACGCGATTCTGGATTTTGCAGATATCGGAGAATTTGTGAATCAGCCAGTAAAAACTTATTCCAGCGGTATGTTTGTACGCCTTGCTTTTGCAGTGGCAATCAATATTGAACCAGAAATACTTATTGTGGATGAAGCGCTATCAGTGGGAGATGTGTTTTTCCAGGCAAAGTGTTACCGCAAATTTGAAGAGTTTAAAGAGCTGGGCAAAACCATACTCTTTGTAAGTCATGATCTCAGCAGCATCACCAAATACTGTGACCGTGCCATTTTGCTCAACAAGGGCGAAAAAGTGATGGAAGGCACGCCCAAGGAGGCGGTAGACCGCTTTAAGATGGCGTTGGTGAAACAGGAAGAGGCGCAGCGCAGAGAAAATACAACACTTTGGAATCCTGCGGATGCCCAAGGCAAATGGAGAGACAGTCTCAGTGTGAATCCGGAAACGCTGGAGTATGGAGACAAAAAGGCAGAGATTCTTGATTTTGCCATTGTGGATAAGACAGGTAAGATTACCAATGTGATTGAAAAGGGAGAGGCATGTACCATCAGGATGAAAGTATTATTTCATCAGGAGGTAGCAGAGCCGATTTTTGCTTTTACCCTGAAAAATCTGATGGGGATAGAGCTGACAGGCACAAATACCATGCTGGAGAAACAGCTGACAGAGCCCAAGAAGAAGGGCGATATTCAGGTAGTGAGCTTTACGCAGAAAATGATCCTGCAGGGAGGCGAATATCTGTTGTCTTTGGGATGTACCGGATATGAAAAAGAGGAATTTAAGGTGCATCACAGATTGTATGATGTGTGCAGCCTGGGGGTGATTTCAGAACGAAATACAGTTGGCTATTTTGATATGGAATCCACCGTTGTGTTGGAATAAAATCAGAGGGATAGAAAATATGCTGGAAAAGTTTAACGTAGTAAGAGTCAGATTTCACATAGA
Organism: uncultured Lachnospiraceae bacterium; assembly: GCA_910585395.1. Lineage (GTDB taxonomy): Bacteria > Bacillota > Clostridia > Lachnospirales > Lachnospiraceae > Petralouisia. The sequence goes on from CAJUCK010000031.1 coordinate 16,667, forward strand.
AGAAAAACAGGTACTGGTGATACAGGGCTGGAAATATGAGATGGCCGGGGACGACAGGCTTACGGTTACCCTGGATAATCAGGAGCTTCCCTGGAGTATGAAAAAATATGATGGTATGGAGGTACGCCAGCGTTATATGATTTATGACCTGGGCATTGAAGAGGAATATTTTCTGTACGTAACGCTGCCGCAGAATTTTGGAGAATATCAGGAATTGGTTCTTAGTGCCGGAGAACAGCCAGTATTCCGAAAGAAGACGTCTGCGCTTCTAAAACAGCAGCAGGAACTTGATTTGTTCGTGGAACAGACAGTACTGGAAAAAGGAAAATGCTATATCAAAGGATGGGCGGCATCCCAGTCTCCTATATCTGTGAAGGCTTTTGGGCCAGGAGGCAGAGAGTTGTCCTGTGAGATTTCCTGGCATGAACGCAGGGATGTGGCGCAGGTCTATCGAGAGACGGAACGTCTGCCAGATACAGGATTTGAAATTACACTGCCGCATCATGGATTGTCACAAGTGTGGCTTGAATTTTTTAATGGAGACCGTAGAACGAGAGTCAGGGTTCCTGTTATGACTACCTTTTTATTTGAAAATGTTATGGGCAGCAGTTATCTCGGCAAGGGTATGAGGTTCCTACAGCGTCATGGAATGAAAGAATTCTGTACCCGTACTATGCAGGTTTTGATGCAGAAATCAGCCTCCCAGGGCGATTATGAGAAATACCGGCGCGCTGTGACGCCCACAGAAGAAGAATTTGCAAGGCAGCGGCAGGCAGACTGGCAGGAGAAACCTTTGTTTTCCATTGTGGTGCCTTTGTACAAGACGCCGGAAAAGTATCTGGAGCAGCTGGTGGACTCTATTCTGCAGCAGACTTACGAGCATTGGGAACTTTGTCTGTCGGACGGCAGCGGAGCTCCTTCCCCGCTGGAAAATTACCTGAATAAGCTGGAACAGGAAGAGAAGAGGGTCAAAGTTGTCAGACATAGTACCCCTCTGAAAATTTCGGATAACACGAATGCGGCAATCGAAAAGGCGTCTGGAGATTATATTGTGTTTGCAGATCATGACGATCTGCTGACGAAAGATGCCTTATATGAATGTGCATATGCATTGAAAGAACATCCAGAGACAGAATTGATTTATTCAGATGAAGACAAGATATCTATGAATGGAAAACGATATTTTGAACCTCATTTTAAATCCGATTACAATCCAGACCTTCTGTGCAGTATGAATTATTTCTGTCATCTGGTGGTGGTAAAGCGGACGCTGCTTAAGAAAACAGGACTGTTAAATGGAGCGTTTGATGGAGCGCAGGATTATGATTTTGTACTGCGGTGTACAGAGCATACCAGAAATATTTATCATATTCCTAAAGTTTTGTACCATTGGCGGGCACATGAAAATTCCACAGCGGAAAATCCTGAGAGCAAACGATATGCTTTTGAGGCGGGAAAACGTGCCATAGAAGCGCACTATGAAAGAAGAAATCTCCCAGCTAAGGTAGAGATGGGGGAATATCCAGGGCTTTACCGGACTCTTTGGCAATGGCAGGAGCAGCCTCTGATTTCTATTTTGATACCGAATAAGGACCATACAGAAGATTTAGAAAAATGCATTCAGTCCATAGAGAACAACTCCACATACCAAAATTATGAATATATTATCATTGAAAACAACAGCGAACTGCCGGAAACCTTTGCATATTATAAAAAGCTGGAACAGGAAAATCAAAAGGCGCATGTCGTGTACTGGGAGGGTGGATTTAACTTTTCTGCCATCAATAATTTCGGCGCAGAATATGCCAAAGGAGAGTATCTGCTGCTTTTAAATAACGACACAGAGATTATTAACCCGGACTGCCTGTGGCAGCTTTTAGGTTATTGTATGCGGGAAGACGTGGGTGTGGTGGGCGCAAGGCTCTATTATGAAGATAATACCATTCAGCATGCAGGAGTAGTGATTGGCTTTGGAGGAATTGCGGGACATACCTTTATTGGATTTGACAGGCAGGCTAACGGCTATTTTTCCAGGATTATCTGTGCTCAGGATTACAGTGCAGTGACAGCGGCCTGCATGATGACGAAAAAGTCTGTATTTTGGCAGGCTGGCGGGATGACAGAGGAGCTTGTAGTGGCATTTAACGATATCGACTATTGTATGAAAGTTCAGGAATTGGGGAAACTGGTGGTCTATAATCCCTACGCCCAGCTCTACCATTATGAATCCAAATCCAGAGGGATGGAGGATTCTCCAGAGAAGCAGGAACGCTACTATAAAGAAATGAAGTATTTTGTAACAAAATGGAAAGAATATATGGATCAGGGAGACCCTTACTATAATCCGAATCTTACTTTGTCAAAAGCAGATTTTTCACTGAAACAAGTGTAAGCCCCTTGAGGAAAGGCGGAAAATATTAATGGAAAAAATTGGAAATGTCGTTTTAGATGATACCTATTATCCAGGAGAAGATCTCTACAGCGATGGCGCTGTGGAAGATCATATCTTAGAACTGGTACAGACATATTCCCGGCAGGAATATCCCCAGGTGATCGCCAGAGAGCAGGATTGGGCAGTGATGTATCATCTTGCTCATGAACGTGAAAATATTTTAAGCTGGTATCCTTTTACGCCAGGGGCAAAAGTGCTGGAAGTGGGTTCTGGCTGCGGAGCAGTTACTGGAGCTGTTTCGAATGCAGCAGATGAGGTTACTTGTATTGACCTTTCAAAGAAACGCAGTATGGTAAATGCGGTGCGCCATAAGGACAGCGGCAATATTAAAATATGTCTGGGGAATTTTCAGGATGTGGAAAAAGTACTTAAAAAGGATTTTGATTACGCTACCCTGATTGGCGTATTTGAATATGGCCGGGGCTATATCGGTGGAGAGCAGCCCTATCATGATTTTTTAACTACGGTTATGGATCATGTCCGCCCCGGCGGGAAACTGCTGATTGCCATAGAAAATAAATTTGGATTAAAGTATTGGGCAGGCTGCA
>CAJUCK010000031.1:19687-21988 GCA_910585395.1 uncultured Lachnospiraceae bacterium
CCAAGCCAGAACTGAGCCGGATTATGGAAGAATGCGGATATACAGATTACAAATTCTATTACCCTTATCCAGACTATAAATTTCCCAGAGTGATTTATTCAGACGAATATCTTCCACGTATGGGAGAACTGAATCAGAATATCTGCAATTTTGACAGGGACCGCCTGGTATTGATGGACGAGGGCAGAGTTTATGACCAGATTATAAACGACGGCTTGTTTCCACTGTATGCGAATTCTTTTTTTGTGGAAATTACCAAGCCTGTAAATGGCAGCGTTTCTGCTGACAGAAAAGAGATTTGTCCTAGCGGCAGGGCAGAGGAATTTTCCATTCAAACCCGGATTGTACAGGACACGAGTGGGAAGAATATTTTATATAAGAAGGCAGAATATCAAAAAGGACAGGCACACATAGCACATATGGCAGAGGCGGAAGAAAGACTGCGCTTGCTCTGGCAGGAAAAGGGGCTGCTCTGTGTAAATAATTGTGTGCTCAAAGAAGGCAGAGTCGAATTTGAATACCTGCAGGGAAGCACTGTGGAAGAGTGCCTGGACCGTCTTCTCGAGCAGAATAAATGTGAGGAAGCGGCAGAAACGCTCAGGAAAGCTGTCAAGAGAATCAGAGACAGCGCTCCAACAGAAGCATTTCAAATGACAAGGGAATTTCAGCAGGTATTTGGTTCACCAGAACTCTCAGAGGAAGAGCAGGCAGTCTCAACGGCAGACATCGACCTGATATTTTCTAATCTTCTTTGCACCCAGGATCAGAGCTGGCACGTATTGGATTATGAATGGACATTTTTCTTTCCAGTTCCTGTTAAATTCATTCTGTACCGTGCGCTCCATTATTATCTGGAAGGGGCTTCTTTGCGCAGAGTTCTGAAAGAGAAGTTTGATTTTTATAAAGAATTTGAAATTACCATAGAGCATCAGAATATTTTTCAGCAGATGGAACAGCAGTTTCAGAGCTATATTGCGAAAGGAAGTGTGTCGCCGGGAAATCTGTATCATACCATGGGCAAGAATGCCCTTCCATTGCGCAGCCTGCTGCTGGAGAAAGATAGAAGACGGGTTCAGGTATATCTGGACCAGGGGCAGGGTTTTCAGAAGAACAGTCTTACTTTATTGAAACAGGCTGCCAGGAAGTTCTCAATTATATTGTCAATCTTCCAGAACGGACAGTGGGAGCGTGGATTGATCCGGCCCTGAGCGCCTGTATTTTAAAAGATGTAAGACTTTGCTGGAAGGGAGATAATACCCAGGTGAGGTACCATACCACAGGATTTGAACTGGAAAAAAATTGTTATCTATTTGACAATTCTGACCCAAAGATTATAATAGAAGAAATCCCACAGGGTAGGAACCAGGTGGAAATTTCCTATAGAATTAGTATTCTGGAAGAAGAGACAGCAGTACTTCTTATGGATAAAATGAATACCAGGGGGCGGGTTAAAAAGAAAATCCGGGGACTGGTAAAAGGATAGAATTATGAGAAGAAGAGAACAGTATAAACATTTATTGAATCTGACAGCCAATTATATCATGCTGGCATGTGAGGCAGTATTGTTTGCCTATGTCTGGTACGAGATCTATTATCCAATGCTGTCAAAGGCGCATCGTTTCTGGAATCGGGGAAACTGGGCTGTGATTGGCATGTACACATTGATTATGTATTTTTTTACCAGGACTTTTGGTGGTTACCGAATAGGGTATCTGCGGATTACAGACATTTGTCTATCCCAGATTCTCTCCATTTTGTGTGCCAATATCATTGGGTATCTTCAAGTGTGCCTGATTGCCAACGATTATATGCCAGTGTCTCCCATACTGCTCTTAACGGGGCTGGACATTGTTGTAATACTGCCAGGGGTCTATCTGGTCAGAGTGGTTTATACCAGGCTCTATCCTCCCAGGAAAATGATCGTTATCTATGGCAAACATTCTCCTGATGACCTGATTAATAAAATCAATTCCCGTAAGGATAAGTATAATGTCTGCGCGACGGCAAGTGTTTATATGGGGTATAAGGCCTTGTATCAGAGAATTATGGACTATGAGGCAGTGGTGCTCTGTGATCTGCCTACGAAGATGCGCAATCCTATCTTGAAGTTTTGCTTTGACCAGGGTAAGCGTACCTATATTACACCGAAGATTTCAGATATTATTCTGACTGGCACAGAGAGAATCCATTTATTTGATTCCCCGCTGATGCTTTCAAGGAACCGGGGACTTACCATTGAACAGCGGTTTGTAAAACGGACTATGGATATCTTGTTTTCAGTCATTGCCATTGTGATCTCTT
>CAJUCK010000031.1:21998-27929 GCA_910585395.1 uncultured Lachnospiraceae bacterium
CTCCGATTCTCCTTTTGATTGCGGCAGGTATCAAACTCTATGACAAAGGCCCGGTTTTCTATACGCAGGAGCGGCTTACCAGGGATGGAGAGATTTTCAGGATCATCAAATTCCGCAGTATGCGCATGGATTCAGAAAGGGAAGGGGCTCAGCTTGCCAAAAAGGATGATGACCGCATCACACCTGTTGGACGGATTATCAGAAGAACTCATTTTGACGAGCTGCCGCAGATTTTTAATATCCTGAAAGGCGAGATGTCCTTTGTAGGCCCAAGGCCAGAGCGGGAAATAATTGCCAGTGAATATGAGAGAATTATTCCAGAATTCAGTTTCCGGCTGAAGGTGAAGGCTGGATTGACCGGATATGCCCAGGTGTATGGAAAATATAACACGACGCCTTATGACAAACTGAAATTGGATCTGACTTATATTGAGACTTATTCTTTTTGGCTGGATTTAAAACTGATGCTTATGACCTTTAAGATCATATTCCAAAAAGAGAATACAGAAGGAATTGACAAGGGACAGGTAACAGCCGTAAAGAAATAGTTTTGGAGGAAGCTATGCAGGAGGAAGTACAGATATCGGTAATTATGCCGGCATATAATGCAGAGAAATACATCGTCAATGCCATTGAATCCGTATTATCCCAGGATGTTTCACTGGAACTGCTGATTATTGATGACTGCTCCACAGACCATACAGCAGAAATTGCAGAAAGATACGCAGATGGAAAGAAGATTATTCTCTTACGCAATGAAACCAACTGTGGTGTGGCAGAGAGCCGGAACAGAGGAATCCGGCGCGCCTTGGGAAAATATGTGGCGTTTTTGGATGCGGACGACTGGTGGGAGCAGGGGAAGCTTAAAGCACAGTACAGATTATTAGAAGAGACGAACCAGGTGCTTTGCTGTACTGGAAGGGAGCTGATGAACCCAGATGGGACAAGCCGGGGAAAAGTCATTGAAGTACCAGCAGAGATTACCTATTCCATGCTGCTTAAAACGAACAGTATTCCCTGTTCTTCTGTGGTAATGAGAACGGAAGCTGCAAGAGAATTTTATATGTGCCATGATGAACTTCATGAAGATTATATTCTCTGGCTTCGGGTGCTCGAAAAATATGGTGCGGCATGCGGACTGAATGAGCCGCTGTTAAAATCCAGGATGAGCCAGGGGGGCAAATCCAGAAATAAGCTGAAATCTGCAAAAATGCAGTTTGGTGTGTACCGCTATATGGGATTTGGAGCGTTACAGTCCTGTTACTATTTCCTCATGTATATGTTTCATGGGGTTCGAAAATATATGTAGGTGGAAAGGTGGAGAATGATTATGAAGGAGAGAATGAAGAATTTTTTCCGTTACCGATATCTTTTATGGGAACTGGTAAAAAAAGGCATAAAATTGAAATATAGAAGATCCTATCTGGGGATTTTCTGGTCTTTGCTGGAGCCGTTGCTGACGATGATTGTACTGACTGTCATTTTTGGAACGTTATTTGGAAATAATGAGAAAACCTTTGCAGTGTATGTACTGTCTGGACGGCTTTTATATTCCTTTTTTTCCCAGGCTACGACATCGGCGCTGCGCTCTGTGCGGGGAAATTCTGCCATGATTAAGAAAGTGTATGTGCCCAAATATCTCTACCCTTTGTCTGGCATATTATTTAATTATGTGATATTTTTGCTTTCTCTGGTAGTTCTGGCGGTGGTATCTTTAGTACTTGGGGTATATCCGACAATGTATACTCTCCAGTCTGTGATTCCGCTGACGCTGCTGCTGCTGTTTTCTTTCGGTGTGGGGATGATACTGGCAACCGTGGGAGTTTTTTTCCGGGATATGGAATATCTTTGGAGTGTGGTGCTGATGCTGGTTATGTATACATGCGCCATTTTCTACTATCCAGACCGACTGCTTGACAGTGGAAAAGGCTGGCTGCTGAAAATGAATCCGTTGTATTGTATCATTTCATGTTTCAGAGATACCTTGTTTGGAGATCCTATGAATATGAAAATGCTGCTGTATGCAGGAGCCAGCAGCCTTGTTGTTGTGGTATTCGGCGTGTGGCTTTTCTATAAGAAACAGGACGAATTTATTCTGCACATATAAGGAGAAAATGCAATGGGGAAAGAAATTATAAAAGTAGATCACGTAAGTATGAAATTTAATCTCAGCCAGGAAAAAGTTGACAGTATTAAGGAATATGTGATTAAATTTTTGAAAAGAGAAATCAAATATGATGAATTCTGGGCGTTAAACGACATCAGTTTTTCCATGAAAAAGGGAGAACGTCTGGGAATCCTGGGACTTAACGGGGCAGGAAAGAGCACCCTGCTGAAAGTAATTGCAGGTGTGTTTAAACCCACAGAAGGAAAAGTTACCCGCCACGGCGTGCTGGCGCCGATGCTGGAGCTGGGAGCTGGGTTTGATATGCAGTATACCGGGGCAGAGAATATTTACCTGTACGGTTCTGTTCTTGGCTACAGCAAAGCATTTATTGATGAGAGATATGATGAAATCGTAGAGTTCTCAGAGCTGAAGAAGTTTATTGATGTGCCTTTAAAAAATTATTCTTCTGGTATGAGGGCAAGGCTGGGATTCTCAATAGCCACAGTAGTGGAACCAGATATTCTGATCTTAGATGAGGTGCTTTCGGTAGGAGATGCCAAATTCCGCAAAAAAAGTGAAAAAAAAGTAATGGATATGTTTGATAAGGGGGTAACAGTATTATTCGTATCTCATTCTCTGGAGCAGGTGGAACGTCTCTGCAACAAGGCAATGATACTGGAACATGGAAGTATGCTGGAATATGGGGATATCGGCAAAGTAGCAGACGCCTATAGAAAAATTATTGAGTAGAGAGAAACAGTTATGGAACAGACTTTTTTGGAAAAGCTAAAGAGAGTAAAGGCAGGAGATATCTGTCATATCTTTAAATTTCTCATTGCCTGGATTCTGCATTGGTTTGTAAAAAGCAGACACAGAGATCTGTGGCTGATTTGTGATACAGAGAACGAGGCCAGAGACAATGGGTACTGGCTTTTTAAATATATCTGTGAAAATCATCCTGACCAGGAGGCAGTTTATGCCATTAACCGTCGTTCACCAGATTTTAAAAGAGTGTCGTCACTGGGAAAGACGGTTCACTATGGCAGTTTAAAACACTGGATCTATTATCTTTTGGCAAGCAGAAATATCAGTTCCCAGAAAATGGGGAAGCCTAATGCGGCAATCTGTTATGTGCTGGAAGTATATGGAATTTTAAAGAATATTAGAGTTTTCCTCCAGCATGGCATTATTACAGCAGACCTGACGTTTCTGTATTATCCCCATACGAAGATGCGATTGTTTGTCTGCAGCACCCAGAAAGAGTGGCAATATGTCAATGATCATTATGGTTATCCTGACGGCTGGGTGCAGAAGCTGGGGCTTTGTCGCTTTGACCAGCTCCATGATTTTAAGGTAAATAAGAAGCAGCTTCTTTTGATGCCTACCTGGAGAATGTATATTAGAAATGAAATCCACAGTTCAAATCCAGAACAGGAACTGGAGAAATTTAAGAAGACAGAGTACTTCCAGTATTGGAATGAGCTGCTGAACCATCAAGAACTGCAGAGGCTGATGGACGAAAAAGATCTGAAAATTATTTTTTACCCTCATCGGGAAATGCATCGTTTTCTGGGGGCGTTTCAAATAGAGCGCCCTGGCATCACAGTTGCATCCTGGCCAGAGTATGACGTTCAGGATTTATTGAAAACATCGGCGTGTCTGGTTACTGATTTTTCCAGTGTTGCCATGGATTTTGCCTATATGAAGAAACCGCTGGTATATTATCATTTTGATACCAGAAAATTCAGGGAAAGCCATCATGGAGTGGGAGATTTTGATTTTGAGAAGGAAGGCTTTGGGCCGGTATGCCAGCAGGCAGATGCGGTAGTGGAGAAAATCACAGAACTGGCAGAGCAGGAATTTCAGAATCGGGAAGTTTATTTAAAACGCCATGCAGCATATTTTGATTTATGGGATGAAAAGAACTGCAGACGCAATTATGAAGCTATAAAGAATATAACATAGTGGAGAGAACACAAGATGTCTGAAGATGCGAGAGAGATAAAAGTAAAGACAAAAAAATTTTCCCTGAAAAAGGGAAAGCTACGGATTTGTTTTTCAGTTTCAGATGAGAGAATAGAAATAAAAGAGTTGTTTTTAAAGAAACGCAATGCATTGGAAGAGATAAGGATTCCCTTTCATTTAACCTGCACAGGGAACTTCTATGAAGCATGGATGGAACTGGAAGACAGAGAATTTGAATATGCATTCTGGGATGTTGTGGCTCTGGCAGATGATGGAAGTGAAACTTATCAGGCAATTTTAGGTGGGCAGAGCGTAAGCTTAAAAGTAAGGCTGATTCTGTTTCCCCGGTGGTATCGGCAGAACAGGGATTCCATTATTTATCCCTTTGTAAATGGTTCCAGACAGTTTACGATACAGTCGCGGAAATATAATAGAGGATATGATTCGTATGCATTTATCTGGAAAGAGTATTTTGCCCTGTTCTGCTATTTTCTGCTGAAACCTTATTGGGATCATAAGAAATTGTGGCTTGTCTGCGAGAAATTCTGCACGATGGCGCAGGACAATGGCTTGTATTTTTTTCGTTATTGTATGGAAAAACTGCCAGAACAGGAGAGAAGACATATTCTCTATGTGATAGATAAAAATGCCCCTGATTACCAGGCGGTTCAGAAATATGAAGAGAATGTTATTCAATTTATGAGTTTCCGCTATATGATTTATCTGTGTGCGGCACAGTACCTGATCTCTTCTGACGCGATCCGGCATTTTTATATCTGGGATTCGCCCAACAGTGTGTTTAAAGTGCTGTATCAGGCGAGAAAGCATATCATATTTCTGCAGCATGGAGTGATGGCGTTTAAGCAGTGCCACCGGACTTTTCATAAGTCAGGAGGAAACAGGATGATGCTGTTTGTCACTTCCTCAGAATATGAACAGGATATTATCTATAATTATTTTGAATATGACAGAGAGGAAATTATTGTTACTGGTCTTCCTCGATGGGATGTGCTTCATGACACGTCCGCACAGGATCATAAAGAGATTCTTTTAATGCCTACCTGGAGAGGATGGCTGGAGGATGTGTCTGAGGAAGAGTTTCGGAAAAGCGACTATTTTATAAATTATGAATCTTTGCTGAAAAATAGCGATTTGCACACATTTCTGGAACAGTTTGAAATTACACTGAATTTCTATATACATCCTAAATTCAGAGATTATATTGGACAGTTTGAGGCTGGCAGCAGCCGGATTCATTTGATACCTTTTGGAGAACAGCCTTTAAATCAGCTTCTCATGAGCTGTCATATGTTGATTACAGACTATTCTTCTGTGGCATGGGATGTGTATTATCAGGAAAAACCAGTCGTATTTTTTCCTTTTGATCTTGATACGTATCAAAAGGTTCAGGGAAGCTATATGAATATAGAAAAAGAGGCATTTGGAGATGTAGTGCACAGCCTGCCTGAGCTTTTGAATGTCATCCACAGATATGCAGAAAATGGATTTAAAGAGGATGCTGTGCATGCTGTCAGACGAGATTACCTTCTTCCTTTGCGGGATGACAAAAACAGTGAGAGAATTTATCATAAAATTAAGACTGCAAAGCCTGGGAAGAAACTGGATATCAGAGGGAAACTGGGGGTTTGATATAGTTATTTTAAGGACCAAAGGTTTCAATTTCGAATTATAAAAGGATTATATGAAGGGATTCAGGAGATATGAAAAAGACAAATGATTATATGGTATCAATTGTAACAGCGGTATATAATGTGGAAGAATATCTGGAAGAAATGATAGAAAGTATTATCGGCCAGTCCATCGGATTCAAAAATGTACAGTTGATTCTGGTAAACGAC
>CAJUCK010000031.1:27939-28622 GCA_910585395.1 uncultured Lachnospiraceae bacterium
GCGGGACCGGCCCTTGGAGGTTTCCTATGCCCAGTATTTCTGTAATTGTCCCCGTCTACCAGGCGGAGAAGTTCCTGCACCGCTGTCTCGACAGCGTGATCCGGCAGACCTTTTCCGACTGGGAGCTGATTCTGGTAAACGACGGCTCTAAGGATGGCTCAGGAGATATCTGCGACCGTTATGCGGCGAAATATCCAGATAATATTGTAGCAGTGCACAAGGAAAACGGCGGGGTATCTTCGGCCAGAAATGAAGGACTAAAACATGTGCGGGGAGAATATGTGAACTTTACAGATTCTGATGACATGTTGGAAAAAGATGCTTTGGAAAAAATGTATGAATTTCTGAAAAAAAACGAGAGATGGATTGATATAGCAGCCATAAAGATGGTATTTTTTGGAGGGAAAGAAGGAGAACATACTTTAAATTATAAATTTAGTAAAACAAGAATTGTTGAATTGAGAAGAGATTATATGCATATCCAGCTGTCTATGAGCAGCACTTTGATAAAGAGCAGCTGCTTTGAAAACAGACAGTTTGATCTCGGATTATCTTATGCAGAAGATGCGCAGGTATTACTTGATATTATGCTGGATAAGATGCGGTATGGAGTAATCAGTGATACAAGTTATCTGTACCGTAAAAGAGTAGAGGAAAGTTCTGCCATTGATACAGGGAGAAAC
>CAJUCK010000032.1:0-4548 GCA_910585395.1 uncultured Lachnospiraceae bacterium
GGCTTGCAAAGCTGGCGAATAAGCGTTAAAATAGCAATTACACGAATGCAGGTCATATTACGCAGTATCCCTTTGGGAAAACCATATTTTTGAAACGAAACAGCGCTGAATAACACCAACCAGTACAGATAGTATTATCCCGTCATTTGGTTTTTCATTATAACATATCAGTCAAAAAAGCACAGAACAAAATCAAACCTTTGTTCTGTGCTTTTTTATGTGATTCAACTATACCAGTATCTTAGTTTCATGTAAAAATTCACTGATTTTCTATATAATTTATCTGTGGCATTTCCCGCCACTCTTTACAAGTTAAATAATAATTCCTTCCAAATGATCCATTTCATGCTGGATGATCTGCGCTGCATATCCCGAAAATTTCTGTTTCTGCTTTTTGAAAGAAACGTCGAGATACTCCACTTCAATATTCTGATATCGTTCTGTCTTTCTCCTGCCTATCAGAGAAAGACAGCTTTCTTCTGTTTCATATTTTCCAGACTTTGCCTTGATAATCGGGTTTTGCATAATCAAATCGGCAAAACCTATGTTGACAATAATAATTCGTTTCTTATATCCAATCATATTTGCCGCCATGCCCACACACCCATCCCTGTGTGCCTTTAGGGTGTCCTGCAGATCTGTAATGATCTGTCTGTCATCCGCTGTCACCGGTTTTGACTTCTGCCCCAGAAACATCATATCTTTCACAATCGGTTTTACCACTTCTTTTCTCCTTAATCACTTTTCTCTTCTTGTCAGTATCTTTTTGTGCTTTTACTTTTATCAAATTCCTCTGATCTTGATAAAATTTCTCTATCTCTTTGAATACGTCTTCCTCTTCCAAAATGCTTAATGCATCATAAATCATTGATGTCATTTTATACCGAAGAAAACCTGCTGCATAATTGAAATCTGGCAAAAAGTCTTTTTTACAGTATATCCATCCCAATCGGGACGGCAGGCGGTGACAAGAGCAAGATATGCAGCGTAAGTGTTGTGAGTGTTGTCATCTATCTTCACCTTTTTGCTCAATAAGTGCAATCGTTGTCTGTTTGATTGTTTCTTTATTGTCCATATACACACGCCCACTGAACAACGTTCAGGCCATATTATACGGAACGACATTTAAAAAGTCAATGACAATGCAAATATATTAAAAATGTCACGCTTTTGGGTATCGAAAATGCCCATAAACAGGCACTTACAGCGTTCCATATAGATTGGTAAAAGGCATGCCATAAAAAGTATCGGTTATCTTTCATTCCTATCTTCATTATTTTTTTCATTCTTAATCAATCCATTATAAATAAACATGGCACAAACCGCTGATGTTGTACCCATCACGGTCGAATTTAAATCCACTCCATTCATATTGCAGATAATATTAAGTATCAAATTAACAATCATTACTCCTGCCATTACGGCAGCTCCTTTTAAAACGTGCTTCATATTTCATATTTCCTTTCCAAAAGCAGCTGTTCTGCCAAAGCCATCATAAAATGCCTCCGTTTATGAATAAGTGCAGCTTTTTTCTACAAAATTTGCATTTATTCATCATTTTTGCAGAACAATGCTTGATACAAAGAATCACATACAGTATAATCAAGAAAGTAAATTTTGAGAGAAGGAATCTATTAAAATGTTACTGTCTTTTTTTCAGCTTTCCCTTGCCATTCGTAACGTATGGCCTCAGCGTATGAAACTAAAATCATTTATTGTACTATATTTGCTGCTGTTGCTTGCTGGAATGCCTGTAACACTCCTATCTTGTATACCATACGGGTTGTTCGGTATTCTGGTGGCAGTCTGTATTTATGGATTGGTTACCTGCCGGGATACCGCATCCCAGAATGTTTGTATGGGTATGATTGGATGTGTGCTTGCCATCGTGGCGGATAATTTTTTGACAATTCTTCTGCATATGCTGATTCCCCTGGCTTTAATTAATCTGCCCTTTGTTTCTTTCAGTGTCAGGCTGATTCACATTCTTCTGTTTTACCTGATTACGCTGCTTTGCGGCAGACTGCTTAAAAAATTATTATTGTCAGGAAAAGGTGTTTTTCGCCTTTCACAGACGTGGTATTTGATTGATGCTGCCTTGCTGCTTCTTATAACCATCTATCTGTTTGATAATTTGATAGCCGGACAAAATGGTTCTATCGGCAAAATGATCTATAATAATGCCTTACATATTTCCGGGTATCTGCTTGTGATGCTTTTTTTGCTTCTGGCAATGCGCCGCTCTTACATGGAACAAATACAGACAGAGGCAAAGCAGAAAGCCTTGCAGGATTTACAGGACTACACACGAAATTTAGAAGCTATGTATAACGGTCTGCGCTCCTTTAAGCATGATTATATTAACATTCTGCTTTCTCTATCTGGCTATATTGAAGATTGCGATATGGATGGATTGAATGAATATTTTAAAAACAAAATCTTTCCGACAAAGAATCTGATAAGCCAAGGTGATTATAAACTGAACCAGCTCAGCAACATTGGTGTGCTGGAAATCAAAAGCCTGCTCTCCGCAAAAATGATTTACGCCCATGAGTCAGCGATTGATGTCACCATTGATATTCCTGACAGAGTGGATCATTTTCCGATAGACACCGTAGACCTTGCCAGAATTCTGGGTATCTTTTTAGACAATGCCATTGAAGCTGCATTAGAGGCGGAACAGCCACAGATAGGCTTAAATATCATTCAGAATAAGGCTGGCGTTGCAGTTACCATCAGCAACCATTTTCGAGATAACGGCGTGATGCTGCATAAATTAAAACAAAAAGGCTTTAGTACAAAGATTGGTCATCAAGGAATCGGGCTCTGCAACGCCCAGAAAATCATTAGTTCTTATGACAATGTGCTGCATGAAACGACAATGCAATGCGGCTGTTTCATGCAGCATATGGAACTTACTGCCAGAAAGGAGTGACGTCATATGCTGGACATCTTTGTGTGCGAAGACAATGCCGCACAGCGGCGGACTGTTGTGCAAACCATTGAAAACACTGTTCTGATAGAAGAATTGGATATGCAGCTTATTTTAGATACAGAAGACCCTTATGTGTTATTAGAAAAAGTAAAGAACAGCCAGAACACAGGCATTTATTTCCTTGATATCGACTTAAACAGCAGCATGAACGGAATGAAGCTGGCACAGCAAATCAGATTGTTTGATCCCCGTGGTTTCATCATATTCATAACCGCACATTCCGAACTAAGTTATATGACTTTTCAATATCGGGTAGAGGCGATGGACTTTGTATTAAAAGACACCCCTGCCGAAGCGAAAGTGAAAATCAGAGAATGTCTGCTAAGCGCAATGGAACGCTATACGCTTCAAACCAACAAAACACATAAGGTCTATACCCTTGAAGCTGGTGGACGAAAAATCAGCGTAGATTATGACGATATTGTATTTTTTGAAACTTCCAGCAACATCCATAAAGTCATCCTGCATGCGAGAGATCGTCAAATTGAATTTTCCAGTACCCTGAAAGAACTAACCAGCGCATTGGACGGCAGCTTTGTGCGCTGCCATCGGTCGTTTCTGGCAAATAAAAAGAATATAAAAGAAGTAGACGTCAAAAATAGAATCATCAATTTTAACAACGGAGAAACCTGCCTGATGTCCACACGCATGATGAAAGGACTCGTCACAAATTAGCAAACGCTGTCGTTTCTTTTTCCAATTCAGCCGCAACCTTATGATTAATGTCCATACGGTTTGTGATCTCCGACATATCTGTTACCAAATTCTGAGCGCTGCCTGCGACGCCGGAAATACCTAAAGCCCCATCATCAATCGCTTTTGTAATCGTTTCTATGGATGCCACGATTTCTGCCATGGAGGACTTTAAACGCTCGGTGCTGCCATTAAACGCATCCATAGTCTGACGGATATAGGCAGCGTCATTTTGGTATTGCTGCCCGCAGGCAACGAAAGATAGAAATTCTTTTAAAATAGATTCCTCAATATAATTTACAAGATTTTGAGAACTTTCGGAAAGGTTATATACGGCATGGGTTACAGTCGTATTTACTTTTTGAATACGATTTGCCGTTTCACTGCTGGAGGCTGCAAGCTGACGGATTTCTTCTGCCACTACGGCAAATCCTTTTCCTGCTTCCCCGGCTCTTGCCGCTTCCACAGAGGCATTTAAGGCAATCAGATTCGTCTGCGATGAAATTTCCAAAATATCATGAGTAAGACTGTTTACCTGATCCACGCTGCTGCTTCCTTCAATGGCTTCGTTTAGAACATCTAAAATTTCTTTTATTTTGATATTGGTATTATTCAAGCTTGCTTGCGCAGTTTGCCCCATTTCTTCAGCCCGTGTGTTCATTGCACTGCTGTAGGCAGTAATTTCTGCGCACTCTTCTGCCATACTTTCTGCATCCTGCTGTACATTTTTGGCATTTTGATTGATATTGGAAGTATTGTTTGCTACTTCCTGAATGGTTGCTGACAGTTCTTCAGCAAGAGCGGATAAATCCATAGCGCTTTTGCTGGACGTACGTGTCCGTGACAAGACCTCATCAACC
>CAJUCK010000032.1:4560-8609 GCA_910585395.1 uncultured Lachnospiraceae bacterium
TAAGATAAGGGAAATTGTAATAAACACAAGTATTATACAGGCAAGCGTGGATGCACTGTTCGTAATCATAGAACTAAAGTAAACGGAAGAAAGCTGTGCTCTTGCCTGAGTTGTCCGGCTGCTGATGGAACTGTCCAAAACAGCGATATTGTTTTCAACCGCAGTATTGAAAGACGCCACATCACCATTGGCACAGGCATATGCGTCCTGCGTTTTACCAGACGCGCTGGCGCATACGAGGTAAATAAGAGAGTGTTTTAACGAATCACAGTCAGAAAGCAAAGCATCATAAGTTTCTCTGTCATCATTGGTAATATAGATCTCGTATTCTGCCAGCATATCGTCCAAGTTTTTTTCTTCTTCTTTTATGTCGTTGACAAGGGTAATCATTGTACTATAATCTGTAGCTACAATATGGGATAATGCCAATTTATGTATATTCATAACGGACTGTCGGAGTTTTGCCAACTGGGTTTTTCCTTCCATATAATTATCCACAATATTGGCGGCGTTGTCATTGACATTTTTGATATTGGAAACTGCAAGGAGATTTGATATAAGCGCTACCATTCCAAGTAGGGCAATGGGTAATATTAATCGATATTTGATGTTCCACTTTTTCTTCATAATACCTGTATCCTCCAAACAAAATAGATATATTCTTTACGGTGCGGTAATCCCTTCCACCATTGTATCAAGCTGTTCCTGCAAATCTTTACCTCCCGGATTTCCGGCAGCCATGTTTGTGGCAAATGCTGACACCGGATCCCAGAAACTGCCGCCGATGCGCTGTAGGCAGGAGAATTCTGACTGTTCCATCAAAGCGGTAATGGCAGGAGAATCCTGTACGCTGGCGGAGGCCGCGGCGTTTGTGTTTGCGGGACCCTGGCCACGCATTTCAAAACGAAGCTGCTGGTTTTCTTCATTGGTAATCCATTCTGCCAGTCTGGATGCCCATGCATACTGTTTCGAATAGGCGTTAACGCCGATTAACTTATATCCGGAAAAAGAAGCCATTTGTATCTGTCTGTCTGCGCAGGTATATGTGGGAAGTTTGGCAGCGCCATAATTCTTACCTAATGTATCTTTCATTGCAACCGCATTCCATACGCCGCTGATCCCAGCAATTACGGAACCATCCTGAATTCCCGCAAGAAAACCAGACTCTTCTGTGCTCAAAAAAGCAGGGCTGCTGGCAATAGAGAGCATGGCGCTGGCAACATCTACCCCTTTGATCTCTCCGTCTGCTCCATTCCAGGTACAGTAATTCGTAATTCCGTCATCGTTTAGTCCAACTTCCAGGCCAGTATTGCCAAAGAAAGCATATACATACCATGCAGAAGACCAGTCCATCGTAACTCTTTTTTGGTTTTGCGCAGCAACCTGCAGTATGCGGTCAAAGGTTTTTACATCTTCCTCATTGAAATATTGCTTATTATAATAAAGGAAATAGCCGTTGTCCGCCGTCAAAGGATATGCGTACAGAACGTCTGCAACGGAAGCGGCTTCTATGGCGCCAGGCATATTTTCTGATTTAATTTGGTTCTCATTTTCTACCGGTTCCAGAGCGCCTGCCGCTACGAGAGCATTCAGCTGATCATCGGCAAAAGCGAAAACATCGGCTCCAGTTTCCAAATCTGCCATTAAAGCGTCTTTACAGCCAGCTTCGCTTTGGGCGGCAAATGTGATATTGAACTCTGCCTGTCCTTTGTATTCTTCCTTAAAACTTTCAATAATCTGTCGCAAAAGCTCCTCGTCTTCTTCGGCGCCCCAAACGGTCAGCTCCACATCTTTGTCTTTTTGCAATGTTTTTGTTTCATCAACGTTTTTATTACCGTTTTGCAATGCCGTGTCGGAATCTGCCGTCCTGCCTTCTTCTCTTGCTTTGGCACATCCGAATAAAACCGCAGCCAATACAATAGTTACAAACAACAAGCCTAATCTTTTGCTCATACTGTTCCAACCTCTCATTCTATTATTTTTTATTAGCATTAAAATATACGAAATGCTCATAAGACTATATTAGAATTTATTGCTTTTTTATACAGCAGTTTTTCTGCTGCATATTTGAACTATGCTGTCAGATGATTTTTCTGATGTTATTATATCGATTTACCAATTTTTATTCAATCATTTTCTGTTTCAATTTATTATTAACTCAGCTTTCTCAGCAAATATATTTTTCATAAATTTTCTTTGCCTGTTCTGCCACAATATTCCCCAGATATGCAGGCTCTATAATATCAACCTGCGCTCCGAATGATAACAGATACCCTATGACCCATTCATCTTCTGGCATTTCAGCAGATACGATTAAATCTCCGTTTTCTTTTCTGCTTACCTGTGTTTTATCAAATTCATCATAAACACGATATGACATATTTTGTGGAAAACAAAGCACGATTGTATGGTAGGTTTGACCTGACAGTTCATCTAATTCTGGAAATGAACGTCTGCAAAAACTATCTGCAAGAACTTGCAGATCTATAATTCGGTCCAGCTTAAAAATACGGTAATCTTCTTTTTTGGTACAATACGCCTTTAAGTACCACGCCATAGATTTATATGACATTTTCAGCGGCTGGACAATCCTTTCACTAATTGTTCCATAGGAATTTGCATAAGTTATTTTTACACATTTTTGATGCATTACCGCTGATTTGAGCAATTCAAATTTCTCATTGTCAGTTCCTTTATTTCCCCATCTGGAAAAATCCACTTCAAGCCAATTCTCTGAACTAAGATTAAATATTGCGGAAAGTTTTTGCAATGTTTGGCTGCTGCCGATATTCTGCACAAAGTTTATGCTTTGTAAGGCTGTCAGAATTTCCTGCTTTTCTTCCTCTGACAATACAGCTTTATCCAAAACAAAATTATTCATCAAATGAATGCCCCCGTTTCGGCCTGCTTCTGCATAAACAGGAATGCCTGCCCCGCTTAGAGCATCAATGTCTCTGTAAATAGTCCTTACGGAAACTTCAAATTTTTGTGCCAGTTCTGGGGCAGTGGCCTGTCCTTTATCTAGTAAATGATACACAATCTTAAATAATCTGCTTTCCTGCATTGTGGAATCCTCCTTGCTGCTGAAATAGTATTCAAAACCCGACACATTATGTCAATATTCATTATAATTTCTTTTCAGGTGAATAGCAACTTAGAAAATATCAATTCTTTTTCCACAATCTTAAGGATTCGGTTAACAGCAAATAATTCATGGATATTATAAATCGTTAAAACAAATAATACAATCCATAAAAATACTTCCATGAACAAGAATCATTCTTCAGCAAAAAGATCAAGGTGTTAAATCCGCTTTTAACACCCTAATCAGATAAAGCAACGCATAAACAAGGCAGGAAATATATAAGCATCTTCGTATCTTGATCAGAACAATAAATATAAATCACAAAGGCCATTATGGTCAATGCTGTATGTACTGCCCAGACATGTCTAATGCCTGATAAACTTCTGAAAAACAAATAGACCAATATAAGAGATAAAAACGAATAAAAGATACTCTTTCGGACACCTTCATAATACTTGCAGATCATTGGATACTCTTTCACATGAATAATAGATGATATCTGATTGAGAATTTCTTCCCCTAATTTCCCCCATCCTTCGATATCAGACCATTTTCCAGGAAGAGACCGCACAGGAAAATCCACAATATCGCTGTATATATAAATTTTTAACAGTAAAATCCAAACAAGTACTACTGCAAAACAAAACCATTTCTTATTACGCCATTTCTTATTTTGACAAAGGCAGAATGCCATGATGCAAAAAAAGCAGAAAAAAGTTATGATATAAACGATCCATTTCAGCAAATTTACATCAATGATATAATCACAATCTGAAAATAAATTTTCTATTTCGCGGTAATTTAACGCCTCCATTCCCCGAACCATTGCGATTGACATATTACTCTCTCTGCTTTTCTTATGGTTCTCATCTAATTCATCTTTATTTTCATCTTCTATGCGATTCTCATCTGATTCATCTTTATTTTCCAACTGTGTGCCTTCCTCGTTCAAAAATACAAGCGG
>CAJUCK010000032.1:8619-14859 GCA_910585395.1 uncultured Lachnospiraceae bacterium
TATTCTATTTTTTTCCCTATCACATCTTCTGTTCCAAACAATACATACGCCAGTTCAGATGAAATCACACAGGATAATCCTCCTCCGTTCAAATACAATTCTTTCAATATCCCATTTTCTGCACAGATCACATATCCCTCGGCAGTATGTGTTAATTCTTCTTCGCATAAATTTTCCTCTTTCTCTATATTCCAGAGTTCGCAGTCTATTTGATATTTATGGCATTCTTCCACCAGTCCCCCCGGCAAACCGGAATCTGTATAAACATAAATTAAATTATCGTCTGTGCTGCTTAATTCTTTATAATATGTAATAAATTTCATATAATTTAATACTAGGACAATTCCAACCGCGAACACCCCTGCATAATACAGGTACTTTTTCGTATTCATTCTTCCGCTATCCGTACCCTGTCACCTTCCTTGATCGTCTTGCTGGCTTTGATTACAATTTTGCTGTGTTCAGATATTTCCCCTTCAACAGCCGCATAGCCGTCATTGTTTTCGATCAGCGTTACTGGAACATATTCTGCAATCCACTGTATGCCCAGAACAGTCTCTTCCTCTTTTACTTCTATGACGTAATATCCCATGTTTCCACTATAGAGCGCTGATAAAGGGACACATTTGGAATATCTCCTGCTGCTTTCGGTAAAACTCAGGACCGCATTGCCTGTTTGATGGACCAAATCTGAGTCTACTTTGGCTGTTATTCTGCATATCCCCTCTTCCTCTTCCGTAACTTCGCTAATCTTTACTCCGTCCAAAAGAACACTTCCCTGCATCATTTCCAGTGTACATTCCGTTCCTTCCTCAGCAAAAGGACTGTCCTTTTTAGTAATGACCCCTTCAAACTGAAACGGCTGGCTGAAATCTTCAAGGATTATCACTGGTTCTAACGTGGTAATACTTCCTGTAGATATGCTGCACTCTAAAATCCGCCCTTCAAATTCAGAATATACATTTCCGTTTTTCTCACGCAGATCATGAAGCTGTTGTAATGAATTTTCCAAACTCTCCTTTTCTATCTGCTGCAATGCCGCAGAATTATTTTTATTTTCTCCCCTTCCTGCATCTTCTATCTTTCTTGCGGCCTCCTTTAAAGACTCATCTCTGGATGTTACTGCATTTTCGTATGATTTCCGTTTTTCATCGTATTCTTGTTCTAACTCCCCCCTTTTTTGCGACCATTTCTCCAATGCACTCTTTCTATCTGAAATAGCTGTTTCTTCTGTCTCTCCATAATCTCCCTCAGACCATTCCTTTGCTTCCAAACATTCCTTTTGTCTTACAATCCCCTTTTCATCCGCTTTTTGATTCACTAAACCTTCTGACTCCGGTTTCAAAGAATCATGCTGTTCTAATTTATTCTTGATGTTTTCCATTTCTATATAGGCCGTATGAACTTCTTTTTCCGTCATTCTCAGAGCAGTATTATAATCTTCTTTTGCCCGGTTTATATTCTGGTTCTGCAGATTTACCTGCTCCTGATAAGCATTTTCTATATCTGCAATCTGCAAATCATATTTTCTGATTTCCTGTTCCATCTGTTCCATCTTTGACGTAAGGTCCTCCATGTCAATGGAGAAAAGCAAGTCCCCCTTTTCTACCAGATCATTCTTTTGCACATAAACATTTCCGATGCGAAGATTTTCCCGGAAGCAAACAGCCTGCTCTCGTTCTGTTCCAACACGGCCTTCTATTTCTACCGGATATTTTAATTCCATCTCTTCCAATGTGGTGACTGCAGTCTGTGGAATCATGAAGGAATCGGCAATTCTGGATAAAACGGTTAATCCTGCCATGACTGCAAAAAACAGAATAATGGCATTCATCTGTTTCTTAAAAACCATATTTTTAATTCTCCTAAGCAGTGAGCCTGCCTCCGCTATAGCAGATATTTGGCGAATGCCGCGAGAGGCTGACGCTCCGCTGCCTGCTGCGGGGGAGCGGGCTTCTTTTTTTAGCTGCATAACTATATCTCCCTTTCTATTTCTTTAGAGCCATTGTTCCAATTCCATTCCTGATATCATCTCTGCACCATAAAACAAGAAGAATCATAGGCATCAGCACTATCAGGGAAAATACAAATATATACGAAACATTATCATAAGTAATCCCTGGTATGTATATGGAAAACGGCCACAGAGATGGTGTTTTTAAAAAAAGCAAAGGTTGCTCTATCATATTCCAATATTCAATCACGCTTAACAACACTGCTGCTTTAATTCCCGGCATCGCCAACGGAATGCCTATCCTGCAAAACATTTTCATCCTGCTTTTGCTTTCCAAAGAAAATGCTTCAAATATTTCTTCTGGTATTCCAATAAAACTACGGTAAATGTTGAATACCGGAAATGTTGAAAATACTGCTGGCAGTATCACTGCTGCATGTGTATCAAGGATACCCATACTATTAATAACCATATAATTTGAGAGCATTGTTACCTGAAATGGCAGGAGCATTAAAATAGTATAAAGGTAAAACAGCAGGCTGCTTAATTTACCATGCCATCTGGAGAACCCCCACGCAGCCGGAACAGCGAAAAAAATCTGTCCAAAAATAATCAGGCATGTTAGTTTCACTGAATTCCAAAATACAACATAAAATTCCGGTTTATCCAAGAGTACCTCTATAAATCCCCGGAGGGTAGGGTAAGATGGAAATAAGAAAAAATAAGTATCTCCCTGCTTATTAAAGATTCCTTCCAGACATACCTTCAGCTCCTGTTTTCCAGTGACTGCGCCGACCATTAAAATAAAAACTGGAATGCATGAAAGAATACACGCTGCCGCGGCGGCAGATAAAGACAGTTTCTTAATGATTGAATGACTCAACATTCTTTCCTCCTTTTACGGCACGCGACGAATTTCGTCACCTGCGTGTTTGGCAGAACGGGTAAGCAATTACTGCAAAAACACATACCAGCACAACTGCACTTGCTGACATCTTTTCCACTGACATATCACGAAACCAATTGTGGAACAAGTGCTGTATCATATAGATGCTCTTATCTGGGTACTCGCCTGCCAGCAGATAACATTCACGGTAAGATTTCAGTGAACCAGTGACTGCCAAGATCAGTGTCGCAGAAAACATGGGTTTCAGCCCAGGAAGAGTAATATGCCAGAATGTCTGACAACATCCTGCACCGTCAACACTTGCCGCTTCATACAGGCTTTTAGGTATACTCTCAAGCCCCGCCAGCCATAAAACAACATAGTACCCCATATTCTTCCACAAAAAGGTGGCAGCCAAGACCCAAAAAGCATAACAAGAGTTCAGCCAGTCTGTCTCGATACCGAAGCAGCTGTTGATAAGCCCATTTCTGTGAAATATTATCTTCCATACAAAGACTAATGAAACTACAGGCACCGCCATCGGCAAAAGACAAACATTTCTATATAATTCTGCTGTCCCAAAATAGACGATATTGGCTAATAATAAGGAACATATCAACAGCAGCGGCACACATACCACAATAAATTTCAACGTATTCCCTATCGCCAAATGAAATGCCTCGTTCTCAAATACCGTCTTATAGTTATAAAATCCCACGAACATTTCCCCCGCAACATTCGCAAACGACCTTTTCACCACGTCTGCAAAGGGAAAAAACACAAAGACCGATACCCCTGCCAAACTAGGCCAAACAAATACAAAGTCTTTCAAATTACAATAGATTTTCTTCCTTCTATCTCCCACAGAACATGCCTCCTAATCTAATGCTCAAGAAGATACAGCTCTAGTGACTGGGCAATCTCATTTACGGCTATGTCAATCTCTTTCTCACCTGACAAATAAGGCGCCGCATGTTCCAGTATCGTATGAATGATAATATTGTCTTCCATCGCAGGTGTGTCCAGGCTCATAATCTTTTGTTCTAGCTCTTCAAATTCTTCATGTTTTGGCCACTCAAAAGTCTCTCTCAAATTTGCAGCTCCTTTCCCATACGCTTCTAATTTACTTTGTGGAGGAATTGCAGCCATATCCTCAAAAGCCGCTTTATTCACTGGAAATCCCATAATAACCATATACAGTCCGTCAATAAATATTTTCTGTTCTTCCTCACTAAGCGCAAATTTGAGAAATTCCTCTGCATTTGCTATGTTATCTGATTCATTATTAATCCCGGCAGTAAGAGCGCTGAAAACACCGTTTGAAATCATCTGATAAGATAAGTCCCAATTTTGAATATTCAGAAAATCCTGCAGGCAGCTCAAATATCCTAAATCCATTGCCGCATTTCCAAATTTTACATTTGATGCATCTAACCAGGTATCATTGGCAAATACATCATAATTTTTATCATGTTCTTCATCTCCATCAAAAAATTCGGATATCTCAGTCTCTTTTTTCTGTAAGACGTCATTTATTTGTTTTACCGTCTCTAATACCTCTTTCAATCCTTCTTTGGTAATTCGTCCTTTCTCTTTTTCTACCCTTTGCCAATAGATACTGAAAATGTAACGCAGAAGGGCTTGTTTCTTTCTGAAAAAGGGCGGCAGATCCCCTGTATTTTCTGCAGTTTTTAATAATTCCTCAATGGAATTAACATGAGATACTGCCTCTTCTTTTCCAATCAAAACCGGAAACTTAAAAGAAATTGGAACAACGTACTGAAAATCGTCTGTTTGGTAGGCAGAAAAGACATTTTCAAAAACCTTATCCCCATTTATACAAGCGCCTAAATCTCCGCTTAAATCTTTCAGTATGCCTTTTTCCTGATACGACTCCCAGGGAAGCCCGTTTAAAATCAGAACATCTGGGCCGTTCCCTGCCATTATTTCTGTATTCAGGCTGCTTATCGCATCTGATTCTTCTTTCGCAGAAGAATCTCCCATTCCAACTTCATGCTGTACAAATATATCTGGATGCGAAGACTGAAAATCAGAGATTATTTTTTCTATGACAGAATTGTCTTTTAAAGAATAAATAACTAATTCTTGTTCAGGCTGTGCAGGCAGATCCGCATCATACTCATACCTTGAGACTTCCATTTCTGCTCCCGAAAAGTTCTGTACAAACACAAGAAACACTCTCTCACTGACACTAAAAAAACCTTTCACATCATAAGCTTCCTCAGAAAAACTGCTCAATCTTCCATCAACCAATAGTTCAGAAAGCGCTGCATTGCAGTCTGTTCCGTAGATTCCAGTTTCATTGCAATAAAATATCTTATCTTTTTGGACGTCTATATCCATAGAGCATAAAAAATTATTATCCAGCGGAATGGATAATTCGCCTGATTGCTCTCCCGTTTTCACATCTAATACCTTTATTTTTCCGCTGAATTCATTAACATACATTTTATCTCCAAACAAGCTGATTTCTGCGGCATCTGTATCCAGCTCCCACAAGGGTGATCCATCATCTGGTTCAAAGCAGATAATCTGAAAGCTGAGCTGTTCACCGTCTGCTGCCGTCATCATTCCATAAAGTTTCCCATCATCAGCAAGCAGAATCTGTTTCAATCCATAACCTGATTGCAAATTTTCCTCTTTGGGTTCTGGCAATTGCAACGCTAATTGCTGAACCCTTGTATCACCTTCCACATTGTCTATCTTAAAGTAAGAATATTCTCCGAGAGGATGTTTTTCATCTAAAGGATCTTCTGACATTTTCCCGGCTGAGACGGCAATATCGCCTTTTGTTCCAAAAGAGGCTGAAATCACCCGGTAATTCTCTGGCAGCCAATCTTCTGTCATTTCTTTCTGCTCCCAGGAAACGCCATAATCCATACTTTCACAAAAAAAGAAACTGCCGGGCTCATTTTCAAAGAGCACTTTCACATTGCCATTTTCTCTGCATTCTACATCAAATATATTTTTGACTGCTAATGGAAAGTTAACCTTTTCTTCCCGGTATCTGCCCTTTGCAGATTTGAGGTCTGCCTGATGATCTGTTCTGTCTTCTTGCACAGCAAGTTCCTCCCCTATTTCCTGCTTATTTCTCTGAAAAGAATTACACCCCGCAGCAAAGACAGACATAATGCTCAGCAAAATCATAATCAACAAATAAGCCTTCCTTTTCATAAAATCCTTTCCTCCTTATAAGATTTTCTCCATAGTATCATATCCAAATTTAAAAAGTCCTCTAAAAGTTCTCTAATCAGCCATTTTATTTTAGAGGACTTTTAGAGAACTTTTATGGTATAATTTATCCTAAGAAGTAACCCTTTAAAGCTGGAAAGATACCTTAGAACTATTAGAACAGCCACTGGAAAAAGTCGCAGCCAGG
>CAJUCK010000032.1:14893-15358 GCA_910585395.1 uncultured Lachnospiraceae bacterium
CTGAGTTACGGTTTAGAAGAAGACGGATTTTCTGTTGATATCTGCCATGATGGGCTGGAAGGACTGACGCTGGCTTTACAAAACCTGCATGATATTATTTTACTGGACAGGATGCTGCCTGGTCTGTCAGGGGAAGAAGTCTTAAAACGAATACGGCTCCAAACAGTGGCCACGCCTGTAATATTTATAACTGCCATTGGAGAATCCATAGAAAAAATCAATGGTCTGGATCTTGGCGCGGACGATTACGTAGTAAAACCGTTTGACATCGGTGAACTTCTGGCACGCATACGCTCTGTCATGCGCAGAACTTATAAACATTCCTCCGCTCTGCTTGAATTTGGAGACATCCGTTTCTGTGAAAAAGAGTCAAAATTAATTCATCTGGACAATATCTTAATTCTGCCCAAAAGAGAAGGGGAACTTATGGCTTACTTTTTTCGAAATCCCAGCCAGGTTCTAACC
>CAJUCK010000032.1:15368-22675 GCA_910585395.1 uncultured Lachnospiraceae bacterium
TTGGGGGCCAGATACAGAAATAGAAGACGGCAATTTAGACAACTATATTTATTTAATCCGCAGAAAACTGGACCGCCTGGATACAAATGTACACATTGTAACGGTACACCGCCAAGGATATTGTCTTATGCTGAAATAACATAATTAAAACTTCCTCAAAGATTAATGATTTTAACGGAAGAACGGAGAATTATATGTTTCATAAAATTCAAATCAAGCTTTCATTTATATGCTGTCTTTCTACTACATTAATTGTACTCATTATTATTTTATGCTGTCTGAATGTATCTGAAAAAAATATGTACGATCAGGAAAAAACTCTTTTCTTTCTGAAAACAAATACCATTTCTTCTGATTTAAGTTTATTGGAAAGCATCAATATAAATTGGTATATGAGAAATTTTACGATCGATAAAAACATCCTTTATATTGAAGTAAATGGTTCGCCTGCTACGCTTTCTTCGCTCATACTATCAGAGAAAGATTTCACTCTCATATCAAAAATCAAAAATTTTGTAAAAAATAAAGAGATTGATAAAAATCTCGTTTACAATGCATCCGATATAACCCAGAAAAGTTTTGAATTTGCATCCGATAATCACAAATTTTTTGTTATGCATGCAAAATCATATAAAAACGAACAGGAAATAACGTATATTTATCTATATAATATAGACAATTTTTATTATAATGTGAAAAAACAACGCATTCTCTTTTTGGGCATCTGGTGTTTTTCCATACTAATTCTATATTTATTTTCATACATATTTACTGCAAACGCATTAAAGCCTGTAATCCAAAATGATGAAAAGCAGCGGCACTTTATTGCTTTTGCTTCACATGAACTGCGCTCGCCATTAGCTGTGTTTAAAACTGGACTGTCCGTTTTAAAAAATAAACCTGACTCCCAAAAAACTGACCGCATTTTTTCATTGATGGAAACTGAAATGTTTCGTATGGAACGGCTGATACAAGATCTATTATGTCTCACAAAACTTGAAAATACCAAGCTTAGTTTTTATTTCGAAACTGTCAGTCTCGCTGAACTGTTAAGGTCTATCTATGAAAAATACATTGTAATTGCCAAACGCAGAAACCTTACCCTTTCTTTATCAATATCTGCCAATTGTAATTATGACTGCCTTTGCGACCGCCAGAGAATGGAACAGGCAATTGTCATCCTGTTAGACAATGCGCTGTCCTATACTCCTCCTGGGCAGAATATAACATTAAATATCTTCTGTTCACATAAAAAATACTATATACAGGTAATTGACACTGGCATAGGTATCTCTAATTCAGACAAAGAAAAAATATTTGACAAGTTCTATCAAGTGAATTCCTCCAGAAACCATAAGGAACATTTCGGATTAGGGCTTTCCATTGCCAGAGAAATCTGTTATAAACACGGCGGTAAAATTTCTGTAAGCGATACCAAAGGCGGCGGAAGTACTTTTACAATCAAACTTCCTATCAGACAGTGATACCGCTGAAATATTGTATTCCATTGAGCTGTTGTTTATAAAGGTGTCAAATCTTTGGGCATAAAAACACTCCTTTTTGGTGAGAATTTCTATATCTTAATTCTTACCAAAAAGGAGTTATCTACTTCCAAAAGCAGAAGCTTATTTGCACAACAATTTTATTATCACAATTTTATTGCTTTATCCTTAACATAATACGCATTATTTTATCAAATTCAATCAGCAGTCCTTTTATACTCCCAAGTTCTTTACCCTGTCACCAATATTCCTGTTTTTGTCACGCCAAACTTAATGACTTTTGAGTAAGATTTTCCTGTCTTTTTATTTACTGCACCGCAATTTCCTATTGCATAATGCTGTGATGGATAATGCGAATTCGAAGTTACATTATATGTTCCAGAAGCCTTATTGCTGTAAGTCATGTTTTTGCATTTGCTCGTTTTACCGTCATATGTAAACTCGCCTGTTAATACCCATTGAACCATAACGGCATTATCGCTCTTTCTGTAAATTTTCCATGACCTTGCATATTTCACACTTTTGGAAACTGCCCTTGTCATCGCAGATGATGGATTCAGTTTATAGTCTTTAATTTCTGCCGCATATTCCTCATCTAAATCATATGCAACCGTGGAAATTAAACTTAGAGAATCCACCTTTTCCAGTAACGCAATGTCACTCTTGTCTAGTACAGCAATATTACCATCCATTTTCCACGCTTGTTCACTTGCTTCTCCTGTACTACTGTGCAGATAAGATCCATTACTGCTATCCTCCGCATATACAGGCACTGCTGCCGTCCCCAGCACAGTAGCGGTTAACAAAGATAACAAAAATTTACCAAATTTCATCATTTTTCACTCTCTTTCCTAATAATTCTCTTTACAATCAATAACAGTGCCGCCTTGTAATTATAAATCGTCTAAAAATTTTTAGACAGCATGAAATCCCAATTATTTGGATTTCAGCATCATCACCCCCTGACAATTTTTAATGGCTGATACATGATCATTCTCCCCCTCCTATTCCCTTTTAACGTTTACCAGCTATATAAATAATCGTATTTTTCTTATTTAAGTTACGCTTTTTTACAATTTTTCCATGACAATTACTCATGCAGAGTATCTACATCACAAAGTAATGTCAGCTCTTCGACATATAAAGGAAAAAATATAAGAACTTTAGAGAAATTTTGTGATTCGTTATTTCTGGATCGTAATCCTAAACTTCTGACTTACTGGTCTCAATTTCTCATAATTTATCTGTAAGATTTTACTTAGCTGTTCCTCAGACAAAGCTGGTTCCCCTGTGCCTTCTTCCCATTCATATGGCAA
The DNA here is from genome assembly GCA_910585395.1 of uncultured Lachnospiraceae bacterium. GTDB lineage: Bacteria > Bacillota > Clostridia > Lachnospirales > Lachnospiraceae > Petralouisia. The sequence goes on from CAJUCK010000032.1 coordinate 18,187, forward strand.
AACATATATTTGAAGATCCAGCCATTCATTCTCGAGAGACGGCAGATCATTTTCATTTTGAAACGTATGCATTCTTCCCTGTGAATTTACTAAAGAATAAAAAAATTCATTCCCGTGCGCATCCGTAGCTTTTATATAATATTGTTTTTCGTCTGTCAAAAGCATTTCACATTCCACTTGTATGCTGCTAATGACGCTGTTTAAGGATAATTCCTTTAGAACTGCCACTTTGTCTTCGATCTCCAGCTTCTGATCCAATTCCATCTGAATTGTATGTTCCTGAAGTTCCTCTTTTGATGCTGAAAATGCAAATTCAAACATTTGTCCTTCTATATCATCCATATGTCTATGCACTGCAATCTTCATCTTAATGTCTGCCGTTCCTTTTATCTGCAGGCTGCTGCCATAATTCCATTCAATTACATAGCTGCTGCCCGAATTTTCAAACTCCCCACTGCAGAATACTTTTGTAGAACTGCATACTTTCTCTTCCCCATTGATTTCTACGCTTTCCTGCGCGCTTATGCCTGCACTGTTATCTTCTATACCCTTCACAGAAACAGACGCAAACAGGCTGTTTCCTGTCCAAATCACTTCCCTCAAAATAACTTCTGTCCCCTTCTGTCTCTGTGTTGTATGGATCATGTCTGTATAAGGTGTCAGGTCATCGGATAATCCTAACATCTCTCCAATTATTGTTGTAAACCTGCTGATGGCTGCATGGACCTGGTTGTGAAATACTGCGCAGAAGCCTAGCAGCATAATAACTAAGAGACATGCCGCTTTTTTTCCCATATGATACATAACATATCTTCTTGTCTGTCTCTGCCAAGGCTGCATTGCCTGATAAATATACTCTTCATCTATATTCCCGAAAAGCTCTAAAAACTCAAATCCATCTTCTTTCACAGCCGTCCCTCCTTTTCTAATAATTTTCTTAATTTCCTTTTATTGCGCAGCAGGTTTTGCTTTACTGCCCCTTCAGATATCTGATGCCTTTTTGCAATATGCTTTAATGGTTCCATTCCCCAATACCGTTGAACAAATATATCTCTATCTCGTTCAGACATTCCAGACAGAAAACCATTTATAATTTCAATCAGTTCTTCTTCCTCAATATTTTCCTCAAAGTTCTGCACAACCGCTATATTTAGATCTTCTACTTCTTCTTTTATTTCCATAATATGCATATCCATTCGTTTTACTGCGTATTTTTTCCTTAACATGTCGATCGCAAACCCCCGCGTAATTTTCCCTAAAAAAGCTGACAGCCTCGACGGTTTCTTTGGGGGTATGTACTTCCATGCTGCAAACCATGTGTCATTTACACATTCTTCTGAGTCTTCCCGGTTTGTCAAAATTCTCCATGCAATGGAAAAACAAAAAGAATTATACTTCTCATCTACTATTTTTATCGCATTTTCATCCCTCTTCCAGAACAAGTCAATGATATAAGCATCATTCATAAATTATTCCCCTTTTTTGGATTGAGGCGCCAAAAGCACCTTTTGATATCCTAATCTTCTCATTTGAAATATCTGTAACTATTCACCTGTTAAAACGACTCTCAAATAAAATATCGTATTTTTCATGAAAAAGTTACGTTTTTCATGGAAATAAATAATAAATTTTAAATAAAGAGCTAAGCGGCGTCCATGACAGCGCAAAATATAAAAAAGTACAGACAAACTTATACCTTTGATCTGTACTTTTTCATATTTTTTATTTTACACTGCAGTACTGCTTCCAGGAAATCCTCAAAATCTTCTTTTGAATTGTTTAAAACTTCAAAGAAAAGCTCTGCCTATTCCGAAAAAATCGGATGCCAATCTTCTTTCGCTGCTTCTGTGGTCACTGTCTGACTCTTATTACCTGCATCATCCACAAGACGGATGGAAAACGTATCTCCCGCATCCATAGACTTGATATTCGGCAAATCATCCACATGAAAGCCGAGATTCATCCCGTCCAATGTACCCATATATTTCCAGCTTTCTGCCCTTTTCTTGCTGTTTCGTCTCACATAGACATCACAGCCTACTTCCCCTTCTACATCAATCCAGCTGTAATCACCGTCCAAAAGAAAGGACACCTTCGGTTTCCTGGGAGGTGTGACATCTTTCACTTCTTTTGTAACATAGGCGCTTCTCCCAGTTTTATCGGCAGTATAAAATGTAAGCTTGGTTTCCGCCTTCTGCTTTTTGATGGAAAATTTCTGATATCCGCTCTTTCGGTATTTTACCTTCTTTAATACTTTTGCACCATTCTGTATATAAAGTGTATCTCCTTTTTTTGCATATACCTTTACTGACATAGTTTTATCAGTAATCTTTCCCGCAACGATTGGCTTTTTCAGGGAAGCGCTTACCTTCCTTTTAGAAATAATACCATCGTCCTTCACAGTTTTTACAACGGCAGGTCCAACAATTCCATCTTCTGCTGTCAGAGTAAAATTCAGTTTTACATGCGCTTTCTGCATTGGCAGTTTTATTGTTTTTTTCCCCTCTCGCTTATATGTTTTCTGAAAAAGGGTTTTCGCATTGCTGGTAATCTTTAATGTGGTATTGTCATAAACATATACCCGCACCTTGTCTGTCTGAGTAGTAACTTTACCAAAAACAGTTGGTTCATACGCTATTCCCTTAGGCGCTTCCCAACTGGCGGATACGTGCTCTGGATATGCTGCTGTTCCAATAAAAACAGCAGACAAAAGAAACACTGCCAAATATTGTTTGATTTTTTTCATGTCAACCTCCAGATTTTCTCACATGAATGATATACATGCAATTTTGCCGCTATAGCTGCCATATCACGAACAGATGTTATAGTGCAATAAATTGATGTTTTCGCATTTTAATACACCCTTCCATCACCCGCTGCAGTAATCCTTACTGAATACTCTTTTTTTCTCGAAAAATTAGATTTCGCATAAAAACGGAACTTCGCATTATTCGTTCCTGTCAGTGTTTTAGGACTAGTAACTACTACTCCATTCGGACGCCGTGTAACAGCTCCGTGAGCCCTTATCAAAGTTGCCCTGCGGTTTTTAAACATAAATGTACCTTCAACATAACATTTTATTTTTTCTTTTCTTGTTTTTCCGGTATAGATAAGAAATTCCTGTTCTTTCCTAAATGTACCTCTGCCGCTGATTGCACTGCTGCTCTTTTTCACTGATTCCGCCGTTTTTTCAAGATTTACATATATTTTTTCTCTAATCTGATTCCCGTTCTCATCATTATATGTTTTTTCAGAAACCAATTGACCAGCCTTCTCAGCCTCCACCTTTTCTCCCAGAACCATTCTCCCTTCTGTATCAGAAGCCTTCACTTCTGCTGGTATAGATACTAATGTGACTGCTGCTATTGCCATAATCAATAATCTTTTGCCTATTTTCATTTTATTCTCCCTTTCTCGTACAATTCTTTTAATTTCAAGTTATCGTTTTACCTCATCTTTTAAAGTTATCTCCGATGTCTGCACAAGTCCATATCTAAACATGAATTGGCAGCATCATAAGACTCATTTCTTTTTTTTCTTCTTTTCTCTATATTCTTTTATCAAAGCGCTTATTGCCCCCATCAGCATTATACAAGAGCCAATAATACAAATAATTCCTCCCCAAAGCTCTCCAACAAAATAGCCGATAACACATCCAGACAATTCCAATACAGCTCCAATAGAAAATAGTATTAATTGCTTGTACATGATAACCTCCAATCCCAACATACAGTCTTACGATACAATAGTTTCTTCTCCCATTTGAACATCACCAATACTTGTTGCAGTTCATTGAAGGCTACCAAATCACACAATTTTCCCAGATATTTATAGACTCATAGGCATCACCACCTTATTAACTTTTAATAATTGATAAATAATTCATCCCCTCTGCCAGCACAGTTCTTAATAAAATCTGCCGTCTATAAATATAATCGTATTTTCCTTTTTCAAGTTATGCTTTTTTTCAAATTATTTATATTTTCTATATTTTCATAATTGTGATTGATGCCTTACTGCATAAATGTAATCTCCCTCGCTCTATGCCTGCTCATAAGGAATTTGAATCCTAAAGGTGCTTCCGTGCCGTTTTCCTCCATATCTGGAAGACACTGTTACACTGCCTCCGTGCCACTCCAAAATTTTTCTCGTAAGATACAGTCCCACTCCAGAGCCTTCTGCCTGGCGAACCTCTTCTTCATCTCCACGATAAAAGCGCTGAAAAATCTTATGGTATTTCTCCTTTGGAATTCCGATCCCCTGGTCTTCAATTTCAATTCTTAGAAATGTAGTCATCTTAATCATGCGAATCCAGACTTCTGTGTTTTCCGGACTGTACTTTACTGCATTTTCCAGAATATTAATGAATGCCTCACAGAGCCATTTCACATCATGAGGGATTACCAATGCCGTCATATCCTCTATTTCCTCAAATTCTATGGCTATCTGCTTTTCCTCTGCTTTCAGATAAATGCGGTTTACAGCTGTC
>CAJUCK010000032.1:22685-25262 GCA_910585395.1 uncultured Lachnospiraceae bacterium
AGCGTATCTAAAATATCTGCCGCTTCTCTGTGAATCTGTATCAAACCAGTCTCCATTCTGGAAATATTCACCAGAGTTCCCACAAGCGCCTCAAGTTCTCTAAGCTGTTTCATACATTGTTCCAAAAATCCCCTTTCTTCTTTGGGATTTAAATCTTCCTGGTCCAATATTTCAAAACACATTTTCAATCCGGAAACTGGCGTTTTTAACTGATGTGAAATATCCGTGACCAGACTTTTAGTGTTCTCTTTTTCCTTCATTACACGTTCCTCGTTGTAGCGAAGCTGCTCACTCAGTCCTGCAAGCTGGCTCATAATCCGCTCCATCTCTGTCTCCCTCTCATTCAGCTGTTCCTCAAAATCATTCTCATAGATATGACTGGAAAACTGCCTCAATATCTGAGACAGCTTCTCAAATTCCTGCCGCCGCTGAATGTTCCATTGTCTGGACAGGTATCTCAGAGCCAATAGATATGCCAGAAAGACTAGAATAGAACATACAATAATATATTGAACAGATTTTTTCCCCTTCAGACTATACCAATTCTCTCCCCCCTCCAGATAACCATAAGATTTTAATTTTTCCTTTCCAGCCGTTCCCTGTAAATAATTCTCTCCTTTCATTAAATCTATTGCCGTCACAAAATTGTCTGCGCCTCTTTCCTGCTCTTCCATCATTACAGAAAGGATCTGAATCTTTTCCTGATATTCATGCTTCACCATTGTGATCAGGCGCCAGTCTGTCAAAACTAATAGAAAAATCCCCGTAATAACGGGAAATATATATTTTCTCATTTCCTGCACTCCTTGTCCCAAAGATATCCAATTCCACGAACATTTTTGATATATTCTGGTTTTGAACTGTCTGGTTCAATTTTCTCACGAAGTCTCCGGATGTTTACTGCAATTGTATTCTCATCCACAAAATCCCCTTCTGTATCAAAAAGCTGTTCCAAAAGCTGATTTTTAGACAAAATCTGTCTTGGATGCTCCATAAAGACCCGCAGCATTTTCCATTCATTTTTAGTGAGAGAAATCTCTCTGCCTGCCGCCAGAACTCGCATCTCCTTCACATAAAAACAGATATTGCCAGACTCTATCCGTTCCTGTACTGTTTCATGCTGTCTCTTAAAATATGCTGATACTTTGAGTTTGAGCACTGACAGACTAAACGGTTTTGTTATATAATCATCGGCTCCTGCTTCATACCCCATAACCTGATCCACTTCCTGATCCAAGGCTGTCAAAAATATAATATGTACACTGCTCTCTCTGCGTACCTCTCTGACAAAATCAAGTCCGCTTCCATCCGGGAGTGTAATATCACAAATAATGAGCTCTATGTCCTGTTGATGAAACACTGTCTGCGCCTGTTTTATTGACTTGCAGGAAAACACTTGATAACCATCTTTCTCCAATATAAAGGTAATTCCTCTTTTGATGCTTTCATCGTCTTCCAATAATAAAATTGTGTTTAAAATATTTATCTTCCTTTCAATATTATAAATTTTAATTTTAATTCTGTTTCTCATTCAATAAATTTGTCAGATGACGAATTAATATTGACGAAAGAATCCCAATAAAAGTACCAGCAGCTGTACCTGATAAAATCAAAACTGGAAGATAATATAAAAGACTGGCTGTCTCTGCCACAAAAACCGCTGCAATTATCTGTCCAAAATTATGAAATACTCCTCCCAGCACGCTGACTCCTGTGACGGAAAACAATTTGTACCGTTTGAGCAGAACCATGATACCAAGACTCAGCATTCCCCCTGCAAAACTATAAATCATTGTCGACAAACTTCCAAAAGTGAATCCTGTCAGTATTATACGTACCAAAGATAAGGTAAACGCTGCCTTCCCGCTCATAGTATACAAAGCCACCATCACTACCAGATTTGCCAGTCCCAGCTTAATGCCAGGCACTCCTAGATGAATTGGCAGTAAAGATTCTATATAAGAAAACACAAAAGCAAGCGCCGTGAGCATCCCCATATAAGCTGTTCTTTTTGTCATACTCTTCTCCAACTCCATGATATATAATTTATATTTAATTTGTTTCTGCATCTATTTCTGTCTCTTCACCATTTTCAATTTCCACTACCATCTTATTTGGCAGGCAGATCAGGCTCTCACCCTGGCCGCTTACTGGACGGTGTCTGACGCAGACTTTATCTGGACAGGATGCTTGTGTAATCTCTGCCTTCCTATCCTTTATTCGTAACATATTACAAGCTCCATTTTCCTGGCGGATCTCAATCATGATATTATCAGACAGAGAGTATCGGCCCTTCTCTTTTCCATCCAGGTAAACCACCGCCTCAGGTTCTCTAGTGCTGAGCTTAGAATAGAGGAACACACCTCCAAATGATACTAACCCCAAAATTATCAAACTTACAATTAATATCTTATCATTTCTTTTCATTATATTTAAAACCTCCAGAGCAGCGGATTTTTCCGTCTTTTTCAATCCACATAGCTTCCACGTCCGTAAGACTTTCCACCAAAGACAGTCCAGAAGTATAATCCATATTAAACAAAGAGGTAGAAAGAGCGTCTGCTACGCCTGAATTTT
>CAJUCK010000032.1:25403-25761 GCA_910585395.1 uncultured Lachnospiraceae bacterium
TTTCCATCTGCTTTTGTGCCCACAGCACAGACATTTCCACCTACGCTGATCAATACATGCTCCATTCCGATCTCTCTGGCATATTCTGCCAGACGCTGAACTGCATAACCTTTGCCAATACTTCCAACATCTAGGGACATATCCTTATCAGCAAGATAAACCGTGGAAGCCTTATCATCCACAATCAGCTTCTCCATATCTGTATGTCTGGCTCGCCTGTCCAATTCCTTCTGAGGCGGAAGTTCCGCATTTTTGGGGTCTTTTGCTGCCTTCTCCCGGTACTCATGCCACAGTGACAGCACGCTGCCATACGTTATCTGCAGTTTTCCCTCTGTTTTGTGATACATTTCCTTTCCCA
>CAJUCK010000032.1:25789-27327 GCA_910585395.1 uncultured Lachnospiraceae bacterium
TTACTGGTCTTTTTCCGGCTGCATCATTGATGTCCTTCATATTATTAAGCCCCTCATAAGTATGGTAAATATCATAAAGCTGATGATAATACGTCAGTTTATTTTGAAGCAGCTCCATTTTCTGAGAAAAATCATTCTGGCTCCTGGCATATCCAGTTATTGTCGTCACAGTATCAAAGCAGTCAAAAAACTGTCCCTGATATCTCTGCATTTCCTGATTTGAAGATTGTACCAATGCTAAAACCCCAAGAATTCCAATCATTGACATAAGAATTATAACACGATATATTTTTTTCACTGTTTTATTCCTTTTCCTATACCAGCGTACTGACATTAGAGCCCATCCTCAAGGCTTTGTATGCTTCTCCACAAAGAATAAGAGCTCTTCAAGACATATTATACTCTATCTCTTTCGATTTCACAATCTGTTATTCACAGGAAACCAGCATACAATTATATATTTTTCATACCCCCAGCTTTTTAGCATCTCTTATTTTTTGCGTACTGATACAGCTTTCTCATTGCAGAAAAACTGCCGCACCATTTCTTTGCTGATGCGGCAGCTTTTTCTGTCTCCTATTTCATATCAATAAGAATTCTATTACTGTTCTCTACCTGCGATTACCTTACTTGACTGTTACCTTCAGTACTGCTTTCGCCTTGCCGTTATATGTCTTAACGGTGATAACTGCCTTTCCTTTCTTCTTCGCAGTTACTTTTCCGTTTTTATCCACTTTCACGGCTTTCTTTCCCTTCTTGTCAACTGTGTATTTAAAGGTTGCACTTCCATACTTGGAGGCAACTTTCGGCTTAATCTGGAACGTTTTGTTCTTCCCTTTCAGTTTCAGTGTTACGTTCTTCTTGTTCAGCGTCACCTTTGTCTTCTTAACGGGAGCTTTCTTCACTGTCACTGTGATGGTCTTCTTCTTCGTCTTATCCGCTGCACTGACTGCAGTAATCTTCGCCTTTCCAGTCTTCAGTGCCTTAAGTTTTCCATTCTTAACACTTACTATCTTAGGTTTGTCTGATTTCCAGGTGACTTTCTTATTTTTTACATCAGATGGATTTACCGTTGCTTTCAGAGTATAGTTCTCCTTCAGCCCAAGGGTCAGCTTCTTCACATTCAGCGTCACGCTCTTTACTTTTATTTCTGAAGCGGGAGGATTATTCGATGCATCCTTTACTGTCACGGCGCAGAATGCTTTTATTGTATTATCTTCTGTACTGGCCGCCGTAATATTCGCCGTTCCTGCCTTTTTCGCCGTCACTTTCCCGTTCTCGACACTGGCAACATCTGCATTGCTGCTCTCCCAAATCACATCTTTGCTGCTGGCGTTGTCCGGTTCTATTGTTGCTGTCAATGTTTCACTGCCGCCAACCGTCAGCGTCAGAGTACTTTTATTCAATTTTACCCCAGTGACTTTTACGACATCTCTGGGCACAAAATTTTTCAAAGCTGCATTCAGTCTGCGATATGCCTCAATCACAGCTGCACTGTCCGCATTTTCCGGCAGATTCTTATATGCGGCAATGGCGTC
>CAJUCK010000033.1:0-7209 GCA_910585395.1 uncultured Lachnospiraceae bacterium
TTTTCGCCTAGTCAGGTCCGCTTATTTTTGTATAAGCGGACTTTTTAATTGAAATGATTCGAAGGAGGAATTTGAAATGGAAAAAAGATTGTTTACATCGGAATCAGTTACAGAAGGGCATCCTGATAAAGTCTGTGATGCGGTTTCTGATGCGATTCTGGATGCATTGATGGAACAGGACCCTATGAGCCGTGTAGCATGTGAGACAGCGGCATGTACAGGGTTTGTGCTGGTAACAGGAGAGATTACAACTAAGGCAAAGATTGATATCCCGCAGATTGTAAGAGATACCGTAAATGAGATCGGATATAATGATGCTGCCACTGGCTTTGACGGAAATACCTGCGCAGTAATGGTCGCACTGGACCAGCAGTCAGCAGATATCGCTATGGGTGTGGATAAAGCGCTGGAGGCAAAAGAAAACAAAATGTCTGAGAAGGAGATTGAGGCTATTGGAGCAGGCGATCAGGGAATGATGTTTGGCTATGCTACCAATGAGACGAAAGAACTGATGCCTTATCCGATTTCTCTTGCACATAAACTGGCGCTGCAGCTTACAAAGGTCCGTAAAGACGGTACACTGAGCTATTTAAGGCCAGATGGAAAGACACAGGTGTCAGTGGAATACGACGAAGAGGGAAATCCCAAGAGACTGGAAGCGGTGGTACTGTCTACCCAGCATGATGCAGATGTGACCCAGGAACAAATTCATGCAGATATTAAAAAGTATGTATTTGAACCAGTACTGCCAAAAGAAATGATTGACAGTGAGACAAAATTCTTTATTAATCCTACTGGGCGTTTCGTAATTGGCGGACCTCATGGAGATGCAGGGCTTACAGGACGGAAAATTATCGTAGATACATACGGTGGATATGCTCGTCACGGCGGCGGAGCATTTTCTGGTAAAGACTGTACCAAAGTGGACCGTTCCGCAGCTTACGCAGCACGTTACGTCGCAAAAAATATAGTTGCAGCAGGGCTTGCAGAAAAGTGCGAAATTCAATTGTCATATGCGATTGGTGTCGCACAGCCTACGTCCGTTATGGTGGATACTTTTGGAACAGGCAGGATTTCAGATGAGAAATTGGTAGATATAATTCGTGAGAATTTTGACCTTCGCCCAGCAGGGATTATCAAAATGCTGGATCTGCGCCGCCCAATTTACAAGCAGACGGCAGCATACGGACATTTCGGACGCAACGATCTGAATCTGCCATGGGAAGCGACAGATAAAGTGGAAATATTAAAGAAATATTTATAAAAGCTGATTGAAATATAATAAGATTGGCGGAATGATGGTTTCTGTTTTGGGAATACTATACCAAAAACAGAAACGAGGTTCTATGAATGAAAACATTCCATCAATTATATCTGGATATTTTAAAACAGCAAACAGGACAGGAGCGCACACTGCAGGAAGAATACGATCCCTATCACATGGACTGCCTTCTTCATCCCAAGAAGTACGCTCCTGTTATTTTTCAGGAACAATGTGAACAGTGTGCCTATGAACGGGCCTGTGAAAACAGCTGTATTTTTGATGCTTTTGAACGGGACAAAAACGGCAGAGCGGTGATTAATCCAGAGAAATGTATTGGATGCGGCGCCTGCGTGGACGCCTGCAGGCTGGAGCGGCTGGTGGAAAATAAAGATGTTGTTCCAGTTCTTGAGGCTGTCCGGGCAAAAGAGAAGGAGGTATATGCTCTGATTGCTCCTGCGTTTTTAGGGCAGTTTGGGGAAAAAGTAACAGTGGGCAGACTCCGAACAGCTTTTAAGGCAATGGGATTTCAAGGGATGGTAGAGGTGGCTGTATTTGCAGATATTCTGACGCTCAAGGAGGCATTAGAATTTGATGCAAATATCCAAAAAGAGCAGGACTATCAGCTTACAAGCTGCTGCTGCCCGGTGTGGATCGGCATGATACGAAAAATTTACCATGAGCTTGTTCCCCATGTGCCAGGCGCCGTATCGCCTATGATTGCAGCAGGACGTGTGGTAAAACAGCTGCATCCCCAGGCGGTGACAGTGTTTATCGGTCCCTGTATGGCGAAAAAAGCAGAGGCGCGGGAAAAAGACATTGCAGATGCCGTCGATTATGTGCTCACTTTCCAGGAAGTGCAGGATATGTTTGAGGCAGCAGATATCCATCCAGAGGAACTTGGAGAGGATGAAAAAGAGCATTCTTCTCGTGCGGGAAGAATTTATGCCAGGACGGGCGGAGTCAGTGAGGCTGTAAGAGAAACAGTAAAACAGCTGCATCCAGACCGGAAGATTGAAGTACGGGCGGAGCAGGCAGATGGAGTGCCAGCCTGCCGCGCTATGATAGAACGGCTGAAAAATGGAGAGACTGCCGCTAATTTTTTTGAAGGTATGGGATGTAATGGAGGCTGTGTGGGAGGGCCCCGGCGTATCATTTCTTCGGAAGAGGGAAAAAAGAATGTGGACAGTTACAGTGAGCGTGCAGAATACAAGACGCCGCTGGAAAATCCCTTTGTACTTGAGCTCTTAACGCGGCTGGGATTTCACACGGTAGAGGAATTTCTGGATAAGAGTGACCTTTTGGTAAGAGAACTATAAAGCATATGTGCAGATTGCATGAAAAATTATCTTAAATACCATTTGTGTTTAGATAAAATTGTGTGATTTGCACATTTTTTTTTCAGTTTTCTTAAATCACTTGTCTTTACATCCATACAAGTTGTAAAATAGAGAAAGATAGCGGCAGCGTTAGTATGGGAAAGGACTTATGTAAGATGGCGAAAAGTGAAGGTCAGAAATTAAAGTATTTTACGCTGGCTGAGGATTTGAAGCGCATGATACTGGATGGCGGCATTCAGGCAGGAGAGAAGCTTCCTTCTGAAAATGAGCTGTCAGATCGTTATCATATCAGCCGCCATACGGTTCGCAAGGCATTGTCCATTCTGACGAATGAAGGTTTTGTCTATGCGGAGCATGGCAAGGGAACTTTTTGTTCTGAACGGGTACGCCATACCAAGACTTCCCGTAATATAGCGGTGGTGACTACCTATCTGTCAGATTATATTTTCCCAAAGGTAGTGCAGGGAATTGACAGCGTAATGGCGGAGGAAGGATATAGCATTATTCTGAAAAATACCCGGAATTCCAGGAAGGCAGAAGCGAAATGCTTAGAAGAGCTTTTACAGAAAGATATCGAAGGGCTGATTATTGAACCCAGTAAAAGTGAGATTTTCTGCAGGCATATTTCGCTGTATCAGCGTCTGGAACAGTTTGGAATTCCCTATGTGTTTATCCAGGGGTGCTTTGAACAGATGAAAGATAAGCCGCAGGTGCGGATGGACGACTGCAGAGGCGGGTATCTTGTTGCCAGCCATCTGATTTCTCAGGGACATCAGAGGATTCTGGGGGTGTTTAAAGCGGATGATACCCAGGGCCGTGAGCGTCACAGAGGTTATGTCCAGGCGCTGCAGGAAGCAGGAATCATGTATAATCCTGACCTTATCATCTGGTTTCATACAGAAGACCGTGCGATCAAACCTTTTGCAGCGCTGCAGGATTTGGTGCGCCAGGGAGAGGAATTTGATGCAGTGGTATGCTACAATGACCAGATTGCCGTTGAGGTAGTGAAAGCTTTAGAGGAATGTAATATTCTGGTGCCAGAACAAGTGTCGGTTACTGGGTATGACAATTCTTTTATTGCGGAAAACAGCAGGATTAAGCTGACCACCATTGCGCATCCTCAGGACAAACTTGGGGAAATGGCAGCAAGATTACTGCTGGAGCTGATACACAATCCCCATGCAGAAGTGCAGGAAAACAGAGTTTTAATTGAGCCTGAACTTATCGTGCGGGAATCCAGCAGAAGGCGTACATGATTTTTTCAGAGTTTTCTATTATTTTTTATTAAAATTTTAGAAAAAACAACTTGTATTGACGACCATACAAGTAATAAAGTTAAAGTATAAGGACAGACATTAGTCTGCGGCTGAAAAGCTATCAAAATTATATTATTTCACAGGAGGGTTATCATGAAATTACAGAGAAATTACAAGTTTTGGTTCTGCACAGGTTCACAGGATTTATATGGGGATGAATGTCTGAAAAATGTAGCGGACCATTCCAGAATCATTGTGGATGAGCTGAACAAGTCCGGAGTACTTCCTTTTGAAGTAGTGTTAAAGCCTACATTGATTACGAATGAATTAATCAGAAAGACCTTCAATGAGGCAAATATTGACGAGGACTGTGCAGGCGTTATTGTATGGTGTCATACTTTCTCTCCCGCTAAATCCTGGATTTTGGGATTGCAGGAGTACAGAAAACCGCTTCTTCACTTACATACACAGTTTAATGAAGAGATTCCTTATGACAGCATCGACATGGATTTCATGAATGAGAACCAGTCCGCACACGGCGACCGTGAGTGGGGCCATATGGTAACACGTATGGGCATTGAGCGCAAGGTTGTTGTAGGACACTGGACCAGCCAGGCTGTTCGTGAGAAGATTGCTTCCTGGATGCGCACCGCTATCGGCATTGTAGAGAGCAGTCATGTACGTGTAATGCGTGTAGCTGACAATATGAGAAACGTAGCAGTTACTGAGGGTGATAAGGTTGAGGCACAGTTGAAATTCGGCTGGGAAGTAGACGCTTATCCAGTGAATGAGATTGCAGAAGCTGTGGGTGCAGTATCAGAGTCAGATACAAATGCTCTGGTAGATGAATACTATGACAAGTATGAAATTTTGTTGGAAGGCAGAGACGCAGACGAGTTCAAGAGACACGTTGCAGTACAGGCTCAGATCGAAATCGGCTTTGAACGTTTCCTGGAAGAGAAAAATTATCAGGCAATTGTAACTCACTTTGGTGATCTTGGCGCATTAAAACAGCTTCCAGGACTTGCAATTCAGCGTTTGATGGAAAAGGGTTACGGATTCGGAGCAGAAGGAGACTGGAAGGTTGCTGCAATGGTTCGTATTATGAAATTAATGTCTGCAGGCATGAAGGATGCAAAGGGAACCTCCATGTTAGAAGATTACACTTATAACTTGGTGCCTGGAAAGGAAGGAATCCTTCAGGCTCATATGCTGGAGATTTGTCCTACGATTGCAGAAGGTCCTATCAGCATTAAGTGCCAGCCTCTTTCCATGGGAGACAGAGAAGATCCTGCACGTCTGGTATTTACTTCCAAAGAAGGACCTGGAATCGCAACTTCTCTTATCGACTTAGGAGACCGCTTCCGTCTGATTATCAACAGTGTAGATTGCAAGAAGGTTGAAAAGCCAATGCCAAAACTTCCTGTGGCAACTGCATTCTGGACACCGCAGCCTGATTTTGCAACAGGATGTGAAGCATGGATCTTAGCAGGCGGCGCTCACCACACAGCATTCTCCTATGATATTACAGCAGAGCAGATGGGAGACTGGGCAGCAGCTATGGGTATCGAAGCCGTTTACATTGACAATAATACCAACATCCGTGATTTCAAGAAAGATCTGATGTTAGGAAATGTAGTATTCGGAAAATAAACAATATAATCAATATAATAAAATAAAAACGATTTACCGAAGCGGAAGGTCATCTGGGCATTCCGCTTTCGGTGAAAAGAAAGAGAGGAAATATAATGAAATTTTTTATTGACACAGCCAATGTAGAGGACATCCGCAAGGCAAACGACATGGGGGTTATCTGTGGTGTGACAACCAATCCCTCCCTGATTGCAAAGGAAGGCAGAGATTTTAATGAGGTAATCAAGGAGATTACATCTATTGTTGACGGACCTATCAGTGGAGAGGTTAAGGCTACCACTGTCGATGCAGAAGGAATGATTAAAGAAGGACGTGAGATCGCGGCTATTCATCCTAACATGATCGTAAAGATTCCTATGACAGTAGAAGGCTTAAAGGCAGTGAAAGTGCTTGCAGCAGAGGGTATTAAGACAAACGTAACCCTTATCTTTACGGCAAACCAGGCGTTGCTTGCAGCAAGGGCAGGTGCAACTTATGTATCTCCATTCCTGGGACGTTTGGATGATATCAGCCAGACAGGCGTCAGCCTCATTGAAGATATTGTTGCTATTTTCGAAAACTATCCTGAAATTGATACAGAAATTATTGCAGCTAGTGTTCGTAATCCAATCCATGTAACAGACTGTGCACTCGCTGGAGCTGATATTGCAACCGTTCCTTATGGCGTTATCGAGCAGATGACCAAACATCCGCTGACAGACCAGGGAATTGACAAATTCCAGAAAGATTATATCGCAGTTTTTGGTGAATAAACAATCAGCAAATTAAAAAAATCTCTGCCGGTAAATCTGCTGTGCAGAAAGGCAGGGATCAGCAATCAGATTTTCAGTGAGAATTTGGTTACAAATAAAAGGAGAATTTACATGGAAAACTTAGAACTTCAGAAAACTGCCAATGAAGTCCGCAAAGGTATTGTAACAGCTGTTCATGCTGCAAAGGCAGGACATCCAGGCGGCTCTCTCTCATCGGCAGATTTATTTACTTATTTATATTTTGAAGAAATGAACATTGATCCCAAGGATCCTAAAAAAGCAGACCGTGACCGTTTTGTGCTTTCCAAAGGCCATACTGCTCCAGGTCTGTATTCAACCCTTGCCAATCGTGGTTATTTCCCTGTAGAGGATTTAAAGACTCTGCGTAAGATTGGCTCTCATTTGCAAGGACATCCCTGTCTGCAGCATACACCTGGCATTGATATGTCCAGTGGTTCCCTTGGACAGGGAATTTCAGCAGCAGTCGGCATGGCATTATCTGCAAAACTCAGCAATGACAATTACCGTGTATATACATTGCTGGGGGACGGCGAGATTCAGGAAGGCCAGGTGTGGGAGGCAGCAATGTTTGCCGGACACCGTAAACTTGACAATCTGGTAGTTATTGTGGACAACAACGGACTTCAAATTGATGGAAAAGTAGAAGATGTCTGCTCTCCTTATCCAATTGATGATAAATTTAAGGCATTTAATTTCCATGTCATCAACGTTGCTGATGGAAATGATTATGACCAGCTTCGTGCAGCTTTCAAGGAAGCAAAAGAGACTAAGGGGATGCCCACAGCCATTGTTATGAAAACTGTAAAAGGAAAAGGCGTTTCCTATATGGAAAATCAGGCAGGATGGCATGGAAAAGCTCCGAATGATGAAGAATACGCTACCGCAATGGAAGAATTAAAGAAAGCAGGTGAAGCATTATGCCAGAA
>CAJUCK010000033.1:7219-16996 GCA_910585395.1 uncultured Lachnospiraceae bacterium
GATCGCAACCAGAGACAGCTACGGGAACGCGCTGGTAGAGCTGGGCAAAGACCATGATAATCTGGTAGTTTTAGATGCGGATCTTGCAGCAGCTACCAAGACAGGCGTGTTTAAGAAAGAATTTCCAGAGAGGCATATTGACTGTGGTATCGCAGAGTGTAATATGATGGGAATTGCAGCAGGAATTGCTGCAACTGGAAAAGTACCATTTGTAAGTTCCTTTGCCATGTTTGCAGCAGGCAGAGCTTTTGAGCAGGTGAGAAACTCTGTGGGATATCCTCATTTGAATGTTAAAATTGGAGCAACCCATGCAGGAATTTCTGTAGGAGAGGACGGAGCAACTCATCAGTGTAATGAGGATATTGCATTGATGCGCACGATTCCAGGAATGACAGTTATCAATCCTTCTGATGATGTGGAAGCAAAGGCGGCAGTTCAGGCTGCTTATGAGATGGACGGTCCAGTATATCTGAGATTTGGAAGGCTTGCTGTTCCAGTAATCAACGATAAGCCGGATTATAAATTTGAGGTTGGAAAAGGTGTACTGTTAAAGGAAGGCAGTGATGTAACTATCGTTGCTACGGGTCTGTGTGTAGGCGCAGCTTTAGAAGCAGCAGAAAAACTTGCATCCGATGGAATCAGCGCAGAAGTGATTAATATTCATACCATCAAACCTTTGGATGAAGAAATAATTCTCAATTCTGTAAAGAAGACTGGTAAAGTTGTGACTGCAGAGGAGCATTCTGTGATCGGCGGACTTGGAAGCGCTGTATGTGACTGTCTGTGCGAGAAGAATCCTGCTCCTGTATATAAGATTGGTGTCAATGATGTTTACGGAGAGTCTGGTCCGGCAGTGAAACTGTTAGAGAAATATGGACTGGATGCCCAAGGCATTTATGAGAAAACCAAGGGCTTTGTTGGAAAATAAAAGTTTATCTGAAAACAGCCACTTTCGCGATTCTGCGGAGGTGACTGCTTTTCAGTGTTTTAAAATAATAAAATTATGAAGCTGGCAATTAAATTATCAGAGAGAATTTAATTACAAAGTAAAAGAGAAGACTCCGCCAGAGAGCTCTGCTGTGCAGAACGGCGGGGAGCAGGCATTTAAATTCCCAGAAGAATTTAATTACAAAGTATGGAGGGATTTTTCAGAATGGAAAAGAATCTTATAATTGAAGATATTCAGAATGGCAAAACAGCGCTTGGCATTGAGTTTGGTTCCACCAGAATCAAGGCCGTTTTAGTAGGAAGCGACAATGCTCCGATTGCATCTGGCGCGCACGACTGGGAGAACCAATATGTAAATAATATCTGGACTTACAGCCTTGATGCAATTTGGAATGGACTGCAGGACTGCTACAGCAAAATGGCTGAGGATGTAAAAAACCAGTATGGTGTTACCCTGACAACCATCGGAGCTTTGGGATTCAGTGCAATGATGCACGGATATATGGCTTTCGATAAAAATAATGAACTGCTGGTACCTTTCCGTACATGGAGAAACACGATTACAGAAGAAGCTGCAGGCAAGCTGACAGAAGTATTCCAGTTTAATATTCCTCAGAGATGGAGCATCGCTCATCTGTACCAGGCCATTTTAAATAAAGAGGAACACGTTGGCTCTGTAGCATATTTTTGCACTCTTGCAGGTTATATTCACTGGAAACTCACTGGGCAGCAGGTGCTGGGAGTAGGAGAAGCATCTGGAATGTTCCCGATTGACAGTGATACCTGTGATTATGACAAGAAAATGATGGGTCAGTTTAACGATCTGATCGCAGGAGAAGGATTTTCATGGAAACTAGAGGATATTATTCCGAAGGTGCTGAATGCTGGAGAGAATGCTGGCAGCCTTACAGAAGAAGGAGCAAAACTTTTGGATGTCAGCGGAAATCTGCAAGCAGGTGTACCAGTTTGTCCGCCAGAAGGTGATGCAGGAACTGGAATGGTTGCCACTAAGAGTGTGGCACAGCGTACTGGTAATGTTTCAGCAGGAACTTCTGTATTTGCTATGGCAGTACTTGAGAAGAAATTGGCAAAGGTTCATCCTGAAATCGACATGGTAACAACTCCGGACGGAAGTGCAGTGGCTATGGTTCACTGTAACAACTGTACCTCTGATTTGAATGCATGGGTTAATCTGTTTAAGGAATTTGCAGAGAGTTTTGGTGTGGAAGTAGATATGACCAAGCTGTTTTCTGTTCTTTATAACAAGGCTATGGAAGGAGACCCAGAGTGCGGCGGACTTCTTGCTTATAATTATTTCTCTGGCGAACACATTACAGGTTTTGAGGAGGGACGTCCACTGTTTGTGCGTACCCCTAACAGCAATTTCAATCTGGCAAACTTCATGCGTGTGCATCTCTTTACCGCTCTGGGCGCATTGAAGACAGGTCTTGATATATTGATGAAAGAAGAAAATGTAAAGCTTGATGTTCTGATGGGACACGGCGGACTGTTCAAGACCAAGGGCGTTGGACAGAAAGTGATGGCGGCAGCTGTTAACGTTCCAGTTTCTGTTATGGAGACTGCAGGAGAGGGCGGAGCATGGGGAATTGCTTTGCTTGCATCTTATATGGTAAACAAAGGAAAAGATGAGACATTGTCACAGTATCTGGAGGAAAAGGTATTTGCAGGCCAGGAGAGTGTAACTCTGAATCCAGACGCCAAAGATGTAGACGGTTTCGATACCTTTATCAAACGTTACAGTGAAGGTCTTGCAATTGAGAGAGCAGCAGTGAATTCTTTGAACTAGGGAGAGGAAAAAATATGTTAGAAGAATTAAAAAAAGCAGTGTATGAAGCAAATATGGATTTACCCCGTTATGGGCTGGTTACCTTTACCTGGGGAAATGTCAGCGCCATTGACCGTGAGAGCGGATTGTTTGTTATCAAACCGAGCGGTGTGGATTATGATAAATTGAAACCAGAAGATATGGTGGTTATGGACTTAAATGGCAATAAGGTGGAAGGCAGATATAATCCTTCTTCTGATACTGCGACACATCTGGAACTGTACAAGGCATTTCCAGAAATCGGCGGTGTGGTACATACCCATTCTTCCTATGCCACAAGCTGGGCTCAGGCAGGAAGAAGCATTCCCTGTTATGGTACGACCCATGCAGATTACATGTACGGAGAAATCCCCTGTGTACGCTGTCTGACAAAAGAAGAGATTGATGGTGCTTATGAAGAAAACACTGGACATCTGATTGTAAATTCCTTTAACGAAATGGGCAAGGATGTTATGGCTGTTCCTGCTGTGCTCTGCAAAAACCATGGTCCTTTTGCGTGGGGCAAAGATGCTCATGAAGCAGTACATAATGCAGTGGTACTGGAGGAAGTGGCGAAGATGGCTTATCGTGCAGAGACCATTAATCCTCGTATACAGCCTGCACCCCAGGAGCTGCAGGATAAGCATTATTATCGGAAACATGGCGCTAATGCTTACTATGGACAGAAGGAAGAGTAATCAGGAACAAGCTGTTTAAAGAGAGAAAATAAAATTATTAAGCAGTTGGCTTTCTTGCGGCAAACCGTCTAAATCTCGCGTATACAGGATTTGGGCGGTTTGTTTAATTTGAAAAGAATTTTGTAAGGAAATATAATGAGTATTTATAAAGTTAAAAAAGAAAATATGAAAAGTATTGTCCCCCTTTTTGCGGGATGGGAAGAATCATTGATCTGGTCTTGTCTGCAAGGCTGTATGGGAGACGCGTGGGCTGACAGAAAGGAACGCCCGCAAGCAGCGAGAATTATTCTTGCAGATTTTTGTTATTTTGCTGGAAAGGTAAACAAGGATTTAGTAGCAGAAGAAATTAAGACACAGAGTCGTGATTTTCTGATCATGGTGCCTCCAATGAATGATAGCGGAAATGCCTGGGCGCAGGAAATTGAGATTGTTTATCAAAGCCATTGTAAGAGGGTAGAGAGGTATGCGATAAAGAAAGAACCAGACATTTTTGACAGAAAGAATCTGGAACAAATCGCGGCAGGGCTGAACACGGAATATGAGGTAAAGCTGATGGATGAAGAGATTTTCCGACAGACCAGAGAACAGGACTGGGCGAAAGATTTTACGTCTCAGTATGCTGATTATCAGGACTATTCCAGAAGAGGTCTGGGGGCGTTTATACTTCACCAAGGAGAACTGGCGGCAGGCGCATCCTCTTATACGATATATCGTGAAGGGATTGAAGTAGAAATTGGAACCAGGGAAGATCATCGGAGAAAAGGGCTTGCCTCTGTATGTGGGGCAAGATTAATTTTAGAGTGTATGGACAGAGGCCTTTATCCAAGCTGGGATGCGCAGAATAAGTGGTCAGTGGCGCTTGCCCAGAAGCTCGGCTATCATTTTGACCGTACGTATCCCGCTTATGAAATTTACGTATAAGGTTAGAACATTTTATCGAAAGCAGACAGGAATCTCCTGCAGAATCCAGTGATTTTATTATCTGGTTTGCTCGGGGAGATTCCTGTTTTTTTGCTTATGTTTAGTGCGGTTTCAAATTAATTGTCTCTGGAAGAAACAAGCTAAAATATGGCAGGTATGGAGTAAAGTTTTGTCTTGTTTTTGGTTGACGATATCCAGACAATACGCCCCTTATATAAAATAGGCTGTGAATCGCCGTCAAATACCATACCAGTATATTTTTTAGAGTAAATCTTTTGGCCGGTATCGCTGTACACTGCATAGTGCAGAGTGGTTTTCTTTTTCTGTGTTGTGGTGTAAAGGATAGCAAAACGATTGTCCGATAGCTTTACCATACGCGTTTCCCCAACAATAACAGAAGTATTTTTAGGATTATACGTCGTCAGCCATTTAAATGTTACTTTCCCGGTATTGTGGTTGGCAAGTGCAAGAAATGCATTGTATTTCATATTATAATCAAAACCGGAAATCTTTTTTATTTTGTTTTTATGCGGCTGTGAAGTTCCGCATACAACTACATTTTCGTTTCCGATTTCCATACCTCCCACTTTGCAGCCCGTAAAATTATCGCCTCTTTCTCCCTGGAAATTCATTAATGACAGAGTGTTTACTTCCTGCTGTTCTGAGCCATAATCAGATACCGTTGTCAGATTGATGCATCGGGGATTGGCATCTCCATGGTCCAAAAGATAGAGCGTTTCATCTTTGAATTTGGCAAACTGGTTAAAAGAATGGCTGACATAACTTTCGTTTGCTTCCGCTGCCTTCATCGTTTTAGTATTGATTTTAAAGGAGATATTGGACTGGTGGCGCTGCCCGTCAAGGAAGACCGTAAACGTCTTTCTTGAGGTCATCAGGTATAGGGTATTCCCCTTCATATCCATACGGCAGTTTCCAGCATCAAAGGGTGAATATATTCCCTCAAAAGTATTGAAAACTCCGCCTTTGATAGCTGCTGTCTTTAATTTTTTCCATTTGCTGTTGTATTGGATTACCTTAATGGCAGTTTTTTTCCTGCTTTCTTTAGGATTTTCATAGCCTACAGCTACATAAAAATTGCCGTCTATTCCCTGGTAAAACCCGCCCCAGACGTCATATTTGAGTTTAATCGTCTTAGTCTTTTGCACCTTGAAGGAAGAACTCAGGGTATAGATTTTTAAATTGCCGTTGTTCTGGACGCAGACTGCGTGGAATTTGCCGCCGGACTGGTAGTAGTATGTCTGGTCAGGGTGCGCCCAGTCTGAGTATTCGTAATATTGTCCGTAGCCGTTAGAAGCTTTCCGCTTTATTTTGCTGCATGATAATCTTTTGATTTTGCTTTTTGTCGGGATCATCTGGGACACAGACGGGGAAAAATTACTTTCGCCAATGGCGTTGATTGTAACCAATTTGTAGTAGTATGGCATACCTTTGCTGACTTTCTGATTAAAGGAAGTAATTTGTCCGTTATTTGCTGTGTAAATGCACTTATAAGTTCCATTTTCCTGGGTAGAACGGTAAAGCTTATATCCAGTTGCGCCTTTTGTGGCATTCCATTTGATTTCCAGATTACTGCTGCCAGATTTTTGCACAGAGGAAATGGTGGAACCCGCTATTTTCTTAGCTGTAAAATTCGTTGGAGCAGCGGTAAGTCCTTCCACAGTGCGCACATCATCCTTTACATAGCCGACAATTTGGTAATAGTACTCCACATTCGGTTTTACGGGTAAGGAAACACTGTTTGTGTCCGCGCCAACGGTTTGAAGTGTTATGAATTTACCATCATTTTCTGCACGCTGTATATGGTATCCGCTGATACCGGGAATCTTTTTCCATTTCAGGGTAATGTGGTTGAAATCCGTCTGTTTGGGAGCGGAAAGTGCAACGCCCCACGGTACGATATAAACACGTTGTTTGTAAGAGGCTTTTTCGGTAGAAACAGTGATATCTACATAGCCAGCTTTAAAACAATCAAATTTGACTACCTCAAAAAAATGGTCGTAGGCGCCTACAGTTCGTGTTGTGTTTGAGGTAATTTTTAGTATATCTGTGTTGGAACTGGAGACAGAAAAGGTAATGGGGCTGCTGGATTTATTATGGCCGGCGTAGCCCATAGCGCCAGTGTTGTCAGTTGAGTCAGGACCGTAATACGTTTTTGCATATGAATCTTTTGACGTAAATTTAAACGTGAGATCCTCTGGCTGTGAAGCAGTGCTTTTTGTTGCCTGGTCTGGCGAGACAGTCGACGTACTGTCAGCGGCATATACCGGCTGTATGGTGCTTACCAGTAAGACCGCTGTTAATAATAGTGCTGTTATTCTTTTCATTGAATGTTATCCTCCTACCATTTCATATCTGTATTCTGAAATTATATCAAATTGGCTGATTATGTCAAATCGAGAATCACAGAAATGGATCTGTAGGTTTGTCAAACATGTTCTAGAGAAAAATATATTTCACAACAAATAAAACGGCAAGTATATACATCAATATACTGATTTTCTTTTCTTTTGTCTTTCCTGTCAGCAGATTGATAAGAGTCCAGGAGATAACACCAATGGCAATTCCTTCAGAAATGCTGTAAGCCAAAGGCATAGTGATGATGCACAGAAATGCCGGAATGGCGTCTGTCATATCTTCAAAATCAATTCTTGAGACAGCCCCCATCATATAAAATCCCACAATTATCAAGGCTGGAGCTATGGCAAAACTGGGAATGCTTAAGAATAAGGGGGAGAAGATAACAGACAGCAGGAACATAACAGCTGTAGTCAGCGCAGTCAGTCCAGTACGTCCTCCCGCGGTTACGCCAGAAGCGCTCTCCACATAAGTGGTAGTGGTAGAAGTTCCAAAAACAGCGCCCACGCAGGTTGCAATGGCATCCGATAAGAGTGCAGGTTTAATTTTGGGGAGTCGGCCCTCCTGATCCAGCATGCCTGCTTTGGAAGAAACACCGATTAAGGTTCCCAGGGTGTCAAACAGATCCACGAACAGCAAGGAGAACATAATGACAATAAAATCCCCAATGTGGATAGAGCCAAAATCAGTTTTTGTGAACACTGCTCCAAAGGTCTCAGAGAAAGAGGAAAAATCCAAACTTATAATACCGCCAGGGATTACAGAGTACATGCCTATTTCGGGATCAGGAATATAGATTCCTGCTATTTCAGCGATAATGCCTAAAATCCAGGTGGCTATAATTCCCATGAGGATGCCTCCCTTGAACTGCTTTACCAGCAGAACAGCGGTAATTAGCACACCTAAAAGAGCCAGGATAGCGCCCACTCCTACAGAGCGAAGAGTTTCTCCCCTAAAAGTCTGATAACTCACAAGAGTAGAAGGATTTGCCACAATCAATTTTGCGTCCTGTAATCCGATAAATGCAATGAAAATGCCAATACCAACACTGACGGCAGCTTTTAGGGTGGTAGGAATAGCGTTGAAAATTGCCTGGCGTACATTGGTAAGAGATAATACGATAAAAACAGCACCTTCTACAAAAACAGCAAATAAGGCAATTTCCCAGGAATATCCCATTTTAATAACAACTGTATAGGCAAAATAAGCATTTAAGCCCATGCCAGGAGCCAGGGCAAATGGATAATTTGCCAGCAGAGCCATCAGCAAAGTGCCCACAAATGAGGCAAGCGCTGTTGCAATCATAACCGCGTTTGGATTCATGCCGGCATCTCCTAAGATGTTTGGATTTACTGCAAGTATATACGCCATAGTCATAAAGGTGGTAAAACCAGCAATCATTTCAGTTCTTACAGTTGTGTTGTTGTCTTTTAATTTGAACCATTTTTCTAGCATAAATTAAGCTCCTTTCTTTGCTCAACTTTCTAAGTGATTGTGAAATTACTAATTATCATATACAATGCCCACAATTATATTTCAATATGTTATCTCATGAAAAATATAATG
The DNA here is from genome assembly GCA_910585395.1 of uncultured Lachnospiraceae bacterium. Taxonomy (GTDB): domain Bacteria; phylum Bacillota; class Clostridia; order Lachnospirales; family Lachnospiraceae; genus Petralouisia. Next base: position 15,554 of record CAJUCK010000033.1, read on the forward strand.
CAGAGCGCATTAGATATTTCAACGAGCCTTTAATTCTTTGAGCAGCGTATGAAATTTATAAAGTTATTGAGTTTCGCGGCTGCCTATGCAGCTTTTAGTGTTAGATCAGAACCTGCAGCTGTAATATGGTAAAAAGTGTAACATTATGGTAAGATGTAGCAGGCAGGGGGACGTTACTTTATGGGAAAGACCTTGTTTTGTTGAAGCTGGCAGTCTTAAGGAATTTTCTGGGTAAATGGATTAATAAATTGAAATGAGGGAGATGACAGAATGTATTATATTGCTTTATGCGATGACAATGCGGTGTTTTTAAATACCATAGAAAGGACAATAATGCTTAATTGTGAATTTCGCCAGGATATGGTATGCCAAAAATTTATAAGTGGTATGGAACTGTTGAATTCAGAGGTGGAAAAGTATCATCTTATTATATTGGATATGCAGATGGAGCATAATATGGATGGTTTTGAAACGGCAAAAGCCATAAGGAAAAGAAATTCCAGCGTAGTATTGGCATTTTGTTCAGGAGTTATTATGCCGCAGCCAGAGCATTTTGAAGTTCAGCCATATAGATATCTTCTAAAAAAGGTTGAAACAGATAAAATGCAGAGCGTTATATCTGAATTGCTAATTGAAATGAAATGCAGAAAAGGTAATGAAATTGAAGTGGTGTATGATGGCAGAGCTTGTCGAATAAATGTAAAAAATATTTTGTATGTTTCTAGAATACATAGGCGGAGCGAATTGGAAATTGAGGAAGTTAATCAAGAAGGAATTGTCAATTATAAAAAAATTCAGAGTAATGAGAAGCTGGCTGACTGGTATCATCAATTAGAATCTTATGGGTTTGAATATGCTCATACAAGTTATATAGTAAATATTCAGAAAATAGTTCGTGTTGAAAAAGATGATATTTTCATGAACAATGGGCAGATTTTGCATATTTCAAGAACATGTAAACAAAAATTTCGAGAGAAGTTTGCAGGATATTTTTGTAAAAAATATAGAAGGGGCGCTGGGGAATGATAGAGGTATGGATTGATGTATTGATTTGTGTTTTTGAGGTATATATTTATTTTGATTTTCTGCATGATCTGTTAGAAGAAAGATTTCATAACAAAGGGATCAAGATTACAATATTGGGGGCAATGTCTGCAGCAATTTATACTATTAATGTTTTTGAACATTCACAATTAAATCTTGCTGGCGTACCTATTGTTTTTTTAGTTGGTACCTTATTTTTATTTTATGGCAGTGTGAAAGAAAAATGCTGCTGCCTATTGATATTTTACATTATTATGTTGGGAATGGAGTTTGTCACAGCAATTATTTTTATAGCAATGAGCTCTTCGCAGCTTCTTATGAAATCAATTTATCCATTTGACAACTTTTTTGTGCTCATTATTACAAAACTGCTTTCCTATATAATGTTAAAACTGGTGA
>CAJUCK010000033.1:17006-27259 GCA_910585395.1 uncultured Lachnospiraceae bacterium
CGACATCGAAAGTTGATACATGAAAAATTTGTTATCATAACATTTCAGCTTCCGTGTACAACACTTGTACTGTATACGGGTTTGTTTTATTCAAATATACAAGTGGAAAGCTGGAAAGGTCTTTTATGTATCGGATGTATTTTGTTGTTGTTTTCTAATGTGCTGGTTTTTTATATTATTGAGAAAATGACTTCTTTAATGGAACAAAATAATGAGTATGAACTAATGGAACTTCAACATAATTTGAATCATTCATATTATGAGAGAATTGAGGAATTAAATACAAAGAATATGAAATATGTACATAACTTAAAAGATTATTTGCAAACGATAGGTGGTCTTGCAGCACAAAATAAAAATATGGAAATTGTAGAGATTTTGAAGACTATGGAAATTGAGATTGACGGCATTTCTAATAAATTTTACACCAATAATAAAATATTGAATGCACTTGTTTGTGAAAAGGAGTTTCAAGCACAGCGGAGTGGAATAGAGATTACAATTATGATAGAGCCAGAATTGAATTTGGATCATATTAAAAATGGAGATTTAATAGTAATGGTGGGCAATTTGATGGATAATTCCATTGAAGCGGCCGCCTTATGCAAGAAGCAGAAAAAAGTAGTGTTAAATTTATTTGAATCAAATGAAAATTTCACTATTCTGCATATTGAAAATACTTATGAAAATAATTTAAAGAAAAAGGGAAAACAGTATTTATCTACAAAAAAGAATAAAAATAACCATGGAATTGGAATAAAAAGTGTTCAGGAAACGGCAAGAAAATATGGGGGAGATCTGTTTTTAATTGATAAAGAGGAAAAGTTTGAAAGCATATTGACATTATCAAAATAAATTATTTAAGGTATATCCTGTCATTTTATGTGTCGATTTTGTATTATGGGTGGTTAAGTATTTGAAAAATAACGATATTAAATAAAGTTGATAAAAGTGAAGAGATTAATCATATGGAAAAGGGATTACAAGATTCCAAATATACAATCAGTCCATATGTGCAATATTCAGAAGCAGGAGAAATGCGGTGGTATGCGTTTATTCCGGATTGTAAAAGTAAAATATCATTATATTTGCAGATGGTAAATGAACTGGATGCTGATTTATATCTTTTTTCCTTGAATCAGGAGACGTATGAGCTTGAATTGATGGGAGGAAGCGCCGTTACAGGAAACGGCATTACAGAAAAAGCTATTGGTATATTAGATGAAGGAATATATTATCTTGCTGTTGACGGTTATTCGGGGAGCGGCGCCTACGATTTAACATATTATCAAAGTGTAGAGAATATACAATATGAAGTTATCCGTATTGGAACGGAAAAGAGCCTGAAAATGGAGATGATTAAATATGAAAATTACAAACGGAATGCCTTTGAGCTCAGTTGAATATCATGTAGATGATACATATAATACACAGAAAAAATTACAGGAAGCTGCCAGTATGGAAAGAGACAGCGTTCAGATTTCGCAGGCAGGCTACAGAGAATGGCGAGAAAGTATTCAAGAAAATAATATATTCTGTCAGGCGGAAGAATGTCCTGCTGTCGAACTAGATGCTACTGGGACGGATGTGTGGTCACAGCAGTTACGCCCGCATATATCCAATGAACTTCGCAGTATAAGAGAAAAAGGAGAAACCTATGGTTTTTCTGATATTATGAGTGCTTCCTTACAGGCATATGCCGTATTGTATGAAGAGATAGAACAAGGATATGCAGAAGGGACCAGAGAGGTATGGGTAGCTGATGGAAAAAATGGAAAAAGACTGCTTTCCAGAGAAGAAGAAATACAGAGATTAGAGAATGCGTATCAGAGAGAGATAGAATGGAATACTATGGTCATGAACAGCAGGAAAGAGACGAGATATGCAAAATCCCTCTCACTCAACCTTCCAATTACAAAAGAAACAGAAAGCGATAAAGAAAGCGATGAAAAAGAGCTGTCAAAAATGATGATAAAAATGCAGAACGATTATTTGGCAAAAAGAGACGGATCTAATCGTAAAGCAGTAGAAAATGCTGTAACCTCTGCTTTGGACGGTACAGATTTTGTAATTAGGATGCAGAACCTTTTTGCTGGGATTTCTGAAGGGACTGTGTATGTAAACTGAATTAAAAACAGGTTATTCAGTGTTTGATAGAAAATGGGGATGTTTTTCATCCCTGTTTTTTATGTAAAAATGATACTGTGCAAAATTTAATAAATATGGTATGATTTTCTGTAATTACTTTATTTGTAACAGGAGTGGTTCTGTGGTTACATTATTAATAAACTTATTTATAAAGGAAAAAGATGATATTAAGAACCCCAAAGTTCGTCAGCAGTATGGAATGCTCTGTGGTATGGCAGGGATAATCTTGAACATTCTGCTGTTTTTGGGAAAATTTTTGGCAGGAACTGTGAGCCATTCCATTTCTATTACGGCGGATGCTTTTAATAACCTGTCTGACGCAGGTTCTTCTTGTGTGACGCTTGTGGGATTTAAAATGGCGGGTGCAAAGCCAGATGTAGATCATCCATTCGGACATGGCCGAATGGAATACATTACAGGTTTGATTATTTCTGGAGCTATTATCATTATGGCGTTTGAACTGGTAAAAAGTTCCATTGAAAAGATTATGCATCCCCAGCCTGTGAAATTTGGTATGCTTTCGCTTTGGATTCTGCTGGCTTCCATTTTAGTAAAAATTTATATGGCATATTATAATTATAAAATAGGAAAGAAGCTGGAATCTGCCGCGATGCGTGCTACAGCTACAGATAGTCTCAGCGATACCTGCGCTACCACTGTGGTCTTGATTGGGAGCGTTGTGGGAGAATTGACAGGACTTTACGTTGATGGTTTCTGTGGAATTGTAGTGGGATTGTTCATATTTTATGCAGGTATCAGTGCGGCGAGAGATACTTTGAATCCCTTGCTGGGCCAGCCGCCAGAAGCAGATTTTGTCCGCGAAATTGAAAGAATTGTACTTGCCCACAAGGAAATATGCGGAGTTCATGATCTGCTGGTGCACGATTACGGGCCCGGCAGACGTATGATTTCTCTTCATGCAGAAGTTCCGGCGGATGGGAATATTCTGGCGCTGCATGATGTGGTGGATAATGCAGAAATGGAGCTGAGAACAGTCCTCAACTGTGACGCAGTGATTCATATGGACCCGGTGGTGACAGAAGATGAATATATCTTAGAACTTAAGGGGATAATAGAGGCACTGATAAAAGAAATTGATTCTGTCATTACAATGCATGATTTTCGTGTAGTGATGGGACAGACACATACAAATCTGATTTTTGATGTCGTGGTTCCGTATAATTTTGCATTCAGTGATGATTCTTTGACAGAGCAGATTCAGATACAGGTAAATAAAAGAATAGGAAAAAATTATTTTGTGGTAATTCAAGTGGATAAAGCATATCTTAGATAGACGGACTATGGTGATACTATACGGAAGCAATAGGGGGATTTAGAGAAGAAGTGAAAAAAAGTCCAATTTTTCGGGGATAATGATACATCTTTTGTGGAAATTACCAATTTTAATCTAATCCCCTTGAAAAAGCTGAGTACATGGGGTATATTTGTTAATGGTAGAAGACATATGAAGAACAGCTTGCAGGCTGGTATTACATGGGAAAGTGAGATAGGATGAGCGAAAAAAAAATTATTGTATCGAATGTAACTAAAGAGTACAGCAATCCCATTGCAGAATTGGTTCAGGTAGCATGTCAGTTTGACAGTGAGATCAGGCTGGAGAATAACGAAGCTAAAATCAATGCGAAAAGTATCATGGGAATCATGGCATTTAATCCGTCGAAAGGAATGACCGTAAATATAGTGGCTGATGGAAGCGATGAAGAAGAAGCTTTATTGGCAATGGAAAAATTTTTAGTCTGTCAGTAAAAGGATTTAGGGAGGAAAACCAATTATGGCAAAGAATGACACAAAAACAGCTTCAGCAAAGTCAGCAGCAGTAAAGGATGAGACTGTGGTAAAAGCAGAAGAGCCTAAGAAGGAAGTTGCTGAGAAGGCAGCTGAACAAGAAGCAGCTGCTGAGAAGGCAGCGTCAAAAGCAGAAGAGCCTAAGAAAGAAGTTAAAGTGGAAGAACCCAAGAAAGAGGCTGCTAAGAAAGCTCCAGCGAAGAAGACCACAAGAAAGCCAGCAGCCAAGAAGAAGGAAGCAGAGAAAGTAGAAGAAGTTTATGTTCAATTCCAGGCAATGGAATTTACGACTAAGGATATTGTAGATAAAGCAAAGCAGGCTTATATAGCCGAAGGACACAGAGAGTCTTCAATTAAATCCATTCGCTTATATATCAAACCAGAAGAAAGTATGGCTTATTATGTGATTAATGATAAGTTTGCAGGCGGTGTTTCTTTGTAAATAGAATGTTAATATATAATATGACAGAGACTGTTACAGACAGCATTTTTATACTAAGGTATGATGGTGTTTGTAGCAGTCTTTTTTTAGTAAAAAGTACTTATATAAAGAACTGTTTATATTAGAAGATGCCAATATTGAGGTCTGAAGACAGAACAGTACCTTCTGAAAGGCGGTTATAATGTTAAGAATAGGCGAAAGGTGTATTTTCTATTATGATTTTAGTAAAAAAATAAAAAATCTCTATGTCCACAGAACATTTTATGTTAAAATATACTAAACATAGAACTGCAGTGCAGAAATATGTTTTAGGAGATATTCATAATATCATAGAAAGGAGAAGATTGTATGAAAAGTAACTGGAAAAAGAGATGGTTTGCTTGGGTGCTTGCTGGTGTAATGGCAGTTCCAGGTGTTCCTTCTGTTTCTATGGCAGCAGAGGGAGGAGAGCTGCCGAAACTGGCAGAGTTCAGTTTTGATGAGGAAGCGGAAGATGGCAAATACAATGGAGGAAATGCATTTGCCAGTATCAATGGAGGATGCTCTCTGCAGCTTCGGGCAGGGACAAATAAAGCATTATACTTGAACGGAAAAGATGGATTTTTAAATGTAGCTGGAGCAGAGGGAGAAAGTCTGCTTACAGGAAAGGAAAATATCACCATATCTTATGACGCTAAACCGGAAAATTCACAAAAGAGCTGGACGGTTTTTGCAGCGCCAAACTCAGACAAACAAGTATATGAGAAAGAACATTATCTGGGTGTGCTTCATACTTCTTCCAACATATTGGTCGAACGTTACAATAATACTGCTGGGAGACCTGGCAACAATTTGGAACAGACAGTGAGTAATGAATGGACTCATGTAGATGTGGTAGTATCTGAAAATGAGACAAAGCTTTATGTCAACGGTGAGCTGAAAAAGGAATCGACAAGTACGTATAAACTCAGTGATATTCTCGGTTCCAATGGAATATTCCAGATAGGAAAAGGAAATTGGGATGGTGGTGAATTTTACAAAGGGTTGATAGACAACTACAGAATTTACGATGGAACTTTATCTGAGGAAGCCATTGCAGCGCAGTATCAGCAATTTCAGGCTGAATTGGAGGAAATAGATCGGGTCATCGAGGAAGAGAAGAAGGCGCAGGCACTTCAGAAAGATTATGATGACCTGGAGATTCTCAATCAAGATGATGTGCGGGGAAATCTTGCGCTGATCCGTACAGGAAGGAATGGTTCTTCTATCAGCTGGAAATCCAGCAACACATCAGTTATCACAGACTCTGACGAGGGAGGAATTTATGACGGCGGCGTTGTTACCCGTCCAAGTGCAGGGAGCCCGGCAGTAGAAGTGGAACTGACAGCGACCTTGAAATCTCCCTACAGTGAAGATACCATGGAAAAGAAATTCCAGGTAAAAGTTCAGCCTATAGATGATAATCTTGATAAAGATTACGATGGAGGCTACCTCTGGGCACATTTTGATGCAGAGGGCGGTTATGAAAAGATGTTCTTTGGCTATAGTGAGGATGGACTTACCTGGCAGAAATTAAACAAAGTAGACGGTGTACCGCAGCCGGTAATGGTAAATGATGCGGAAGGCAGTGATTTAGGAGTTCGTGATCCGCATATTATCCGTTCAGCAGAAGGAGACAGGTACTGGATTCTCGGCACAGACCTTCATGCAGAAGGAGGCGGAGCCGGGGGAAGCGGCTGGGATCAGCTGGGCGCCAGCCAGAATCTTGTGGTATGGGAATCTGCAGATCTGGTAAACTGGAGCGAACCGCGGCTGGTCTATGCAGGATTTGACCAGGCAGGATGTGTCTGGGCGCCAGAAGCCATTTATGATGATACTACAGGGGATTATGTAGTATACTGGTCTGCGAGAGATAAGTCAAAAGCAGGCACCAGTGAAAATGCACTGCGGGTTTATGTATGCCGCACCAGAGATTTTAAGAGCTTTTCAGAACCAAAGATATGGCTCAGTGAAGATGTGGATGATAAAAACGATAAAGGGGAAGAAATAGAAGTAAATATTATTGACACCTCCATTGTGAAAGACAACGGCAAATTTTACCGTTTCTCCACCTCTGACTGGAATACAGTGATTGACGTCAGCGATACTCTGGATACAGAGGATGTTTTGGATGTGAGAAATGACCAAGAGAAGAGTTCGCCCAAAGGTTCCTGGAAGCGCTTGGTTACCAGGAGCGGCAGCAGTGCAGCAGGATTTGACAGCCGGGAAGGATTTACGGTATATCAGCTTCCAGACGAGCGCTGGTGTGCAATGGGTGACCACAGTGGATATAAAGCATTTGTGACTGATGATTTGGCAAGCGGTAAGTTTACAGAGGCAGAGTCTGAGTTTGTAGACGGAAGATTCCGCCATGGAACCGTAATGCGTTTATCTAAGACGGAACAGGAACGTGTCCTGGAAGCGTATAAAGACAGAACAGATCCTGGACTGCAGGAAGAACCAGCACAGGAACCTGTACTTACTTATGATTTTGAGAGTGATCTTGATAAGAAAACCATGACAGATACTGCTACAGGCAATGAAAAGAAAGATGATGGAAAACTGTTTGGGAACGCTGCAGTGGTGTATGATGAAGAGAGAAAGAGCAATGTGCTGTCTCTGGACGGAACAGATGGTTCTTATGCAGAAATTCCCAAGGGATTCTTCGATAAACGGAATACGATGACCATTTCTATGGATGTAAAATCTGAGAATGACAGCGGTAATTTCTTTACGTTTGCATTCGGTAAGGACAGCACTTATTATAATTTCCTGCGTGTCCGTGGAACCACAGTGCGTAATGCAATTACCAGCGCGAGCTACCAGTCTGAGAAAGAGGTGGTTGGAAGCGGTGCAGTTACTGGTACCTGGCAGAATGTAGTTCTTGTTATGGACGGCACGAATATGAAGCTGTATATAGACGGAAGCCTTGCGGCAGAAAACAAAAACACAGGAGTCACTACCACCTCTCTGGGAACAGAACTTCTGGCTTATCTCGGAAAATCTTTCTACAGCGGAGACAAGTATTTTAAAGGAAGTTTTGATAACTTTAAGGTGTATAACCGTGCATTGAGTGAAGCGGAGATAGTAGGCGATGTAATAGATAAAGTTCCACTTCTAAAGAAAGCCGTTATCGGTACTGTGCCAGAGAAGCCGGCGGAAACTATGGGAACAGACAGCCATACTGCAGTGAGAGCTTCTATCGACCGGGACAGAAAAGAAATTACTTCTTATGTGCGCAAGGGTACAGATCTAATGTCCGTTCCAGTGCGGTTCGATTTCCTGACCAAAGATGTGAATGTGACTATTGATGGGCAAGCTGTGACATTGGCAGATGGAAACAAATATCAGCAAAGCCTGGACCTGACCAGAAGCAGAGAAGTAAAAGTTACTTATGGCAGCAGAACAGAAACTTATAATTTGAAGAGACCTGGCATTGCATTGAACCCTGTTCTGCCTGGTCAGTATGCAGATCCAGATATTGACTATTTTGATGGAAAATATTGGATTTATCCTACAACGGATGGATTTTCTGGATGGGGAGGCACTATCTTCCATGCATGGTCTTCAAAAAATATGGAAGACTGGGAGGATGAAGGCGTTATTCTTGATGTGGCAGATAAAAATCCTGGCAGCAATGCAAAAGGCGTTGCAATTGCAGCATCTCCCTGGTCAACAGGAAATGCCTGGGCGCCTAGCATTGAGAAGAAAAACGGTAAATATTATTTCTATTATTGTGGAAGAATTGCCAGCGGTTATGAAGATAAGTGCGGCAGTGGAATGGCCATTGGCGTAGCGGTGGCAGATAATCCGGCAGGTCCTTATCAGGCAAGTGAAATGCCTATTGCATATCCGAAAATGATGAGTGACGCAAATATCGGATTCAGCGGTCAGGTAATCGACCCCTCTATTTTTACAGATGATGACGGAAAATCATATCTGTTTTTAGGAAATGGCGGAGACGGAACTGCTATGGCAGAGCTGAACGACGATATGACTACAGTGAAAACAGAGACCATAAAGCGTGTGAACGGCATGAAAGATTTCCGGGAATCTGTAGTAGTTGTAAAACGTAAGGGGCTGTATCACTTCACTTGGTCCTGTGATGACACAGGAAGCCCGAACTACCATGTGAATTATGGAGTCGCCGATAAATTGGACGGCAATGTAACCTTTAAATACACCTTATTACAAAAAGACGAATCTGGGGATATGCTGGGGACGGCTCATCAGTCTCTGTTGTATATGCCAGAAACGGATAAGTGCTATATTGCCTACCATCGTTTCTATACCCCTCTTGGTATTTACACAGATGGCCTTGGTTTTCACAGAGAGACTTGTATAGATGAAGTTACTTTTAATGCAGAAGGATTGATGGAGCCTTTAAAGCCCACCATGGAAGGAGTAACTTTAAAAGATCACAGTGACGATAAGAAACAGGAAGATCAGAAGAAATTAGAGAGTATTGCAGAGAAGGCAGAGTTCCAGCAGGTGTTCCAGGGAGGTACTATAAATAGTGCAGGAAAGCTTTCGCTTCCTTCCAGTCTGGGTGACGCGGCCATCAGTTGGAAATCTAGCAATCCAGGGGTGATTGCTGACGACGGAACGATTATTCTTCCTAAGCAGGATACCACGGTGACGATGACGGCTACCTTTACTTATGGAGAAGCTACAGTGACCAGAACGTTCCAAGTGGTAGTTAAAGCGGATCAGACATCAAATGTACAGCCGGCTCCTAATAAGGTAGCGCTGAATGTAAAGGCTAAGATCACGCTGGGATTGAAGGAAAAAGTTCAGTTAAAAGCGACAGTGTCACCCAAGGGAACTTCCCAAAAAGTAACCTGGAAATCCAGCAAGCCAGGTACAGTGCATGTTTCTGCTAAGGGTGTTATTACAGCGAAGAAAACAGGCAAGGCGACAATCACTGCTGCTACCTCAAATGGCAAAAAGAAGAGTTGTACGGTGACTGTGAAAAAGGCGCCAAAGAGCATCAAATTTACCAAGAAATCCATAAAGATAAAGAAAGGAAAGAGCGCTAAACTTAAAACAGCGCTTTCTAAGGGATCAGCCAGCTATCAGATTACGTATACTGTCAACAAGAAATCTGTGGCAGTGGTATCAAAAGATGGAAAGGTGACTGCGAAGAAGAAAGGAACAGCAGTGGTAACTGCAAAAACATTTAATAAGAAAAAAGCAAAAATAAAGATTGTGGTAAAATAATAATGTATAAATTGATGATTGTAGAGGACGAGGCTGTGATTGCCCAGTCCATTAAAAAGCATATGGAGGGATGGGGGTATGAGTCAGTCTGTGTGGAGAATTTCCGCGAAGTGCTAAAGACCTTTATCAGCCAGCAGCCTCAGCTTGTACTGATGGATATTTCGCTTCCATTTTATAATGGCTACCACTGGTGTGATGAGATACGAAAAATTTCCAGAGTGCCAATTATATTTATTTCCTCTGCATCAGATAATATGAACATTGTGATGGCAGTAAATATGGGCGGAGATGATTTTGTGGCGAAGCCCTTTGATCTGGATGTTCTTCAGGCAAAAATTCAGGCGCTGCTGCGGCGGACCTATGATTTTGCCGGGGACATCCATCTGCTGGAACATAAAGGAATGATTTTTGACACTGGAAAAGGACTTGTAACGTATGAGGGCTCTCAGGTAGAATTAACCAAAAATGAGATGGGGATTCTGCGGACGCTGCTGGAGCAGAAAGGCAGAATTGTCACCAGAGACAAATTGATGGAAAAGCTCTGGGAGTCAGACAGCTTTATTGATGACAATACGCTGACTGTAAATGTGGCGAGGCTCAGAAAGAAGCTGGAGGAAAC
>CAJUCK010000034.1:0-15940 GCA_910585395.1 uncultured Lachnospiraceae bacterium
AGGAATTGTTTTTCAAGGAGGAAATAGAGATGAATACTAACGGAATAGGAAATTCATATGCAGCGCAGGAGGCAGCAGCTCAGTCTGCTGCGGCAAATGATAAGACAAAGTCTACAGGGAAAACGAACAGGCCTTTTGGTCAGAAAGAGATCGGGAAGCCTCAGTTAAGCGAAAAGGCTCAAAAGTATTATGAAAAGCTGAAGAAGAAATATTCAAATATGGAATTTATCCTGGTCAGTGCAGACATGAAGGAGGAGGCAGAGGCAAATGTAGGAAAATATGCCAGCAATAAGAATCTGATTGTTCTGATTGATGATGAGAAGATAGAAAAAATGGCAGAGGATGAAGCATACCGGAAGAAATATGAGGGCATACTGGACAATGCAACCAACAAGTTTGCACAGATGAAGACAAGTCTGGGCAAAAATGCAGACAGTGTGAAAGCGTACGGCATGAAATTTGATGACCATGGAAATGCTTCTTTCTTTGCAGTTATTGATAAGTCTCTGACCGCCCAGAGAGAACGGATACAGAACAGGCGGGAACAGAAGGCAGAAGACAGGAAAAATGCGGAAAAAAAGGCGCAGGCAAAGGAAAAACAGGAGAAACTACAAGAGTGGCAGAGCCGACCGGAAGATATGGTGACCGTAGAGGCGTCCTCCTGGGATGAATTGCTGCAGAAAATAAATGACACTGTAGCCAAGGGGCGCAGCGATATGGTACAGACTCCTACAGAAGCTATGGTGGGACAGCAGTTTGACTATACGATATGATACTTCTGACGGCATAACAGGGGAAAGAGGCTGCCATATGAGACAGTGGAAGGAGAAAAGATGAACCCGTCCATAAACTGGAAGGCATTGGAGAAAAATATATGTGATACTTTGAAAGAATGGGAGTTAAAATTAGGTTACAGTAAAGAGCCAATAGAATTGTATTACCCCGCAGAAAGCCTTAGCTCTTTACTGGGACTGTCAGGGGAAAATGCAGATGAACTGGAGAAAGTTCTCGTGTTTTTTTCTGACAAAGTGAAAGAACATTTAGGGGAAGTTCAGATTACTCGTAACAGGGGAAGATATTGTATTCGTATTTCGGAAGCAGGGAGCAGGTATGTGAGAGACTATATATCTGCAAGTCCATTTCTAGTAAAGTTTCTGGAAGTGATTCACCAGCCATGCAGCAGCCTGGCATCTGTGGAGCAAGTGTTTTATGAATTTTCCAGACATGTGGTTAAAAAGAAGGAGGAAGACGGAGCATATATTTTCTTTTTTCAGAATGCTGAAATTGATGAATATGTGTATTGTGTGGAAGAAGAAGAATTTGGACTTCAATATCATCGGTTTACGAGAGAAGATTATAAGAGTTTGTATGGTAAACTGCCATGACAGAAAAGGAAGGACAGATTGATACAGAAAATAAAGGAGCCAAAGACCATGAGAGTTACAGGTCTGTGGCTCCTGTTTCGCTGTAATTCAGTTATGTCTGTGTTTCCCCTGGCCGCTGTGCAGCATATCAATTTCCAGAGGACTTGGATTCGTAAAAGCGCTCTGAGGAAGAAAATTATAGACTTCCAGATATGAGTCAAGTTCTGCACTGTCCTGTGGAGGTCTGGGGACAGCTCCGGTGCAGTCCGTTACGGAACTTGCTTTTAAATAATCATAGTTATCTGTAAGATCTGGCACTGGGTGAGTGTCTTTATTTTTGTTATCGCTGTTCATAAATTACCTCCTGGAATAAGTTTTGTTTATAGTATCTGGCTTTTTCTACAATCTATACATGAAAAGATCTGCAATCCGGTATTTGACTTTTATAAGGCAAATCATTATAATGATTGAAAGTGTTAAAGCATTCTTGCTTTATAAAAATTTTGCTGACTAAAAGAAAGAGGAATTTATGAAAATAACAGATTTATTAAAGACAAAAGAAGTAACTATAAGCTGTGAGCTATTTCCGCCTAAGAAAGGATCAGAGCTAAAAAAAGCTCATGAAGTTGTGAGAGCAACAGCAGCATTAAAACCAGCTTATATCAGTGTTACTTATGGAGCCAGCGGCGGTATCAGTGAACATACAGTGGATATGGCAAATGAGGTGCAGAATGTAAATGGGGTGACTGCATTGGCACATCTGACTTGTGCATCCTCTGGTAAAGAAAAGATTCATCAGGTGCTGAAAGAGTTAAAAGAGAAGAAAATTGAAAATATCCTTGCACTTCGGGGGGATATTCCAGAAGAGGTTGATTTTCCTCTGCCTAATCAGTATCATCATGCCAGCGAGCTGATGGAGGAAATCAGAGAATTTGGGGATTTTTGTATTGGCGGTGCATGTTATCCAGAAGGGCATCCAGAAGCAGAATCCATTGATGCAGATCTTGATAATCTCAAACGGAAGGTAGAAGCAGGCTGTGAGTTTCTCACTACTCAAATGTTTTTTGATAATAATATTTTGTATAATTTTTTATACAGGGCTTTGAAAAAGAATATTCAGGTGCCAGTAATTGCAGGGATAATGCCTGTGACAAATGTGAACCAGATTAAAAGGATTACAGCATTGTCAGGCACGATTCTGCCGCAGCGGTTTCGTGCTATTGTGGAACGGTTTGCACATGAACAGGCTGCTTTGAAACAGGCTGGTATCGCCTACGCCACAGATCAGATTATTGATTTAATTGCAAATGGCGTCAATCATGTGCATATCTATACCATGAATAAACCAGATGTGGCAGGAGCCATTTTAAAAAATCTCTCTGAAATTTATCGGGCAGAATAATAAGAAAGTGCGGCTTAATATGAGAGCAGACAGAAAAGAGACCTTGCGGTATTTAGGGTACCGCGGACAGGAAATAGAGCAGAAGACAGCTCAGATGATAGAAGAGACAGCAGAAGAACTGGAAAAGGGCAGCAGCCCTAAGAGCATTTACCAGGAATATAGCTGTCAGGTATTAGGAGATAACGTAAAGATTGGGGAACTTACCGTGTCAAGCCATAATCTTGCAGTGAATCTTAAAGGGTGTGAGCGTGCGGTGCTGCTTGCAGCGACTATTGGAAGGGCAGCGGATTTTATGATTCGGAAATATTCAGTTTCCAATCTGGCAAAGGCTGCGGTGGTGCAGGCTGCAGGTGCTGCATGTATTGAGAGTTATGTGGATGAAGTGGAGGAAGAAGTTCGAAGGAATGCTGTAAAACGAGGCTTATTTCTGCGTCCAAGATTCAGTCCAGGATATGGCGATTTTGCGCTGGAACATCAGAAAGACATTTTTCAGATGCTGGAATGCAGTAAGCGAATTGGAGTTACTCTAACAGAAGGAAATCTGATGATGCCATCTAAGTCAGTGACGGCGGTGATAGGACTGACCACGAAAGAGCGGGAATCCTGCCAGATGGAGAAATGCGGCCTCTGTGCTAAGACAGATTGTGAATTCCGTCAGGAAGGAGAGAATTTATGAGTTTTAAAGAGCGGCTGGGAAGAGAATTATTGTTTTTTGACGGTGCCATGGGTACCATGCTTCAGGAGAGAGGGCTTAAATCAGGAGATCTGCCGGAAATATGGAATGTGGACAGAGAAGAAGTTATTCTGGATATTCACAGACAGTATCTGGAAGCTGGCTGTGACATTGTAAAAGCGAATACTTTTGGGGCAAATCCTTTTAAGATGAGGGAGACAGGCTATTGTTGTGAAGAGGTGGTAAAGAAGGGAATTCAGATTGTAAAACGTGCCATAGCAGAATCTGGCAGAAAAGCATATGCGGCTCTGGATATTGGTTCGCTGGGAAAATTATTGGAACCTCTGGGAGAATTGTCTTTTGACGAAGCTTATGAGGCATTCCGTCCTATGTGTATGGCAGGAGAAGCAGCGGGAGCGGACTTGTGTCTTATTGAAACCATGAACGATACTTATGAAATTAAGGCGGCGGTGCTTGCCGCAAAAGAAAACACAAGCCTTCCGATTGTGGTAACCATGGTATTTGATGAAAGTGGGAAACTTCTGACAGGCGCAGATATGGAAGCGGCAGTGGCGATGTTAGAAGGACTCAGAGTGGATGCCTTAGGATTAAATTGTGGATTTGGGCCAGATGTGATGCAGGAATTTCTTCTCAATCTCAGAAAAATTACATCACTTCCGATTGTAGTAAATCCCAATGCAGGACTTCCAGTAGTGGTAGATGGCCGAACTTGTTTTCATGTGGGAGCAGAAGAGTTTGCCAGCATTATGAAAAAAATTGCACAGGAAGGTGTTTCTGTAATGGGAGGGTGCTGTGGCACAACGCCAGCGCATATTCACGCTCTGGTAGAGACATGCAGAGAGATTCAGCCGATGGAACTGACAGATAAGAACCGGTCTGTGGTATCTTCTTATACTCATGCAGTGGAGCTGAACAGCCATCCAAAAATTATAGGAGAACGGATTAATCCTACGGGAAAATCAAGGTTTAAACAGGCGCTCAGGGACAATGACCTGGAATACATTTACAGAGAAGCTTTAGCGCAGCAGGACAAAGGGGCTCATATTCTGGACGTGAATGTGGGGCTTCCAGAGATAGATGAGGTGGAAATGATGCGCTCTGTGGTTACAGGTTTGCAGGGGATTACAGATCTGCCGCTGCAGATTGACACTTCAGATCCAGCAGCCATGGAGACAGCAATGCGCTTATATAATGGCAAGCCTCTTATAAATTCTGTCAATGGCAAACAGGAATCTATGGACGCCGTATTTCCTCTGGCAGCAAAGTATGGTGGTATGATTGTATGCCTGACATTAGATGAACACGGAATTCCAGAGACAGCAGAGGGACGAATTAAAATAGCGGAAAAGATCATCAGGGAAGCGGCAAAGTATGGGATAGGGAAAAAAGATCTTTTAATAGATACGTTGACCATGACAATCAGTACCGGGCAGGAAAACGCCAGTATTACCCTGGAGGCGCTTAACTATGTACGGCATGTACTTGGTGTTCATACAACGCTGGGAGTGTCAAATATTTCTTTTGGGCTCCCCCAGAGAGAACGCGTCAATACGGCTTTTTTTACGATTGCACTGGCGCAGGGATTGAGTGCTGGGATTATTAACCCTAACAGTGAAGCGATGATGGCAGCATATCACGCCTGTTGTGCCCTGAATGGAAGCGACAGCCAATGCAAGGATTATATTTCCATATATTCACAGCAAAGTGAACCGCCCAAGACAGCGGCGTCAAATAGCAGAGAAGCCAGCCTGTTTGATGCAGTTGTGAGGGGGCTTGCAGAGAGCGCTTATAAGGCGGCAGAAAAAGAGCTGGAAACCAAAAAACCTCTTGAAGTTATTGATGAGATACTTATTCCAGCATTGGATAAAGTTGGACAAGGATTTGAGAATAAGACGGTATTTCTGCCTCAGTTACTGATGAGCGCAGATGCAGCTAAGGCTGGATTTGATGCTATTAAAGAGCATTTAAAAGCCAAGGGAGATACCTCAGAGTCCAAAGGTACAATCGTGATTGCCACCGTAAAGGGAGATATTCACGATATTGGAAAAAATATTGTAAAGGTGCTGCTTAAGAATTATGGTTTCCATGTAATAGATCTGGGAAAAGATGTATCTCCGGAACTAGTGGTGGAAACGGCGAAGAAGCATCAGGTGAAACTTGTGGGATTAAGCGCTTTGATGACCACCACTGTGGCAAATATGGAGATTACGATTAAGATGCTGAAAAAAGAGCTTCCAGACTGCAGAGTGATGGTAGGAGGCGCGGTGCTTACGCAGACTTATGCGGACATGATTGGCGCGGATTTTTACTCTAAGGATGCCATGGGTTCTATACGGTATGCCAATGAATTGTTTCAGGCATAACAGATAATAACGGAGTTTGTCAGAACTCTCCAATTCTTTCTGAATATATTAATATTGGAAACGATTGTGAATGTGCAGAGCATAAAGCAGTTGATTTTCATTTTACAGGAAATCATTTGAATTTCTGTAAGATCAATATTAATGTAGAGAAAGGAGTTGGAGAGTTTTGCATATTAATTGGATGGTTTTGGAAATTGCAGCAGTGCTTTTGCTGCTGCTTATTATCTGCTGTGTTAGATATTATCGCCATAAACGTGCCAAGTGCAGGGTGAGACAGCGCAGTGACAAGGAGAAACTATGGGATATCAATCATGCATTGGAGCCTTTTGGTTTTGCCTATGATTTGCAGAAAGATATCTTTTATTCTCTGGAACATGCATGGCAGAGATATTTTGGGTATGGAAAACTGTACGATGAGATGGCTCCGGCCATGAATATGATTATTGACAGTGAACCAATTTATTTTGAATATGATAATAGACATTGGATGATTGAGATCTGGAAAGGGCAGTATGGTATTACGACTGGAGCAGAAGTGGGAATTTATGTGGACTCTGAACGGGGAACAGAAGAAGATCCAGAAAAAATTTTTTACCATTGTGTTTCTTCGGAAGAAGAAATTCCAATGGGAATGATTTTGTATAAAAATGGAAAGCAGATATTTCGACGTGAGAAAAAGCACTGGTGGCTGACTGGGTTTTCTCTGGGAGAATTTTCGTGGCCGGGAGAGCTGATGGTGGAGGTATCTTTAAATTTCCCAGATTTGGAGATGATGGAAGCATTTCTCGATGGCTGTTATCGGGCTGGTTATTGTCAGGAAGACCTTCATATTTGGTATAAGAGGGTATCTTTCCGTATGTATCGGCCAAAGGCAGAACAGCCAAAAAGATATGGAAGGATTTTCAGAAGATGGATTCAATGGCAGAATTGCCATAACTGCAGACTATATCAAAGAGTTACAAAAGATTTTACCAGAACTATTGATAAATTGGACTATCTAAAACAGGCATATCCCAGAATTTTTAGAATTATCATAAAAACAGGCAGAATTGCCTTGTGGAAGAAGAAACATGAGCCGTACCGGAAAAAAGCTGGACCAGGCATATAAAAAAGCTCTCTGCCTGCCCATTGATAAGAGAAGCCGCATTGTGCTGATGAGCGACTGCCATCGTGGGATAGGAAACTGGGGAGATAATTTTCAGCCGAACCAAAATTTGTTTTTTGCGGCTTTGCAGCATTACAGCCGGAAAAATTTTACCTATATTGAGCTGGGAGATGGAGATGAACTCTGGGAAAACCGAAATTTGGGAGAAATTGTGAGAATACACAGCAATCAGTTCTGGCTGATGGGAGAATTCTACAAAAGAGGGCGCTTTTACATGTTGTTTGGAAATCATGACAGGAAGAAAGAGTGTGAAAAATATTTTAAATCCAATTGTCACAGTTATTATTGTGAGACGGAGGAACAGATGAAAAGTTTGTTTCCAGATATGAAGGTACAGGAGTCTATTCGCCTGCAGGAGATTCACAGTGGTGTTGAGCTGCTGCTGGTACATGGACATCAGGGAGATTTCTGGAATGATACTATGTGGAAATTAACTAGATTTTTGGTACGTTACCTCTGGCGCCCTCTGGAGCTGGCAGGATGCAATGATCCTACCAGTGCGGCCAAAAACTATACCAGGAAGGAAAAGACGGAAAAAAGGCTGGCAGCATGGGCGAGTGAGCATAAAACCCTTCTGGTTGCAGGACATACACATCGCGCTTCCTTTCCAAAACCTGGAGAGGGCTATTATTTCAATGATGGAAGCTGCGTGCATCCTCGATGCATTACAGCATTGGAATTAGAGTGCGGCGCTATTTCGCTGGTGAAGTGGTGTACCAGAGTGCGGGAAGATAATGTTCTTTATATTGGAAGAGAAGTTTTGGAAGGGCCGGTGGCATTGGAAGAATATATTCGAAAAATTTGAAAAAGCATGCAACTTTTTGATAAGAATATGCATCTAATATAATAAAGAGAGAAAAAATATAAGAAAAACTTAAGAAAGTTCGAAAGAAAAAAAGAAAGAAGTTCTGTTACACTATATATACAATAAATTGTCAGAAGTAGTGGCGGGCAGATGGAAGGACGGGTGTTGTTATGAGAATCGGAAAAGAAAATCTGGTGGTGCAGTTACAGCTTCATAATGAGAAAGCATTGGAGTATCTGGTTATGGAACATGGAGAACGTCTAATTTCCATTATTCGTAAACACCTGTTCACTTTGCCCCATTTACAGCAGAGTTGTCTGATTGACACTGTGCAGAAAATATGGGATTTTTCAGAATATTTTCATGAGAACAATGAGTTTGAGAATTGGATCGGTTCTGTAGCACGGTACTGCTGTCTGGAATTTCTTCGGTGCCATCGGGATGAGGCTACCATTACCTGGCTGATTGAGAAGGAGATTACAGAAGAGCAGGAAATGATGATAAGCTGCTTAAAACCAGAAGAACAGGAGCTGTTTATACAGTTTCAGATGGAAGAAGATTCTCAGAGTAAGTATCAGAATATATATGAACTATTAAATCGAATTGATACAGATATATTTGAGTATGAAAAAGAACCTTTGACATTAGAAGAAAAACAGGAGGTTCTTCAATGTGTTCAGGCTAACAAAAAGGTAAAAAAACGTAGATTCTCACTTAAAAAGTATCTGGGAGCTACAGAGACACCGTTATCAAAAGAGAAGAGCCGTCCTTACTTTCCGCAGAAATTTTTCCTTTATGAGCGTCGGTAATGGCGCGGGCAATAGATAAACCGATTCCGTATCCTCCTGTTTCAGAGTTGCGGGATTTATCTGTCCGGTAAAAACGGTCAAACAAGTAAGGCAGGTTTTCGCATGAAATTTGTTCTGTAGTGTTGTAAACCATAAGAATTATATTTTTTCCCCGCTTTCTCAGGGTAACTTCAATACAGCCTTGAGGCGGGGAATATTTTATGGCGTTGTCCAACAGCAGAGAAATCAGCCGTCGGATGGAAGATTCGTCTCCCCAATAGGATAAAAATGGTGTAATATGACTGAAAAATGATTTATTCTGGGCAGCAGCCAGTGCCTGAAAAGACTGTACACTTTCTTCTACCAGATCGGAAATACAGAAATCAATTTTGAGCAGATGATTATCAGCCTCTTCCATGCGGGACAGGTAAATGAGCTGGCTGGTCAGGTCTGTCAGCCTCTGCGTCTGTTTCTGGATGCCTTGGGTCCATTCATTTTCTCCAAATTCTATTTCCATAATTTCACGATTTGCATTGATGATGGTAACAGGGGTTTTAAGTTCATGCCCGGCATCAGTGATGAAACGCCGCTGTTTTTCATAACTTTCAGAGACTGGTTTCATCACAATTCTTGAAAAAAAGAACACCAGTCCCAGTACGGAACACAGTCCCAGCAGAGATACCAGAATACTGGTAAGTAAGAAGGAGCGGAAGGTGTCAAGATTTCTGCTGCAGTCTAAAAATATAATATGGATTCCATCTGCGGAGGTTTTTACGAGATAACGATAACAGGAGAGAAAACCAGAGGTTTTTTTAGAAGCGATGATTTGGGCAGCATAATCAGATGCTGCGGTATCATCAACGGCAGCAATTTTTCTGGTATCAGTGGAAACAAGACTGCCATCTTCTGTAAGAAGGACAGAAAAATAGCGTGTTTCGTACGGCGCCTCTGGTGACATATTCCAGGGTTTTGGATTTTTAGGTTCAGGGGGGCTCCAGCGCTGTCTCTCTTTTTCTTGATTCTGAGGAAATTGTGGAAAATGGCCGCTGTTTTCCGATAAATACTGGAGGGTGTGATCAGCATTTTTCACAACCCTCTGGTAATTCAGGTAATTAACAGAAGTCATAATAATGGTGAGCACCAGAATCATGGACAGCATAGAGATAAAGATGAAACGAGTCTGCAGTTTTTTGATCATGGAAGTTCCTCCAGAAAATAACCAGCGTTGCGGGCGGCTTTAATTTGGACATTTGCATGGAGCGCCGTCAGTTTTTTGCGCAGATAGGATATATAGACCCAGACCACATTGATTTCAACCTCACTGTCATAGCCCCAGATGCGTTCTAAAAACCGTTGGCTTGGGATGAGCTGTCCCGGATTTCGCATCAGCAGTTCCAGCATCTGAAATTCTTTATTCGTAAGACGGAAGCTTCCAGTAGGAGAGGATAAAGTAAAAGAGGCCAGATCCAGAATGAGATTTCCAGTGTGCAGGCTGGTATTTACGGCGCGGGTATGTTCTCTTGTCATGGCACGAATGCGGGCCAGAAGTTCTTTGGCGGCAAAGGGTTTTGTAAGATAATCGTTGGCGCCGGCATCCAGTCCGCTGACTTTATCGTCAATTTCTGATTTGGCAGTCAATAATAATACAGGAATAGGATTTCCTTGTTCTCTAATAGTTTTTAATACAGTAATGCCGTCCATTTTAGGCATCATAATGTCCAAAATAAGTCCGTCATAATTGTTGCTGGTTAAATAAGCCAGAGTTTCTTCTCCATCATGTACAGCGTCTACTGAGTAATTGTTATGCTCCAAAATGGCAGTAAGGGCGTGAGACAAGTCTTTTTCATCTTCTGCAAGCAGTATCCGCATAAACTTCCACCTCTCATTCATGGGTTTTCCGGTTGATAAATTCTGTTTTGTATTTAGAATATACAATTTTCTGGCTGTGATAAAGCCCATAATAGCCAGACAGCATATAGCTTAAGGCAATAGATAAAAGATAATATGGCATGCCTGAAAAGCCGAACAGTTCAAAGCAGATCAGCAGGGAGGTGATTGGACAGTTAGTAACTCCGCAAAATACAGCTCCCATGCCCGCGGCAGTACATAATGCGGGAGAAAAGTTGACAAAATTTCCAAACAGACAGCCAAAAGTGCCTCCGATGACAAAAGAAGGGACAATTTCGCCGCCCTTGAATCCAGAACCAAGTGTCACTGCAGTAAAGACCATCTTTAGGAGGAAGGCAGAGGGTTCATAGTCATTTTCAAAACAACGGGCGATAATCGGCATTCCAGCGCCATTATAATCCTGGCTCTGAACCAGCAGTGTCAGAATTACAATAAAGGTTCCTCCTGTGAAAATCCGCAAATAAGGACTTGGAAGGTATTTTTTGTACAGTTTTTCTCCACTGTGAAGCATAATACAGAAAAGAGTGCTGATGCCGGCGCAAAGGATGGCAAGAATGGCAACGGCAGTGCCTGTGGTAAGGGTAAACTCTGGGAGCTCGGTTATCAGAAATTGTTCCGGCATGACATTGAAATATTCAGCAACCCCTTTTGCCGTCAGGGAGGCGATAACACAGGGAACTAAAGCAGCATAATGCATGATGCCTACGCTTACCACCTCCATAGAAAAAATAGAAGCGGCCATTGGAGTGCCAAACAGTGCAGAAAAAGCAGCGCTCATACCGCACATAATCATAATATGCTGATCCTTTTCATCAAATTTCAGCAGACGCCCCAGAGAGTTGCCGATACTGCCGCCAAGCTGTAGAGCGGCTCCTTCGCGGCCGGCAGAACCGCCGAACAAGTGAGTCATAACCGTGGAAATAAATATAAGGGGAGCTATTTTTAAAGGAATATGCTTTCCTGAATGGATGGCTGCCAGTACCAGATTGGTTCCAGCATCTTTCTCATCATGCATTAAATGGTATGCTCCTACAATCAAAAGCCCAGCAGCAGGCAGCAGGAGAATTAGGCAGGGATAAAGGAGACGCATCTCATTTGCCCATGTCATACAGTAGTGGAATACCGTTCCTGCACTGCCAATCAATGTTCCTGATAATAAAGAAAAGGCCAGCCATTTGATAAAGATATAAAAGCGGCTGGCAAAATGCCGGATATAATATTCAAGTTCTTCTCTCATAAATAAACTCCAATTCTTTGTCTGTCAGTTCGGCCAGTGATATCTGTAGAAGCTCTGCCAGTACTTCAGGCAGCAGCAAAAAGCCAGCTGGATCATACAGATGCCACGGGCGAAGAACCTTTCCCCGCAGGATTCTTTGTTCTATCTTATCATCCATTTTAATAATCTGCAAGTCGGACTTTGTAAGGTTATTGTAAGAAAAGGAGAGTTTCTTGTTAAGAAATATTAGTTAAAATAGACTTAACAAGAAGAAATAAAAATCGACAAGGAGGAGACGGATATGTGGACCAGAAGAGAGTTAAAAGAAAAAGCAAAAGTAAAGTTTAAAATGAATTATTGGAAATGCGTCCTGGCAGCATTACTTTTGTCAGTACTTGGCATAAGTATGACAGCGGGAGGAAGCAGGCATATGTATTCCTGGATTCAGGAAGGAGATTCAGGTGATAACTATGAGTATCATGCAGAAGCCTATGAGGAGCTTGAAGATGACGGTCCATATTTGGATGACTTGTTTAGTGATCTGGGGGAAAAGTCAAGTACTTTGCCGAATGGGGAAATTGATACTGGAAAGGGAATCGCAGTAATGTTTGCTTTTCTGATGATTTTTCTGATGTTATTTATCATACTGGTGATAGTGCTGGTAATAGTACTTCCGGTGGAAATTCTGATTGTCAATCCTCTGGAGGTGGGAATTCAGCGTTTTTTTGTCAAAAACTTAAAAGAAGAGGCAAATATTAGAGAAGTATGTTATGCGTTTGATCATCATTATAAAAATTCTGTTAAAATTATGTTTTTGCGGGAAGTTTATATATTTTTATGGAGTCTCCTATTTATTATCCCTGGAGTTATCAAAACGTATGAATATCGGATGATTCCTTATATTCTCGAAGAAAATCCAGATATCAGCAGAGAGGAAGCGTTTGCCCGCAGCCGGCGCATGATGACTGGAAACAGATGGAAAGCCTTTGTACTGGACTTATCTTTTCTGGGATGGTATATTTTAAGTGGATTGACGTTTGGCATTTTAGGAATTTTTTATGTAAATCCGTATGTGGCACAAACCAGGGCGGCTCTTTATCAAAAACTGAAAGAAAAAGAGCCAGGAGAGCAGTTACGGGAGATTCCATATCAGGGATAAAGTGTCAAATTAGCAGACAGGTGAGAAAAGAGGAAGATTATGGCATATACAATTCTGGTTGCAGATGATGAAGCAGAAATCAGGGAGCTGCTTCGTCTCTATCTGGAAAAGGATGGGTATCAGGTGCTTTCCCTGTTAGAAAAAGAAGAAGTCGACATGGTGATTTTAGATATTATGATGCCGGAAATGGATGGCTACCGGGTGTTAAAAAAGCTGAGAGAAAACAGCAATATACCTGTGATGATGCTGTCAGCAAAAAATCAGGATTCTGATAAAATACTGGGTCTTGATCTGGGAGCTGATGATTATCTGGCGAAGCCCTTTAATCCGATGGAAGCTATGGCAAGAATTAATTCCAATATCCGCAGATTTTATTCTCTTGGGGCCAAGAGCAGGGAATTAAAACAACTTCAGGTTAAAGATTTAAAGCTTGACACAGAAGCATGTGTGGTATATCAAAAAGAACATCCTGTCGATCTGACTTCTGTAGAATATAAACTGTTAAGGCTGTTTATGGAACATCCTGGGAAGGTATTTACCAAGCAGCAGGTGTACGAAAATGTTTGGGGAGAAGAGTACGCCATTGCAGACAATAATATTATGGTGTGTATCAGCAGGCTGCGTGCCAAACTTTCTGAGGACAGCAGCGCCTATATCAAAACTATTCGGGGACTTGGTTATCGTATGGAGAAGGAATAGAGATGAAACATAAGGAATGGAAACGTTTTCTAGTCAGACGTTTTCTGATGATTCTGGTTTTGGTGAGCATCAGTGAATGGCTGTTGAATGGGTTTTTTGACACAGTATTATTTCCCTGGCTGTCGGATATTTTGAACATGGAATTTTTTATGGTCGGACTGGAACATGGAATGAGTATCGGTGTCTTGCTGAGAGGAGTTCTCTATCTTGCAGTTACAGGAATCTGCAGCTATTTTCCGGAGGTGATCGGAGCAGGACTGCGTGCAGTCAGTGAACGGTGGGCAGGAAGTGTTATTACGGAGCGGATAGCAAGACAGACGCTGCATCTCAGCCCGCGCCAGACTCAGATTTATATCTGGGGAATGGTGGCGATTACTGTATTAATTATACTTGCGCTTCTGATTCCTTATATAACAGCGGCTTTTGCATTCAGCCAGATGGTGGAAGGGCAGGTACAGCGAATAGAAGAGAGGGAAAGACAGCAGAAGGAAGAGTACGACAGAAGAAAGAATCTGCTTTTATCTGACGTGGCACATGATCTTAAGACGCCGATGACCACGGTGGCAGGTTATGCAAGGGCGCTGCTTCCAGAAGGAACATCAAAAGGACAGGGAGAGTGGGATGATGGAATTTCTTTTCAAAAAAGGCAGGAGTATTTGGAAACCATTTACAATAAATCTATGCAGATGAGCGGTTTGTTAAACTTATTGTTCGAATATGTAAAACTGGACAGTGAAGGATTTCAGCTGAAAAAGACAGTGGAAGATCTATGGGAATTGCTGCGGGACTGCGGTGCAGGTATGTATATGGATTTTGAAGAAAAGCAAATAGAGATGATTCCTCAGATTCCAGAGGGAAAATGTGAGATGGAGGCTGACAAAGTGCAGATTCAGCGTGTTATAAATAATCTGCTGAGCAATGCTTTAAAACATAACCAGCCAGGTTCTTGCGTATGGATTATAGCAGAGCAGGAAGATGAAAATATTACGATCCGAATTTGTGACAATGGAGCGGTAATTCCAGAAAAAACGGCAAAATATATATTTGAACCTTTTGTACTGGGGAATGAATCCAGGAGCGGAGGCAAAGGAAGCGGCCTTGGTTTAAGTATCGCACATAAGATCGTTGTTATGCATGGTGGAAGTCTCACTTTGGAGCAGAACCAGGAAGAAGAATATAGCAAATCTTTTGTGATACGGTTCGAGCTGTGATAGGGAGTGCAGATTACAAAATGTGGAGAGTTCACTGCAAAAATCGTATTTTTCTGTATAATCGTCATTTGCTTTATATGATGTAAAAAAATAGAAAGCAAAAGAGGTTATGCATTATGGGATGTTATACCATTGGTGAACTGATCAGGGATGCCAGAGAGCGGCAGCAACTTTCTCAAGAGGATGTATGTTTTGGGATCTGCATGTCATCTACCCTTTCCAGAATTGAAAATGGACAGCAGGTGCCAGGCAGAAAAATATTGGAAGGCCTGATACAGCGACTGGGAATTGAGTGGATGTTTGACGTCAGTATGAGCCGGAAAGAAGGAGAAAAATATGAGTTAGAACAGAAAATGATCCGCTGTATTGGAAAAAAGGAGTACAGCAGAGCAGGAAGACTGGCAGACGAACTGGAGGAACGGCTGAAAGCAGATTCAAACAGAGAATTTTTGAAAATGGAAGAACAATATTTGCTTTTTGTGAGAGCCATGATACAAATGGATCAGGGAAAGAGTCTGAAAAAGGTTTTAGAGCAGCTTTTGAAAGCGATACGCATGACGGTTCCGGATTTTGATGGAATACATATTCAGACACGGCTTTTGACCTGCCAGGAAATCAGTATTCTGAACAGTATAGGCTGTATCTATCATGCCCAGGGAAATTTATGGGACGCCCTGCAGGTTTTGATTGATTTGAAGGAATATATGGAGAACCATACGCTGAATGGACAGAGGACGTCAGAGAAATATCCAATGATTATTCAGAATCTTTCGTTTTGGATGGTACAAGAAGGATATTATAGGGACGCCCTGGAACTCTGCCAAAAAGGAATTGAATATTGTATTGAATACGGGAAAATGCATACTTTTCCTATGTTATTATGCAATAAGGCATGTGCTTTGGCAGAGCTGGGACAGATTGAAATGTCTAAAGAGATTTTTTATCAGAGTACCGCCATATTTGAAGCGGTAGGACAGCAGGATTCTGCTGAGCAAGTTAGAATATATGCCAGAAGTTATGGAATATAAAAAGAGTATTGCATCTCCCCTCTCAATTAAGATTATAGACAAAGAGGATTTCAATTACCATGCGGTCTGATGCAAATTTTTTCTTGCGCCAGACCGCATAGCATGTAAAAATTGTTATTCCAGATTTATATTGCGGCG
>CAJUCK010000034.1:15950-18434 GCA_910585395.1 uncultured Lachnospiraceae bacterium
ATCAGGAGAAGCGAGACCGCATAGAAGATCAAAATCAATATGATTTGAGAGATAATTGAGATGGGGAACATGGAACAGAACAAATCTCTTATAAAATAGTCAGATATTTCCTCGCCGCTGTTTATAAAATAATGAATATTTGGGGTTATTATGACAATTGAAGTAAGGGTCTGGGTGATCATGTAAATAACCATATAAAATCCAATGGAGGCCGCCAGACGATATTTTTCCACTAATTGTCCAAGAAGAATGCTTAAATATCCCATAAGTACTGCGGAGATACAGCTTGTCAAAAGCATGAGTATCAGCAGAAGGATAAATATAAATGGAGGATAGCCGAAAATATTGGTAAAATTAAAACTTGCGGCAGTTTTGTCTGCTGCTTCTGAAAAAGATCCATCCAGAAACAGGCTCTGCAGGCTGCTCATTTTTTCATCAGTGACGATGTGGAATCCAGCAGCAAATCCCAGTGCAGCAGCAGACATTACAGTGAGCAGACTGTTTATGGAGCACCAGAAACTTCCGACAATCAGCTTAGAGTGGAACAACTGGGTTCTGGTGACTGGAAGAGTGTGAAAGAGATAGCCCTCTGCAGTAAACAGATTTTTATAGAAATGTACATAGATATATATCAGTGTAATACCAGTAAAAACCGTAATAGAAAGCGTATAGAAGAGAAACAGAAGCAGTGCCAAAGGCAGAGCTTTGTCATCGTCAAATATATTGGTGCTGAGTATAATACATCCAATGATTGTCAGCAGGACAATGCCAAGATTTAGTGGAAGAAGGATCTTAGTGACAGATTTCCATTCATGTTTTATTAATTTTCTTAACATTTAAATACCTCCCGGAATATTGTGTCAATGGATTTATTTTGTGTCTGGCGGAGATCGTCTACTTCAGTGTGTGTATATATCGTGCCATTTTGAATAAAAATTACTTCATCCAGTATATTTTCAATATCAGCAATAAGGTGAGTAGAAATCAGGATAGATGCAGTTTCGTCATAGTTGGACAGAATCGTATCTAAGATATAGTCTCTGGCAGCAGGATCTACCCCGGCGATGGGCTCATCCAGGATATATAATTCCGCACGTCGGCTCATAACCAGAATCAGCTGAACTTTTTCTTGAGTTCCTTTGGACAATGTTTTCAGTTTTTGATTAGGATTGATCTGAAGTTTTGCAAGCATATCGTAGGCTCTCATACGGTCAAAATCCTCATAAAAGTCATCAAAAAAATCCATTATATCACGTACCCGCATGGAACCATTTAGATAAGAATGGTCAGGAAGATATGAAATTTGGCTTTTGCTCTCAGGTCCTACTGGCTGGCCATTTATATTGATTGTGCCAGAGCTTGGGGATAACAATCCAGCAATGAGCTTAATCATTGTGGTTTTACCACTTCCATTTGGTCCAAGAAGTCCGATAATATGGCCGCTTTCAATCTGGAGATTTATGTTGGAAAGGGCAGTGTGAGTTCCATAATTTTTTGTGAGTTCTTTACATTCTATCAGTATCATGACTGTCTCCTTTGCTGATTTTAGAGATAAGAGATATTGCTTCTTCCTTTTCAATCCCAAGTTTTTCCATACTATCTAAAAATTGTGTTATGAGTTCTTTTGCAAGTTCTGATTTTAAGTTATCAATCATGGCGGTATCCTCCGTAATAAATCGTCCACTAGTTCTTTGGGAATAGACAAGCCCGGTCCGTTCTAATTCAGAAAGCGCCTTCTGCATGGTATTGGGATTTACAGACGCTCTCTGTGCAAGATCCCGGACTGAGGGCAGCTTATCTCCTGGATGGTAGAGACCAGAAATAATGTCCATCTGTATTTTTTCGATAATCTGAATAAAGATTGGCCGGTCGGAATCTAAATTCCATGGCATCAAATCACCTCATTTCCTTCATGTATTATTGTACTATATAAATAATACAATAAGCCTTTTTGTCGAAAAAGTCAAGTATTTTCTGGCAGAGGTCGTGAAAATTGCCTGTATTGACATTGCATTCCAGGGAGAGTAAAATAAGTGGGAAATGTTTTGAACTGCAGAACCAGAAAGGAATACACGAAATGAAGAAAAGTCTGTCTGCATGCTGGAATATAATGTTTTTGTTGCTGCTGCTGCATATGGTTGAATGGAGTGAAACTGTCAGGGTAGATGCTGTTGAGGTTCAGAGTGAGAAAATTGAAATACAGGTGGAAGAAAAACAGCAGACAGATAATGTATATCTTGGTTCAGATGGATATTTGGATGATCTGTTATCCAGCCAGGATAAAGAAACATTGATCGAAGCTTTTAATATTCAGGAGAACGAGGTTTATTCATTTCTTCAAGGGCCGCGATCCTGGGAAGAAGGTATTGCCTGGTCTGGGGAATGGTGCGCTTTTGGTGTAGAGGGTAATTCTTTTGGAGGCTTTGGCTGTGGATTGTGCTGCATGGCGAATATTTATAATACATTATCTCCCTATGAGGTTTC
>CAJUCK010000034.1:18444-20205 GCA_910585395.1 uncultured Lachnospiraceae bacterium
GAATTATGCTCCCAACTGGGAGTCAGGAGCCATTGGCTGGAAGCATATGCAAGAGGTGCTTCGCTTCTGTGGTGTTTCTTCTTATTTGTTTCATAAACCAGCATCCTATGAAGAATTTCAGAAGCAGATGGAAGTAATGAAGTCTGCAGTTGTTCTGGTTTCGAGTAAAGAAGACGATTCTTACTGGAAGGATACTCCAGGTCACTATGTGAATATTTGGATGTATCAAAAAGAAGATGATACCGTATTTCTGGCAGAACCGGGAAGCCCAGAAAATAATCGGAGCAGAATACCATTGAGGTATGTTTATGATGCATTAAAAACAGCCAGTAGTTTTCAATATCTTGCTGTTGATGAATATCAGGAAGATAATAATCAGTGGAAAGCAGATGGTATTGATGAGGTCTGGAATTCTCCGTAACAGTTCCTCTAATTATTATGTTATTATGCGTAATGCCTGCTGGCAGGAAGGTGTCCTTCTGTCCTCTCATTGATGGAAGGGAATTTTGGCATTATATTATAAGCAAATACAAAATGGAGGAATTCAAAGAGTTAGAAACTATTGACAAACCGAGGTAATGTGCTAAACTAAGTAGTAATCGCGGGTACATACCCTGGTACATAGCATACTGGGGAAGATGGCGAGTAGAAAAGGCAGGTTTTAAGCATGGAGAGACAGGCATTATCAATTTTGGTTGAAAATACTCCGAATGTGCTCAGTCATGTGTCCGGTCTGTTCAGCCGGAGAGGGTATAATATTGACAGTATATCAGCGGGAGTGACGGCGGATCCGAGATTTACCAGGATTACGATTGTTTCAAGCGGTGATGAACTAATTTTGGAGCAGATTGAGAAACAGCTTGCAAAGCTGGAAGATGTAGTTGACATTAAGAAACTGGAATACGGCAGTTCTGTGTGCAGAGAATTGATTCTTATTAAGATCAGGGTAAAGAATACGGAACGTCAGGCAGTGATATCTCTTGCCGAGATTTTTAAAACTAAGATTGTGGATGTGACAAATGATTCTATGATGATTGAATTGATTGGCAGCCAGAACAAGCTGGACGCATTTTTAGAACTGCTGGAAGGATATGAGATTCTGGAGCTTGCGAGAACAGGTATTACTGGACTGACCAGAGGATCGTCGGATGTAAAAATGTTTGATTGAGTAATTACTTTTACATAGAAAAAAAGTGATTACAGAATGTTTGGATGTATTATGGGAAAATGTTTGGCATTTTTCCATTACTCTGATAATTTTTGTAAAATTGTCTGAGAAATCATAAATTTATTAGGAGGATAAAGGAAATGGCAAAAATTTTTTATCAGGAAGATTGTAATCTTTCATTATTAGAAGGAAAAACAATTGCAATTATTGGCTATGGAAGTCAGGGACATGCTCATGCATTAAATTTAAAGGATTCTGGATGTCATGTGATTATTGGTCTGTATCAGGGAAGCAAATCCTGGGCTAAGGCTGAGACACAGGGATTTGAGGTGTTTACAGCTGATGAAGCTGCAAAAAAGGCTGATATCATTATGATTCTTATCAATGATGAGCTTCAGGCAGACATGTATAAGAGAGATATCGAACCGAATTTGGAAGAAGGAAATATGTTGATGTTTGCACATGGGTTTAACATTCATTTTGGTGCAATTGTACCTCCAAAAAATGTAGATGTTACTATGATTGCGCCCAAAGGACCAGGTCATACTGTAAGAAGCGAGTATCAGGCTGGCAAGGGTGTTCCATGTCTTGTT
>CAJUCK010000034.1:20234-23501 GCA_910585395.1 uncultured Lachnospiraceae bacterium
GGCGGAGTTTGTGCTTTGATGCAGGCAGGTTTTGAGACGTTAGTAGAAGCTGGGTATGATGCAAGAAATGCATATTTTGAGTGTATCCATGAGATGAAGCTTATTGTAGACTTAATTTATCAGTCTGGATTTGAGGGAATGAGATATTCTATCTCAAATACTGCTGAGTATGGTGATTATATCACAGGACCTAAAATTATTACTGAGGATACAAAGAAGGCAATGAAGAAGATATTGTCTGATATTCAGGACGGTACTTTTGCAAAAGATTTCTTAGTAGATATGTCTCCAGCAGGTCGTCAGGTTCATTTTAAGGCAATGAGAAAGCTTGCAGCAGAACATCCAGCAGAGGAAGTGGGAAAAGAGATTCGTAAGCTCTATAGCTGGAATAATGAAGATGACAAGTTGATTAATAATTAATTTTATACAAATGCTGCCCTCAGACAGAAAATCAATCTGTCTGGGGGTTTTTGACATTTGAAATGCTGATATAATGCGGGGTTTGGGAGTTTTATAGAATATAAAGAAGAAATTTTCTACATATTTGTGCATAGACGATATTAGAGAATCATGTTATAGTAAATGGAAATTTAAAGAAGGGAGAAAATGCCATGACAAATCAGGAATTATTTACAGAGCTGCTATCATCATTTTCTGTTATGATAGACGATAAGTTGTATTCCATCAGAGAAGATATTAAGGAAATAAAGCATCATGTAAAGAGCTTAGAAGAGCGAATGGATCGTCTGGAAGAACGAATGAACTGTTTAGAAGAGCGAATGGACTGTCTGGAAGAACGAATGAACTGCTTAGAAGAGCGAATGGACTGTCTGGAAGAACGGATGGAGCATTTGGAAAGTCGAGTAGATTATTTGGAAGAAGGAATGCAAGAATTAAGTCAGCGGACAGGAAATCTGGAAGAAGGAATGCAAGAATTAAGCCGTCAGACAGGAAATCTGGAAGAAGGAATGCAAGAATTAAGCCAGCGGACAGGAAATCTGGAAGAAGGAATGCAAGAATTAAGCCGTCAGACAAGAAATCTGGAAGAAGATTTATGTGAGTTGACAAAAAAAGTACATTACATGAAACTGCAGGATGAAAATGAAGTAATACCGCGGCTGCAGAATATTGAGGCATGTTATACATCTACGTTTGTTCGTTACAAGGACGGTATTGTTCAAATAGAACAGCTTCAAACAGACGTTGATGTATTGAAAAGTGTAGTATCTGATCATAGTCTTAAATTAAAGAATTGTTTATAAAATCTATTGACAAAAATAATTCAAATCTTAACAGGAAATCACCTGTATCTAAAAAATACCATAATGTGAAACTGATTTAGGATAATATTTTAGTAAATAATTTTATTGTTTGTTTTCCTTATAAAATTGAATAAATTGTTCCAAAGGTTTAGAAATTTTTACATTTCTATTATATGCAAACCCAATTTCGCGTTTTTGAATAGGAATTTCAAGAGGAATTTCAACAAAGGTGCCAGTTTTTAACTCGGTCTGAACAAAATCCTGAATTACACAGCCTGCGCCTAGACTGATTTTTGCCATTTCAATTAGAAGGTCCATATTGGAGACTTCAATAATATCCGCAAGAAAAATATGGTTTTCTTGAAAATATCTGTCAATATATTGTCGGGTCATATTTTCACGATCTAGCAGCAAAAGGGTTGAGTTCTGCAGTATATGTCTGTGATTAACTCCGCGGACTCTCAGGTTATGGAGGTAGCTGCGGGTTGTGACAAAAATGTCTTTAATTTCCTTGAGAGAATAAAAGTTAATATTTTTGTGATTTTCTGGTTTTCCAATCAATCCGATATCCAGTTTTCTGTCTTCTAAAAGTTTTAACGTATGGTTGGTAGAATGACAGGAAATGGAGATGTTGATGTGCGGGTATTGTTTGATAAAATCTTTTAAATAGGGAAGTAAGATATATTTACACAGGGTGGAACTGGCACCGATAGACAGGTTGCCCATACCAAGAGCGACTGAGCGTCGCAGCTTGTCTTCTCCAATTGCAAGGGTTTCAAAAGCGGATTTTACATGTGTATATAGAAGTTCCCCTTCCGGGGTAAGCGTTACACCCCGGGAGCTGCGTGCAAAAAGCTTTACCCCCAGATTTTCTTCAAGTTTCTGAATAGATTTACTGATTGCAGGCTGACTGATGTACAGTTCTTTTGCCGTTTTGGATATATTACCAGTATTGGCAACAGCATAAAAGATACGATAAGAGGAAAGGTTTTGATTCATATAGTTTTCTCCATAACTGTAAATTATAATAATTATATTTAATATGTATTTCTATTATACTATGTGATATGTTAAAATAGCAAGCAGAAAGGGACTTGAGTTTTATTTATGATTGTCAAGTATCAAAAATATAGGAGGACTAATATATGGGAATGACAATGACGCAGAAGATTCTGGCTGCTGCAGCAGGACTTTCTGAGGTAAAAGCAGGACAGTTGATAGAGGCAGAACTGGATCTGGTTTTGGGAAATGACATTACTTCGCCAGTAGCCATTCATGAAATGGACAAATTTACAACAGAAGGAATTTTTCATAAAGATAAAATTGCCTTGGTGATGGATCATTTTGCTCCCAATAAAGATATTAAATCAGCACAGCATTGCAAATGTGTTCGTGAATTTGCGTGTAAACACGATATCACTAATTACTTTGATGTGGGAGAGATGGGCATTGAACATGCATTGCTGCCAGAGAAAGGACTGACAGTAGCAGGAGATGTAATAATTGGCGCAGATTCACATACTTGTACTTATGGAGCTCTGGGGGCTTTTTCCACTGGTGTGGGCAGTACAGACATGGCGGCAGGCATGGCGACAGGAAAGGCATGGTTTAAAGTGCCTTCTGCTATTAAATTTAATCTTATAGGCAAGCCCTCCAAATGGGTCAGTGGAAAAGACGTAATCCTGCATATTATTGGAATGATTGGTGTGGATGGAGCTCTGTATAAGTCAATGGAATTTACAGGTGAGGGGATTTCTAATCTTTCTATGGACGATAGATTTACAATAGCAAATATGGCGATTGAAGCAGGAGGGAAAAATGGAATTTTTCCAGTAGATGATACAGCTGTTTCCTATATGAAAGAACATTCAACAAGAGAATATAAAATTTATGAAGCTGATGATGATGCAGAATATGATGAGGAATATACAATTGATTTAAGTGCGTTAAAACCTACAGTCGCATTTCCACATCTTCCAGAAAATACCAAGACTGTTGAGGAAGC
>CAJUCK010000034.1:23551-25059 GCA_910585395.1 uncultured Lachnospiraceae bacterium
AGGTGGTGATAGGTTCTTGTACGAATGGCCGTTTAGACGATCTGCGGATTGCAGCAAAAGTACTGAAAGGAAAAAAAGTGGCAAAAGGAATCCGCTGTATTGTAATTCCAGCAACACAGAGGATTTATTTAGAGGCTATGGAAGAGGGGCTGCTTCGTATTTTTATCGAAGCGGGAGCTATTGTAAGTACGCCTACCTGTGGACCCTGTCTGGGTGGTTATATGGGGATTCTGGCAGAAGGAGAAAGATGTGTCTCCACCACCAATCGCAATTTTGTAGGGCGTATGGGTCATGTGGAATCAGAGGTATACCTTGCAAGTCCGGCAGTGGCAGCAGCAAGTGCTGTTGCGGGTAAAATTTCAGCACCAGAGGAATAGGAGGAAGAATATGAAAGCCAGTGGAACAGTATTTAAATATGGAGATAATGTGGATACAGATGTAATCATTCCAGCAAGATATTTGAATTCTTCTGATCCAAAAGAATTAGCTTTACATTGCATGGAAGATATTGATAAAGAGTTTGTTAATCAAGTAAAATCAGGAGATATGATTGTGGCAGATAAGAATTTTGGCTGCGGTTCTTCAAGAGAACATGCGCCTATTGCAATCAAAGCAGCAGGAGTGAGCTGTGTAATTGCTGAAACTTTTGCGAGAATTTTCTATCGAAATGCTATTAATATCGGTCTTCCAATTATTGAATGTCCAGAAGCAGCGAATGGTATTGAGGCAGGAGACCAGGTAGAAGTGGATTTTGACAGTGGAATTATCACCAACAAAACAAAAGGAACAACTTTTCAGGGGCAGGCATTTCCAGAATTTATGCAGAAGATTATTGAATCTGAAGGCTTAATTAATTATATTAACCACAAACAGTAAACAGCAAAGGGACGGCTCAATATAGTCATGTTTGAGCCATCCCTGGTTTTTTCCCTATGGTTTCCAGATAGTGGAGATATTTTCTTGAGAGTTTCACTTGACTGTAAATATCAGCATATTCTCTGGGCGAATATCCTTCCAGATAATTAGTCTGGAAATTTTTGTGGACGCCGTACTTTTTGGCGAGATCAACAGCTTTATTGTAAGCAATCGCCGCTTTTTCTTCTCTATGGTAGGTTCCTACCGTATAATTTCCATTGATGTGAATTTGAACTTTATAGATATCAGAGCCAAGCGTGCTGGTTTTGGTGACGCCATAATAGCGATTGATGACGATGATATTGGAATAACGCAGATCAAGAGGATCTTCGTTGGCAAAATAGTAATCACGTCCAGCTACAGCATGATTTTTTATTCCGTATCTGGACAAGATGCTGACCTGCATCCCATAATCATTTACAAAAAGATGTCCTTGGCGGCGCATGATTTTATGGCTGGAGTAATAAAAAAGGTCATCAATATCAAATTTTAATTCTTCAGTTTGGGAAAGATAATACACAAAATAATTATTCCGCAGATAAATAGGATTTTTAAAATAAATATGGTTATCCCGAAAATTCAGCAAAGAAATC
>CAJUCK010000034.1:25069-26871 GCA_910585395.1 uncultured Lachnospiraceae bacterium
TAGTGGATAGTGAAAAAACGTCATCAAAGACTGTGGAGGAATCAAAGAGCAGACATGCAGCATCCTGATATGCCTGATTGGCCTTTTGTTCCGTGTTATAGCTGCCCAGAGATATATGTTTATTCTGAAAAGTTATACTGGAACGGTAGTAGGCAGTTCCGTCTTTTTTATGGGCAAGATAGACACCTGGCAGCATAAGCTCCTCCTTTCGTGGTCGTCTCATGTATTTTTTCGGGGGAAATCTACAAAATAAGTATATCACAATAATTGGGAAACGCAAGTTTTACAATTTGTTAGAATATAATGGTAAATAATGGGAAAGATTACATCAGTCAGACGTGAAATCTTAAAGGGAAAAGAGGAATGACTATGTTGACAATTCAAAATCTGTTTAGGAACGCGTATTTTTCTATAAAGAGCATATCAAAGAAATTATACAGAAGCTGTGCAATCCTTGTATATGGATTTACGGTGTTTGCGATGATTTTGCTGAAAGACCAGAATTTCCATGGTGCAGGGAAAAATCAAGCTTCCGCAAAAAATAAAATTGTACAGGATGGGGAAGAAGAGTTACAGCCAGATCATAGCAAAGAGCTCTTGCCGTCAGAGGGAAGTTTTGCAATGGCATGCCAGAGTATTCTGGATGAAGAACAGAATCAGGTAAGAGATAAAATTCAGGTGGAAATTTCCAAGAGAGAAGTGACAGCTGTATGTGCGAGTATTGAGACTTCAAGCTGTGAATTGCAAAAAGAACCTTTAAATCCTTATGGGGAAATTGTTGTCACAGAAGAAGATTATGAGGCTTTGTGCCGGATTGTGCAGGCAGAAGCAGGGGGAGAGGATGAACATGGAAAGGTGCTGGTGGCGGAGGTGATTTTGAATCGAGTGCTTTGCGATAAGTTTGCATCGACTGTGTACGATGTGATTTTTGAGCGCAGCGGCGGCAGCCCCCAGTTCTCTCCTACTGTTGATGGAAGATATTTTTCAGTCACTATAATGCCAGAGACAATCGCGGCAGTGGAGCAGGCACTGCATGAAAAGGATTTTTCTGAGGGAGCTCTTTTCTTTTCAGCCAGACGAAAAGCTAATCCGTATGATATGGCATGGTTTGACCGAAACCTAAAATGGCTGTTTCAGCATGGCGGTCATGAATTTTATACAC
Organism: uncultured Lachnospiraceae bacterium; assembly: GCA_910585395.1. GTDB lineage: Bacteria > Bacillota > Clostridia > Lachnospirales > Lachnospiraceae > Petralouisia. The sequence continues at coordinate 26,232 of CAJUCK010000034.1, forward strand.
TTCCCTGAGAATTTTATGCAGGGTGCTTGTTGACAGGAAAATAGAAAACTTTTATAATGAGGGGTGTCCCAAAAAGGGCACCCTGTTTAAGTGAAATAATGATAGAAGCAAAGGATGGAATTGATGATGTTATATGTAAGTACAAGAAATGCAGATGAAAAAGTTACAGCTTCTCAGGCAGTACTGAGAGGTCCGGCAGAGAATGGCGGTCTGTTTGTGCCGGAGAAAATTCCGGCTCTGGACGTTCCCGTGGACAGACTGAAAGATCTGTCTTATCAGGAGACAGCTTATGAGGTAATGAGACTGTTTCTTACAGATTATACGGAAGAAGAACTGAAAAATTGTATCAGGAATGCTTATGATGAGAAGTTTGACACTGGTGAAATTGCACCTTTGGTAAAAGCGCATGGAGCTTATTACCTAGAGTTATTCCATGGGGCCACTATAGCATTTAAGGATATGGCATTGTCTATTCTTCCACATCTTTTGATTACGGCAGCAAGAAAGAATCAGGTGAAAAATGATATCGTAATTTTAACAGCGACTTCTGGAGATACCGGAAAAGCGGCTCTTGCAGGGTTTGCAGGAGTTGAAGGGACAAAAATTATTGTATTTTATCCGAAAGATGGGGTAAGCCCTA
>CAJUCK010000035.1:0-10794 GCA_910585395.1 uncultured Lachnospiraceae bacterium
TGAATTTTTTATAAAAAATAAAAAAATAGTATGTTTGGAAGAGATGTAAAGGGATAATGCAGAAAGTTTTTAAAACATTCATTGTAAGGTTTTGGAGAGTATGCTAAAATAACGCCAGAAAACAATTATATGACACCAGGGAGGAAATGATGAGTTTAGCAGATACTATTTTTATAGATATGTGCCAGGATATTCTGGAAAATGGCGTCAGTACAGAAGGAGAGAAGGTGCGTCCCCACTGGGAGGATGGAACAAGCGCTTACACGATCAAGAAATTCGGCGTGGTGAACCGCTATCATCTGGCGGAGGAATTTCCAGCAGTTACACTGCGCAGAACCGCCATTAAAAGCTGTACGGATGAACTGCTCTGGATCTGGCAGAAGAAATCCAACAATGTACATGAATTAGGGAGCCATATCTGGGATGAGTGGGCAGACGAGACAGGTTCTATCGGCAAAGCATATGGCTACCAGATGGGGGTCAAACATCAATATAAAGAAGGCAGAATGGACCAGGTAGACCGGGTGATTTATGATTTGAAACACAATCCTTTCAGCAGGCGGATTATGACCAATCTGTATGTGCATGAAGATTTAAGTGAAATGAATCTTTACCCCTGTGCCTACAGTATGACGTTTAATGTGACGCAGAAGCCAGGAGAGGAAAAATTAATTCTCAACGCGATTTTGAACCAGCGTTCCCAGGACATCCTCACGGCAAATAACTGGAATGTTTGCCAGTATGCAGTTTTGATGCATATGCTGGCACAGGTATGCGGTATGGAAGTGGGAGAACTGGTGCATGTAATTGCAGATGCACATATTTATGACCGTCATATTCCTTTGGTGCGAGAACTGATTCAGCGAGAAACTTATGAGGCGCCTGTATTCTGGCTGAATCCAGAAATTAAGGACTTCTACCAGTTTACCAAGGATGATGTGAAGCTGGAAAATTATGTGACAGGACCGCAGATTCGGGACATTCCCGTGGCGGTATAAAGATTAGGAGGCAGATATGAATTTAATTGCAGCAGTGGACCAAAACTGGGGAATCGGACTGAATAATGCGTTGCTGGTGCGGATTCCCGATGATATGAAACGTTTCCGGCAGATTACCACTGGAAATGTGGTAGTGATGGGAAGAAAAACACTGGAGAGTTTTCCAGGCGGACAACCTTTAAAAAACCGTACTAATATTGTGCTGACCAAGGACAGGGGATATCAGGTAAAGGGGGCTTTATGCGTCCACAGTCTGGAAGAGCTTTCGCAGGAGCTTAAAAAATACCGCAGTGAAAAGATCTATATTATTGGCGGTGAGAGTATTTACCGGCAGCTTTTAGACTGGTGCGATACAGCGCTCATCACAAAAATTGAGTACGAATATCAGGCAGACGCCTGGTTTCCAGATCTGGATAAGATGGAACAATGGCAGTTGGCAGAGGTGAGTGAAGAACAGACATATTTTGATTTGGAATATTGTTTCCACAAATATGAGAGGAAGCGCATATAAGATGGAAAACTTTATATTCAGTCTCAATGTGACAATTCCTATTTTCCTGGTGATGGCGCTGGGATGGGGACTGAGACAGGCAGGAATGCTCAATGATAATTTTGTCACAGTGGCCAATAAATTTAATTTTAATGTGACGCTGCCTGTTCTGCTGTTTCGGGATATTTCTTCTGTGGATATCAGAGCAGTGTTTGATCTGAACTATGTGCTGTTTTGTGCGGCAGCAAGTTCTGTCTGCTTCTGGGTAATCTGGGGAGGGACAAAGCTTTTTTTGAAAGACAGCTATATGACGGGAGCTTTTGTGCAGGCATCGTTTCGCAGCAGCGCTGCTGTAATGGGACTGGCATTTATCCAGAATTTATATGGACAGTCAGCAATGGGACCTCTGATGATCATCGGGGCAGTTCCGCTTTATAATATCTATTCTGTCATTGTGCTTACGTTTGAAGGAAAGGCAGAAAAAAATACAGATCATTCCGGTAAAATCCGCAAGGCATTTCTGAATATTCTGAAAAACCCAATTATCATCAGCATTTTCCTGGGGTTATTAGTATCGCTGTTTGAAATTGATTTTCCGGCAGCGGCGGATAAGACGATCGCCAATATTGCACAGATGGCAACGCCTCTGGCTTTGATATCTCTGGGTGCTGGGTATGAGGGCAGGAAAGCCCTTGCAAAGATTAAGCCAAGTTTTGCGGCTGCTTTCATCAAGCTGGTGGCGCAGCCGGCTCTGTTGATACCAGTGGCGGCGGCAATGGGATTTACCGGGGAGAAGATGATCGGAATTTTGATTATGCTGGCAAGCCCCACTACACCCAGCTGTTATATTATGGCAAAAAATATGAAGAATGATGGGACTTTGACAGCCAGCATTGTTGTCATGACCACACTCCTTGCGTCTTTCACTTTGACGGGGTGGATTTTTCTGCTGAAAACAGTGGGATATATCTGAAAAAAGGGTCTTCCACAATCGGTATTTATCTGTTACAATTACAGGAAAACATTTTATAGAGGTGATAGAGATGGCAATGGATATAACAGGAAGAAAACTCTTTGTAAAAGCGCTTCTTGAAGAGGGGGTGGATACAGTTTTTGGTTATCCAGGCGGAATGGTAACCGATATAATGGATGAATTATATAAGCATGAAGAGATTGAACTGGTTCTGCCCCGCCATGAACAGGGATTGATCCATGAAGCAGAAGGATATGCCCGTGCCACGGAAGGACTGGGGTGTGTATTGTAACCAGCGGTCCAGGAGCAACCAATATTATTACAGGACTGGCAGATGCCCATTATGACAGTATTCCCCTCGTGTGCATAACTGGGCAGGTGCCGTTAAACCTGATTGGAAATGATGCATTTCAGGAAGTGGATATTGTGGGTATGACCAGAAGTATCACAAAATATGGCGTGACAGTCCGCGACCGGAAAGATCTGGGCAAAATATTGAAAATGGCGTTTCATATTGCAAATACTGGAAGGCCTGGTCCAGTTCTGATTGACCTGCCCAAAGATATTCAGACGGCAATGGGACCTGGGGAATATCCAGAACACGTGTCTATCCGAGGGTACAAGCCCAATGAAAGTGTTCATATTGGGCAGCTGAAAAAGGGATATAAGCTGCTAAAGTCGGCAAAGAAGCCGTTATTTTTAATTGGCGGAGGCATTCATATTGCCAGGGCAAATGACAAAATGCTGGAATTAGTGGAGAAAACAAGAGTGCCTGTGGTTACCACAGTGATGGGAAAAGGAGCCGTTCCCACAGATCATCCATACTATGTCGGAAACAGTGGTATGCATGGCCGGTATGCAGCAAATATGGCGGTAGGTGAATGCGATGTGCTGTTTTCCATTGGAACCAGATTTAATGACAGAATTACCGGGGATCTCAATGAATTTGCTCCGAAAGCACAGATTGTGCATGTGGATGTTGACACCGCTTCTATTTCCAGAAATGTAGTGGTAGATGTGCCAATTGTGGCTGATGCCAATCTTGCACTGGAGAAGCTGTTAGAGTGGGCGGAACCTCAGGAAACAGAGGAATGGAGGAAGCAGATTCAAGAATGGAATCAGATAAATCCTCTGGAAATGCGCAGGGATCGTGGAATGACGCCGCAGATGATTTTAGAAGAGATCAACAGACAGTTTCAGGATGGGATCATTGTCACAGATGTGGGCCAGCATCAGATGTGGGCTACCCAGTACATAGAGCTGAATAAGAACAAACAGTTTATTACTTCTGGGGGGCTGGGAACCATGGGTTTTGGCTTTCCAGCGGCAGTCGGAGCGAAAATCGGATGTCCAGATAAGCCTGTTGTCTGTATCAGCGGTGACGGCGGCATGCAGATGAATATCCAGGAGCTTGCCACAGCAATGTCCCAGAATGCCAATGTCATCGTGTGCATTTTTAATAATTATTATCTGGGCATGGTACGCCAGATGCAGCAGCTTTTTTATGGAAAACGTTATGAAGCTACCTGTCTTCGGAGGAAAAAAGGATGTCCTGGGGACTGCAAGGGGCCGAATGCAGCCTGTCCTCCTTATGAGCCTGATTTTGTAAAGCTTGCTGAGAGCTATGGAGCCTGCGGCATTCGTGTTACGAAAGAGGAAGAGATTGCCTCTGCCCTGGAACAGGCAAAACAGTGCAGTACTCCTGTACTGATTGAATTTTTAATTGCCACAGAGGAAATTGTGCTTCCTATGGTAAAGGGTGGAAATCCGATGACAGAGATGATTTTAAAATAAGGAAAGGGGACAGGAGTCATGACAAAGAACAGATGGATTGCATTGTATGTGGAAAACCAGGTGGGTGTCCTGGCTAAGATTTCTGGTCTTTTTTCTGGAAAATCTTATAATATGCAGAGCCTTACTGTGGGAACCACAGAGGACGAAACGGTGTCGAGGATGACCATATGCGTGACCAGCGACGATATCACCTTTGAGCAGATTAAAAAGCAGTTGAACCGGATGGTGGAAGTCATTAAAGTGATGGATTTCACAGACAAACCAATTCACATGAAGGAAATTTTATTTGCTAAAATCAGGGAATGTACTGTGGCAGATAAGGCGGAACTCTTTCAGATTGCACAAGTATTTCAAGTGGAAGTATCTGACATTGGAACGGACAGTCTTCTGCTGGAGTGCAAGATGACAGAGCGGCGGAATAATGAATTGATTGACCTCTTGAAAAGTAAATTTCAGCATGTTGAAATTGTGCGGGGCGGAGGGGTGGCAATTGAATCCATCAGCACTTCCTGTGCAGGAAGGTCAGAATATTTTCGTAAATAGAATTTACGTCCAAGGAGGTGTGGAATGCGCAGAATTTTAATTGTGGTAGATATGCAGCAGGATTTTATTAACGGCGCTTTGGGGACAACAGAAGCCCAGGCAATCGTAAATCCAGTGATTGAGAAGATGAAAACTTATGAGAAATCAGATATCTATGTAACCAGAGATACCCATGGGGAAAATTATCTGGAAACTGCTGAGGGCAGGAAACTTCCAGTAGTTCACTGTGTCAAAAATACAGAGGGATGGAGGCTGCATCCAGAAATTGAAAACCAGGCGGAGCCTTCCCATATCATTGACAAACCTACTTTTGGCTCTTTGGAATTGATGGAGCTTCTGCGCCAGGAAAACAAGAAGGAACCATTGGAGATAGAAATAATCGGGCTCTGTACTGACATCTGTGTGGTGAGCAATGCCTTGCTGTTAAAGGCTGCTATGCCGGAAAATACAATTCAGGTGGACGCAGGCTGCTGTGCCGGAGTTACTCCTGAATCACATAAGGCAGCGCTGCTTACCATGGAAATGTGCCAGATAGAGATTAAGAAGCTTTAAATCAGCAGATCTGTTCTATGTTACGCTGTAATAATTTCTACAAGCGCACCCTGCAGGTCTCTGTCCAGCTCCATAGATTGAAGTTCTGACAATAAGACGATAGGATTCTGGCAATTCATACAAAGCTGATATATGTCTTCCTTTACTGCAAAAGGAATTTCAGCCTGATTTAAAAATGTAAATACTTGGTCAATGATATTGTTTTCTGCAAGTTTGACGTCAGATAAATGGACACTCAGATTGTCAGAGACAGAGACTTCCTTGATTTTACAGGTAAGAATATGAAGTTTTTCGTCATATTTCAGATAGACGTCTTTTTTGCTGGTATCTATGAATATTTCAGCGCTGCAGGGCAGAAGACCGTGGAACATAACAGTGTAGTCCCGAAATTTGGGAATCAATTCCAGAGCGCCTTCTGCGTGTTTGATCATAAATTGGGCGTCTTTTCCCCAGGAAAACTTCATGTCTGTGGCGGCGCATACTCCGTTTACGTATTCAGAAGAGAGATTGTCATCTTCGTATAAGGTAAAGTTGCCGTCTGCCCCGGCAAAAACATGGATACAGAGGGAAGAGGGATTTATCTCTGTATTCTTAAGTTCACTGGTCATAGGGACAATTGCGCCGGCTTTTGCCAGTACAGGGATGGAATTGATGTCCCGATACATAGTCGTCATTCTTCCGCCCTGATATTTTCGTCCGGTAAAAAAATCAAAATAAAGATGTTCTGGAAGCCATACCTTTACTTTTGCCACGTTGAGGCGGGAAATATGGGGAGCAGTAATCGGTGCAGCAAGTAACTGGCTGCCGAACTCATATTGGTTTGGAACATCATATGCCTGTCTGCATTCTGGATAATGGTAGTACATTGGAAGTACCAGAGGGATATCTTCTTCGTATGCCCGATGAATCATAGTATAAAGATAAGGAATCAGTTCATGTCTGAGGCGCAGAAATTTTTTCATCATATTTTGGATTTCAGGTTTGTAGTTCCAGGGTTCTTTTCCAGTAAATTCACTGTTACTGGAGTGAAGCCGCATAATTGGGGAAAATACGCCAAACTGCAGCCACCTTCCAGCCATCTCATCATCTCGCTCTCCCTGCATGTGTCCCCCAATATCATGGCTCCACATGCCATATCCAATGTTAGAAGCAGTGGCAGTAAAATATGGCTGGAAAGCCAGGGAATCCCAGGTGATAATGGTATCTCCAGAAAAGCCGATAGGATAGCGGTGGCTTCCAGGGCCGGCATATCTGGAAAAAGTCATAGGACGCTTATTATCTTTTCCGCTGTCAAGAAAGTGAAAGTGGTTCAATACCCACAGAGGGTCTAACCCTTCCAGCCTGCTAACCCCTCCAGACTGCCAGTCCAGCCACCAGAAATCAACACCCTGGTTCTCCAGGGGATGAAAAATATGCTGGAAGCATGCTTCCAGAAATTCTGGATCTGCAGCGTTGAAGACAACAGGCTGTTCCGCTTCTGCATTTACGCCCATAGTTTCTGCCATTTGGGGATACATTTCTTCATGTGCCTGTATGCCTCCAGCAGGATGAATATTCAGTGTTACCCGCATATGATGTTCATGAAGCCATTTCAGGAATGATTCTGGATCTGGAAACAAATCCCTGTTCCATGTATATCCAGTCCAGCCGCTGCCATATTTCTTATTGATGTCTGTCAAATGCCAGTCCATGTCCAAAACTGCCACAGAAAAGGGGATATTTTCTGCGTCAAAACGTTCCATCAATGCTCTGTAAGACTCTTGCGTATATTTGTAATAACGGCTCCACCAGTTTCCCATTGCATATCTTGGCACCATAGGGCTTTTTCCGCATAAATGGAAAAAATCCCGTAGAGCGCCGAGATAATCATGTCCATATGCCCAGAAATAAATGTCTGTGGCTTCATATTTGCGAGGGCTGATCCACCCGTTTTCCAGAAGAATCAGAGACTTACTGTCGTCCAGTACAGAGAAGCCGTTTCTTCCGATAATTCCATGTTCCAGGGGAATGCGTCCGTCTGCCGTGTCCAGGGTTCTTGCCGTCCCTTTCAGGCTTTGAAAATTTTCACCGTAGTGCCAGATACTGTCGTATGCGCTGTAATCGCCAACTGCTTCAATAGATAAACCGTTGGGCGAGAATTCTTCTTTATTGTAAATCAGATGTGCTTTTGAGGTAATGATTTCCAGTTCATCTGGTCTATCCAGAAGTTTAAAGGAGGTTTCTGGAAAATCCCGATTCCATACCGTCTGCGTGGCATGATCCTCAAATTTACTGTTTTTTGCGTATTCCAGGCGGAAAAGCCCTTCTGTCAGGATGGAAATCCTGTAATGATTTCCCTGAACTATGTTTTTGGGGTTTGCTTTTGGATGTGTGCGCGCACGTAATTCTTTTCTCATTTTATACCTCCAGAAATTATATATTTATGTAATCCATGGCAGGATGAACCTTTGACCACAATACGCCAGGATATCAAAAAGGAAGATGCAGTATGTCAGTGTTTAATGGAGCATATTAATTAAAAATAAGGATGTTCTGGCAGAGAATGTGGTGTTTGGAGTGGAATTGAAAGAACGAGGGCCAGTCAGAAAATTTAGAAAAAGCTGAACGCGGGGGCAGGCAGCTGCCTGCCTCCTGAAATTTTCAAAAGAGACGGCTATCTTGCCAGAAATTCTATGATTTCTCCTACGTATAGAGTATGAAGATTTCCTTCTTCCTTGCCAGAATACCATTTTTCTTTGATTTCCGGGTCCAGAAAATGTGCTTCGTTAATGGGAATGGCAGCCATTTTACGGCAGAGGCAGATGAAATTCCCCTCATCCACAAAAGGAATGTTGTCTTTGAAGTTAACATTGAGGCCGGAAACTTTAAATTTATCTTCCTGTCTGCCAGATACCACTCCAAAATATTTCAGATCGTTTTTGAATTTTTTGTCAAAAAAGCTGCAGGAAAAGTATGTTTCTTTATCTATAAATTCTTTGGTATATCTGTTTTCCCGAACAAAGATGAAAGCAACATTTTTCCCCCAGAGAACGCCCATGCCGCCCCAGCTTGCAGTCATGGCGTTGGCTTTTTCCTGATTGCCAGCAGCAATCAGCATCCATTCTTCAGATATTTTGGTAAATGGATTAAGTTCTAACAAATCTGTAGGGTATGGTTGAAATTGATGCATAATAATTCTCCTTTGCTGAATATTTAGATAAAGTATACAACATTTTATGGAATTTGCCTACTGGATTATGAAAAAAAGTTATAAAGAGTATAAGCCCTAAGAATAATCTTGACAGCTTCTCAAAAAAGTATAATAATTGATAAAAACAATAGAGAAAGAACAGGATGGAGGAGCGATTATGGATATCAAGTTTATAAAAAGAGATGAATTAAAAGAGAAACCGGATCAAAGCAATCTGGGATTTGGCAAATATATGACGGATTATATGTTCGTGATGGACTGGGACAAAGGCGTAGGCTGGCATGATGCCAGGATTGAGCCTTATGGGCCAGTGGAAATCAGTCCTTCCTGTGTGACCCTGCATTATGCGCAGGAAACGTTTGAGGGCTTAAAAGCATATCGTACCAAGGAAGACAAGATATTGCTGTTCCGTCCGGAAATGAATGCAAGAAGAATGATTAATTCGAATGCGAGACTGTGTATGCCGGGATTTCCAGAGGATATGTTTGTGGAAGCAGTGGAAGAGCTGGTGAAAATAGAGAAGGACTGGATTCCATCTGAGCCTGGAACTTCCCTGTATATTCGCCCGTTTGTGTTTGCAACAGAGTCGGCGCTGGGCGTTCACATGGCAGTTTCCTATAAGTTTATGGTAATCTGCTGTCCCGTAGGGGCATATTATCCTGAAGGTATTAATCCAGTGAAAATTCTGGTGGAAGATGAATTGGTGCGTGCAGTGAAGGGAGGAACTGGAGATACGAAATGCGGCGGTAACTATGCAGCTTCTATTTTAGGACAGGTAAGGGCAGAAGAGAAGGGCTGCACCCAGGTACTCTGGTTGGACGGCGTTCACAGAAAATATGTGGAAGAAGTAGGAACCATGAATATTATGTTTAAAATTAATGGCGAGATTTACACAGCTCCCACAGAAGGAACGGTGCTTCCTGGTGTTACCCGGAATTCTATTATCCATATTCTAAAAGACTGGGGATATAAAGTAAATGAAACGCATTTGTCTGTGGATGACCTGATGAAAGCCGGACATGACGGAAGCCTGGAAGAGGCGTTTGGAACAGGAACGGCAGCGGTTATTTCTCCAGTAGGTGAATTTATGTACAGAGATGATGTGGTTACTGTAAATGACTTTAAAATTGGAGAACTTACCCAGAAGTTGTACGATTATCTGACAGGAATTCAATGGGGTGATATTGAAGACAAATATGGATGGACCAGAGAAGTAAAATAGAGAAAAGCTTTTAGAAGAAGATTCATTGTGTAAAAATTTATAAAAACATCATGTTTGGGATAAACGAGACAAAGAAAACATTCTCTGCATGATGTTTTTTATATTATGCTCTCAGGAAGTTTTGAGTAATGATAAATTCTTTTTTATAAATTTTTAAGAAAGTAGTAGAATGAAATTAAAGATTTTTCTATAGACTAATGATAGAATCCATTTATCAAGAAAGAAAAGAGTGAGAAGTATGAAGAAAAAAAGTGATGAATTTGCAGATATTAATGGAAATAAGAAACGTAGCGGAATGGTGGTGTTTGCCATAGCAGTGCTGGCTGTTTGTATCAGTGGTACTTTATGTGCACGAAAGCTGATATTGGAACAGAGGTATGTCAGCATGAATGATAATCTTGTCTGTCGGTATGAGCTTGTCTGAGAATACTGTCCAACAGGATTCTTTTTATATTTCAGTACATTTTTGTGATTATGGCATAAACTATCAATAAGTGTAGAAATTAAGAGGTGTTTATGCAGAAAAAGAATTTACGGGGAATGCAGGTGAATCATGTAGATAATGGGACAATGCTTATTCAGGTAACCTCTGCTGTAGGGCTTATCCCAGTGCAAAATGCTAAGGTAACGATTTCCTACACAGGGGATCCAGAAAATACATTAGAGCAGATTTCCACCAATGCAGAAGGGCAGTCGGATGTTCTGACACTGGCAGCTCCTCCGCTGGAATACAGCATGGAACCAGAACAAACAACACAGCCTTACGCAGAATATACAGTTGAGGTGGAAGCGGAAGGCTACAGGCCGGTGAGCATTGAGGGAGTAGACGTTTTTTCAGGTGAGTTATCTCTACAGAATGTAAGGATGGAACCTGTGGAGGTGTCGGAAGAGAATAAAAATATTGTAATTCCTGCCAATACCCTGTTTGGAAATTTCCCGCCTAAAATTGCAGAAGCAGAGATTAAGCCAGTCGATGAGAGTGGAGAAATCGTATTGAGCAGAGTGGTGGTTCCAGAGTATGTAGTGGTTCAT
>CAJUCK010000035.1:10812-11528 GCA_910585395.1 uncultured Lachnospiraceae bacterium
CACCAGCGCCCGGAATTACTGGGTACGCTTTAAAGATTATATCAAAAATGTGGCGTCCAGTGAAATTTATGCTACCTGGCCAGACAGTACTATCCGGGCTAATATTCTTGCTATTATGTCTTTTACGCTCAATCGGGTGTATACGGAGTGGTATCGGAATAAAGGCTATGATTTTACCATCACATCATCGACGGCATATGATCATAAATGGGTATATGGGAGAAATTATTTCAGAAGCATTTCTCAGGTGGTAGATGAAATGTTTGGCAATTTCCTTTCCAGACCTAATGTCCGACAGCCTATACTGACGCAGTATTGTGATGGACAGCGTGTAACGTGTCCAAACTGGCTGAGCCAATGGGGCTCCAAGTATCTGGGGGATCAGAATTACTCTGCCATTGAAATTCTGCGTTATTATTATGGCAGTGATATGTACATCAATGAAGCGGAAGAGATTTCTGGTATTCCAGCGTCCTGGCCCAGAGAAAATCTTACGATTGGTTCCAGCGGCAGCAAGGTGCGGCAGATGCAGGAGCAGTTGAATCGGATTGCCCAGGTATATTCATCTATTCCCAGGATCAGTGCAGATGGTTCTTTCGGTCCAGCAACACAGGAAGCAGTGAAAAGATTCCAATCTGTATTTGGACTGCCCCAGACAGGAGTGGTTGACTATGCTACATGGTATAAAATATCAGAAATATATGTAGGAGTTACCA
>CAJUCK010000035.1:11538-26657 GCA_910585395.1 uncultured Lachnospiraceae bacterium
TTGCGGAATTGAATTGAAAAATGATTTTTGTATTTAGATAGATTTGGTTTAAAAAGGTCTAAGAAGTTTTTTGTGCTAAATTTTGTGATATTTGTGGAAGATTTTGGGCATACTCTCAAGGACAGATGTAAATAAAGACTGTATATATTAAAAAGGAGGCAGATATCATGAAATTTTATAAGTGCAGTGAATGTCTTAGCATAGCGATGGAAGTTGTACCAGGAAAACATTCTGGGGAAAAGACTTTTCAAGAACTGCAGGCTAATACAACAGATGCTTCAGGAGAGAAACATGTGCCTGCAGTTGTAACAGACAGTGACAAGATACTGGTAAAGGTGGGAGAGCTGGAACATCCAATGCTGGAGGAACACTATATAATGTGTATTTATCTGGAAACAGAACAGGGAGGACATTTGAAAGTGCTCAAGCCTGGAGATAAACCAGAGGCAGAATTTCTTCTCAAGCCTGGAGATAAGCCGTTGGCAGCATATGAATACTGTAGCCTGCACGGGCTTTGGAAAGCAGATATAAAATAACAGATATATTTTATATGGAATAAAACAGAGACTGTCACACTAATATAAACGGCGAGTATATTAGTATGACAGTCTTTGCTGCTATTTACCTTGACGTTTTCTTTTTATTTCATCAAATTTTGCCCAGAACTTAGATTTTTTCTGAGGTGCAGGCTCATTTCCGCCCCGCAGTCCTTTGACGCTTGTGATATAGAGACCGCTGACAACTGCTTTTACCTCTTTTTTGGTTGGGATGCTGTCAAAAATCGCTGCTTCACAGATAAATGTCATAATTTTGGGCCCTACCTTTGCTTTTACAATAGGCATTTTGGAACGGCGCATTAATTTAGGTGTCTGTTCTAAGACAGCAGCAGGCAGTCCTGCATCCACTAGTTTCATATGCTTTTTATCAATGATCAGCATGGATATAGTCTGTGCAGCGGCAGCAATCTGTGCATCCTGCTCTTCTTTTTTCTTCTGAGCCCTTTTACCAAGTATGTAAAGCGCAATGACCGCTGCCAGCAGAACGACAGCAATTACGATTAATACAATCTGCCATGTTGCCACAAAAAAACCTCCTTTTTCTTAACAAGTTGCACATTTTCAGTTACTGTGTATCTTCAATGTTCTAAGAATAATGAAATGAACCATAACTGATTTTACGTGCACAATATCTTCCAACATTATATCATTGCTCCCTGAAAAAATCAATGATATAATTAGGCATGACTAAGTATGGATTATCCAATGGTGCTGCTGAGAGCAGTAAAATTTTATTAAATAAACAGGGAGGAACATAAATGAAAAGACGAAAGGGAGGAATATTGATTTCACTGTCTGCTTTGCTTTTAATCGGATTAAGCTTGTTTTTTTGGGCAAATTATCCAAAATTCAGCGGGCAGTCTTCCAGGCAAGAGATAAAGACATGGGAGCAGCTTATGGAGGAAGAAGCATTCAAAAAAGCAGAAGCAGAGAAGACAGAGGCGTCAGAGAATTTTGTGGGCAGCCAGGAGAAGAAAGATACAGTGTCAGAGCAGACATCCCAGTCAGATGAAGTGGAATCTCAAGGGGATAAGAGTGGAACTCAGGAAAAAAATGAAAACGATTCTCAGCAGCCAGAAGAAATAGTTATGGCATTTGCAGGGGATATTTACATTAGTCCTTATGTGGAAGAAAATTATAAAAATGCAGGGATTGGCGGCGTGATCTCAGAACAGCTTTTGGCGGAAATGAGAAATGCAGATATCACTATGGCAAATCAGGAATTTCCTTTTTCACTGGAAGGAACCAAGGCGCCGGACAAGCAGTTTACCTTTCGTGTAGATCCACTCTATACTTCAATTTTGACAGAGATGGGAATTGATACCGTGACACTTGCAAATAATCATGCGCTGGATTATGGAACAGAGGCCTTGACAGACACGTTTGAAGCTTTGGACGCAGCCGGGATTTCGTATGTGGGAGCTGGAGCCGAGCAGGAACGAGCCATGGAGCCATGCATCATTGAAGCCGGACAGCGCAGTTATGGATTTCTGGCAGCTTCGAGAGTAATTCCTGTAACAGATTGGAATGTAGAGAATCAGCAGCCAGGAATGCTGTGCACTTATGACAGTAAGCTTTTGTGTAAAGCCATTAAGGAGACAAAGAAGAGCTGTGACTTTCTTACGGTGTACGTCCATTGGGGCGTTGAAAAATCTGAGATTCCTGAAGAATATCAGAAGCAGCTTGCCAGGGATTACATTGATGCAGGTGCAGATCTGGTAATTGGAGCCCATCCGCATGTACTGCAGGGCATAGAGTATTATAATGGGAAACCAATTGCATACAGTTTGGGGAATTTTATATTTAATCAGGAAATTCCGTCTACTGCACTGCTGAAAGTGCGGGTAACGCCAGATAATCAACCAGTTTTGCAGCTAATTCCAGCAGAAGCTTTTGGTGCAAAGACACAGGAGATGAGCGGTGACAAAGTAAAGGAGCTGTATCAGTATATGGAAAGCATTTCTGACGGCATAGAAATTTCAGATGATGGTATAGTTTCAAAAATATAGCGCTGTCTTTCACTGTGAAAAGAGCGGTAGAAAAATCTCTCAAGAATATACGATGGCGGCGCTATATATAATATAGAAAAAAGAAATGATTCAGTAAAATGGAAAGTGAAAAATTTGAAAATCTGTTGAACCTTGCATTAGATGCCACAGAGCGGGAAAGGGAAAAATCATTGAATCTGGGAGTTGGGTATGAACCAGAAAACAAACGCTGGGAGCTGATTGTGAAGTACTCAGGAAATATTATGCGTTTGTCACAGGAGAATCCAGAGATTCGTGTGGAGGAACTAAGTAATGAGTATGCCATATTAAATGTGCCCGAATCTGCAATGGACCAGGTGGCAGACGCAGTGGAAGTCGAATATGTGGAAAAGCCCAAACGGATGTACTTTGCAGTTCGAGAAGGGAAACAGGTCTCCTGCATTACACCACTGCAGGATGCCCGTTATAATTTGACAGGAAAAGGAGTGATTGTGGCAGTTCTTGATTCTGGGGAGCGTGTTATTATAATGTCAAGTCAGTAAGAACCTAGTAAATATCAAGGGTTTTGGCTGATTGAGCTGTGAAGAAAATGTAAAATAAACAGTCGTTATCGGCGTTAGATGGACTTAGTTTTAAATTTGCAAATTGTCTGCTGCAATGATATAACACGTTATTCATTGACGGCGGCTGTTCTGAATTTTATATGGAAAAATGTCTAGAATTCTTCTGGTGGGAAGTCCTTGGGAAAATATGTCAGCTAACCTTGACAAGATTAATAGGAACAAGCTATAATTAATGCAAAAAGAACGGAAGAAGGAAGATATTGCATATGAAAATCAAAAAAGCAAAAAGAATCCTCTGCCATGGACTTGTATCTGCCATGGTCATAACGTCTATGTTTACGGGAACAGTCAATATTGCGCCTTCCGAAACGATACTCCAGGTGAAGGCGGCAGAGGATGAGAAAAAGGAAATTTACAGAAATGGTTTTGAGGATGGCCAGTACCAGAATATTATGGGGCGCGGACCTGTAAAACTTGAAATCTCTACCTCAGTCCATCATGATGTAGGCAACAATAGTTTGTCAGTCAGCAACCGTACGGCATCATGGCATGGCATTCAGCTGTCGCTTGCGCGGCTCGTAACATCTGGGAATACATATGATTTCAAAGTCTATTTAAAACAAGATTCGGGTTCGGAACAGACATGTGACATGGGAGTACAGTATAAAGATGCCAGTGGTGAAACGAAGTATAGCTCAGTAGTTGGATATGGGAGAGGTTGTGCGAGCGGCGAGTGGACAGAACTCAGGGGCTCCTTTGAAGTTCCGGAAACTGCCGATGAAATTGCGCTGTATCTTCAGTGTTCCTCATCTGATACGGCGGATTTCTTTGTAGATGATTTGTCGATTTCCGGTATCCCAGCGGATTTCAATGAATTTAAGCCGGAGGAAGAACTTTACGATAAGATGGTCAAACAAAGTGTTTTTTCTACTGGAAACAATGCGCGCATAAAGGCTGCTCTTCAAAAAGCGCGCGAGGGAAAAGATGTATCATTGGCTTATATTGGAGGTTCCATCACCGAGGGCGGCGGCTACAAGCCGAATTCTGCGTGTTATGCAGAAGTTTCTGCAACTGCTTTTGCTAAAAAATATGGCGTAAACGAGGGTGAAAATGTTCATTTTATTAATGCAGGCATGAGCGGAACCCCATCGGATATTGGCATCATCCGCTATAGGCGTGATGTGGTAGACCGTCTGCCGGAAGGCAGCAGCTACCCGGATATTTTGTTTATAGAGTTTGCGGTAAATGATGCTGGCTGTGAAACCAAGGGCGGCGCATACGAAGGTCTGATTCGCCAGGCATTGAAATCCGGCTCAGCGGTTGTTCTGGTATTTTCCGTATTTAACAACCTTAACCGTGTAGAAGAGATGAATTATCGTAAATATGGTACGACGTATGATCTGCCAATGATCAGCACGGCAGACGCCATCAAGGATGTTTATCAAGAACCTGGTTTTTACGAATGGTTTTATAATGATTCGCTTCATCCAAATGCAAATGGATACAAACTTATGGCAGACTGTATTCTTGGATTGATGGATCGTATTGATAAAGAGGAGCCAGAGGCTGATAACGCGACAGACATAGATTCCATCAAAGCTGTGACGTCTTCTTCCTATGAAGGGATTAAGATGATTGATTCAACAACAACGGCGGACTCTGATCCAGCAATCAGCGCAATCAGCGCGGGTGGATTCAGCGGCAGCGACAACAATGTTCCGACATACCAGTATTTGTATAATGGGAAAGAAGAAAAGTGGTTTCCGAATAACTGGATGTATGCCGGAAATGGCAATGGTGATCCGCTGACGATTGAAGTTAATTGCCAGACATTTATGCTCGTATATAAAGAAACAAGTGAAAATGCGTATGGTTCTGCCGATTTATATGTAGATGGTGAGAAAAAATCTACATTGAGCTGCCACAACGCTTCAGGGTGGAATAACGGCAAAGTATGCATTGCTTTGCAAGAGGAAGAATCTGCCATGCACAGAATCGAATTGAAAATGGCAGAGGGAGATGAAGAGAAGAAGTTCACACTGTATGCAATTGGATATCAGACAGATTATGTGGCGGTGGATCAGGCGGTAGAGAATGTGATAACACTGATCAACGATATTGGCGAAGTATTTTATAACGATGCAAGCAAGAAGAAAATTGAGGATGCGAGGAAGGCTTATGATAGGCTGACAGACAGTCAGAAGGAGCTTGTGACTAACTATAAGGCATTGACGGACGCAGAGGAAAAATATAAGAGCCTTGTGCCTCCAGCCAATACTAGTATTAGTATCACGAAGGCTGTCGTGAATAAAATTGAGGATCAGTACTACACGGGTGGAGCGATACAGCCATCTCTTACTGTAACATGCGAGGACAGAAGTTTAAAGGCTAATGAGGATTACGAGGTAAGCTATAAGGACAATACCAAAATCGGAACAGCGACTGTAACGGTCAAAGGAAAGGGAAATTATACGGGAGAGACCTTTGAGACATTCAAGATTACAGTCAGGAAGAATGCAGGCTATACCGTCGGAAATTACAAGTATAAGATTACGAATCCCGATACGAATGGGAAGGGTACGGTTGCCTTAAGCGGCGTAAAGAGCAAGAAGAGCAAGAGTATCAAGGTGGCTGACAAGGTTGATATCGGAGGCAGGAAGTTCCTTGTCACGTCGATTGGCAGCAGCGCATTCTCAGGATGCAGTAAGGCAGCAAGCGCGACGATTGGGAAGAACGTCGCCAAGATTGGCTCTAAGGCATTCTACAACTGCAAGAAGCTGAAAAAGATAAGCATCAAGAGTACAAAGCTGAAATCAGTTGGTTCAAAAGCATTTAAGGGCATTAACAAGAAGGCGTCCATCAAAGTGCAGAAGAGTAAGCTGAAAGCTTATAAGAAATTGTTAAAGAAAAAAGGGCAGGCGTCCAGCGTTAAAATTATCAAATAAAAGAATAGTGTAACATAACTGAGCAGAGGCTGGCGCTCACCGGCCTCTGCTCAATTATTTCCTTACCTGTATAAATAATATTTTAGGGAAATCTGAAATAGACGGCTGAAAAAGAAAACTATCTATAATATCATGAAGAAAGAAAAATGGAATTGGCAGTTTGCTGATTCCTTTTTTGCTGCTGTTATGATTTAATTTACTTCTCCAAGTTTTAATGCGGTCAGTGCTTATGGGAAGTCATAAAACAAGCAGTATCTCCAATAAAATAAGTAAGAAGGGAGTGACGCGCAGGTGACGCTTGAAAAATTATTTGAACTAAAGAACATTCCGATTATGGAACTGCGAAGAGAAGAATTGTCAGACGCAGGAGAGGTTGTGATAGATTCATCAAAAACCCAGAGCCAGCGGGTGCAGTCCTTTTTGGAACAGATAAAGAACCCCTTTGCACAGAAGGCGGGAGATTATATTCTGCAGATTGGTTATTTGGAGGGAGCAGAAGAAACACTGGATGACCGTATGGTGCTGCTTGCCAGAAAACAGACTGCTATTTTATAAACGTTGAAATCTGGGCAAGTATAAAGTGCAGGGAGCGTGTTGCGGTTTTATCAGGACGAAACCAGCAGGAATCCTGATAAAAAGTTCATATCAGTGAGACGGGTAGTGACGATAAATCATAAATCAGGAGGATGAAAGATGGAAGCGAAAGATTTTTATAATGTGGCAGTCTATCTCCGTCTGAGCCGGGATGATGTTTCTGACAGCGTCAGTGCAGAGAGCAACAGCATCCGTTCCCAGAGAGATTTGATACGTTCCTATATTCGAAGGCAGGATGACATGGAGATTTACGATATTTATGTGGATGACGGATGGTCAGGTGCAAATTTTGACAGACCTTCTTTCAAGCGGATGATGGAAGATATAGAGGCTGGGCGCATTGATTGTGTGATAGTCAAGGATTTATCCAGATTTGGACGAGATTATATTGGAGCCGGGCAGTTGATTCAAAAAACGTTTCCGGCTTTTTCTGTGCGCTTTATTGCACTGAATGATAACTTTGACACACTGACAGCAGATTTTAATGAAAATACACTGGTGCTGCCAGTCAAGAATTTTGTCAATGATATGTATTGCAGCGATATTTCTCAAAAAGTCAGGAGCCACCAGCAGGTTAAAAGGGAAAAAGGGGATTTTATTGGAGCCTTTGCGGTGTACGGTTACCGAAAAGATCCAGAAAATGTCAATCACCTTCTTGTAGATGAGTATGCAGCTGGGATTGTGAAGATGATATTTACATGGAAAATTGCAGGGTTCAGTAATCTTGCCATAGCGGAAAAATTGGAGGGGATGGGAATCCTCTCCCCGATGGAATATAAAAAGTCAAAAGGGATAAAATTTTCGACTGGATTTGTTACACATGTAAAAGCGAAATGGTCAGCGGTGGCGGTTAAACGTATTCTCACCAATGAACTGTATACGGGAGTGATGGTGCAGGGGAAAAATGAAAAGGTCAGCTACAAAGCCAAACATTCAGTGAAAAAGCCCAGAGAGGAATGGGTGCGTGTGGCAGATACCCATGAGGCGGTAGTATCTGCTGAAGATTTTGAGACGGTCCAGAAATTATTAGAGGTAGACGCAAGAGCGTCAGCCAAAAAAGCCAGGTGCCATATGTTTACGGGACTTTTATATTGCGGGGACTGTAAAGAGCCGATGATTCGGCGGGTAAACCGTTATAAGGGAACAGAAAAGGTGTATTTTATCTGTCCCACCAGAAATAAAGGGCTTGGCTGCACAAGGCACAGTATCCCGGAGGAAAAATTAAAACATCTTATACTGACGGGCCTGCAGCAGCAGTTGGCGCTGTTTTTGGATAAGAACCATGTACTGACACAGATACAAAAAATGGAAGTACCGTTTAATGAGGTGGAGATATTTGATAAAGAAATCCAGAAATTGCATCAGGAGCAGGAAAAATATGTCTTCCTGCGTAAAGGGCTGTACGAAGATTTGAAACAGGGGATTATCACAGAAGAAGATTTTCATAATTTCAGACAGATTTATGAAATGCAGTATCAGGCAGCGGAGGAGGCTGTCAGGCGTCAGGAAGAGGCAGTACGAAGCTTATTCAAGGCAGGTGTGGCAGCTGGGGCAAATCTGGAAAAAATGAAATTCACGTTGGAAATTACGGAACTAAACAGGGATGTTCTGGTGGCTTTTGTCAGCCGCATTCTTGTTTATGAAGATAAGAGAGTGTTTCTGGAACTTAAGGCAAAGGATATGTTTGCAAAAGCCCTGATAATGGCAGATTATTTTGAAAACAGGGAATATGTACCAATGGTGCAGGGAGGAGAGGAGGAATCGCAGCATGGCACGTATTTCTAAAAAGAAAAAGAGAGAACAGATGCCCGTTTGCAGACGTTTTCATGTGGGGGTTTATGCAAGGCTTTCCGTAGAGGGGACAGAGAGGAAAAATGAATCCATTGACACGCAGGTTGCCATGGCTAAGCAGTATCTGAGGGAACACCCTGAAATGGAGCTTTATGACTGCTATACAGATTTGGGCAGAACAGGAACAAATTTTGAGCGGGAAGGTTTTGAGCGCATGATGCAGGATGTGAGGAAGAAACGTATTGACTGTGTGATAGTCCCGTTTTGGAAGAAACCATATTGAGGCGGGGAATTATATTCAGAAAATTTTTCCCTTTATGGGTGTCCGTTTTATTGCTCTTGCAGATGGAATTGATACTTTCGAGGCTAAATCTGCTACAGATGAAATGGCAGTTAATTTAAAAAATCTGGTAAATGAAATCTATGCGAGGGATATTGCCGAAAAGGTAAAGTCCAGCAGGCGCAGCAGCCAGGAACAGGGGAGCTATACGGGAGGGATACCGCCCTATGGATATCAGGCAGAATGGGTGGATGGAAAAAAGCGTCTTTTTATCTGTCCACAGACGTCTGAGATTGTAAAAGATATTTACCAAATGTATTTATCTGGTAAAAATATGCGCAGGATTGCCAGGGAGCTGTATGAGAGGGGGATTCATCGCCCAGGGATATACAAAAAGACGGGTCATGTGTACCGGCAGGAGGGAGAGGTCTTGGAACAGTGGACTGCCAAAACGGTAAAGTTGATTTTGACAAACCCCGTATATATGGGCTGTCTGGTACAGGGGACAACCTGTGGGAAACAACATAGAATCAGGAGCTGTCATGATATGGACAGTGGGGAATACTGTGTTGTGCATGGAACCCATAAGCCCCTTGTCAGTGAAGAGGCGTTTTTTCAGGTGGCTGCCATGTTTGAAAATTCGGCGGCAAAATACGGTAATAAAGAGGATGTTTCTAAAAATGTGACGATGGAAGAGGATATTTATGCTGGTGTGCTGTTTTGCGGGGACTGCGGAAAACAGATGGCAAGGGTGGCAGGGGCAAAACAGTTGAGCTCAGGCGGCGTGGTTCATTATTATGGTTATCATTGTCCATTTTCCCGCAGGATGGATGATCTGCAGTGCCAGGCAAAAAGCATAGGAAAGCAAATGCTGGATGAACTGGTAAAGACGGCGCTGCGTCAGGAGTTTCTTTTGTCAGATTTGCGTCCAGGAAGGCTGGTAAAGGAATATGAAAGCCAGGCGGGGCAGCAAAAACAGCAGCTCAGACAGAAGATTATCCAGTGTGTGAAACAGCTGGAGGATGGAAAAAAGAGGGGAAGCGAGCTGTATCTGAAGTACCGTTTGGGCAGTCTTTCTCTGGAAGAATTTCAGCATATGAAAAAGGAAAATGAGAAGTCTCTCCACGAGACGGCAGAAAGGAAAGAAGAATTACAGCGCAGGTCAGACAGCATGGAGAGGGAGATAAGGGATAAAGGAAAATTTCTGAGAAATCTTATAAAATGTAATGAAAAAACGAGACTGACAAAGGATGTCATACATGCCCTGATTAGCCGGATTGATGTGTACGCCGACCATCGGGTGAAAATAACTTTTGCATTCTGTATAAATGAGTTATTGATAAAAGGAGGCAGAAAAAATGGGAAAAATAAAGCAGTCGGATATAGATAAAGAGGTGTCAGAATGCTTTCGCATTGC
Organism: uncultured Lachnospiraceae bacterium; assembly: GCA_910585395.1. Classification (GTDB taxonomy): domain Bacteria; phylum Bacillota; class Clostridia; order Lachnospirales; family Lachnospiraceae; genus Petralouisia. The sequence goes on from CAJUCK010000035.1 coordinate 21,674, forward strand.
TGTTTATATCCGCCTTTCTAAAGCGGATGAAAGAAACGTGCAAAAAGAGAGCGGCAGCATTTCCATGCAGCGCAGTTTAATACGAGAGTATATCGCCTCCCATTTTGGCGCCTGCCAGATAACCGAATATCAGGATGATGGTTTTTCGGGGACAAATTTTAACCGTCCAGGAGTGCAGAGACTTCTGCAAGACGCCAGAAATGAGAAAATTGACTGTGTGATTGTAAAAGATTTTTCACGGTTTGGCAGAGATTATATGGAAGTGGGTTCTTATCTGGAGCAGATATTTCCTTTTTTGGGAATTCGTTTTATTTCCATTAATGACCATTATGACAGTGCTGGCTGTCAGGGAAGTATGTTCGATTTGGATATGAATTTCAAGAATCTTCTCTATGATTTGTACAGTAAAGATTTGTCGCAGAAAGTGAAAACTTCGCTGCAGGCAAGAAAGCGGAGCGGTCAGTATGTCAGTGCGAATGCCCCATTTGGCTACGAAAAAGCTCCAGGTGACAGGCATATGCTTGTCATCTGTGAAGATGAGGCGGTGGTTGTCCGAGAGATTTTCGCCCTTGCCCTGCAGGGGATGACATCTTCACAAACTGCAAAGAAATTGAATCTGGAAAATGTTCCTGCCCCAATAGAGTTTAAGATCAGGAAAGGTAAGACTTCCCGTAAGCCGAAAGGGGATAGGTTTTACTGGAGCAATAGTACAATTTGCAGTATCTTACGCAACCCAGTGTATGCTGGAGATGTGGAGTATGGCAAAACTGAGAGAGAACAGGTGGGAAGCGGCAATGTTCTGAAAGCAAGAGCGGACTGGAAGATTATCAGGAATCATCATGCTCCCATTATTGCAAGAGAAGATTTTGAGAAAGTACAGAAAAGCAGGAGGAAAAGCCACAGAAAAAGAAAGATGAGAGAAAACAGGCATCCATTGATTGGCAGGGTGGTGTGCGGTTGCTGCAAACACAGCCTGCAGATAAAGGAGCGGCTGAATCCTTACTTTACCTGCCATAACCGGTATGTAACCGGTTTGGAGGGATGTGTCAGTAAAGTGAATGCCATGTTTCTGGAACAGGCAGTATTGTTCCGGCTGGAGGAATATCTGGAAGAACAGAACCTTGAGGCAGAGGTCTTTAACAGGCATAAAGATGATATGAAAATGAAACGGGATGGCTTTTTGCAGGAAATGAAGCGGGCAGAGAGGGAGTATGGCAGACTGAATCAGGAGCATTATAAGAGGTATCAGTTATATTCTCTGGGACAGCAAGCAGAGTTTTGTTCCCTTCATACAGAGATAGAGCAGCAGCGGGAGATTATCAGGGATTTGCAGGAACAGGTCATCCAGATGGATGAACAGATTGACAAGGCAGAATCAGAGAAATTTGTATCAGGGGAAGATTCCTTATTGTTATCAGAGGCAATGGAGAGATACGTGGATGAAATAGTAGTTTTTGATGAAGCAAAAATAGAGATTAAATGGAAAGCTTGTTTTATTGGGCAATGATTTAACATGGCAGATAGGATTTTGCAGCAATTGTCTGACAGCAGGCGTGCCAAAAAGGTATCTGTTTACTAGAAAAAGCGCTGAAACAGGACTGTTTTGGAACAAAAGAGTGAAAGAACGTTTCTGCAGCTGTTTGACATCAGAGGGAATTGATTATAATCATCCTGATTTTCGCAATGCGGATGGGAGCACCCGTATTCTTGCCCTTTATGATGAGACCTTGGACCGGGAATTTACATCAGAGGAAATTGATCAGGCCTTGAAAACGTCAGAGGAACAGGAACGTTTTCGCATCGTGCCCAGCAGAGATACTTCTGGACATGGTACGCATGTGGCAGGGATTGCAGCTGGGAATGGAAGAGCTTCTGGTGGAATAGACCGAGGAGTGGCATATGAGAGTTCTCTTTTGATAGTAAAGCTGGGAACGGCGGAACCCGACGGATTTCCAAGGACTACACAGCTAATGCGCGGGCTGGATTATGTGGTAAAAAAGGCTTTGGAATTTCGAATGCCTATGGCGGTAAATATGAGTTTTGGCAATAATTATGGTTCTCATAGTGGAACAGCGCTGCTGGAGAGTTATATCAATGATATGTCGAATTATTGGAAAACTCTTATTTGTGTGGGGACTGGAAATGAAGGAGCGGCCAGGGGGCATACTTCTGGAATTTTAAGGGAAGGGCAGGAGCAGGAAATTGAATTGGGTGTAGGAAATTATGAGACAGCCCTGAGCCTGCAGATTTGGAAGTCTTATGTGGATGAATATGATATTCTGCTGGTGCACCCTTCTGGAAAGAGCATTGGTCCCATCCGCCAGCTTCAGGGTCCTCAAAGGTTTGTAATGGGACGCACAGAGATTCTCCTTTATTACGGTGAGCCCAGTCCCTACAATCTTTACCAGGAAATGTATATAGACTTTCTTCCAGCCCAGTCCTATATAGATGCGGGAATTTGGAGGGTTGTGCTGGTTCCGGAGCGGATTGTCAGGGGAAATTATGATCTCTGGCTTCCAGGACAGACTGTTTTGAACCAGGGCACAGGATTTCTTTATCCGGTAGAGGAAACCACACTGACAATTCCTTCCACAGCAGAAAAGGTGGTTTCAGTGGGGGCTTATGACGCCAGATATGATCAGCTTGCAGAATTTTCCGGCAGAGGTTACACCAGGCAGACCAATCAGGTGAAGCCAGATCTTGCTGCGCCTGGGGTTGCGATCCGTTCCGCTGCGCCTGGCGGAGGTTATGCAGTGCGAAGCGGTACTTCCATGGCGACGCCTTTTGTCACAGGCAGTGCAGCGCTCTTGATGCAATGGGGCATTGTGGAGGGGAATGATCCTTATCTTTATGGGGAAAAAGTAAAGGCGTATCTTCTGCGCGGGGCAAGACATCTGCCGATTCTGCAGGAGTACCCGAATCCACAACTTGGCTGGGGCGTGCTTTGCCTGAGGGACAGTCTGCCGGGGTGAAAACGTACTGAAAATAATATATTTTTAAAGTTCTAATTCTGAAAGAAAAAATTTTGCCGTTCCAATCTGGCTGTCTGCCGAACAGGTCGGTCTTTATGCGTCAGGCAGCTTTACCTTGCCGGCGAAAGAATGCTAGTGTACTTGCATCATTGACTGGGGAAATGGTAATTCAGAAAACTCGGCGTATTTTTCTTTTGACAAGCGTGTTTTGATTACCCAGTGGCGGTGAGGGTGTTATATTTTTTCGTGGCTGTGAACCTTATTTTAAGGGTGGATTTTTTCAAGCGGCGCAAGCCGCAAAAAGGCAGGCTTAGGGTGGCAATCCCAACAAGATTCCCACGGGGCAAAATGAGCCGATAGGCGAAATTTGGTACTGTGGTAGAATCTTGCTCTGCCCGCTTGCTCGCCCGCTTGCAACTATTCATAAATCTTATGTCAGTTTTTTGAGTTTTAGAGAAATTTGAAACGGTCTCGGATATTACTGGCAAAGCCTAACAAAAAACCCTTTTCTTGATTTCCTGTCTTGGTGTGCCGTTCTGTATGCACGACGGTTATTCAGTTTTTAAATGCCCAATCTCTGACGGCTTTTGCAGCTTCACTAGCAAATCCTTTTCTCCATTTCTGAATCAGACAAAATTTCAAACAGCGCATCAAAATCCCCAATAGTATATTCTCTTAATATTAGTCTTTCTGTTTCAATTATCACTATTATCCTCCCAAATCTCGATTTGCTTTATTATATTTCCATTTTCACAAAAATGAAAACGATTTCTATTACTTTTTGTTCATCAAAACGAGACATGAACAGGGCGGCGGCAAGTTCCCCGTTGGTGAGGATAACTGTCTGACTTTAACTATCAGTTATCAAATTTTCAGATATTGCAAAATGGGTTCAATATACTTTTTGTCTGAAATGTCATAAGACGAAGAAATCATTTTCACCATTATTTGTTCTGCTTCTGTCTTATCTTTTTTTGCTTTAAGAGTGTTTAAAAACATTTTCATCATCAATTTAGATGGTATAGACATTTTTTCATAATTGAACCCTCCTGGACAGTAAAATGTTTTTACTTTTTTCTGCTCCGACTCGGTGAAAATCCGTTTAAGAGCTATGTCAATTTCCGGGTTATCTATCGGGCTTCCTCCAACACAAAAGGCAATCAGCTTCTTATCGGCCCATTTATCTATATTTCCCTTAAACCAACTAATTTTACTGATACTGCCCGCACAAGCCCAACCTCCAAAAATAATTGTTTCGTATGTAGCCAAATCTTTCTTTTTCGCGGCTGATAATTCAAGACAATCAGCCCCTGCTGCTTCCGCTATCCATTCAGCATATCGCTTTGTAAACCCTGTTTGTGAATTGTAAATTACGATTGTTTTCATCTGCTTAAATCTCCCTCTTTCATTTGTTATTACGTTTTCAACAGCTTTTAAAATACATTTACTACTTACCGCAGCTCCCGATACTGCGTCTATAACCAATGACTGTTTTTCACTACATCCTTGATTATATTTTCTGCCGTACTTCCCAACCCGTTATCGTGCTGCAAAATTGTAAATTTCCAATTATAATGTTTCCTGCAGTAAACAAAAATAAAACAACAATAAATGTCATTATCAGCGCTTTTTATTATCAGCAACTCTCTTTTCTAAATTTTCTATTCCAGCATACAGTTTTGATAAAAGAGTGAAAAGAGTTTCAATCTCTTTGTCCGTATAAACTTCAAAAAGATATTTTAATTCCTCTTGGTATTCTGAAAAGTCATTTACATAAAAGTCATTTACCTTTTCTGTGGGGCAGATACACATAGCTCTTGTATCATGCGGGCTTTGTTGAATGGTAATAAATCCTTTTTTCATCAAAACATCAGCTAACTTTTTGATATTTTGTCTTGAACAGCCCAATAAATTTCCTAATTGGGTAAATGTTAGCTGCTCCTTTGACTGTCTGACGATTGACAATAACATAAATTGCTTTAAAGATACCTCTGGAATATGGTTATCAAAAA
>CAJUCK010000036.1:0-559 GCA_910585395.1 uncultured Lachnospiraceae bacterium
ATGCTGTGATATGGTACCCCTGTTCCTGCAAGTGTTCTACTGGCTGTGTCAATTCCACATACCTGATCTCAAAAGGAAGTTCTGGAGCAATCGTCCTAAGAGCATTAACCACTCGTTCTAATCCTTTGGGCCCTATCATAGTCACTGGCTCTGTCCGTTCTGCATTTCCCATGGTAAGCAGCAGCCCCGGAAGGCCGCTGATATGGTCTGCATGATAATGTGTAAAACATATGGTATCAATTGGTTTGGCGCTCCAGCCTTTCTGCTTCATGGCGATCTGTGTTCCTTCACCACAGTCAATCAGAAGGCTGCTGCCATTGTACGAGTCATCAGTGATGTCAGCCACCGGTAGGGCAGCGGCATCATTCCTGCAGTTCCTAATAAGCATACGTCTAACATAAAACTTCCTTTCAGATTAGTTCTGTAATCTCCTGAGAATCCACAGGAATCCGAAACTTTCTGACCAGTGCGTCGTAACACGGTTCACAGAGGTCAAACTCCTGTCTTTCTCCATCTTTATTAGAAAAATATCCCCATTCCTTTATAATATGGAGATAAT
>CAJUCK010000036.1:569-17790 GCA_910585395.1 uncultured Lachnospiraceae bacterium
CTCTGTCCGGGAATGGTAATCTTCCATCTGGATTACCTTTTTACAACAATTGCATATAATTTTTTCTTCTGTTCTCATCTGGCTATCCTCCCTGTTGATAAAGCTTTCATAAGCTCTATTATAACCCTAAAGGCAACCTCGTTTTAAGTGGGAATTGTAACCATTCTTACGCCTCCCATACCATAATCATTCCATCCTCTCTGGGCATTTCATAGAGGTTTTTGCGGATTCCGCAATTTTTAAATCCCAGGCTGCTGTACAGATGAACAGCATTATCATTAGAAACACGTACCTCCAGAACTATTCTTGTAATCCCTATTCCCCGTGCCTGGCCAAGCAGATGCTTCATCATAGCTCTTCCAATTCCCTGATGATGCTCTGCGGGCATCACTGCGACATTTGTAATTTCTCCTTCTTCAAAAGAACAGTACATTCCACAGTAACCCACAATAGTATTACTTTTTAGGGCTACTATGAATAATGTGTTCTGCTGCATGGCTTGTGCAAATGCTTCTTCCGACCATGGACGGGAAAAAACAGATTGTTCTATTTTCTGTACAAAAGGAATATCTGACTTCTGCATACTGCGAAAATATAATAGCTCTTCTTGCATAAACGCTCTCCACTCTTCGGCACATTTTCCAAAAATGTCAGGACTGCCCCTGCGCAAGCCGTTCTCTTTCTGCCTGAGACAAACGCAGATAATCTGGCTTATGTTCCGCTGCAGTCTGAATTTTTCCTTCCTGAAAATATAAAAGACCCAGCGCTGCCACGGCCGCTGCCCGCTGCTTATTTAAATGAGCTGGAGCAAACGAATAAGAAACCTTACAGTTTTCCTCAATAAAGGTGCGAAAAACTGCCACTCCATCTCCCAGAAATACCACCGGACAATTCCTCTCATTGATTTTGCTGATGATTTCCCCTATCTCAACTGCGCACTGAGGCTCGATAACTTCCATAACCCCTTTATGAAACGCATACAATCCGGTATAAGTCTGATTTCTTCTGGCATCCATCAGAGGGCATACCAGTTCATGGCTGTTCCAGAGGTTATAGGCCAGCCCCTCCACTGTAGGAACCTGGATCAGAGGCTTTCCCAGTGCAAATCCCAGACCTTTTGCAGTTGCTGAACCAATGCGGAGCCCCGTAAAAGATCCCGGACCTCCAGCAACGGCAATTGCATCTATTGTGTTCATCTCCAGCTCAATCATTTTCACAATCTCATCCAGCATTGGAAGTAATGTCTGGGAATGCGTTTTTTTATAATTTACTGTATATTCAGCCAGAAGATTATCTTCTTCTACCACAGCCACGCTCGCCACGAGACCAGAACTGTCAAGTCCTAATATTTTCATGTGCATCCTCCATTTTCACTTATGGTAATCTTTCGGTAGTCAAAACCTTTTTCCAAATCTTTCTCAATTTTAATTTCCTGATAATTTTCTGGCAAGATTTCCTGAATAAGATTTGCCCATTCAATCATCGTAAGACCCTGACCATAAAAATAATCCTCATATCCTATCTCTTCCATCTCTTCGATATCGCCAATGCGGTATACATCAAAATGATAGAAAGGCATGCGTCCTTCTTCATATACCTGCACAATCGTAAATGTAGGACTGTTGACAGGTTCCTCTATCAAAAGCCCTTTTGCCATTCCCTGAGTGAATACCGTTTTACCGACTCCAAGCTCCCCCACCAATGTATACACCTGTCCAGGCTGTGCCTGTTCTCCCAGTTTTCTCCCCAGCTCAAAAGTCTCATCGGGAGAAAAAGTTTCTACAATCTGCATCATTTCCCCCCTCTTATATGCTGAAAGGATTTAATTTGAGCCTGAATCCTTCCAGATGATTTACTGCAAGCCCTACAATCGTCTGATACTTTTCTCCCGCTGCTTCCTTTGGAATAATATAGGCATTGACCCTGCTGCTGTAAATTAAAAGCTGATTTCTATTAGACACCATTTTATAAATCTGCTTCCATTCCAAATCAGCAGTCTGTTCTCCCTGAGACACATGCACTCCCTCATCATCTATTTTGTAACGCAGCGCATGTTTCAGAACTTCCGAGGATAAAATCTGCTGTTTAGAACGCAGGTACAAGCTTCCTGGCACATATACCAGAAAAACAATCCCCAATATAATATATAAAATTGTATATACAACCTCTACCCTTCCAAAAGTCAGTCCTGCCATCACCAGCACCCAGATGCCTGCCAGGGTAGCAATCACCCCCTGAAACCCATGGTATGCATGATAAATATTAAAGCGAAACATGTCCTTATCCGTAATGGTTACTTCAAACTCTGCTGACATTTTATACTTCCTTTCTTAATCGGCAAACTTGATTTTCACGGCACTTTTTAATCATGATCAAGAAACTTGATTTTCACGGTACTTTTTAATCATGATCAAGAAATTTCCATTTCCATACGGTATATTTCCTCTTCCAGTTTGCTGATCTGTTCTTTATTCTCAGATATCCATTCATTTATCTGATTCTGTTTATCAATATTTCTTGTAACATTCAGGCGCTCCTCCAGATTTTCATTGTTCTGTCTGATATTCTTAATTCTGTTTCTGCGCCGTTCTATTGCCTCTTGGGTCTTAAGTTTCCATTCAATGTGCCTGGCTTCTGCAGATGCCTTCTTTCCCTGCCAGTATGCGTCCTGAGCCGCACGGAATTGAGACCAGAGCTGATCGTCATAATCTTTTCCGCAAAACCCAATTTCTTTCCATTCTTTACCCATTGTCCTCATTTTATCACCAGCTTGAGAACTATAGTCACTGTTCTTAGCATATGCCTGTGCCTCTGCAATAAGCGCTGACTTTGCCTGCCGCCTTAATAAAAATTCCCTCTCCCTCTCTTGCCAGGCTTGTTTTCTTTTGGCATAAAAATCATCTCGTATACTCTGAAATTCTGCCCACAGTTTGTCATCTTCATCTTTCCCACATGAACCAATTTCTTTCCACTTTGACAACATTTTCTCCAAGCGTTCATGCGTCCCGCTCCAATCTGCAGTATGCTTTGCAGCTGCTTTGGATTCCAATATAATTTCCTGTTTCTGCTTTTTCCTCTGATCCATAAGTTTGTGCAGTTCATCAAAATATTGGTTCTGACGCTGATAAAATGTCTGCCTGGCATTCTGAAACTCTGTCCAAAGCACATCATTCTCAGAACCTGCATTCCCAATTTTCTTCCACTGATCCATCAAATCTTTCATTGCGGCAGACGTCGCTTTCCAATTCTCAGAAGACTGAATTTCCTGAGCCTGGGAAATAAGTTTCCGTTTCTGTTCTGCATTGTGCTGCTGATCCTGGATATATTTTTTGTTTCGGTTATTTCTCTCTGCCAATTCATTATACTGCCGCTTCTGCTGTTGTTCGACAGGCGTATTCATATCAAATTTATTGCTAAAACGCTCTAAAATCTTATCAACCGAAGAAGTGTCATAATGCTTCTGTTTCATCATATTTCTTGCTTCATAAAGCAAATCTTTCTTTTCCTTAATCTCATTTTCCAGATCTTTTAAAGGATGACGATTCCTGTCTGCTTCTGCTTTGCCATAATCCCCATATTCCTGATGACCACCTTCTGAATCTGGATGTCTCCACATAATCATTTGATACATACCATCAATCTCTATGGCAGAAAAATGTCCATGCCCATCGCCTGACACAGGACTTTTGGGCGTTCCATCTGGATTTTTTGCACCGTAAAGCACATCTATAACTTTTGCGCCTGACTCCGGATGAATCCTTTCTTGTACCTTAGCACATGGATCATTAAAATTTGGAATACCATTGTAACTCATAGTATACTACCTCATATCTTATATCTATGATAAGATATTTTTCCTTTCTTAAGTAAGTGACCTCAGAATAATCTCTATTTCCCCAGCAACGTTCCTCATGCTTTTCCTTTTCGTCCACTCCATGAGACTTTAGGAGCTCCCACTTCGGGGATTTATTTAATATGTTTGCCATAGTTTTGCCTGTCCCCTAGTGCGTCTCCCTCGCCGGGGCCCCAGTGCATATTATAACACATTCTCCGTGCATTTCACCTAATTTCTTAAAAGTACATCTAAAATAATTTAATTAATATATCCCCCAGACTCCCATCATCTTCCACAGCATCTATCGTCTGTTTCTGCCTGTTCCTTTTTCTGTTCATTAATTAAATTTGCTGTTTGGCAGATAAACTCCTCTGGACAAGTTCTGAACTGTTCAAACACAGACTTGTTTATTCCTGTCAGAATCAAAAGCACTGTTTTTCTGGTAAGACTGGTCTTCTCTGCCAGACTGCCAATGAGATCATACTTTTGTTCTCTGTTCCTGGCTTTTTGCATTTGTGTGGAAATATGAAGCCTGTCATTTAAAGAAGCAATACATTTTCTAACCCATTCCCCTGTGTCCAAATCCTCTCTATACACAGGCTTTTCCAAATTCTCTCTGTTCTTGGTCTCTTTTTGAGACGCCTGGTACTGTTCAAGATATCTGCGGGCATTTTCAGGCTGCAGAATGCGGAACGCTGAAATATCTCTGTCTGCCGCTTCTTCTGCCAGTTCCTGCTGCAGGCCCTTTGCAAAATCATCGTAGCTTTCACTGGCAATCACTGTGAGTACATTGATGCGATGAACCTCCGCTCCAAGAACATCCGCATCCATTCGCTCCCCTTTCTGATTCACACAGAGACGAAGCCCCCTCCCTACTTCCTGACGCTTACGGACGTCACTGGAACTCTGCTTTAAAGTACAAATCTGAAATACATTGGGATTGTCCCATCCTTCCCGAAGCGCTGAATGAGAAAAAATAAACCTTACCGGAGATATGTCTGGATCAAGATCCAGCAGCAATTCCTTGTCTCTCATAATCAGATCATAGGCAGACGCATCATTGGAAACTCGATTTTTCCTGTCATCACCAGCCGCCTGATTTACCATGCGCCCCTTACGGTCTATGGAAAAATATCCATTGTGTGTCTTAGCTGCCGGAATTTTAGATAAATAATTCCGGTAATCTTCATTCTTTATCTCATCCTGCGCTCTTTCTGCTATTTTCTCATATTCTTCTTCAAATATTGTGGCAAAAAGCCCTTTTTGTGACAATCCTGTCTCATCGTATGTTCTGTAATTCGCCACCTCATCAATAAAAAACAGTGACAATACCTTGATGCCCTTTGCAAACAGCTGTTTTTCGCGTTCTAAATGAGACAATATGGTCTCCCGTATTTGAAGCCTCTGCATTTGTTCTGGGCTGATCCTACCCATCACATCTCCAGCCCAAAGTTTTATGCCATTTTTAAATTCCAGCGAATTATCCTGGATATCTATGTGTTTTACCACAAATCCATTCTCATATGCCCCCACTTTTGCACAGTCCCCAGAATGAGCGTAAAGATCAAATCCTACGCTGGCCTTCTGAGTCTTTTGATATATTCCCTGCATACCATTATAGTGAAACTCAATCACAGCTGACGGCAGATCTTCTGAATTCTGAATGCGTTCCAGATAGACATATGCATTTCCTGGTTCATAGTCCACCTGCCCAATGCCCTTCACGGCAATCTTCTTTACCAGATGCTTCTTATATGCCTCTATGGCATCCAAACGGTAAACCATATTGTAAATACTATCTGGTTTATGGGTTGCTGAGTAACGGAGCGTCAGCCATGGATGAAACTCTTTTAAATTCTGCCTGGTCTGTTTCCCTTCCACAGACTGAGGTTCGTCGATAATGGCAATGGGCCTGGCAGCAGCAATGACGTCTATCGGCCTGCGGCTTTGAAATTCATCAAGTTTCATATAAATTCTTCTGGCGTCCTTCCCTTTTGCACTGAACGCCTGAGCATTGATAATCATCACATGTAAAAAGCGGTCAGACTGAAAAGAATTTATCTCGCTCAGCTGAAAAGAATTATAAATAAAATACCGGATCTTTCTGCCGTATTCCTCTGCAAAATGTTCCCGCATTATCTCAAATGATTTGTAAACGCCTTCTCTTATAGCAATACTTGGTACAATTACAATAAATTTGTTCCATCCATAATGTTTGTTTAATTCAAACATCGTCTTGATATATGTGTACGTTTTCCCCACGCCAGTCTCCATCTCAACAGTAAGGTTATACCTGCCTTCCAGTCTCGCCGACGGCACAATTCCATTTTCCCGCTGTACCTTATTGAGCTGCTCTAATATTATATCATCCGAAAGCTCCGGTATCCCGCCTGCATCTGGGCAGCCCGCAAATACATCAACGACTGCCCTGACTGCCTTTTCCTGAAACTTTTGATGTCTGAACTGAAGCTTCACCTTGGCGCCTCCTGTTTATCACTGATTCTCAATATATGTTTTTACAAAGTCCATGTCATATGCATCTCGTATTCTGATACACCTGTACTGTGTACTGCCCTGCCTCATATTTTTATAATATCCTTTGGAACCGTACATCTCTTCTTTTCCCGCTGCCGCAGTCAGAAACAGTTTCAGAGAATTCTCGCTGATATCCTGATAGGTGTGCTCCACTGCTTTTTTATATTCACCATTATCCATATCTGGATTCGTATATTGAAATACTGGACGGATATACAAATCAGACTTCTTCTCCTGTCTCTTGATTTCATTGGTATACTTGCCGATAATATCATACCTCTGCATAAACTCCCTCAAGCTTGTATGATAACTGCCAGAAGAACGGCTCTCTATACAGAAATCTCTGCCTCTGTTATTCACCTTTATATCATATTCATTTTCCGCGCTCTTAAAATCAGACCGTTCCAAATCCCAGCGAGATATACTTTCCAGAGGAAAGCCGCATTCACGATTCAGAAAAATATGTATCGCTGCTTCTGCCATAATGCCCTTAAACTGATTGATTACTTTCTTGGCTGGTTCTCTCATTTTAGCGTCCTGCCCCTCATCCCTGGTATACTTCGCTTTTTCATCTGCTATCTTATAGCAGTTATTGAGAATAGATTTAACCGGAACGAACTCCACAACGTGAAATCTTCTGCCTCCTATAATTATTTCATGGTGCAAAAAATAGTCGTGTCCATCTGTCTGCTGATACAATTTATAAAATTCTTTCCCATATTTATTCATATTTATCTCTCCTTTTCAGATAACTTTTACATTTGTTTCTGGCGATACAGTCTGGAAAATCTGCAGCAGATTTCCTTTCTCTGCGCTGGACTGTAACTTCACATCCAGAAATACCGCTTTCTGTGGATGTTTCTCTGCCATATACGTTATTACACGCTCTGTCATTTCCTCTGAAAAACAAGCGAGCAGCGCACCCTCCTTATAATTCAGTACTTTACAGCCGTCAATCCATTCCTCCTTACAGACACAGGACAGCGGCAGTCCCCAATCTATAATGCAGCCAAAAAAAATATCTTCTTCACTCCTATCCCCCTTTATATTAGAAGCAAGCTCTGTCAGCAAATCCTGTGAATATTCAGATGCAGTGAAATACACCTCCTTCATATTGCTCTCATCCAAATGAAACACTCGATAACCAGAGTCGAAGCCAGAAGCTGGATATCGTTCTGCAGTCAATGCTGCTGCCCTGCGGATTCTCTCTTCCCCAATCTGACAGATATTCTCATAGCCATCCATATAAGCAATGCTCTTTTCTCTGCATTTTTCCGGAAGCTGAACCAAGATAAATTTTCTCTTTCCACCATCCTCTGCATTCAATTCCATCACTGCCTGGGCCGTGGTGCCAGAACCACTGAAAAAATCCAGAATCAAGCTGTCCTTATCTGCATATAATTGGATGCATCTCTTTATCAATTCCACTGGCTTTGGATAATCAAAATACGCCTTGTTGTTAAACAGTTCCTTCAGTCTCTTTGTAGCGTCCTGAGAATGTCCAACCTCACCATATTTCCAGATGGTCATAGGAGTCATTCCCTGTTTCACCTCTGACAGAAATCTCTTGATGGAAGGTACGTTATTCCCTTCCGGTCCAAACCAGATACGGTTGTCCTTCACATACTCCTGAAAGGTTCTCTGATCCAGTCTCCAACAATAACCATTGGGCGGCAGTACTTTCCTTCCTCCAGGCGTCGTGATTTCATAAACTTTAGACTCTACTCTTGGACCTACAGATAAATCACCTGCTTTCCACACTCCACGGGGATCTTGGTCTGGATTGCTGTATCGCTTATTTGCCTCACTGCTTCTTGGCAGACCATTGCAGACTGCGTCTGGCAGACATTTGGCATAGCACAGAATATAATCGTGGCTCTCAGAAAAATGTTTTTTTAAATTAACAGGGGCGTAGGCACGCTCCCAGACCACCTGTGCCAGAAAATTTGCCTCGCCAAAAATTTCGCTGCATATCTTCTTTAAATTTTCCTGTTCGTGGTCATCAATGCTGATAAAAATTACGCCGTCTTGTGCCAGCAGATTCCGCGCCAGCAGTAATCTGGAATACATCATAGAACACCAGTCGGAATGAAAACGTCCATTGGAATCTGTATTCTTAAACAGCTGCTGACTGCTATATGCTTCTTCGGATTTGGAAAAATCATCTTTATAGATAAAATCATTGCCAGTATTGTAAGGTGGATCAATATAAATTACTTTCACAGATTCCAGATAACTCTCCTGCAAAAGTTTAAGCACCTCTAAATTATCTCCTTCTATGTAAAGATTTTCTGTACTGTCCCACTGAACACTTTTTTCCAGACAGGGGCGAAGCGTCATTCTTACAGGCTTATTTGCCTCCAAAACAGCAGCCTTTTTGCCAGCCCAGGTGAACCCGTAGGCTTCCTCCCCTTCCACCGCGTCTTCAGACAGCATCTGGCGCAGCATCTCAAAATTCACTGCCTTCCTTGCTCTGCCGTCTTTACCTCTGACCTCAGTAATACAATTCGGAAATAATGCCTCAATCTTCTCAACATTTCTGGATGTCAGATTCAATGTTTCCATTTTCATTTTTTCCATTGGTTTTTCTGTATGATATTGTCAGAAGCCCCTGATCATACGTTTCCTTTCTCTAATTCAAAAATCATTCTCTGAATACACTTCATTATACATCAATCCCAATAAAAAGCAAATTTATCTCTGACCCTTGTTTCCTGGCAAAATTTATGATATTTTTAAAATAAAAACAAATGAGGAGAAGTATTATGGAAAACGTAAAAAAGAAGCTTACACTTCGCTTTTTAATGTGGATGACCGTCCTAATCTTTTCTGCCGGCGGTACAATCTATAATAACAATGTTATTGTACAAGCAGAGACAACTGTATATGTAACTTCTACAGGCTCCAAATACCACTCGCAAAAATGCGGAAATGGCACCTACACCCCAACAACTTTATCAAATGCTCTGGCCCGTGGCCTGAAACCCTGCAGTAAATGTTACAGCGACAGTAATACTCCGGTTCCAGATCCTGCCCCTGGCGAAACCATACCGCCCCCAGCCAAACCTTTGAAAATCAGCAAGACCTCTCTTCTGCTGATAAAAGGACAGACTAAAACTCTGAATGTACGTAATGCAGCAGAACCCGTTACCTGGCGCTCTTCGAAAACATCTGTTGCCACCGTATCTGGTATTGGAAAAGTAACCGCCCGCAAAAAGGGGACTGCCGTCATTACAGCCACCAGCGGCGCTGCTTCAAAAACCTGCCGGATTACGGTGGAGGACCCTAAATTAAGCGCAAAAAAACTATCTCTGAATATAAATCAGAACAAAAAGCTGAAACTGTCTGGCTGCAGACATTCTATAAAATGGGCTACCAGCAATTCTTCCATTGCCATAATTCAAAAAGGAAAAATCACTGCCAGAAGGGCCGGTTCAGCAAAAATTACTGCCACAGTACATGGAAAAAAATTTATCTGCAAAGTCACTGTAAAAAAACCAAAAGTGAAAAAAATTGTACTGAAATCAAAGTCCGTTCAAATGGAATATGGACAGGAAAAAAAGCTGCCGCTTAACATTCTGCCTGCATATGCGCCGAACTATTACAGTGTTTCTGTGAAATCTTCTAATACTTCTATTGCAAACGTTTCATTTGACAACTTTGACAATACCCTTTTGATTGAAAGCAGGTATAAAACTGGTAAAGCTGTCATTACTGTATCCATTGGCGGTAAATCGGTAAAATGTAAACTAAAAGTAGCCCCTCCTCTGGTAAAATCCTTAACATTGGACGCTGCCGTACTCACGATACAGCCTGGCCACAATCATAGTATTTCCTTTGATATAGACCCTTACGTCTGCACTGACTATTATAATGTAGTCTGGACTACGTCTAATCCTTCTGTCGCCACAGTAGAAAGCTCTTACGCTGGTTCCTCCTATGCCTATATCCAGGCTCTGCGTAAAGGGGAGGCAGATATCAAATTAACTATTGGCGGCAAAACTGCTGTATGTCATGTGATTGTGCAGCCTTAATACATAAAACAAAACTGACATTCTTCTCAGCAGAATAAAAAGCTCCGCCCGGTAAAATTTATGAAACTCAAATTCTTACCGGGCAGAGCTTTTCTCTGCCAGTATCAAAAGGAACATGTCAAATTATATCAATATGTTTTAATCGTAGAATGACCGTAATAACACACTCCATTATGTTTGTGCCTTTTCGTCTTCCTGCAGCCTGGCGCGGTACACTGGCTGTAAGTTGTGCTGCCATTGGAATGACCATAATAACATTTCCCGTTATGGTTATGTTTCTTGTTGTTCTTGCAGCCTGGTACGGTACACTGGCTGTAAGTGATATAGCTGCTTGAATGTCCGTAATAATAAGTTCCGTTATGTCTGTGTCTCTTTGTCTTCTTGCAGCCTGATACAGTACATTGACTGTACACTCTTCTGCCATTGGAATGACCGCAATAATAGCTTCCGCTATGACTGTGGGTTCCTGTCTTCCTGCATGACTGTACGGTACATTGGCTGTAAGTTACACAGGAACCAGAATGTCCCTCGTAATACCTTGTTCCGTGGCGATGTCCTCCCGTATGGTTGCAGCCTGACCGGCTGCATGGAGCATATGTTACATTCGGTACATCCTGATTGTGATGCCCTCCGCCTCCATGGCCATAACCATGACCGTGTGCCATAGCCGTTGCCGGGTCCAAAAGTACAGTTACAGCTACAGCAAAAATAAGTACCATTTTCTTCATTCTGTCCTTCATTGTTCCCTCCATTCTGTGCATTTCCTACTTGTTATAATAAATGTATCACAGAAACATATATATTTCAATAGCGCTTTTCTAAATCATAAAATAAATTTCTACAATTTTTTACAAAAAGTGTCATAATCTGAGCTGCTCGATTGTTACTATACTGGAGTATAATTCATATATATTATTTTTACGGGACTGCTGCAAAGCCAGATAAACCATCTGCCAAAGCAGCAGTTCCATTTTTTGTGCTCAAAAAAGTGTAGTTTCATCCATTTCTGCCACATTGCAGGAATTAGCCCATTCCATATAACCAATATCTTCCCATGGCATCCTGCGCGAAAAATGATACCTCCAAGGATAGGCGTTCTCTCCTGTAATTTTATTTTTTATTGTTCTTATATCAGAAATCTTCTTTGCCGGATTTCCACCTACCACTTCAAACTTTTTAACATCTTTTGTCACTACAGCGCCGGCCGCAACCATGCTGTCTTCATCCACTTGTATTCCAGGCAAAATAACAGCGCTGGTGGCAACAACTGCAAAAGAACATATATGCACTCCCTGTAGATATTCTGATGGCGGCGTAGGATCATTTGTCAAAACAACATAGGGAAAAATCCAAACATAATCATCTATCTGTGATTTTTGTCCAATATGGACATTACTGTGCATATTCACATAATTTCCTATAACACAATGTCCTTGAATATCTGACAGCGTGCCTATGCTTACATGATTGCCGATCTGTGTTTCCTCTCGAATCGTTACCTGATGGCCCGTCTGAAAATAATCGCCAATAAGAGAATTTTCATACACAATAGAACCGCTTCTAATCAAAGCATGTTCCCCTATTGTAAGCTTAGATGATACCTCCTTTTTTGTATTACATGCAGTAATTTGTTTCTCTCCAATAATGCAGTTCGCACCAATAAAACTGTCTTTCCCTATAATTGCGCCTTTCCGAACAATCACGTTATTATCAATCACGACGTTATCTGCTAAGACAGCTCCATCTTCTATGATACAATTATGCCCTAGCTCAACATTTTCTCCTAACTCAGCATGATCTCCTATGATACAATTTCTTCCAATTTTTTCTATCATTTTATTTCCACCTTCCATTTCATCTAACATGTTAATTATAATTTTCGCCACATTTATAGGAATTTATAGGATAAGAAGCATTGATATACATTATTCTTGATTATTTTGCTTTTTGTGCCCCTGTTTTATTGGATTTTGCAATAATATAATGCGGCCGCTGCTTGCATTCTGTATAAGTTTTCGCAATATACTGCCCCATAATTCCCATACAAAATAACTGTATGCCACCAATAAAAACAATAACGCATATTGTTGATGCCCATCCCGCCACAGGATCTCCAAAACAAATCTTTCGAAATACTACAAAAAGCAGAAACAAGAATGAAAATATCGTCATAATCACACCAAACCATGATGATATATTTAATGGGACTTCTGAAAAGTTGATAATCCCATCGATCGCATACCGAAATAATTTCCAAAAATTCCATTTTGTTTCACCAGCAGCCCTCTCGACATTTTCGTATGCCAGCCAATATGTCTTAAATCCAATCCAGCCAAAAATACCTTTTGAAAATCTATTGTATTCCCTCATCTTCACAATAGAGTCCACCATATCTCTTTTCATCATTCTAAAATCTCTTGCCCCATCTACAATATCAGCATCAGAAATTTTATTGATAAATTTATAAAATTTTCGTGCAAACCAGGATCGTACAAGAGGCTCTCCTTTTCTATTCAAACGCCTGGTAGCAACACTTTCATATTCACCATTCTGTAATATTTCCATCATCTCTGGCAATAATGCAGGCGGATCCTGCATATCTGCATCCATCACCGCAACATATTCTCCGTCCGCATTACATAAACCGGCATATATTGCTGCTTCTTTGCCAAAATTTCTGGAAAAAGACAAATAATATACCTTGTCATCCTTTTTTGCCAAATTCGTAATTATTTCCAGGGTATCATCTTGAGATCCATCATCTACAAACAGCAATTCATACCCCCCCCCGGTACAAGAAAGTATCTTTGTCACCTCATCATAAAACAGCGGTAAGACCTGCGCTTCGTTAAAACATGGTATTACCAGCGAAAGTTTTTTTCTATTTTCATTATTCATTGCTGTTCCTCCCAAAGTACTCACATTTAATTTCTCAATATGTCTTTCATATATCTTATCTCTCGCAATACTTAATATGTTCCGCAAATACGTGTCACCATTTCCAGTACAAATACGCAGCTAATTCCAAATACCAGAAATTCGAAACGTTTTCTATGCCTGTCAGCAAACAGCTGTTTCGTCTCTTTGAGAACAGCAATCAAAATAAACAAAAGAACGCCATAACTGAAACAAAAAGTTCTTTGACTTGAAAAATACAGCGTTGGAGAAAATCCCATTACCATACGGACCAATACGCAGCATATAAATAAAAATCCATGAATACTCCCCATTGCAATATCATCAAAAATGTAAATTATAGAAAAGACAATACTTATTGTAAAAAACGCATATAACAGAAAAACAATATAATGGATGGGTTTATTCCAGTTAGCAGAGTTAATGACTTCCCCTTGATTCAGAACATTAGAAATCTCTGTAAAAAATGCATTCCGAAACAAGCCGCCCACTGACACTATAATTGTCATTACCACCGGAATAACCGATATTGAAATAACATAATTTTTATTTGAGGTACCAGATGATTTCTTTACCGCACAAATAAAAATGATAACCACAAACAATAAAACCAGTAAACACATCTGATTTAAAAATCCACTAATGGTTGTGTTAAATCCATATATCAATTTATCAATAAAAGATAAACTGCCAAAGTTCTGCATTCTCGCATGTGTCTCTGCAATCCTTCTTGCTTCGTTCCCCGGGCAAGTTACAATAAAAATAAAGCTCACAAAAGCGATCACAAAATGAACTGCAGCCACGCAGTATTTATTTTTTGCTCTTTCTCTCTTTGCCAATAAGTACAGCAAAATTATCCCCACGCACAGCAGATGAAGTACAACATACTGTTCTACATTAACGGCCACCAGTTCTGCTATCAGACTTAGCACTAGTTCATAGACTCTCACTTTTTTCCCACAGATAACCTTATCAACTGCAACAAAGGAATAGGTTCCTAATACCAACGGCCAAAAATAATTAAGCGAGGTCGCAATCCATCCCGCCGATAACATATCCACAACTGGGTACAACATTGCTAACCCCATTATAATTCCAATATCGTATTTTGTTATTTTGTATAAGGAATATACCCAGAGCACATACAGTAAAACATTACATACTTTCCAGAGCAAATAATGATTGGCCATAAACACTAATATGGTTTCTATTATAATTCGGGAACTCCATTGAATATATCGTTCATTGGCAAAAGTCCAAAATGATTTATCATCCATCATGCTTGAAAAGTAAACAATCTCGTCTCCAGAATAGATTCGAATGGTTATATGTATGATAAATAATGAGACAGCAAAAAACACGCTCCATATCCATATGCTCTTACTTTTTTGATTCATTGTGCCTCCTCTCTGATGGCTTCATCAATATCTACTATCATATTTCTGTCATTATTCTCATACAAAATGTAATAATGCGCATGATCAGACTTGATATATCTTTTGTTAATCGTAACGGAAAATCCAGAATTGTCATAATCAAACCCATCATTCATAGCTTTGGTCACATCTGTTCTCTTCTGCAAAGCCATAGGCACAATATAACAGCTGCCATCTTCATTCTGTATTAGAATGGAAAGCTTCCATGTCAGAATACTCTCTCCCTGGTAGGCTATCCATCCATTTATCTTTACCGTATCATATCTTTTTTCCAAAGCATCAATATCAAGCGCAAAAAACGAATTATCTGTAATTTTCTCTTCGTCTATCTGATATGTGCCATATTGTGAATATTTTAAATATTGATACAAGGCAAATGCAAATGCAAGCGTTATACCAAAAATTAATACAGCATTTAAAATCTTCTTTTTTCCCTCTTTACCAAAAGTCTCTTCAAAAATCATCCGCTTATTTTACATCCTTCCTGTTTCGCTCTTTAACTATTATGAATATTATAAATGTTGTAACAATCAATGACACTATTTCAGCAGCTCTCCATCTGACTGGCGGTATATAGGAGACTTCCAGCACTCCCTCATACCCGGCTTCAACCGATATTTGTATTTGGCTGTTATCTCCTGTTTCAAGGGGATATTCTTTTCCTGTATTGATATCATGCACATGATAATTACCATAATCAAGCACTGGCAGCAGAATTTCTGCTTCCTCATTTCCTTCATTTCTGCAGGTAATGTTTACTTTTCCTCTTATCTTCTGATAACTGCTTATACTTATGTTCCCACTGACAATTTTACATTCTGATACAGACAGCTGTTCTCTGTCTACATTTTCCAGCAAATATTCCCCCATTCCAATTTGCATTGTCTGCGCATAATTGTCACTCGATAAAAAAGCATCTTCGTTTGCTTTCTGGGTATACTGCCAGTAAAAGACCCCTGTAAACAACAGCTGACCGCATACCAATACCCCAACTGCTATTTTATATGCCCCAGCATTAAAATCTTTTAGTACTGCCAAAGCCATAGTCACCGTTACCGAAAGCAAAACAGTGGCGATGGTCAGATACCTCCAGCTAAACTGTACCATTCCTATGAGCCTGGCCGCTGCAGCGCCCAATAAATCCTGCAGATGGTCATATGGAAAACATTTCAACGTTAGAAATAATGCAGCCGCCCCGAATATAAAACTCAGCCTCATTAATTTATACTTTGGATTTTCTTCCAGATTCCATCGGCTTCTCTGCAGGCATACATACAATGAAACCACAATTCCAAATGTCAAAGCTATGCCAATTGACAGCGGCATTTCATCCACCATGCCTGCCTCAACATTGGTTCCATTTCCATGAATAAAAAAACTGAATAACTGAACCAGAAATAATCCAGAAGATTGTATTTTATTTCCCTGGCCGCTCACAGCAACAGGCAGACAGAACATAGACTCTAAAAATGGGAATACGAACCACGCGCTTATTCCCACTGATGTAAGAGCTGCTTTTACCAGTGCAGACAGTCTCTGCGGCATCAGAGTTTTCCTTATATTGGCAAGCACAAATACAAGTATGAACAACATCACCATTTCAACGGTTAAAATGTGGCATTGGACAATGGAAGACATTGTAATTGACAGCGGAAGCCAATCTTTCCATGTAGGTCTTTCCTGCTCATAGATCCGCCATAGACCATATACTGCCAGTGGGAGGAAACACATTGCAGTATACTCTCCAACTGCCGCCCTGACATGAACATTGATAAGCCTGTAGGAAGAAAACAGATATACCGCTGTGCCAATCAGGCCTATTGACCTGCTTCGCGCCATTCTTTGCATATGAAAATATAAGTCATGTCCAACAAAAACAAAATCTGCATATAACGGAAGCCCCGCAATGGCTGACAGCGCCATTAAATACAGCGCTGTCTTCTTCCTGCTTTTCAAGCTCGGCAGATCTATGCCCTTTGACCAAAAAACAATATAAATAAGATTCAGCAAAGCCATACCTAAAAGAACTTCAGCCACTCTGACATATCGATATCTTATCTGTTCTTTTAACACAATACTTTGAATCTGTATTTCATTCTCTCCGTGACAAACCAGTTCCATTTTCAAATCATTCAGCTGTGAAAATGAATGAATCCATAACCTTCCGTCTGCGCTTATATGCCCGCCATCCAACGCTATACGATTCATTGTCACAGCAGACGGATTACTGTCCGACATAAATGTAATGTCAGCAATCCTATCCTCTAAACTGTGCACAGAATTATCGGCAGTATTTTTAGAAATATATTTTACAGCCACCTTATAAGCTCCAGGCTGTATGCTATACTTTCCTGATGTAAACGTTTTACCTGCTAAACTCTCATTATACCCCCCCCCCGGGTATTTTCTGTTTGTATTCTCAATATGCCTCTTGCTGAAAACAAGATAGTTACTAAATACAGTAA
>CAJUCK010000036.1:17800-26324 GCA_910585395.1 uncultured Lachnospiraceae bacterium
TATGCATACAAAAAGAAAAAAAGCTTTATTTTGATATAAAAATGTCTTTATCTTTACTTTTCTACACATTCATTCACTTCCCCTGATATCCATATTGAATCTGTTCTTTCGTACATACTCAGTCAATATCTATGAAGATTTATTATGTACCACGTTATTTTCCTACTGCAAAATCTATAAATTCATCATAATTTCTTAGATAATCTGATTCATCATAAAGATCTGATGCCAAAACCATTAAAACCGCATCTGCAGAAAAATCAGACATTTCATGCCACATATGGCTGGCTACATATAAACCTTCATATGGCTTCTCCAGTGGAATTACTTTCTTTTCTTTCCCATTGTCCAGCAGGACTTTGCAGCTTCCATGTATACAAACCAATATCTGCTCCAACGACTTATGAGCATGATGTCCACGCGTCACCCCTTTTGCAGTGTCATACATATAATAGACACGCTTAATCTCAAAAGGTATGTCTTTAAATTCTTCCAGAGCAATCAATTGTCCTCTTTCGTCACCATGCGGCTGAAAAACATATTTTATAATCTGCATCCTTCCTATGCCTCCTTTGCATTACCTTGCGCAAAATCATTTTTCTGCAAAATGTTTATGAATTTCGAGACTCCTAATTTTCATCTGCTTATAATAATTGCCAAACAGGAACGCTCAAATTGTTAAAACTTATTCACAGTTTCAATTACATAATCAACCTCATCATCTGGCATTCCTGCATAAACAGGAAGACTCACTTCACGTCCTGCAACATAAGCAGCCTGCGGAAAGTCCCCCCGCTGATACGCCCATTCACTGTAGCACTCTGCTGCGTAAGGCGGTATTGGGTAATGCACCTGCGTTTTTATTCCATGCTCTAAGAGGTATGTCTGAAACCTCTGTCTATCTGCTGTAAGGATCGGAAACAAATGAAAAACATGTGTAGAACCTTCTCTTATACATGGAAGTTTTACTGCTTCATTTTTTATTCCCGCTAAATATCGCTCAGCGATCATTATACGCATCTTGTTTTCTTCTGCAAGATGATCAAGACCGACAGACAATAACGCCGCCTGCATCTCATCCATACGTGAATTAATCCCTTTTATTTCATTGTGATATTTCACTTTACTGCCGTAATTTCTCATCATCCGCAATTTTTCAGCTAAATCGTTATTGTTCGTAATCAACGCCCCTGCATCTCCTAACGCTCCCAGGGGCTTAGTCGGATAAAAGCTAAAACATCCCAGATCTCCAAAGGTTCCTGTTTTCTTTCCGCAATACAAGGCGTCATGACTCTGTGCACAGTCCTCTACCACATACAGATTATAGCGTTTGGCAAGATCCATAATTTTGTCCATTTGGCATGTATGCCCATACAAATGAACTGCCAAAACAGCTTTTGTTCTATCAGTAATATTTTCCTCAATTTTATTCACATCTATCGAAAGATAATCATCTGTATCAACAAATACAGGTTTCGCGCTATTTTCAGTAATACCTATAACCGATGCGATATAAGTTCCTGCCGGAACTATAACTTCATCACCCGGCCCGATGCCAAGACTCCTGAATGCCAGGATCAATGCGTCTGTACCAGAATTGACACCTATACAACTCGCAGTACCCATATATTCTGCAAATTTCTCTTCAAAGTTTTCTAATTCTTTTCCTAAAATATACCACCCTGAACGCATCACTCTTAATGCTGCCGCTTCATATTCCTTCTGATGCAGCTCATATTTACGACTTAAATCTGAAAATTCTACATTCATGCTCCTTGCTCCTATTTTCTGAAATACTGCACATGTGATTGAAAGTTCTCACAATCTATACATGGCTTTTCTGCCAGCTGTTATACCAATACCACAATACCCATAATATAGTTCTTCTGCTCTTTTGCCAGATTCAACTCATTATAAATTTCATCGTAAATCGACTGTCCCTTCTGTTCTACGAAGAGCATATTTCCAATCTCCGTTCCCCGTTCTAAGGAATGAGCATCATAATATATATTTGCACCCTCCTCAATCTTGAGCTTTTGGGCTCTCAGCTCATTTTTCAAAAGTTCCAGCGTTCTGGCATCTATTTTTTCATATTCACTTCCTGTCAGATAGACGCGCTCTATGCCGCGCTGTCTGCAAGAAAGAGCAGCACTTGCTGCTATAACTTTCATCTGCTGCTGGGCCGACAACGTTTTTCTCCTTCTGTTTTTTATTGTCAGAAGCTTATCATCAATCACAGATAAAAACCGTTTTCTGCCGTTTTCTGCTGCTACCTCGCCCAGCAGGCGTACGCCGTAAAGCGTACGAATTTCCTCCGGATTCTGTAATTTTGCTGTAAATATCATCGTACAGGTTATCCATGCACATACCAGAAAAATGCCTAACACGCACCCAGCAGCCAGATATTTAAAACTGATACCAGGTTTCATTGATATTTCCTGCTCTTTTTCATCTTCTGCTTCATCCTGCCCGCTATCCAATATACTTAACTGCAGATCCGACATATTGGCTTTCAAATTATTCAATTGTGTATTGAGTGTTACGATATTATTAGAAATTGTGTTTTTTCTGTCACTCAAAGCTGTATCTACCACCACATTCTTAGACTCGCCTAATAATTTCAGCTTATGTTCGCCAACAGACTGATACTCTGTCTCCTTTGTGCTTAACTGCTCTTTAATTGATTTTGCGATGGCGTCCATCTTCTTTTCTTCTGGACATGTAATTTTAATAGAAATTGAAGTTCCCGCCTGTGCTACAGACCAAAGTTCGCTGATATTAGCCTGACTCTGTGATAATTCTGCGTCAGCTATTACATTCTTGCTCATTTCTCCGCTCATAATATAGTTGTAATACAGACTCATTAAATCGCTTGTATAATCTCTCTCTGTATCCTGCGTATAATTAAAGGTATAATCTGTTTCAACATAATACTGCAGTTCAAGAACCTGTCTCTTATATGGGTCCAGCTGCATCAGCACAGAGGTCTCAAGATACTGTTCATACTCTTCTATTCGCTCTTTCAGATTTCTGGCCTCAATTACCTGCCGCAGTTCATCCTCCGACAGTTCATCTTCCAGCTGCTCTAAATCGGGAGCTGACGCTGCCGAGTCAGATCTTAGATCCAATAAATATTTCATTCCGCAGAGCAATACCGCAAATACAACGCCAAAACATATTAACTTTCTCCAGGCGAATAATATGTTCCAAAACAATTCTTTTAAACTTACTTCTCTTTCCATCTTTTCCTGTACTTCCATTTCACTTTCCTCCATATTTACTTTTGTCGGATTTCTGACCGTCTGCATACCACTTTATTTTCTATCAACAGCTTCGCTGCGCATCCAAAATATTACCGGAACCCTCTCAGGTTATCAGACAACTGCTTTATTTCATTTTTATACATAAGCAGATAAACTGCTAAGACAAGAAAGGCAATCCCTGTACATATAAGCGTACTTGTCAAAACTATACTGCGCCATATGACTAAATACAGAGAAATAACGATTACAGACCATATAAGTCTTCTGGAAACCACCATTAACTCCATCTTCTTTAGCACAAACACGCACACTATATTTACCGCTATATACCCTGACAAAGTTGCAATAGAAGCCCCTTCTATCCCTAATTCAGGAATAAGCACAAAATTCAGCACAATATTAATCAGAGCTCCGCCAAAAAGAATCAACATATTCGGCCAGGTTTTCTTTATAATCAGAAATTGATTGCATGCAACCTGAAACAGCATCTGCAGCAGCGGGGCCATAAACAAATACGGTGCAGAGATATATCCTCCCCAGTATTCTTCTGTAAACAAAATTTTAAATATTGAATAGCTCCATGCGCACATAAACGCTGTTGCGGCAAACGTTATGATTGCCAGGTATTCAAATATTTTTGAATTTGATTCAACCTGATTTTCTTCATTCATAGTTGAAAAAGCAAAATACTGCCATCCTCCCGCAAATGCTGTATATATTAACTGACTGCAATGTCCTAGCTTAGAAGAAACAGAATAAACTCCGGCCGCGTCAACTCCTAATATATTTGTGAGCATTACTTTGTCACAGGAATTAAAAACCCAGTAGATAAGAAAATTCGGCAGTAATGGAATGGCTATTATAAGTAACTGCCGCAGTAATTTAAAGTCAAATTCTTTTACTTTGAACCAGTTACAATTCATAACGCCGAAAGCCATTTCCATTGTCACTCCTGAAACTACTGCTGCTAACGGCAGCGCAATAATATAGTGGCCGCCCCACAAAAGGGGAATGGAAACCGCATAGGACAAAATAGGGCTTATCGTATTCGTTATAAGAAATATTTTTCTTTTATTCTGCATTCTGGTAGGCGCTGAAATAATACTGTTTGTCGCCCCAACCAGCGTCGCTATTGCTGACAAATATATGACATATGCATATCTCTTGTTACCTAAAAAATACTGTGCCAGCTGATTCTTGAATAAAATCATTAACATAAATACAATCAATGACGTACTAATTGTAAATAGCAGCGCAGTAGAACAGACACTTTTTTTATACGTTTCTTCATCCTTTTCAAAAAACATTCTGTACATGGCGTCATATACTCCCATTACAGCAAGGGCGCTTCCAAACTGGACAATCGTATTGGAAAGATCGCTTATTCCATAATAGGAAGAGTCCGGCATCAGTCTGGTAATGATGGGAACCATGATCAATGGAACCAATTTGCTGATAATCCCTCCTAATCCATACACAAGAAAGTTCTCGATAAATAGTTTAAGTTTACTCATTATATTCCTCAGCAACGTCTTCTATTTTTCACACATACTGTTCTATATTAAAGTATGAAAATCTTCTTTATTAATCTCATATAAATTTACTGACAAACCTCAAGAGGTGCCTTGCCTTACATATGACTTTATCTTTAAAAGACAAATACCTCCATTCATCAAAACTTTCATAATCATTCTCTATTTCTTTGATATTATTTTTAAAGTTTAATTTATAAGCAGCTCTTTCTCCATAAATGATGTGCCAGATTTTTCTCCTGGCCCCAATCTCTTTCTCCATCTTCTCCGCATATATCTCTATAACCTTCTTCTCTGCACGATACATTTTCAAAAGTCTGGACTCTGCACCAGCGCCGATACGAGAGGTCATTGCGTTTTCACTTTTTCTGTAATAAACTAAAATTTCATCTATATAGTTAAATTTATATTTTTTTGAACAGGCTATCCTCAGCCAGTACTCCCAGTCCTCAATTTCAATTTCTTCATTATAAAGCCCGCATTCATTGTAAACATCTTTTCTTAGAATCACACCAGGCGCAAAAATAAAACAATTCTCAAACAGCATGTTTTCAATATTATCTTGATCAATTTGTACAGGTTCCTGGAAAAAGGGTGTCAATAATAACGGCTTTGTATAAGTGCTCTTTTCTTTCACATAAATACCGTTGCAAAAAAGAACTCCTAATTTATGATCTTTTTCCATCTGCCTAACCATAATTTCTGTATACTCAGGATACAAAAAATCATCACTTGCAATTGACTTAACATAAGTTCCCCTGCTTATTGCTATTAATCTGTTTAACGTTCCTGCAACTCCCAGATTGACCTCGTTTTTTAGTGTAACTACCCGCACAAAACGTTCTTCCAATTCAGGCAGATATTTTTTTATTACATCCCATGAATTATCCGTTGAACAATCATCGCATATAAGCAGTTCCATATTCTGATATGTCTGATCCATCAGAGAATTCAGACAGTCATTAATAAAATTTTCGTGATTATAACAAGGTATGCATACAGATACCAGCGGCTCTTTGATTATATGATCCATTCTTTTTCTCATCTCACTCACTTTGCATAAAACTCTGCTTTTGATCATGTCTCAATTTATAATTCTTTTTTATTTTAATACGCAGCCGGTTTGAATATGAACCGCGAATCAAAGCTAAATACATCCCCAGCAGTACCATACAAAACTCAAAAACAATTTCTCCCTTCAGCTCAAAACCTGCCATCATAACCACCATAATTCCCAAAAAGAAAACGCTGTGTTTATTATTCAAATATTTCTTAATAGGGATCAGCAGCATCAAAGGCATCATATAGTAAATAATCTGACCGCCAATTCCCCAGAAAATCAGCGGTCTCATGACCCCAAGATCTGTTCCCATATAATATAAGCCATTGGCTGCTGTGTATTTGGCATCTCCAAAGAAAAATGTATCAGGCGATACTTTCACAAACATTTTATCCATAATATAGGTACTGGAATTCGTGGAAAATTTTCCTGACTGCACCATATTTATAAACCCTTCAAACATCCAGCCAAGGCTGGCGCTTTTTTGAATGAATTCAATATTGTATAAAAATACAAAAATTAGAACTATTGCACCTCCGCCCAAAGAAAGGAGCAGATAAGCTTTCCTCTGAATACATAACTGATAACATGCCGTAAATATAATACAGGCAGCAGCGATTATTGTTCCAGTACGCCCGTAAAACACGGTTCCCAAAAGATTGATCATCCCATAAATCAAAATCTCAGTTTTAGAAAAACCGAATTTTTTCATAATATATTCACAGCAGCAGATTCCCACGGAAAATGTGCATCTGAAAGACCAGCCAAAACCTGAAAATCCTTGCAGTCCTATTCTTGTATAGAATCTTGGTGTATGTAAATACTCATAATCTAAAGGAGATGTATCCTTTATTACAACCATATCCGCATAGATTGAATGGATAGCTGGTATCATCATAATTACTGTACATAAGACGTAAATTGTTGTGGCTGCTATAAAAAGTTTCACAAATTCTCTTAAATCCTCACACAAATATGCTATGCTGAAACTAATGATGATTTTCTTTAACGTAGTCACATAACGCGCAAAATATGTCAAATCTCCTGTTCCTCTGACAATCGGCAGAAATAAGGACAATGTCATCAAAAACAAAAAAGTGACAGTAAAAAAAAGCAGGGGATATAAGACTTTTCTCTGCAGCTTATTATGATATAATTCCCCTAAAAACAATCCCAGCAATGCCAATTCTATGCCATATAACATATACGCCTGCACACCTGCCATGAACTTGACTCGAAAGGGGAAAAAAACATATATAAACAGAAGTATTTTTAATAATCTTTTTATTTTATAAGAAGCGTCTCTGGATCTCTCTCTTGAATCTCTAAACATATTATCTGGTCACTTTCCTGTAAAGTTGAAAAACCTGGTCACACATATTTCTCAGTTTATATTTTTCTTTTATATCTTTTGCTTTCATCCCTAATGTCATCATAAGTTCCCGAGATTTGGCAAGATCAGTGATAACAGCGCACAACTCTTCCACTGCATTTTCATAGTTAAAAATAATACCATTTACTCTGTCTTCAATAATCTCTGTATTGGCTCCTGTATCTGCGGCCACCACGCAAAGTCCGCAAGCCATAAACTCGATTGTAGATAAGCCGAATCCCTCTCCGCGGGAACAGTTCACTGCTATATCATAATTGTCTAAAATATTGTGAATATTATTGCAGTAGCCTTTGAAGCTGATAACATTCTCCAGCTGATATTCCTCTGTTTTATGTTTTAAAAAACTGGTATATTCAATCTTCCCTTCTCCGTAAAAGTCAACATTTATTTTTATATCTGCTGATCTGTTCTTCCGTATTCTGTTTACTGCTTCCAGCAAATAAATCTGTCCTTTGGGTTCACATAGTTCACCGACCATCACGATTTTTATGGTGTCCTTTTTTATACTCCAATCCTTTTCTTTGATGTTTGACAGAACAATTCCATTTAAAATAACATTTACTTTTTCCCTCTCCAGCCCATGTCTTATCCAATCTGCGGCTACATGTTCAGAAACCGCTATATAGGCCTCTGTTCTCATATTCATCCAGGAAATCTGATCTTTTTTTAATAAATTTACCCCGTAATGACCTTCAAACAATTCCTGTAAATGCCATATATGAGGGATATTGTACTTCTCTCCTATAAAACCGCCTAATAAATCTCTGCTTAAATTGGTATGTATTAGGTCATAGGTATTTAACTGCACCAGTTTTCTCAATTTCATAAAAGCTCTCGCCGCCGCATAATCTGCCTGAAGATTTCGTATCATTCGTTTTATACATCTCAATATAAAAAAACCATTCGCTGAATAAACATAAAATTTCATTCTCAACGCATAATTTTCTATTCCCAGCTCTTTGCACAATTGATTTACACAGCCATCCTTTGCAGTAACTACAGTGTATTGCACCTTCTTTTCCTGACTTAGACATTTCAAAATACTCATTGCTATTATCTCAGAACCGTTTTGTTTCCCATTTCCCCCTACAATATATAAAACTTTCATGAAAATACCTTTCCTGCATCGTAAATTTTTATTTTTCTGGCTTACCCCATCCATTTCATCAGAGATAGTTAATAAGAACCTTCAAAATAAATAACCATCTTTTCTCGCCGCTGGCCTTACAGAATCTCCCGTCTTTTATTAATTGGATACGCTTAGACAAACCAGACC
>CAJUCK010000037.1:0-7678 GCA_910585395.1 uncultured Lachnospiraceae bacterium
ATCCTCATCATCCAGCAGTTCTGCGTATGATTTCCATGGTGGTAAAAAATGCGCACAGTGCAGGGATCTGGGCAGGAATCTGCGGTGAACTTGGCGCAGACCAGGCTTTAACGCGGGAATTTCTTGCAATGGGTGTGGATGAATTGTCTGTTTCGCCAGGAAGCATACTTCCTCTTCGCAAGATTGTACTGGAGACAAATGTGGAAGAGTACAAGGCAGGAAAGTAAATGTTAACAGAACAGAGACATGAACTGATTTTAAAGCTTTTAGAGGAAAATGGAAGCGTCACAGTAACAGAGATGAAGGAAATATTGGACACTTCAGAATCTACAGTGCGCCGGGATATCACGGCTCTTGACCGAGAGGGCAGGCTGGTAAAAGTATTTGGAGGCGCAGTTGCGGCAGGAAAGAATACAGTGACAGCCCATGAGTATACAGTTGCCCAAAAGCTTACTCTAAACCAAAAAGAAAAAGAGAGAATTGCCAGATATGCGGCGTCTCTGATAGAACCGGAAGATTTTATTTATCTTGATGCAGGCACAACCACAGGATATATGCTGGATTATATAGAAGAGAAAAGAGCTGTTTTTGTCACAAATGCAGTTGCCCATGCCCAGCGCCTGGTATCTATGGGGATGAAAGTGCTGCTGGTGGGGGGCGAGCTCAAGGCGTCCACAGAGGCAGTGATCGGAAATCAGGCAATGAGAATGATACAGGGATATCATTTTACGAAAGGTTTTTTTGGCACAAATGGAGTGGCAAAAAGAAGTGGATGTACAACGCCAGACGCCAATGAGGCGATGGTTAAACAGACGGCTATGGAACAGTGTAAAATCTGCTATGTACTCTGCGACTCGTCAAAATTTGATCAGATAAGCTCCGTGACATTTGCTTCATTTTCTGATCCAGTGTTTCTCACAGAAAAAGTGATTCCTGGATATGAAGATTATGGGAATATACTGACAGCAATTGAATAGCGGCAGAAAAGAGATAAGGTAAAGCCTTGTCTCTTTTTCTTATCTTAATTGTGTATATTCTTGACATTGCGTACACCTTTGATATAATGGAGGCATAGAAGAGCTGACAGAATTGTTAGTAAAACAATCCTTATAATATTCGTTAGATTTTGGCAATGAATATGAGATTGAGATGTATCCGTAACCCCATAATAAAAACCGAAAGGAAAAGGAGGAAATTTTATGGCAAATATACCAACACCTCATATTGAAGCAAAGGCAGGAGATTTTGCAAAAACAGTTTTGATGCCGGGAGACCCGCTGCGGGCAAAGTTCATCGCAGAGAATTATCTGGAGAATGTGCGCTGTGTAAATCAAGTACGGGGGATGCTTGCCTATACAGGAACTTATCAGGGAAAAGAAGTGTCTGTTATGGGTTCTGGCATGGGAATGCCTTCGATTGGAATTTATTCTTATGAATTATTCCATTTTTATGATGTGGACCAGATTATCCGTATAGGATCAGCAGGCGCTATTCAGGACGACGTGAATGTAATGGATATTGTGATTGGGATGGGGGCTTCTGTAGTTTCTAGCTTTCCAGACCAGTTTGGCTGTCCAGGCCATTTGGCGCCGCTTGCGGATTATCATCTGCTGAGCACTGCCGTGGAATGCGCAAAGAGCCTTGGAGCAGAGACCAAAGTGGGAAATATCCTGTCAGAAGACGCCTTTTATTCAGAACGCTCTAAGGACTGTTTTAAGAAAATGGGAGTTCTGGCTGTGGAGATGGAGAGCGGCGCACTCTATTTAAATGCAGCAAGAGCAGGGAAAAAGGCGCTCTGTATTTTGACGATTTCAGATCATCTTTACCGTTCAGAAGAATTGTCTTCCAAACAGCGGCAGGAGGGATTTGGAAAGATGATTGAAATTGCTCTGGAAACAGCAGTGAAAATTTAACTGCATTTGGCAGATGGAGGAAGTAAATGAAAAAAGTTGGAAAATGCAGATTTTTAAGTTTTCTTCTTGCCTTTGTGTTTGCAGCGTCTATAACATGTACGCCGGTTCACGCAGCTAAGCTCCCTGCGCTGAAAGTGAAGGGGACCCAGCTGGTGAATGCGAAAGGAAAGCCTGTCCAATTAAAAGGGGTTAGTACACATGGCTTGTCCTGGTTTCCTCAATATGTGAACCAGAAGGGGTTTACTTATATGAAAAAGAAATGGGGAATTAATGCGGTGCGCCTTGCCATGTATACGGCAGAGTATAACGGCTACTGCACAGGAGATGCAGAGAATAGAAGGGCGCTGGAGAAGACCATTGATAAAGGTGTGAAATATGCTGCGAAGGCGGGACTATATGTAATTATAGACTGGCATATTTTAAGCGACGCCAGCCCTAAGATCTATGAGAAACAGGCGGTCTCATTCTTTAAGAAAATGGCTTCAAAATATAAGAATTACACAAATGTGATTTACGAAATCTGTAATGAGCCAAATGGGGGAACATCCTGGGGCGATATCAAAAGCTATGCCAGGAAAGTGGTAAAGGCAATTCGCTCTAAGGATAAGAAGGCAGTAATTCTTATTGGAACACCTACCTGGTCTCAGGATGTAGATCTCGTGGCAGAAAGCCCCTTAAAAGGATATAAAAATCTTATGTACAGCCTTCATTTTTATGCAGGAACTCATGGAGAATATTTACGTCAGAAGGCTCAGACTGCCCTGGATAAAGGACTGCCTTTATTTGTCTCAGA
Source organism: uncultured Lachnospiraceae bacterium (assembly GCA_910585395.1). GTDB lineage: Bacteria > Bacillota > Clostridia > Lachnospirales > Lachnospiraceae > Petralouisia. The sequence goes on from CAJUCK010000037.1 coordinate 2,707, forward strand.
GTTTGGCATTTCAGATGCATCTGGGAATGGCAGTTTAAACAGGCAAGAGGGCAGCAGATGGATGAAATTTTTGAAAAAGAATAAAATCAGCTATATGGGCTGGAGTTTGTCAAATAAAGAGGAAAGTTCTGCCCTATTGAGGTCTTCCAGTAAGAAGATTACGGGCTGGAAAAACGGAGACCTGACGCCCTGGGGAAAATGGCTGGTGAAACAATTTAAGTAGAATCAAAAGAAAAATCTGACAGACAGGTTGCTTTTTTGCTGGTATTGAAGTATATTATAAGTAAGAAATAAAGAATGTTCTGCATCTTTTCTCAAAGAAGCAGATTGCTGGCATACATAAGAAAGCAGGTGAAAGATATGAAGTATAAGAGAAATTCTTTTGAAGTGGAAGCAGAAGTATATGAAGTTGGAAAAGGAATGGAAGATGGATTTATGGCTTGGACTTCTGTTTTAACCACTGGATGGGTTCCTACAGATAAACTTCTGAAAATAACCAGAAAAGACGGAACGGTGGTGTGTCCTTTTATCCAGAATCGCAGAGGATTGATTTTTCTGAGGGAAGGCGATTATATTATTACAGAGCCGGGGCAGGAGCGTCATGTGTGCGGAGCAGATAAATTTGCTGGCCGCTTTCTTCCGGTGGAATAAGTAATTAGTTCAATAACTATAATACAAAGTTTGGAATAGATGTGAACTGTTATAAATGAGAGCTGCTAACATATGGTGATAGCATATGTTAGCAGTTTTGTTTTTCTTCTGAAATTCAGGAAAAATCTGTTGCGTTAAAGTGTGAAAACATCCTCCCCTAGAAGAATCATAATTTTTCCTGTCTGCAGATAGACGAGGGCTCAAATAGGAATTTAATATTGAGAATATTCAAGCAAAAGCATATAATAAAAGTCTGGAATTTACAGTGATCAGGACTTGCTGAGATAAGCGCACAGAATGGAGGAAACCATGTCATTACAGTTAATTTTCGGAGGTTCCGGCAGCGGGAAATCTGATTATGTATACAAAAGAATATTAGAACAGTCGAAGAAAGAGCCAGACTGTACCTTTTTTGTTCTGGTGCCAGAACAGTTTACCATGCAGACGCAGAGGGAACTAGTGGCCAGGCAGAAAAACCACAGTATTATGAATGTAGATGTGGTTAGTTTTAACCGTCTTGCATGCCGCATTTTTGACGAGCTTGGCATGGGAAATCTCAATATCTTAGAAGAGACAGGAAAGAATCTGGTGCTGCGCCGGGTGGCAGAAGAGCAGCAGGACAATTTGAAACTGCTCAAAGCAAGCATGAAAAAGACGGGGTATATTACTGAGATGAAGTCCATTATTTCTGAGCTGACTCAATACCGAATTGCGCCGGAAAAACTGGATGTGCTGATTAGACAAAAGAAGCATCTGCCTGCCTTTCGCTATAAAATGCAGGATATTCAAACGATGTACCAAGGATTTGTGGACTATCTTTTGGGTAAATTTATAACCGCGGAAGAGCTGCTGGAAGTATTTGCCCAGGAGGCGGAACGGTCAGAAATTCTTCGTAATTCTGTGATTGTCCTGGATGGATTTACTGGGTTTACCCCAGTACAGTATTATCTCCTGGAACGGCTTTTGAAACTGACACGGGAAATATTGGTTACAGTGACCTTAGATCAGAGGGAGGACCCTTATCATGACAGAGGCATTCAGGATTTGTTTTATATGAGCAAAAAAACAGTGGAAATGCTGGCCAAACTTGCCGTAAATCAGCACGTAGGTATTCAGGAGCCAATCTGGATCTGCCATAGTGAAAAAAGCCGCTTTGCCAGCTCACCATCTCTGCTGTGGCTGGAACAAAATCTCTTTCGGACGAATCCGCAAATTTGCTGTCTTTCCCAGTCAGATAAGGAACAAGATATTTTTTTGTATTCGCTGGCCAATCCCAGGCAGGAGCTGGAGTTTGTGGGAGGAAAGATAACGGAACTGGTGAGAGACAGAGGTTATCGTTATAAAGATATTGCCATTGTCTGCGGAGATGTGGAGATGTATGGAAATTATGCAGAAGAGATATTCGGCACTTATGAAATTCCGCTATTTTTGGATACCAGGAAGGATATTTTGTTTCATCCGATGACGGAATTTTTAAGAGGAGTTCTGTTGATTGTGGAACAGGATTTTTCTTATGAATCGGTGCTGGGATATCTGCGCTGCGGATTGTCTGGTTTTTCTATGGAAGAAATAGATTTGCTGGAAAATTATGTGCTCGCAGAAAATATCAGGGGTTTTCGAAAATGGCAGAATAAATGGGTGCGCCGGGGCAGTGTGGCTCATCAGGAAGAGCTGGATGAGATAAACGGGCTGCGGGAGCGGTTTGTGCAGCAGTTTACGCCGCTGAGAGAAATATTCAGAGGCAAAGGCCGTACGGTGCTGGAGGAATCCAGAGTCATGTATGAGCTGATTTTTTCTCTGGATGTGGAGGCGAAGCTTAAGGAGTATGAAGAAGAGTTTCAAAAGCAAGGAGAAGGGGCTCTTGCCAGGGAATATGCACAGATTTATAAGACAGTGATGGATCTGCTGGATAAGATGGTAGAACTTTTGGGAGAAGAACAGATGCGTGTCAGAGAATACCGGGAGATTCTGGAGGCAGGAATGGAAGCAGCAGCAATTGGAATCATTCCTCCAGGATATGACCGGGTGGTGTTTGGGGATATTGAGAGAAGCCGCCTGTCTCATATTAAAGTGCTTTTTTTCATTGGAGTCAACGACGGGTTGATTCCCAAGGCGGTGGAGCATGGAGGGATTATTTCACAGGCAGACCGGGAATTATTTGCAGCCAATGAGATGGAGCTTTCGCCCACAGACCGGGAACGGAGTTTTATCCAAAAGTTTTATCTCTACCTTAATCTTACTAAGCCGTCAGAAAGACTGTATATCACCTGGTTTCGGGTGAACCAGGAGGGAAAAGAGAGCCGGAAATCTTATCTGGTGGGGACAATTCAGAAAATGTTTCCAGCCTTTGTTCCTGTAAGGGTGGAAGAACTGTCAGGATTTGAACAGATTATAACGCCTAAGAGCAGCCAAAGATTTCTGGTGGAAGGGCTGAAAAGAGCCAAAAAAGGAGAGATGTCTTTACAATGGATGGGATTGTATCACTGGTATGAAAAACAGCCTGGGTACAGAGAACAGATTCTTCCATTTCTGGAGGCGGCATTTTACCAGTATCAGAAGCAGAATATGGGAAAACAGGTAACCCGAGAACTGTATGGAAGTGTATTGGAAAACAGTGTTACCCGTCTGGAACAGTTCAGCGCCTGTGCCTGCAGTCATTTTCTGGAGTATGGTCTGAAACTTAAGGAGCGCAGTCTGGGAGAATTTGCTCCAGTGGATATGGGGACCATGTTTCATCAGGTTCTGGAGCGTTATGCCCATGCTATGGAGCGGGCAGGTTACCATTGGTTTGATGTGCCAAAGGAAGAACAGGAGAAGCTGATCGAGCAGGCAGTAGAGGAAACCTTAGGCGCTGGTTTTGACAGTCTGCTGTTACAGGAGGCAAGAACGGCGTATCTGGTAGAGCGGATGAAGCGTATTTTGAAACGGACGGTGGAGACCATTGCAGAGCAGATAAAGACCAGTCACTTTTCCCCAGAGGGCTATGAAATTTCCTTTTCTTTTGTGGAAAATTTGGAGTCAGTGAACTTTGTTTTAAGTGATCAGGAGAAAATGCGGCTCCGGGGCAGAATTGACCGTATTGACACCCGTAAAACGGAGGACGCTGTTTATGTAAAGGTAGTGGATTATAAATCTGGCAGCCGGGATTTTCAACTGTTGTCCCTCTATCATGGTCTGCAGCTTCAGCTTGTGGTATATTTAAATTCCGCAATGGAACTCCTTCAGAAAAAATATCCAGATAAACAGGTTCTTCCTGGTGGAATGTACTATTATCATCTGGACGATCCAGTGATTGGAGGAGAATCTGGGAAAACAGACGCCCAGATTCAGGAGGAAATTTTAAAAGAACTGAAGTTGAAAGGAGTAGCCTCACAGATTGAGGATGACAGCGTCAGTTCTAAGGCGAAAAAGGCAGACAATGAAGAATTTCGGATTCTGTCTGGTTATGTCAATCATAAAATACAAGAAATTGGACAGAAGATTTTTCAGGGAGAGATTTCACCCAATCCCTATCAGCTGGGCGACAGTACAGGGTGTGATTTTTGTCCTTATCATGGTATCTGTGGATTTGATGCTGGAAGTCCAGGGCAGAATTATCGAAAGCTGGAGAATATCAAAGATGAGAAAGAAATTCTGAGAAAAATGCAAGAGGAGATGTAGGCGGTATGGAGAAGAAATGGACCAGACAGCAGCAGCAGGTGATTGCCCTTAGGGATAGGAATCTGCTGGTGTCAGCGGCGGCAGGAAGCGGTAAGACGGCCGTTTTGGTAGAACGCATTATTCAGAAAATTACGGATACAGAACATCCGGTGGATATTGACCACCTGCTGATTGTGACTTTTACTAATGCAGCGGCAGCAGAAATGCGTGAGAGAATAGGACTTGCCCTGGGAGAAGCATTGGAGAGGCGGCCAGAGAGCATTCATCTGCAGCGGCAGCAGACACTGCTGCATACGGCGCAGATTACCACCATACATAGCTTCTGTCTGTATGTAATACGCAATTATTTTCACCGCATAGATTTGGACCCAGATTTCAGGGTAGCAGAAGAAGGAGAGCTGAAGCTTTTGCAGAGTGATGTTCTCGATCAGGTACTGGAACAGTTTTATAAGGAGGCAAAGCCAGAGTTTCTGGCGCTTTCTGAGACGCTCGCCACAGGTAAGACAGACCAGCCTCTGAAAGAAACGATTCTAAAACTTTTTCGTTTTGCCATGAGTTATCCCTGGGTGGAAGAGTGGCTTTTGAGCTGCAGGAAGCCCTTTCATGCGGCCAGCCAGGAAGAATTTGATAGTCTCTCAATAACAGCAGAATTGTTGGAGTA
>CAJUCK010000037.1:7688-25462 GCA_910585395.1 uncultured Lachnospiraceae bacterium
GAAATATTACTTCTCAGTGGGCAGCACAGATGAAACAGTGCCACAGCATCAGCCTTGCAGAAGATGGTCCTTCTGCTTATGCAGAGCAGATGGAGCAGGAAGCGGCAGCGATGGAAGGGATTGCACAGAGCCGCAATTATCAGGAATATTATGAACATATCCGGGGCTTTTCTTTTGGACGTCTGCCGGCATTGCGCAAATTTTCAGGAGACCCAGCAAAAAAGGATCAGGTTCAGAAACTGCGCAATGAGGTAAAGGCTTCTGTGAAAAAAATGACAGAACAGTTTTTTTTCCAGAGCCCAGAGGATATGAGAAAGGATATGGAAAAGTGCGGTCCTGTGGCAGATATGCTCATCGAGGTTACCCTTGTATTTATTCAAGCTTTTTCAGAGAAAAAGCGGGAAAAAAATATATTGGATTTTAACGACCTGGAACACTTTGCCTTAAAAATTCTGGTGGATGAAGAAACGCATGAGCCAAGCCAGACAGCAGGAGAACTGAGGAAAAATTATCAGGAAATTATGATTGATGAATATCAGGATTCCAATTATGTGCAGGAAACCATTTTACGGGCAGTGTCCAAGGAGGCAGAACAGGGACACAATATTTTCATGGTGGGTGATGTGAAGCAGAGCATTTATCGTTTCCGCATGGCGCGTCCGGAGCTTTTTATGGAAAAGTATCACACCTATTGTCAGGAAGAGAGCGAGAACCAGCGGGTGGACCTGCATAAAAATTTCCGCAGCCGCCAAGAGGTGCTTGAGACGGTCAACGATATATTCTGTAAGATTATGAATCAGGATATTGGAAATGTTACTTATGATGATCAGGCAGCGCTCTATCCAGGTGCAGTGTTTCCTCAGGGAGATCCAGGGATGTTTGATACCAGATTTCTGGTGGTTTCTCCAGAGGAAGAAGATCAGGAGACGAAAGTACAGGAGCTGGAAGCAAAAGCAGTGGGAAACGAGATCCATGTGTTGATGAAGAACCAGAAAGTGACAGAACAGATGCCTTCAGAAGACAGTGATGGACGCCTTCGGCCGATACATTATTCAGACATTGTAATTTTACTTCGTTCCTTAAGCGGATGGGCAGACACTTTTGTAAAAATTCTGGGAGAGATGGGAATTCCCGCGCGTGCAGCTGCAGGAACGGGATATTTTTCTGCATTTGAGGTACAGACAGCTTTGAATTTGTTAAAGATTTTGGATAATCCCAGACAGGATATTCCTTTGGCAGCAGTGCTGTCTTCTCCCATTGTGGGACTGACGAAAGAGGAGCTTGCCATCCTCCGTGTTCAGTTTTCAGAAGAAAACTTTTATCAGGCGGTGATGCATTATCAGAATGAAGAAGAGCTGTGCATTTCAGATGAAAGCCCTGTATTATCTCAGAAATCCAGAGAGAAGCTTCAAAATTTTCTGAAACTTTTACAGCGATACCGAAAAAAAGTCAGTTATACCCCTATTCACCGGCTCTTATATGAGATTTTGGAAGAGACTGGTTATCAGGCATATGTGTATGCGCTGCCAGATGGGGAAGTGAAACGGGCAAATCTTCAAATGCTGGTGGAGAAGGCGATTGCCTATGAAAGCACCAGCTATCGGGGGTTGTTTCATTTTATCCGTTATATGGAACAGCTTCAGAAATATGAGGTGGATTTTCCGATGGCAGAAGGAGAGGAAGCGGAGGATGCCGTGCGGATTATGAGTATTCATAAGAGTAAGGGTCTGGAATTTCCAGTAGTGTTTGTGTCTGGTTTGGGAAAAATGTTTAACAGCCAGGATATCAGAGAACGAGTGGTGCTCCATCCAGGGCTTGGAATTGGCATGGATGTGACAGATTTAAAACGGAGATTGAAAACGCCTGGTCTGACAAGGCAGCTGCTGGCAAGAAAAGCTGCTATGGAGAATACAGGGGAGGAGCTGCGGGTTTTGTATGTGGCATTGACCCGTGCCAGAGAAAAGCTGATTCTTACCGGAGTTTTGAAAAAGGCAGAACAGAAACTGCAGGAGATGGGAATTGAGATTTTGGGAGAATCCCAGAGAGAGAATGTGCTTGCAAAGCCAGAATCTGCAATGCCGAAAAGCCAGGGATTTCTTTCTTTCCTGCAACGTTTGAACGCCAATACGTTTCTAAGATTTCTTTTGATGGCTGCGGCGTCGTATCCAGGGAAATATCCCGTGCAGCTTATAACCCAGCCTCAGATTTTGTCGGCCTCAGAAGTGCGTCTCGCCAAAGAAGAGCTGACGAAAATAGAGTTTTTTGCAAAACTGAAAAATACTGACCCACAGTGGGAACAGAGGGCCGCAGAGCGTTTATCTTATCAGTATCCTTATGAGGAAGAGACAGTAATGCGCACTAAGATGTCTGTATCAGAATTAAAACATCGTGCGCTGCAAAAAATGTTTGAAGAGGAACAGATGCAGTCATTGATCTGGGCAGGAGAAAGACAGCAGGATACAGAAATAGAAGATGAAAAAGTGGGTGAAGATAAGAATCACTATATTCCAGCATTTATGGAGGGAATACGAGAAGAAAATATGGGAGCAAAACGGGGAACAGCAACACACCGCGTGCTGGAATGCTATGACTTTACCCAGGGTCCTGATACACTGAAACAGCAGCTTGAAGTTATGCAAGAACAGAAAAAGATAGAGAAAGAGATGCTGGATTTGGTGAATGTTAATACATTGAGACGATTTCTTAATTCTTCTTTAGCGCACAGGATGCAGACAGCTGCGCAGAAAGGGAAGCTGTATAAGGAGAAACCTTTTGTTATGGGGAAAATGGCAAGTGAAGTTCTGGACGAGAGCAGCAGTCAGGAAATGATGTTGATTCAGGGAATTGTCGATGTGTTTTTTGAGGAAGAAGATGGAATTGTACTGCTGGACTATAAGACAGACCGGGTGCGGACAGGCAGACAGCTGGCAGAACGCTACTGTGAACAGATGCTTTTGTATCAGGAGGCTGTTGAGCGGGCGTTAGAGAGACCAGTGAAAGAAAAAATATTGTATTCCTTCTGTCTGCAGGAGATGGTTTTTGTATCCTGAGCGTGAATGGTGGCTTGAATGGCTGCCGTAGGCAAAGAGGAAGCCTGCGGCAGGTCTGCGGATGTCTTGTTTGGCATGAAAGGAAAGGAATGATAAACTATGAAATATAAATTGATATTAGCTTCAGCGTCGCCCCGGAGGAAAGAACTGTTAGAACAGGTGGGGGCAGAATTTGAGATTCTTCCGGCACAGGGAGAAGAGGTAATCACGGACAAAAATCCCAGACAGGTGGTTATGGAACTGTCAAGACAGAAAGCAGAAGAAACAGCAGCAAAATTAGCGGATGAACATATTGTGATTTTAGGAGCAGATACAGTCGTGGCTTTTGAAAACCAGATTCTTGGAAAGCCAAGAGATGAAAAGAAGGCAAAAAATATGTTAGAAATGCTTTCTGGCAATACTCACAGTGTATTTACGGGAGTTACTATGATTATAATTCATAAAGACAAGAAAGAAATCTGTTCCTTTGTTGAAGAGACAAAAGTGACCATGTATCCGATGAAAGAACAGCAGATTCTTGATTATATCCGAACTGGGGAGCCCATGGATAAAGCGGGAGCTTACGCCATCCAGGGGAAGTGCGCCCGCTATATTCAGAAAATTCAGGGAGATTATTATAATGTGGTAGGACTGCCTCTGGCAAGGATTTTTTATGAGATAGACCAATCAGGCATTGAAATTTGACAGAATTCATACTATCATAGAATCGTTAGGAGGGATGAATTTATGAATGAATATGATGAACTGTGCTTAAAATATTTTCTGGAGAATCAATCACAGCTTCTGACTGAGAAGGCAGTAAAAAATCTGGAAGAAGCAGAAGTGTTTCTGGAAGACTGCATGGCAGTCGTATGTAAAAACATAAAAGAAGTACGGTCGTACTTTGATGATGAGGGAGCAGATATTGGCCAGATGAGCGACGAAGAATTAAAAGATGCATCGGAAGTATTTACTTTGCCTGACGGCAGATTTTTAATAGTAGAAACATAAAGATGAGAAATGGAGATGAATATGAAACAGTATGACGTAATTATTGTGGGAGCAGGACCTTCTGGAATTTTTTGTGCCTATGAACTGGTCAGGCAGCGGCCAGAGATTTCCGTTTTGATGCTGGAAAAAGGAAGAAGAATTGAACAGCGCCAGTGTCCGAAACGTAAGACCAAAGTCTGTGTGGGCTGTAAACCCTGTTCTATCACCACAGGCTTTGCAGGAGCAGGAGCTTTTTCTGATGGGAAACTGTCTTTGTCTCCGGATGTAGGAGGCAACCTGCCGGAAATTCTGGGATATGAAACAGCCATGAATCTGATTCAGGAGTCTGATGAAATTTATTTAAAATTTGGTGCAGACAGCAGTGTCTATGGTGTGGGAAAGGAAAAAGAGATTCGGGAAATCCGGCGCAAGGCAATTAATGCCAATTTAAAGCTGGTGGAATGTCCTATCCGTCACCTGGGGACAGAAGAAGGTTATAAGATATACAGCCGTCTGCAGGAACATCTTCTGTCGCAGGGGGTGGAGATGAAGTTTGGAACCATGGTGGAAAATGTACTGGTGGAAGAAGGCCAGGCAGCAGGAGTAGTGACGAAAGATGGTCAGCAGTATGAGGGAAAAGAGATTGTCTTTGCCGTCGGCCGGGAAGGAGCAGACTGGTTCAGCCATATCTGCGGGGAGCATGAGATTGAGACAAAAGTGGGAACTGTGGATATTGGCGTGCGGGTTGAGGTGCGGGACGAAGTCATGGATTTTCTGAATCAGAATTTGTATGAGGCTAAGCTGGTGTACCATACCCCTACGTTTGATGACAAGGTGCGGACGTTCTGTACAAATCCTTCAGGAGAGGTGGCTGCGGAATATTATGAGAATGGGTTAGCCGTGGTAAATGGGCATGCTTATAAATCCAGTGATTTAAAAACAAGCAATACTAATTTTGCATTGCTGGTATCAAAGAATTTTACCAAACCCTTCAAAACGCCAATCGAGTATGGCAAGCATATTGCGCAGTTGTCCAATATGCTGTGCGACGGCAGGATTTTAGTACAGACATTCGGTGATTTTCGAAGAGGACGTCGGACCACAGAAGAGCGGCTTTGCCGAAATAATCTGATTCCTACGTTAAAAGATGCGGTGCCGGGCGATTTGTCCTTGGTATTTCCTCACCGGATTATGGTGGATATAGAAGAAATGATTTTTGCCCTGGACAAAGTAACGCCTGGAATAGCCAGCGATGAAACATTGCTCTATGGGGTAGAAGTGAAATTTTATTCTAACAAAGTGGTAGTAAATCAAGAGTTTGAGACGAATATCCGCGGTTTGCGCGCCATTGGCGACGGAGCGTCTGTGACCCGCGGCCTTCAGCAGGCATCGGCAAACGGTCTAAGCGTTGCACGCAGCATTTTAAAAGCATTATAGAGCGGAAGAACAGAAATCAGCAGCATTTGCAGCAAGGATAAAACGGAGTGAGGTTACAAATGAAAATAAGTACGAAATGTAAAATTATGGGAATCTGTGTACTTCTTCTGGTTAATCTGGGAGGATGCAAAATGGGAAACGCCGAGGTGGTGGTGAATACTGATATTTTGAATAACGAAGTATTTAAGATTCGAGATGAGATCTGCACACTGCCTCAGGCACGGGTGGTATTAACGAATTATCAGAATATGTATGCCACCATGTATGGCATTGATTTATGGGAGAGAGAATTCCAGGGCAACGATCTGGAGACTTATGTGAAGGACTTGACGATTTCAAGACTTGCACAGATTATGGCAATGGATTATCTGGCAGAAGAACGGGAAATTTCCCTGACAAAAGAGGAAAAAAGCAAGATAAAGAAAGCAGCAGAGGATTATTATAAATCTCTGAATGCAGCAGAAAAAGAATATATGCAGGTTAAGCAGGCTGACATTGAAAAGCTGTATACTCGTTAGGGGCTTGCCAATAAGCTTTACACCTTTTTAACCCAGGGAGTAAATGATGAGGTCAGCGATGAAGAAGCAAGGGTCATGGAGGTGCAGCAGATCTTTGTCTCAGATGAGAACAAAGCAAAAGAAGTGCAGCAGCAGCTGAAAGAAGGCGGGGATTTTCTGTCAGTGGCAAATCTTTATAACGAGGCGGCAGAGACAGAGGTATCCTTTGGCAAAAATGAAGTGCCTCAGGAAGTATGCGAAGAAGCGTTTGCCTTGGAGAATGGCCAGATCAGCAAGAAAATAAAGGTGGACAATGGTTTTTATTTTATCAAATGCATTAACCACTACAATCAGGAGAAGACAGACGCCAACAAGTCTGTGATACTGGAAAACCGCCGGAAAGAAGCATTTGATGATGTGTATCAAGAGTTTCTCTCCAGTCTTTCTTCAGAATTTAATGACAGCGTCTGGAAGGAAGTGAAAGTAGAAATTAATGAGGAAGTTAAAACAGATAATTTCTTCCAGGTCTATAAGAAATACTGCAATTGGTAAAAAGGAGAAAATGAGTGTTAAAGATTTTTATGACAGGAGACAATCATATTGGCAGAAAATATGACAGGTTTCCTGATGTCAGAGAAATACTGGCACAGAGCAGGATTGACAGCATGGAGCGTATGGTGCGGCAGGCAGAGCAGGAGGAATGCGGACTGTTTGTGGTGACAGGAGATTTGTTTGACAGTATCAGCACAGTTCGGATGTGTGATGTAAAACGGACAGCAGAAATTTTGTCAAAATTTCCTGGGACAGTGCTTGTGCTTCCAGGAAATCACGATTATTACACTGGGGAAGAAAAGGTTTGGAAAGATTTTGAGAAGGCGCTGCTGCATATGGATCACAACATTACCCTTCTCACAGAGTACCGTCCTTATTATTTTGAAGCGGGGGAAGAACATGCAGTGATATATCCAGCATGCTGCCGGTCCAAGCATTCCCGAGAAAATAACCTTGCCTGGATAAAGAACACAGAGATTCGAAATGAAAGTGCATATCATATCGGTATTGTCCATGGCGCAGTCAGAGGAATTACGCCAGATTTAAAGGAAGAGTATTTTCTGATGACAGAGGCAGAGCTTCTGGAAATACCCATGGATGCATGGCTGGTAGGCCATACTCATATTTCCTGGCCATCTTTAGAAGCACAAGAAGGGACAGGAGGGTATCGGATTTTTAATGCAGGAACTCATGAGCAGACAGATTTCAACAATCGTACCCAAGGGTGCTGTTTTATTCTGTCTCTGGAACAGACAGAGGGTACCGTTAAGGTGACAGCGCATAAGTATGTCAGCGGCAGAATACGGTATTATGATTTAAACCTGCAGGTCAGAGTACAGGACAATGAGTCTCTGGAACAGAAACTGGCGGCAGTTTTAAAGGAACTTCCAGCAGAATCTGTTGTGAGAGCTAAGATATCAGGTACAGTGAAGGCAGAAGAATATGCAGACAGAAAAAAGATATACCAGAATGCGCTGGATAGATTTCTTTCTTACGAGTATGCAGATGCTGAGCTCGGTGAAGAAATCACAGTAAAGAAGATCCGAGATGAGTTTTCTGAGACGAGTTTTGCAGCAAAATTTATGGAACGGCTGATGGATCATCCAGTAGAGCTTCAAATGGCATACCAGCTGGTGAAGGATTGTTCAGACTAATATAGAAAGCATGCAGAAAGGAGAGTCTGCATATGAAGATTAAGAGAGTGGAATGCCAGCAGTTTGCAGGTCTTATAAACCAAAAGAAGGATTTTCATGATGGGCTGAATCTGGTTGTTGGAGATAATGAAAGCGGAAAAAGCACAATAGTGGATCTAATCTGTCATCTATTGTTTCAAAATGTCAAACTTGACGGCAGAAAAGATGCTGAATTTATAGATAAATATTTTCCTAAAAAAGTAAAAGGGCCTCAGGGAGATGTGGTTGACGGAACACTTACGTTTGAGACAGAGAATGGAATATTCAGCCTGTCCAAAGAGTGGGAGAAGAAAAATGGTTTCTGCAGACTGACTATGCCAGACGGAACCAGCATACGGTCTGCGGATGAGATTCACAGAGTATTGGCAGAAGAGCTGAGCCATGGCGCTGGAATTTTCCACGAAATTGTCTTTGTGTCTCAAAAACGCCAGCAGAACATGGTAGAGAGCATTATGAAACAGATTTCAGGCAGAAAGGAAGAGCGGCTTTCTATCGCAAGGGCAGACCTTACATCGGCGGTTACCCAGGCAGCTCTGGAAACTGGAGGTGTTTCTCTGGAAAAGTTGGAGACTCAGCTGAAAGCAATGCTTGTAATGTATGGGGAGGACTGGGATTTTGAAGCGGACCTTCCCAGGGGCGGAGTGAAAAGAGGCATCAGCCATAAGTGGAACAGTGCCTTGACGAAAGAGGCGAGGGCAGGGAAAAAAGCAGTGATACTCAGAGCTTATTATAAGATGAAAGAAATAGAAAAAGCTCAGTCCGATGCAGAGGATGCGGAGAAGAGGGTGGAACTTGTAAAAGCCAGGATAAGCGCTGCTGCTGAAGAGAAAAAAGCGGCAGAAGAGAGGCGAAAGAAGTTTCAGAATTACAGAAGTGTTCTAGGACAGATTTCTCTGCTTAAGAGCCGCATTATGGAGCAGCAGCAGGCGCTGGCGGAGCAGGAAGAAGCTTTGATGAAATGGCCTGAGTACAGGAGAGACATACATACGGCCAAAGAGCTAAGGAAAAAACTTCAGCAGGCAAAGATACATGCCCTGTACAAGAAGGTAGAAAAAATCCACAAAGAATGGTGGAAAGAGAAAAAGAAACTTGCTGAACTTATGCCTGTAAACGCAGAGGATATCAGAAATATCAGGAAGCTGCAGCAGGAGTATTCCAGGATAGAGGCACAAATTTCAGGTTTGAATCTAACTGCCAGAATCAGACAGCTGGGCTCCCAGCCAGTTGAAATCCATTCCTTGTCCACGGGAGAAAGTCTTCCAGTTATGGACGGAGAACTTACAATTACAGAGGCAGTGGAACTTACAATTCCAGAGATATTTGAGATGCAGTTAATGCCAAAAGGAACAGACCTGGATGCAGTAAACAGCAGTCTTAATCATATCCGCCAGGAGATAACGGCAGTTTTTGCGGGGTATCAGGCAGACAGCATTGAGGATTTGGAACATCAGCAGACAGAATATGAGAATCTCAAAAGACAGGTTCAGATACTTGAAAATAATTATACCGCTTATTTGGAGGGGTGGACCTTTGAAGAGCTTTGGCAGGCAGAAGCGGAGATTCCGCCGGACCTTGAGACCGAACAGGAGATCACACTCTGCATTGAGAAGCTGTGCAGAACCAGATCTCTGGAAAGATTTATAGGAGCTATGGAATCTTCTGTCCTGCAGTATTGTACCAGATATGGAACAGAAGATAAGCTGCGGGCTTCCATACAGGAAGTGAAAGCTCAAATTCAGAGGAATCAGGATCAATGGAAATCATTGGAGGAGATTCCGCAGGAATACAGAGAGATTGCAGATCCAGAAGCATATAATTCCTGGCTGGAGAAAACGGAGGCAGATTGTGAAGCACAGCTTGGCAGGACAGCAGAAGATCTGCGGGAGACAGAGATGAATCTGGGAGAAAAGTCAGCAGAAGAATACGCAGAGGAATTCATACAGGCAGAAACAGAATTTCAGGAGAAAAAAGCCATGTATGGGCATTGGAAGCATGTTTATGAAGAATTCAGAAATCTTAAGGAATCTTTTTATGAAAATCCTATGCAGGATGTGGAAGAAAAGTTCAGAGAATATCTGTCAGTGATTTCAGATGGAGATGTATCATTGCTTTCTATGGATGGTGAGATGTCAGTGGAGCTTGCCAGTGGAAATCATGCTCTGACCTATGATATTTTATCGGAGGGGACGAGAGAGACTGTTTCCCTTGCTTTCCGGCTGGCAATGCTCGAACATATGTACCCACAAGGGGGAGGGCTTGCTGTATTTGACGATCCTTTTACCGATATGGATCAAAGCCGGGTTCGTCAGTCCTGCAGGCTCATTGAAAAGTATGCAGAGAAAAATCAGGTCATTTTTACCACCTGTGACGAAAAGTATCTAGGCATGATGTCAGGTCATGTAATTCAGATGTGATATCTGGCAAGGGGAAGTTTAAGGTAAGAAGACGGGATGGAATATAGGAAAATCAGCTGCAGTAAAACCGGAGCGAATCTGTGAAAGAAACAGATTCGCTCCGGTTTTGAATAACAGAAAATGAAAGCTTTATTTTGCCAGCAGAAGCATAATCTGATTGCTTCTGGCAATGAATTTGCTCATGGCATCCGGTGAGAGCGGGTGATTGCTGAGAAGCGCCAGATCGTAGAGCTGTTCACAGAATGCAGGAACATGCTCAGAGTCTTTGTTTTCCAGGATATATGTGACAAGTTTATTGTTGGCGTTTAAGATCAATGTCTGGTCACCGCCGAACATGGAGGAATCCATACCAGCCATGCCGTACATTTTCATCATGTCCTGCATCCGCCGTCCCTCTTCAGAGAGTGTGATAACAGAAGAGATCTCTGGATTTTTCAATTTTTCCACAGATACTTTCAGGTTCTCATTGTTCAGGGCCTTGCGGAAGGTTTCTGTCAGGGTGTCGGCAGCTTCTTTTAATTCTTCTTCTGGCACTTCCTCTTTCATAGAATCAGTGAGGTCAGCGTCAATGCGGACGAAACGGATCTTCTCATTTCTGCGTTCCAGCTGAGTGATGAAGGAGGTGTCAATGTTGTGGTCCAGAATTACAGCGTCCATACCTTGTTCTTTGAACATATTGATATACTGGCCCTGCTGCTGTGTGTCAGTGACATAATAGACTGGTCTGCGGCTGTCTTTTTCACCCTCAGTTTCATTTGGAGCGTCTGTATTATCGGAAGTCTCTGCGTTATCAGAAGCGTTTTCAGCTTCAGAACTGCTGTCCTCGGATTCAGGTTTTTCATTTTCCACTTTCAGGCATTCTGGCAGTGTCAGGTATTTGTCATCCAGATTTTTGAACAGAATATAGTCGTTCATTTTGTCACAGAATTTTTCATCTTTCAGGCATCCGAATTTAATAAAGGGGCTGATGTCGTCCCAATATTTTTCATAAGATTCCTTGTCTGTCTTACACATCCCGCTTAATTTATCAGCAACTTTTTTCGTGATGTAATCAGAGATTTTCTTTACAAAACCATCATTTTGCAGCGCGCTTCGAGACACATTGAGCGGAAGGTCCGGACAGTCAATGACGCCTTTTAGCAGCATCAGAAATTCTGGAATTACTTCTTTGATGTTGTCTGCAATAAATACCTGGTTGTTGTACAACTTGATGGTTCCCTCAATAGAATCATATTCGGTATTGATTTTGGGGAAATACAAGATTCCTTTCAAGTTGAAAGGATAGTCCATGTTCAGATGAATCCAGAACAGCGGCTCTTTGTAATCCTGGAATACCTTTCGGTAGAGGGCAGTGGGGCGCTTTACAATTTTTGCTTTCTCTGTGCGTGGAGAAACTTCCACCTGTTCCTTGGTGCCGTCTTCATTTTCTTTTTCCTCGAATTTGGCTTCTTCTACAATGGTTTCAATAACCTTGTCTTTCTCTGTTACCTCGTCTGCCGGTATCGTTTCATATTCTTCTTCTGCATGTTCCTTTGACAGATAGATGGCGGTCGGCATGAAAGAGCAGTATTTCTCAATTACTTCCTTTGCCCGGTATTCGTTGGCAAATTCCAGGCAGTCTTCGTTGAGGAATAAAGTAATTTCTGTACCAACAGTGGTTTTAGAGCCGTCCTTCATGTCAAATTCGGTGCCGCCGTCGCATTCCCAGTGGACAGGAACTGCGTCCTTTTGATAAGACAGGGAGTCAATGTGAACTGCGTCGGCAACCATAAACGCAGAATAGAAGCCCAGGCCGAAATGACCGATAATCTGTTCTTCGCTTGCCTTATCCTTATATTTTTCCAGGAAATCAGTGGCGCCAGAGAAAGCGATCTGGTTAATATATTCTTCTACTTCGTCAGCAGTCATTCCCAAACCATTGTCGATAAATTTCAGAGTTTTGTCTTCTGGATTTACCAGAATCTGAATCTTAGGCTCATAGTCTGCGGGAAGTTCATATTCTCCTATCAGATCCAGTTTCTTTAACTTAGTGATGGCGTCGCAGCCATTGGAAATTAATTCACGATAGAAAATATCGTGGTCAGAATACAGCCATTTCTTTATAATGGGAAAAATATTATCGCTGTTGATGGAAAGATTTCCGTGTTTGTTGCTCATAAAAGTACACTCCTTTGTTCTCTGTTATGTGATACAGCTCATTATGTTTTATTTAATCTAAAAAAGATTGTAATACCCAGTTTCCAAAAAGTCAATAGCAAATTAGCACTCCTTAAACATGAGTGCTAACAAAAATCTGGAAAGCCAGGAAAATCAAGGGTTTTCGAAAATATTAAAAGTTTATAAACAAGCAAAGATTATTGACAGTCTGGTACTTTTATCATAGAATAAAATGGCAGGATATTTCAAAGAGCAGAGGTGAACTATGAAAAAGCAGTTGCTGAAAAAGTATGAATCCATGGGGTTTGATAAGGGGCAGATGGAGGAGATCCGCCAGGGAGTTGAGAAGGGTCTGGATGTGTCTTGGTATACTTCTGTAAATTATGACTGGTTTCAAATGGAAGAGATTAAGAAAGGGCTGGAGCGTGGGCTGGATGTCTCTGTCTATGCAAAGCCGGAGATTTCTTATGACCGGATGCGCCAGATTCGAAAGGGATTGAAAGAGGGGGTAGATCTGGCAGAATATCAGGAGTATGCAGCAGGATATCTGCGTCAGATCCGTAAGGCAAAGCAGGGAAATGTAAATATTTTTCCCTATATTAAGGAAGGATATGAACCTGACCAGTTAGAAGAAATTCGCCTGGCGCTGGAGCATAAAGCAGATGTAAGCTTGTATCTCATTAAAGAATTTTTAGGAGAATCGATTCGTGAAATTCGTCTGGGAGTAGAAGAGGGACTGGACGTATCTGTCTATGCTAAAATTAATTATGGCTGGCAGCAGATGCGTGAAATCCGTCTGGGACTAGAACGCCGGGTGGATGTTTCCGTTTATGCAAAAGAATTGTACCGCTGGCAGCAGATGCGTGAAATCCGTCTGGGGATGGAAGAGGGGCTAGATGTCTCGGCATATAAGAGTATGATGTATTCTGCAAAAGAGATGGAACAGATTCGAAAGAAAATGATGAAACAGTCTGAGTTTCATGAAGATTTTCAGTTTGAAATGCTGGAACAACAGGCAAAGCTTGCGTCAGAATGCCTGGTAACAGTCAGTCAGGATAAGATGGAGGCATATGTAACTTTGGAAAAAGGCTCCTGCAAAACAAAAAATGAAATTATGCGGCTTCTGGCAAAGGAGAACGTTGTTTTTGGGATTAAGCAGGATGAAATAGAGAAACATATAAAAGCGTCAGATAAGGCAACTCAGCGATTTCTTGCAGCCGAAGGGATCAGACCAGAGAGAGGCAAAGACGGTCATTATGAATTTTTTTTCCGGACAGGGATTCCGCAGATTCCTGCAATACGCGAGGATGGTTCCATTGATTATCAAAATACCGTGTATTTTGAACAGGTGAAAGCTGGACAGGTTATTGCAGTATATCATGAGGCGCAACCGGGAATGGGCGGAAGGACTGTGGACGGCACAGAGCTTCCAGCTCAGGGAGGACAGGAAAAACATATTCTGAAAGGAAGAGGTTTTTTGCTCTCCCAGGATAAAAAAACTTATATTGCCAGAGAATCTGGCAAAATTGAGCTGAAAGATAACCGAATCACCATCCAGCCGCTTTTGGTGGTGAACGAGGTGACGATTTCTACTGGAAACCTGCGGTTTAACGGCAGCATCTGGGTGAGGGGAAATGTGGGAAGCGGGGTTGTGATACAGGCTAAGGACGAATTGATTATTGAGGGGAACGTGGAGGCTGCACGACTGCAGAGCGGCAGGAAAATTGTGATAAAAAATGGAGTTTCCGGCGGCGGGCTTGCCATCATTGAATCGGCAGGAGATATTCACGGGAAATTTTTTGAGGGTGCGTCATTAACGGCAAATGACGGAATTTATGCCAATTATGTGATGAATTGTAATATGATAGCAGGGAAAGAAATTGTTATTTCTGGGACCAGAGGAGCTATTATCGGCGGCAATGCGGCAGCTGTAAATGGCATAGATGCTCACCATATCGGCAATCGTGCCGGGCTTCCCACCAATATTTCTCTTGGCGTCAGCCAGGCAATGATTGAGAAGGAAGAGGAAGCAGAAATAAAATTAAAGAAACTTCAGTCAGAGCTGAAAATATTTGAAGAGGCTTATAAAAATCTGCAGAAACAGTATCCGCCAGAAATACGCAACGAGATGGAATTGTATCTTAAGGTGGAGCAGGCGACTTACATCAAGCGCAAGCAGATGGAACTGCAGATGGAACGGGCAAAAGAACTGGAGGAAAAGCACAGCAAAGCGAATGAGGCGAAAATGATCGTACATGGCATTCTGAATGCCGGGACTGTGGTACAGATGAATGGAATGCACTGGAGTGCGGCAAGTTCTGTGAAAAATGTTACTGTGCGCCTGTCATTGAAAGAAATTGGCGTATTTCGGAATTAAGGAGGAGCATTATGGATCGGAATAAGATATTGATTGTGGATGATTTAGAGAGCAACCGCATAATTCTGGCAGAGATATTTCGCAAAGATTACCAGATTCTGCAGGCAGAAAGTACTGTGACAACACAGCGGATGCTGGAAAAATATGCCAGAGAAACAGCGGTGGTGCTGCTGGACTGGCATCTGTCAGGAGAAGACGGGAGCAAAATCTTAGAGTTGATGAAAAAAAGAGGATGGATGAATGACATTCCAGTACTGATTGTCACGGCAGAACATTCTGCAGAAGTGGAGAAAAAATGTATACAGATGGGAGCGTCTGACTTAATCAGAAAGCCTTTTTACCCAGATGTAGTGAAAAACCGTGTTAATAATAATGTATCCCTCTATCAGCATAAGAACCAGATGGAAGAGAAGGTACAGGAACAGAATCAGATACTGCGCAAACAGTATACAGTGATGAAACGTCAGGCAGAAAAATTGAAAAAAGCAAATCAGAAAATGATTGATATTGTATGCAATATATTAGAGCATCATTACCCTGAATTTTCAGAAAACACACAGATTACCAGAGAAATTAGCAGAATTATTGGCAAGAATGTGCAGAAAAATTATCCAGAATATAAGCTGACAGACCAGGATGTGGAAGCCATTGCAGAATTATCATCTCTGCGGGATATTGGAAAGCTGTTAATTTCTGACCATGTTCTGTATAAGCCGGCAAAGCTCACAAAAGAAGAGGCAGAGTATATGAAATCTCATACCGCCAAGGGATGCGAGATTATGAGGATGATGAAGGATCTGCAGACTCCGGATTATCATAAGAAAAGCATGGAAATCTGCCGTTATCACCATGAGCGTTATGACGGAAGAGGATATCCAGAGGGGCTTAAAGGAGATGAAATACCTATCTCAGCGCAGATTGTATCTGTGGTGGATGCTTATCACGCGCTTATCAGCGAACGGATTTACAAGCGGGCGTATTCCAGAGAAGAAGCATATTACATGATTCTGGGAGGAGACTGCGGTATCTTTTCTCCGAAAATTATGGAGTGTTTCCGCATGTCTCGAAAAGAGATGGAGGGAATCAATACAGATGCGGAGGAAAGCGCTTAAGGCGTATAAGAAGCAGGATGGGCAAGCTGGGCTGACAGGCAGTATTATGGCAGTATTTTCAGGGAGGATGGAAAAGCAGAAGGATTACTTAATTTAAAGATAACATGTATATACTTCCTTGAGTTCATGGTTTAATAATGTTATACTAAAAATACCTAATGTATACAAAAGAAACCAACAAGGAGGAGAAGATTTGGAAGCAAAGGAAGTGAAGGTATTAGATGAGATTTTGGCAGCTCATGATTACAGCCAGACTAAAGTCATTGCCATTATGCAGGACATCCAGAAGGTATACCGCTATCTGCCAGAAGAGATGCTGTGTTATATTGCAAAGAAGCTGCACATGAGCGAGGCAAAAGTATATGGGGTGGCGACATTTTATGAGAATTTCTCACTGGAACCAAAGGGAAAATACGTGATTAAAATCTGTGATGGAACAGCATGCCATGTGCGGCAGTCTACCGCTATTTTAAATGAAATTCGCGGTATTTTAGGAGTGACGGCGGCGAAACCTACCACAGATGATATGATGTTTACTGTGGAGACAGTTTCCTGTCTGGGCGCCTGTGGCCTGGCTCCAGTTTGTACCGTCAATGATGTGGTACATGCAGCCATGACGCCGGAGAAAGCCAGAGCGCTGATCAAAGAATTGAGGGAAGGCGGTACTGCAAGAGAGGAGGCTGCAGATGAGAATTAATACGAGAGAAGAGCTGGAGGCAAGGAGAAAAGAATATGCGGCATCCTTAAAGACCCAGAGAAAACAGATTCTGATCTGTGCAGGAACGGGATGTGTCGCTGGAGGTTCCTTGAATATCTATGCAAGAATGCAGGAAATTCTTATGGAACGTGGGATCAAGTGTTCTTTGGTACTGGAGAAAGAACCTCATGACGAAAGTATTGGCTTAAAGAAATCTGGATGTCATGGATTTTGTGAGATGGGGCCGCTTTTGCGTATTGAGCCAGATGGAATTCTCTATGTTAAGGTAAAAGTAGAAGATTGTGAGGAGATTATTGAGAAGAGCATTGCTGGAGATGGGATTATAGACCGTCTGGTATACCATGACCAGGAAGGAAAGGCCTATGAAAGGCAGGATGATATTCCTTTTTATAAACAGCAGACTCGTGTGGCATTGGAGGACTGTGGAAGGATCAATGCAGAATCCATCAAGGAATACATAGCAGTAGGCGGTTATGGAGCCGTGGCAAAAGCTCTGTTTGATATGACACCTCAGCAGATTGTAGATGAAGTGTCTGAGGCATCCCTGCGCGGCCGGGGCGGCGGCGGATTTCCCACTGGACGAAAATGGGGGCAGGTGCTGGCGCAAGATCAAGATATCAAATATGTGGTCTGCAACGGTGATGAAGGTGATCCAGGCGCGTTTATGGACAGAAGCATGATGGAGGGCGATCCTCACCGTGTAATTGAAGGAATGCTGATTGCCGGGATTGCAACAGGGGCTCATTATGGCTTCATTTATGTGCGTGCAGAATATCCTCTTGCAGTGGAACGTTTGCAGAATGCCATTAATAAGGCGGAGGAAAAAGGTCTGCTGGGTGAAAATATTTTAGGTTCTGGTTTTGATTTCGATCTGCAGATCAGCCAGGGTGCAGGCGCATTTGTGTGTGGGGAAGGATCTGCTTTGACAGCTTCCATTGAAGGAAATCGGGGAATGCCGAGAGTCAAACCGCCTCGAACGGTGGAAAAAGGTCTGTTTGAAAAGCCTACCGTATTGAATAATGTGGAGACGTATTGTAATGTTCCTCCTATTATCAGTAAAGGGGCTGCATGGTATAAAACTATTGGACCAGACAATAATCATGGAACGAAGGCGTTTGCCCTTACGGGAAATGTTATGAATACAGGGCTGATTGAGGTGCCTATGGGAACACCGCTGCGCAAAGTGATTTTTGATATTGGCGGCGGCGTCAAAGGAGGCGGGTTCAAGGCAGTGCAGATTGGCGGTCCTTCTGGAGGCTGTCTCTGCATCAATCCCACAGAGGATCATCTGGACCTGC
>CAJUCK010000038.1:0-12719 GCA_910585395.1 uncultured Lachnospiraceae bacterium
CCATATCAGAAAAACTCATTTCAACACACCTCCAGCTTTCGATTGAGAAATCCCATAATTTAAGGGTAACATTAGCCGTTATATTTTATTATTAAATTCTCTGTTAACCCTTATAAATACTAATTTTTCTGTAAGTGAATTTTCCCTTATGTATTCCTGTGTGTGATATCGTTTTACAAGGTTTTGTGAATTTTCATAAGGACAAAAATAAGGGCAGGAAAATCACATAATACATTATAACATAATATGAATGGACTGTGTGAGCGGAATGAAATGCTTTTTATAATTACAGAAAGGACAGATAAAAATGAAATTCAAGTAGAATATCCAGTGCTTATTTGCTATAATAAGCACCAGATATTCTTATAGCTATGAGACAAAGGGGTGAATATGTTTCCTCAGCTGCCTTACCAGCATATGACATTTTACTATTAGGTCTTCAGATTTTGGATGATAAGTTAAAATTCGAAATTATAGACATGTTATATGGATTTGCGATTTGTATTCCCAAAGGAACTTATACAGGCTGGCAGAGCCAATTAAGGAAAAAATGGAGACAGATAAACCAATATTCTTTTTCGCCGATAAAGTATTGGGAAAAGAACTCAAGGAAGAAATAGATGATGTTATGGCTGTTTCATTCGATACATTTTTGGTGGCAAAGTCATCTGGAAAAGTAATAGGGATAAGACATTGATATTCCTGTTTGCGGACTAAGGAGGGGCGTATGGAAGAACTATTTGTATATTCTTTATTATGTGCAATAGGGTATGAAAAATATGATGAATATAGAAAGTCTTTAGACTGTCTTTTTCTTAGTGATACATCCAATGAGCAATTACTTGATTTAGAAGGCAGGGCTTATAAAGATGTAATATTACATACACTTAATTTATTTAATGTAAATGAAATGAATATTGACGAATTTGGAAAACAATTAATGCGTGCTCTCAAACCAATATATTATGAAAGCGACATTGTTGATTTTGGAAATAGGATGTATGAACTATGGAATAGGCTTCCAGATAATATATCTAAAATTGAGCCATTTCATATATTTAGCTATGCAGATGACTGTTTATCATATGGGGATGAGAAACAATGTAGAGAATTATATGAAAAAGCTTTCAATTACTATTAGTTTATGCAAAGTTGAATCAATTTGTCGTTTGGCTCCTTTCCAATCTTCTTTTGAAATTCTATTTTACCTCCATATATTCCAATTTTTTTGCTCCGATTTCTTTTATCAAGCCATCATTACTTTTGCCTAATCAATAACCCTCTTCACCGTATCAGTGCCTAATTCATCAACGAAAAAACCTAGGATAAACCAATCTACGATACGCTGCCAGAATGGGTGGTCCATTATGGCAATAAAACCTTAAGTAAGCGATTGCTTTTGGATAAGTATCTTTTAAACGCAGAAACGATTTGATTAAGGCTTTTACTGCAATCAAAGAAAGTATTGTTTATGAGTAAAACAATTTCATACTAAACGTGCAGACAGCTGGGAAAGCATTAAAGACTGGGGAAAGCCAGAGAAAGACGACTTGAAACGAGCCAATGTCTCTCTGTTTTAAATAAAAAAGATATCTAATGAATCTTTGAACTGCGTTTGCCTGACTGCGATACAGTTTATACCCTGAATATTTGTAGAGAAACGAAAGAAATTAGACAAGAACTTTTTTCCAGAATAACCGCAATTTAGACAAAATATATCAAAAAAGCACTGGAATTTTCTACAATTCCCCAATAGCGCTGAAGCGGAATTTCATTGACGGATAAAAAGAGCCTGTATTATAATTAAGCCGGACAAGATGTGAAACAATAAACAAGGCATGTGAGAAATGGAGGATATTCATGAGTATGCAGGAATTTAAACCGGTAAAGGAAGGAAAAGTGCGGGAAGTATATGATACTGGAGACAGTATGATCATAGTGGCAACAGACAGAATTTCCGCTTTTGATGTGATTTTAAAGAATAAAATTACACAGAAAGGTGCGATTTTGACACAGATGTCTAAGTTCTGGTTTGATTTTACAAGGGATATCGTGCCCAACCATATGTTGCAGATATGCCAGAATTTTTCCGCAATGAGAATTTTGATGGAAACAGCATGAAGTGCAGGAAACTGAATATGCTTCCCGTAGAGTGTATTGTACGCGGCTATATCACCGGCACGGGATGGGAAAGTTATCAGAAAAATGGGACTGTCTGTGGAATTAAGCTGCCAGAAGGGCTGCAGGAATCAGATCAACTGCCTGAACCCATTTATACGCCTACCACCAAGGCAGAACTGGGGCTCCATGATGAACACATTACCTTTGAAGATACGGTGGAGATTCTTGAAAAACAGTATCCAGGAAAAGGCGGGGAGTATGCGAAAACTATTCGGGACTGCACCATTCAGCTCTATCAGAAATGCGCAGAATACGCCCGCAGCAAAGGCATTATTATTGCAGATACGAAGTTTGAGTTTGGTTTGGATGAAAATGGGAATGTTATACTGGGAGATGAGATGCTTACGCCGGACAGCTCCAGATTCTGGCCGTTAGAAGGGTATGCTTCCGGGAAATCGCAGCCATCCTTTGACAAACAGTTTGTGAGGGACTGGTTAAAGCGTAATCCTGATAGCGACTATCTCCTGCCAGAAGAGATCGTAAAGAAAACAGTAGATAAATACAAAGAGGCATATGAGCTTTTAACTGGAGAGAAGTTTGCATAAATTGACTGGAGAATGATATGGACAGCAGGAAAATGGAAAAACATACAGAGGCGGACAAGCTGCGTGAAGAGTGCGGTGTCTTCGGCATGTATGATTTTGACGGAAATGATGTGGCATCCACCATTTATTATGGACTTTTTGCCCTGCAGCATCGAGGGCAGGAGAGCTGTGGGATTGCAGTCAGTAAGACCAGCGGTCCTCCGAAAAATATAAATGCCTATAAAGGTATGGGACTGGTGAATGAAGTATTTACTCAGGAAAATTTAGAGAAAATGCAGGGGGATATTGGCGTGGGACATGTGCGCTATTCCACTGCCGGAGCATCTACCCGGGAAAATGCACAGCCTCTTGTTCTAAATTATGTAAAAGGGACGCTGGCGCTGGCACATAATGGAAATCTGATTAATGCCAATGAACTTAGAGAGGAATTGGAGTATACAGGAGCAATTTTTCAGACCACCATTGATTCAGAAGTTATTGCGTACTATATTGCCAGAGAGCGGTTGGCAAGCAAGACGGTGGAAGAGGCAGTAAGGCGTGCAGCAGGGAAGCTGAAAGGAGCGTTTTCTCTGGTTGTGGCAAGTCCAAGAAAATTGGTGGGCGCCAGAGATCCCTTTGGATTCAAACCTCTTTGCATCGGAAAAAGAGATAATGCTTATATAATTGCTTCAGAGACCTGTGCTTTGGAAACAGTAGGGGCCCGGTTTGTGCGGGATGTACAGCCGGGAGAGGTGGTAACCGTCACGCCGGAGGGAATCAGCTCTGATACGAATTTGTGCCTGCCCAGGGAAAGAGAAGCTAGATGTATTTTTGAATATATCTATTTTGCAAGGCCAGACAGTCAAATTGACGGAGTCAGCGTATATGCTTCCCGTATGCAGGCAGGACGTTTTCTCGCCATAGACTCTCCGATAGAAGCGGATTTGGTGGTGGGAGTGCCAGAATCCGGCAATGCGGCGGCTTTGGGATATTCTCTGCAGTCAGGAATCCCTTATGGAACAGCGTTTGTCAAAAACAGTTATGTGGGAAGAACGTTTATTAAACCTGGGCAGAGCAGTCGGGAGTCTAGTGTAAGGGTAAAGCTGAATGTGTTAAAAGAAGCAGTAAAAGACAAACGAATCATCATGATAGATGATTCTATTGTGAGAGGAACTACGTCAGACAGAATCGTACAGATGCTGCGGGATGCAGGGGCAGCAGAAGTCCATGTGCGAATTTCTTCCCCGCCATTTTTACATCCCTGCTATTTCGGAACAGATATCCCAGAACGGGGGCAGTTGATTGCCCATAATCATACAATTGAAGAGATTCAGAAAATGATAGGGGCAGACAGCCTGGGATATTTAAAGATTGACCGGCTCTCTGAGATGGCAGAAGGTCTTTCCATCTGTCAGGGATGCTTTACTGGAAATTACCCTATGGAGCCCCCAAGGGAAGATATTCGGGGAAATTATGAGCGATAAGAAAAGGAGAAAGATTATGTCAACAGATAGATACAATAGCCCGCTGTCGGAACGTTATGCCAGTAAGGAGATGCAGTATATTTTTTCACCAGATATGAAATTCCGTACTTGGAGGAAGCTGTGGATTGCCCTCGCTGAGACCGAGATGGAGCTTGGACTGAGTGAAAATGGGAAACCTGTGATCACGCAGGAACAAATTGATGAATTAAAAAGCCATGTGGATGATATCAATTATGAAGTGGCAAAAGAGAGGGAAAAGCTGGTACGCCATGATGTGATGAGCCATGTTTATGCCTACGGTCAGCAATGTCCTAAAGCAGCAGGCATTATTCACCTGGGAGCCACATCCTGTTACGTGGGAGACAACACAGATATTATTGTAATGAACGAAGCACTGAAACTGGTACGCAAAAAACTCATCAATGTCATTGCAGAACTTGCAGAATTTGCAGATACTTATAAGGGGCTTCCCACCCTTGCGTTTACTCATTTTCAGCCAGCGCAGCCCACTACAGTAGGAAAACGTGCGGCTCTGTGGCTGCAGGAATTTCTGATGGATCTGGAAGATCTGGAATATGTGATGGGAAGCCTGAAGCTGCTGGGTTCAAAAGGTACCACCGGAACTCAGGCAAGCTTCCAGGAATTGTTTGCAGGCGATCAGGAAACCATTGATAAGATTGATCCTATGATTGCAGAAAAAATGGGATTTCAGGAGTGTTATGCCGTATCTGGACAGACCTATTCCAGAAAAGTGGATACCAGGGTGTTAAATATTCTTGCGGGAATTGCTGCAAGCGCTCATAAGATGTCCAATGATATCCGTCTTCTTCAGCATTTAAAGGAAGTGGAAGAACCTTTTGAGAAAAATCAGATTGGTTCCTCTGCTATGGCATATAAACGTAATCCTATGAGAAGTGAAAGGATTGCCTCTTTGGCACGGTATGTACTGGCAGATGCTTTAAATCCGGCCATCACTTCCGCCACTCAGTGGTTTGAGAGGACCCTGGATGATTCTGCAAATAAACGTTTATCTGTTCCAGAAGGTTTTCTGGCAGTGGACGGAATTTTAGATTTGTGCCTGAATGTGGTAGACGGCCTGGTAGTTTATGATAAAGTGATTCTTAAACATATGATGGCAGAACTGCCCTTTATGGCCACAGAGAATATTATGATGGACGCTGTGAAGAATGGTGGAAACCGCCAGGAAATGCATGAAAAGATCCGCAAGCTCTCCATGGAGGCAGGGAAAAAAGTAAAAGAGGAAGGCAAAGACAATAATCTGCTGGAACTGATAGCGGCAGATCCCGTGTTTAATCTGTCTCTGGAAGAATTGGAAAATTCTATGGACCCGTCGAAATATGTGGGACGTGCGCCCATCCAGGTGGAAAAATTTTTAACCCAGAATGTAAATCCTGTGTTAGAGAAGAATCAGGATGTGCTTGGAATAACAGCAGAAATTAATGTATAGAAAAAGGAAAATATATGAGAATTGTATTATTTTATTCAGGAGTGGATTCATTTAATTATTTTACCGACCAGCTTTGTCAGGAGTTTACAAGAAGAGATCATGAAGTTTTTATTCTAAATCTGCAGAATCCTTCTGCTGATGATCCTCATTCTTATCATTATTTTACAGACTTTTTAAAACAAAAGGTAGATATGGCTGTCGGTTTTGACGGATTTGGGATAAAAGATGAGCTGTTTATCGAATTGTGGAATGAATTGAACGTACCAGTTGTAAATATATTGATGGATCATCCCCTGCGCTTTCATCCCACTATGGAAAAGCATCCCAGACGATATATTCAATTCTGCTGTGACCAGAATCATGTATCTTATGTAAAAAAATATTTTTCAGACAGTGTTGCTCACACCGCGTTTATGCCTCATGCAGGCACTCTTGCTCAGAGTGAGAGTTTTAAGCCTTATGAGGACAGGAAATATGATATTCTTTTTTCTGGCACATACTATGCGCCTCAGCAGGAATTGAATAGAATCAATGAGTATTTCCCCAAAGGGGATGTGATGAATCAGTTTTACATGACGATGGCAGATTATATGTTGACGCATAGTCGTGAAACTACCGAACAGGCAGCGCTTTCTACAATACGGCAGACAGGGCTTGACGTAGGACAAAACCAGCTTAAAACCATTTTCCGCTGTTGTGAACCATTGGACTGGATGATCCGTATGTATCACAGGGAGAGAGTGGTAAAGACTTTGGCAGATGCAGGATTAGAGATATGGCTGCTGGGCAGAGGATGGGAGAACCATCCGTCAGCACAGCTTTCTAACGTACATCAGATTGACGATCGTATTCCGTTTGCGCAGACGCTTCCTTATATGGCGGATGCCAGAATTAATCTAAATGTAATGCCATGGTTTAAAGCGGGCACTCACGACCGTATTTTTAATATTCTGCTGCAGCATTCTCTGCCGCTGACAGATTCCAGCAGCTGGATTGATGAAAATTTTCAGAAGGGTAAAGAGATTGCCGTTTATGACCTTGAAGAATTGGATAAACTGCCGGATATTGTGAACGAGCTTTTGGGAAACAAGGAAAAAGCAGAGGAAATCATAGACAGAGGGTATGAGAAAGTCAGAAAAAATTATACCTGGACAAATTGTGTTGATCAAATCATAAGAACATTGGAGCAAGAGGAGGTGTAGTTATGAGTGTGGATGAGTCTTTTTTAAAAGAAGAAATGCGCTGTGGATTTTTAGTGACAGAAAAAAGAAAAAAAATATGGCGTACAGGACTGGAGCTTTTGCAGAAATTTGATGAGGTATGTAAAAAATACAATCTGAAATATTTTGTGGAATATGGAACGCTTTTAGGCGCTGTACGCCATCAGGGATTTATCCCTTGGGATGATGATATTGACCTTGTGATGTTTCGTGATGATTATATGAAACTTCAAGAAATTGGTCCTCTGGAGTTTCAAGAGCCTTATTTTTTCCAAAATACATATACTGATTTAGTTGTATGGGGATTTTGCAAGCTTCGGGATGACCGTACCACTGGCATTGAATTTACAGATATGAATCCAGATTTTCATCAGGGTATCTTTTTGGATGTCAACGCCCTTGATGATGTGCCAGATGGAAAGAATTTTAGTCAAAATATTCTTCAAGTTCAGCGTGAAGTCTGGCAGACGGTTGCAAATTCAGTAAATATGCGTTATTACTTGTCAGAAGGCGTTCAGTTCCAGGTGGAATCTGACATTTTGATGGATTTATTGAATCTGCCTGTGAGAGAAAGGTATCGCCAGTTTGAGCTGTTAGCCCTTTCCCATTTTGGAACTTCGGAGAAAGTGAATTTTCTTGTAAGTGAGATATGCAAAAGATCTATAAGCTGCAGGCGGGAATGGTATGAAGATATTGTCTATCTGCCATTTGAACATATGACAGTTCCAGCGCCAGCAGGGTATGATGAGATTTTGAAAACACGGTATGGAGATTATCATAAGCCTGTTCAGGGTGGTTCCACACATCAAAATACATTTTTTGATCCAGATACACCGTACCGGTATTATATGGAGCACCCAGAGAAAATACAGGATTATACAATATAATGTATATTACCCAGATTTCTGTAAATACTTTAAACAGGAAACTTGTGCTACGATGTGCGAAAGGAGTTTGTTATGAGTTTGTGTTTGAAGATTACAGAAGTCCATGCAAGGGAGGTTCTGGATTCCAGAGGGAATCCTACAGTGGAAGCGGATGTAACTGTAGAAACGACCAGCAACGGCAAAAAAACTACTGGGCGTGCTGCTGTGCCGTCCGGAGCGTCTACGGGACAGTTTGAGGCAGTGGAATTAAGAGATGGAGAGCCCAGGTATTTTGGGCTGGGCGTGCAGAATGCCGTGAAACATGTAAACGATAAGATTGCCAAAGTTCTGATAGGCAAAAACGCTTTAAATCAGGTAGAGATTGATCGGTGCCTGATTGCAGAGGACGGAACGGATGATAAGATTAATCTAGGTGCCAACGCCATGCTAAGCGTTTCTCTGGCCGTTGCAAGAGCAGCAGCTAAGGCAATGGAACTTCCTCTGTATCAATATTTAGGAGGAACTAATGCCAAGCGGATGCCAGTGCCTATGATGAATATTTTAAATGGCGGGTGTCATGCAGACAATACCGTAGATTTCCAGGAATTTATGATTATGCCTGTGGGAGCAGAGAAATTTCAGGAGGCGCTGCGTATGTGTGCGGAGGTGTACCATAACCTGAAAAAAATTTGTGAAAAAGAAGGGCTCTCCACAGCGGTGGGAGACGAAGGTGGATTTGCGCCAGATCTTCCAGATGCCATGGCAGTATTAGATTTGATTATGGACGCCGTAAAAGCTTCCGGTTACGTGCCAGGAAAAGATTTCAAGATTGCGCTGGATGCGGCAGCAAGTGAATTATACGATGCGAAGACAGGCATGTATCATTTTCCGGGAGAATCCAGAATCAAAGGAGAAAAGACTGTCCGGGATACCAATGAGATGATTGAGTATTACAGAGAACTTATCGAAAAATATCCTATTATTTCTATTGAGGATGGTTTGGATGAGGAAGACTGGGACGGATGGCAGGCAATGACTGAGCAGCTTGGCGAGCGCATCCAGCTTGTGGGTGATGATCTGTTTGTCACAAATACCAAGCGTTTGGACGCAGGAATTAAACTTAAGACGGCAAATGCCATTCTTGTAAAGGTAAACCAGATTGGTACTCTTACAGAAGCAATGGAAGCTATTGAGACAGCTCATAAGAATGCTTATCGCGCTGTTATCTCTCATCGTTCAGGAGAGACAGAGGATACTTTTATTGCGGACCTTGCCGTGGCAGTCAATGCAGGGCAGATAAAAACAGGCGCTCCCTGCCGTGGAGAACGTACAGCAAAATACAATCAGCTTCTTCGGATTGAGGAACAGCTCGGTGTTGTGGCAGAATATAAGAATCCGTTTGATAAATTTTGATGTTTATATCATTCATTCAGCCAGGCAGCAAATACTGGTTTATGAACATCATAGGAAAGAAAATGGATGAAATAAGTAAGACAAGACTTTTAAAATCAGTGCAAAAGAGACTAAGAAGAATTTGTAAAGCGGTTCAAGTAACCGTAAAATAACTTTTCTCTACCTAATATAATAAAAGAAAAGGCAGAGAAAAATAAAGAAGAGCCGCCACAGTTAAGACGAATTGAGTTTTTGATGTGGCGGTTTCTCACTGCCGCCAGGAAAACTGTAAAATTGGTTTGTACAATAATATACAATAATATTAAAAAAGATATTGAAAAATGTACAGGTATATGTTAAAATAAAAAAAGTTTTGAGCAGGAGCAAATGCAGGAGGTTTGAGAAAAGTGGCAGTATTAAAAACAGTATTAATGGTAATATTTATATTAATCAGTATAGTATTGACAGTAATCGTATTAATGCAGGAAGGCAAATCAGCAGGACTTGGAGCTATCAGTGGCGCCGCAGATACATACTGGGGCAAGAATAAAGGCCGTTCCATGGAGGGAAGGCTCGTGATGATAACCAGATTTATGGTTGCTCTGTTCCTGGTGATCGCAGCTGTATTAAATATTGGCAGCTTTTAAGAAGCGAAGATTCCATGTGAGACTGTCGTAAGCGGCAGTCTTATTTTTATATTATTAGAAAGACTTTATCAGAAAGACCTTATTTAGAAAGACCTTGCTGCTGTGAAGTGTTAAAGTTTATGACTTTCTTAATATAAAAATATTATGCGCACGCATGTGAAAGGTATTATGCCGCTAAAGCGACCGCACACGGCGCGTCAAAGGAAATAAGCTGTTTTTATAAAATATAGGAGAAATATATGGAGAAGGAATTGTTGGAAAGCAGAAAAAAAAAGATTTATGAATTTATGTGCAGCGACCTCTATGTGCCGATGAAAATAAAAGAGCTTGCCGTTCTCTTGGATGTTTCCAGAGAAGAGCGTTCTGCCTTGGAAGAGGTATTGAATCAATTATTAATGGAAGGGAAGATAGAACTTTCCAAACGAGGGAAATATTCTAAGGCAGAGGGGAAATTTATCACAGGTATTTTTACTGGAAATGCCAGGGGCTTTGGATTTGTCACGGTAGAAGGAGAAGAGGAAGATATTTTTATACCAGAATCTCAGGTAAACAGTGCCATGCACGGAGATACCGTACAGGTGGCGTTATCTTTAGAAAGCTCTTCTGGAAAACGCAGGGAAGGAGCAG
Organism: uncultured Lachnospiraceae bacterium; assembly: GCA_910585395.1. Lineage (GTDB taxonomy): Bacteria > Bacillota > Clostridia > Lachnospirales > Lachnospiraceae > Petralouisia. The sequence continues at coordinate 10,410 of CAJUCK010000038.1, forward strand.
TAATTAAAATTCTGCAGAGAGGGATGAAACAGGCGGTGGGAACCTTTCAGAAAAGCAAGAATTTTGGTTTTGTGATTCCTGATAACCTGAAGCTGGCGCAGGATATTTTTATTCCGATAGAGCATTCCAAAGGAGCAGTAGATGGTCATAAAGTTGTGGTAGAGATTACTGATTATGGGGATGAAAGAAGGAAACCAGAGGGAAAGATAGTAGAGATCATAGGACATATGAATGATCCTGGAACAGATATTATGTCCATTGTAAAGGGTTATGATCTTCCAGTAGAATTTCCAGAGAAAGTTCTTCGCCAGGCTGAAAATGTGGGGAAACCAGTGAGCGCTGCAGATATGGCAGGGCGCATGGATTTGCGGGACTGGCAGATGGTAACCATTGATGGGGAAGACGCCAAGGACTTAGATGATGCCATTACCCTGACAAAAGAAGGAGAATGTTATCGCCTGGGAGTCCATATTGCTGATGTGGCAAATTATGTGCAGGAACACAGCGCTCTGGATGTGGAAGCTTTGGAGCGGGGAACTAGCGTGTATTTGGTAGACCGTGTAATTCCTATGCTGCCGCATACTTTATCAAATGGGATCTGTTCGCTTAATGCTGGTGAAGACCGGCTTGCATTGAGCTGTATTATGCTGATTGACAAGAAGGGAACCGTTATTGACCACAAAATCGCAGAGACAGTGGTCAGAGTAGACCAAAGAATGAGCTATACCAGTGTGCGCAAGATTTTAAAAGACAAAGATGATGCAGAGAGACAGGAGTATCAGGAACTGATTCCCATGTTTGAGCTGATGGAAGAGCTGGCAGCAATTCTTCGCGAGAAGCGCAGAAAACGCGGATCTATTGATTTTGATTTTCCAGAGACCAAGATTGTTCTGGATAGCCAAGGAAGACCTTTGGATATTAAGCCATATGAGCGCAATGTAGCAACCAGAATCATTGAAGATTTTATGCTTATCGCCAATGAGACTGTTGCTCAGGACTTTTTCTGGCAGGAAATTCCTTTTGTCTACCGTACTCATGATACACCAGATTCTGAGAAGATCCGCAAGCTGAGCACATTTATCAATAATTTTGGCTATTCCATTAAAATTGGTCAGGATGAAATTCATCCCAAGGAGCTGCAGAAACTGTTGGAGAAAATTGAAGATACCCCAGAAGAACCTCTGCTCAGCCGTTTGACACTTCGTTCCATGAAGAGGGCGAAATATACCACGCAGAATTCTGGGCATTTCGGTCTTGCAACTCAGTATTACTGTCACTTTACTTCACCGATCCGCCGATATCCTGATCTGCAGATTCATCGTATTATCAAAGAAACTCTGCGGGGAAGAATGAATGAAAAAAGGATCGCTCATTACGAGCGGATTCTGCCAGAGGCAGCTGCCCAGTCCAGCGCCAGAGAACGCCGTGCAGATGAGGCAGAACGTGAGACGGATAAATTAAAAAAGGTGCAGTATATGTCAGAACATATCGGAGAGATTTTTGAAGGGGTGATTTCCAGTGTGACAGCGTGGGGTATGTATGTGGAACTGCCAAATACGATAGAAGGAATGATACATGTTACGAATCTGACAGATGATTATTATCATTTCAATGAGGATTCTTATGAATTGACAGGAGAAACCACGGGCAAATCGTATAAGCTGGGACAGAAGATAGAGGTTGTGGCAGCAAATACGGATGAGTATATGCGCACCATTGACTTCATTCTGCCAGAATAAAACAAAGAACAGACTATTGGTAATTGTAAAATCATCAACAAATCATCAATATTTCATATATTGTTAATATCATGCATAGATATGTTACAGAAGCACGATCTACAGAGTGCGCCAGGTATGTTTGAAATATGAAAATGATTAATTTTTGCGATTACCTGGAAAGGAATGAAAATGGGGAAAGGAACAGTTAAGTTAATTGCCAACAATAAAAAGGCTTTTCACGATTATTTTATTGAAGACAAATATGAAGCAGGCATCAGCCTTGCGGGCACAGAAGTAAAGTCACTGCGGATGGGAAAGTGTTCTGTCAAGGAATCTTTTATTCGTATTGACAATGGCGAAGTCGTAATATATGGGATGCATATCAGCCCTTATGAGAAAGGAAATATTTTCAATAAAGATCCTCTCCGTCCCAGAAAACTTCTGATGCACAAATATGAGATCAATAAAATTGCAGGAAAAATGAAAGAAAAGGGTTATACCGTCGTGCCACTGCAGGTTTATTTCAAAGGAAGTTTGGTGAAAGTGGAAATTGCACTTGCACGTGGAAAGAAATTATATGACAAACGGC
>CAJUCK010000038.1:12756-24766 GCA_910585395.1 uncultured Lachnospiraceae bacterium
AGAGTCAGAACGGGAATTCAAAGTAAAAAACCTGTATTAATCTTGACTTTATTATAATGGTGCTGGTATAATATATGAGCATTGAGCAACAGCGTTTTAACCAGGGGTTGTACTGGTTTCGACGGGGGTTGTGCAGCTATGGAAGCCATTGGCGGCTCCTGACCGCCTTAAAACGGGAACAATAAATATAAACGCTGAAGACAATTTAGCAATCGCTGCCTAGTTGCAGCAGTCGGCCTTAGACCACCCACAGTTTAAGATACCGGCTTCGACTATGTGGGAAACGACATGCGCTAAGCTTTGCGCGTATGGGCGTAACATGAAGCTACTGAAACTGGAAGCCTGTCATTAGGCGTCCAGCGGAGGGAATGATAAATTAATGACTGTAATGGGAGATGCTATAGTGAATTGACTTTCGGACAGGGGTTCGATTCCCCTCAGCTCCATTTTTGTGTCAAGGAAGGGTCCGCGATGCGGGAGGATGCCTTGACACCAGCAAAAAATGCCAAGAAAGCATAAGTTTTAAGGAAGGACCCGCAAAGCGGGAAGATGCCTTGCACCAGTAGAAAATACCAAGAAAGCACAAGCATTAAAGAGGGACCCGCAAAGCGGGAGAATGTTTCTTGGTAGGAATTGTCAATACAGTAAAATGTGGTGAGGATTACATTTCAGAGGAAACGAGGTTGAAAAAATGGGGATTGGAAATTCAAATAAAAAACTTGTAAAATCAGTGGCAGAATTGAAGAATACCAACTATTCTAAAAATCCGGAATTGAATGATATGTATCAGAGACTTGCCAGCGGCAGAAAACAGTTTGCAGAAGTTCTGGAAAAAAATATTAAGGCAGTTATGCAGATCAGTTCCCTGGATCTGATACTGCAGCATGAGACAGATAAGATTCTGGAAATTTCCCGTAATGTGACTAAAGCGACAGAGGTTATATTTGGGACGAATACCAGCAGCAGCAAAGAGGGTAATAATTCTCTGGAAGAATTGACGAATACGATTATTAAGGTCTCAGAAGATACCGATGAGGTATATCGTAAGATAGAGACAGGACAGGGAGAGCTGACATCCATACGTGATCTTTCTGATAAGACAATAGAGGTGTCCCAGGAGATGGGAAAGGATATGGAAGAACTGATAGAAGTTATCAACCATATGAATGAAGTTATTTCAGGAATTGAATCTATTTCCCGCCAGACCAATCTTCTTGCTTTGAATGCATCAATTGAAGCGGCGAGAGCGGGGCGCGCTGGAAGAGGATTTGCCGTGGTGGCAGATGAAATACGCTCTCTGGCAGAGGAAACTCAGACACTTACGGCCAGTATGGGGACATTTGTAGAGGGAGTTAAGACAGCTTCACAGAAGAGCTCCAGCAGCACAGGCAATACCATAGAGTCACTTAAAATGATGACAGAGAAGATTGGAAATGTATGGAGGCTTAATGATGAGAATCAGCGGCATGTGTCTGAAGTCAGCCAGGCAGTCACTTCCTTAGCGGCAGTCAGTGAAGAAATCAGCAGTACAATGTCGGAGATGGAAAACCAGTTAAAGAACAGCACAGACTTTATGAGTGAAATAGGTACAGAGCTTGCACATGCAAAGCAGCCTGTGGTTGAGATAGAGAGTATATTAGACGAAGTAGTCAAGCAGATGGGCGATATGTCAAAAGACGCATTTTATCATCTTGAGAATCATGAATTTGCTACATATGTAAGAAATGCCATATCTGCTCATCAAACCTGGATATCTAATTTGGAAAAAATGGTAAAGGAAAAAGTGATTATGCCTTTACAGCTTGATTCTTCAAAATGCGGATTTGGACATTTCTATTATTCCATAACGCCAGATATTCAGGGGCTTCGTGAAATCTGGGATGCGCTTGGCGAGAAGCATCGAAAATTTCACGGATATGGTTCAGATGTCATACAGGCATTGTTTGATGAAGATTATGCCAGGGCAAATCAGCTGGCAATAGAAGCGAGAGAATATTCTAAGGAGCTTATTTCCGATATGGAAAAGATGGTGCGTATTGCGGAAAGTGAATAGCGTTCTGTGAGCTAGCGGGCCAGGGATAAGGCAAAGTAAAAGAGAAAAGTGCTTGAAGTCTTGTATTTACAGGGAATAAGGCATTTTCTCTTTTTTTATAAGGAGAATGTGATGGATGAATTTGGGATGATTGTAGAAGGAGTTTTATTCACAGATAAAAATATGGCGCAGAAAGCGTGTCACGAAGCGGAGAACATACAATATGTGAGAAGCAAGCTGGACATGCAGAATCCCAGAATGGTGCTGGAAATGTACCGCAGACTTCTGTCAGAACATGTGTTTGAGACAGTGGTGGGGTTGATGTACTTGAAAGAGCTTCAAAATTATCTTTTAACGTCGCCGGAACTTGTAGGAGAAGAGCTGGAGGCGATTCAGCTTCCTCTTTCTTTTACAGGAAAAGCAATGCAGGAAGAAACGATTGAATGGTATGCACAGAATCTGGAAGAAATCAAGCAGCGGGAGCGGACGGCAAGTTATATGAAACGAAGGGCAGAAGAGAAAACAGAGCAGAGTCAGAAACGATTGCGTTTCAGCCTGATGTTCTGCCTCTTTTTGGCTCTTGTGGCAGTCGGCATAGGAGTGATTGCCATGACAGGAAGCCAGCCTAATATTATCAATTATGAAAATAAAATAATAGATAAATATGAGACGTGGGAAATGGATTTGGAGAAGCGTGAGGAGGAATTGAAAAAGCAGCAGAAAGAAATGGGGATAATTCCATGAGCAAGTTTCACAGATTCAACATATTTTTGTGATATCCTTCTATAAATTTATGGATTAGCAATTACTGAATTTATGATTCCTTTGGCTGAAACCAACGGGATGAAAGGTGTGGAAATAATGGAAAAACTGAAAATACTTGTGGTAGATGATGAGAGCAGGATGCGTAAATTAGTTCGTGATTTTCTTGTCAAGCAGAATTTTGAGGTGGCGGAAGCAGAGGATGGGGAGGACGCTTTAAATCAATTTTATGAGCAAAAGGATATTGCATTGATTATTTTGGACGTGATGATGCCTAAAATTAATGGATGGGATGTGTGCAGAGAAATACGGGAAACCTCAAAGGTTCCCATTATCATGCTGACTGCAAAGGGAGAAGAGAGTGATGAGCTGCAGGGCTTTGACATCGGAGCAGATGAATATATTTCCAAGCCCTTCAGTCCCAGGATTCTAGTAGCGAGAGTAGAAGCAATTCTTCGGCGCGTTGGGAAAACCGATGAAGAAACTCTTGAGATAGGAGGAATTTCCGTGGACAGGCTTGGACATCAAGTGACATTGGATGGAAGAGAGCTGGAGTTAAGTTACAAAGAATTTGAGCTGTTAACATATTTTATAGAGAACAAAGGCATTGCGCTTTCCAGAGAAAAAATTTTGAATCATGTATGGAATTATGACTATTTCGGAGATGCCAGGACCATTGATACGCATGTGAAAAAGCTGCGCAGCAAACTGGGAAAAAAAGGTGATTATATTAAGACAATCTGGGGTATGGGCTATAAATTTGAGGTAGAAGCATGAGGCATTCGATTACGGGAAAGATTACAGCGATTATGATTAGCATTGTAGCGGGAACTGTGCTGCTTTGCTGGTTTGTTAATAATACGCTGTTAGAATCCTATTATGTTGAGCATAAGCAGCGGACGCTTTTGGATACTTTTGAAATGGTGGATGTGGAAAGCAAAGAAGGAAAGATAAACAGGGAAGACTTTCTGATTCGCCTGGAGAAGCAGTGCACAAACAGCAATATTACGATGATGATTGTCAGCTCTGACAGAACATGTATGTATTCAAATGTGAGAGATGAAGAACATTTTTTGCGTCAATTTTTAAATTTGATTTTTTATAAAGAAAATGAAGATACCCAGATATTGAAAAATACATCTCAGTATATGGTGGAAAAAACGAAAGACAGCAGACTGGAGTCGGATTATCTGGCACTCTGGGGGAATCTGCAGAACGGCAATATGGTATTGATGCGTACAGCTGTGGAGAGCATTAAGGAAAGCGTGGGGATTGCTAATCAATTTCTTGCCTATGTGGGTGTGACAGCAGTGATTGTGTGTGCCCTTATTATTTATGTGGTAACCAGAAAGATAACGAATCCAATTCTTCAGCTTGCAGATATTTCCAGGAGAATGACGAACCTGGATTTTGAGGCAAAATATCAGAGCAGGGGACAAAATGAAGTTGACCTGCTGGGCGAACATATGAATCAGATGTCAGAGAAGCTGGAAAAGACGATTTCAGAACTGAAAAGTGCCAATAATGAGCTGAAAATGGACATAGAGAGAAAGACAGAAATTGATGAGATGCGCAAGGAGTTTATTTCTAATGTGTCGCATGAGCTGAAAACACCGATTGCTCTGGTTCAGGGCTATGCAGAAGGATTGAAAGAATGTATCAATGACGATGCGGCAAGCCGTGAATTTTATTGCGAAGTTATTATGGATGAAGCAGATAAGATGAATAAGCTTGTTAAAAATCTTCTTACTTTGAATCAATTGGAATCTGGCAGCGAACAGGTGATATTTGAGAGGTTTGATCTGATGGAAGTAATCCTTGGCGTGGTAAATGCCACGGCAATTTTGAGGGAGCAGAATAATATCAGTCTGGAGATTTTTGGAAGCGGGCCAGAGTATGTATGGGCGGATGAATTTAAGACGGAGCAGGTACTGATGAATTATATCAGCAATGCCATTCATTATGCTGCCGGTGAGAAAAAGATTCTGGTGTCCGTGATTCCAGGGGCAGATACTGTGAGAGTGGAGGTGTTCAACACAGGTAATTCTATTCCGGCAGAAGAACTTGCACATATCTGGGAGAAATTTTATAAGGTGGACAAGGCAAGAACCAGGGAATATGGCGGAAATGGGATAGGACTGTCTATTGTGAAGGCAATTATGGAGTCCTTTCACCGGGAATGTGGCGTCAGGAATGAGGAGAACGGGGTAACATTCTGGTTCGAGCTGGACAGCAGAAGCCAGTGAAGGATTGTGAATAAAAAATGAGGTGTCAGAAGGGAAAAAGAAAAGAAAGAATATCAGGAGAAAAAAGGATACAGTAATCTATATACCCAAAATATTACAGATCCCCAGATTCCCCTTACACATATCAAACGTGCAAAAGAAATCAAGGGATTTATTCTTGAAGCATCAGAGACGGCAAGACAGAAAACGTACTTTAAGTACGCTGGATATAGGAGCCATAGAAACAGAAGACTTTTAAATCAGTTTCTCCGGTTCATCAGCACATTTTCAAAAATAAGTCCGGCGATCATCCAGAAAGGGGCATAGTCCAGCCGAATTACTCCATTTATATTTGCCCGTGCCTTGCTGTAGTCCCAGGGACAGATTTTGTGTTTTTTCAAGATGCTTCCGCTGATATATTCTCCAAGAAAAATAAATATACTGTAGCACATGGCACGAATACCAGCTGGAAAATTTTTGACCAGGCGGCAGACTGGTTTTAAAAAAGCTGCCATGCCATAAATAGGGAACATCCACAGAGATGTCTGCCCCATCAGCTTTAATTCGCGTTTTCGGTAAGATCCAAAAGAAGTAAAAAGAATTTCCATGCACCATCCGATAAAGCCGCAAAGTAAAAAATTTTTTCTCATGAAAATAAGTATGCCCGTTTTTTCTAATTTTATTTTAACGGTTTCGTTCTCAATTGTTACATTTTATTTAATAAAATATTAAGAAAAATATTGACTGCCAGGTGTGAACATTATATAATAGCAGTGTTGTAGAAATTTACCACAAAGGAGTAAGGTGTATGAAAAAAATGAGAAAAGCCGCTATATTGCTGGCGGCAATGTTATTGGCAACTGTATTGGGCGGATGTGGAAGCTTTGATGCCAGCGGCTACATAAAGGCGTTGCTTGATAATTCGTACAAAAATGATTCTACTGCATTTGTAGAGCAGAAAATTGGTACAGCAGAAGAAGCAAGCGAATTATATGAAACAGGCATTAACACAGCATTGAGCAGTCTGACTGCTCAGGGACAGTTTTCTGACGAGTTAAAGAAAGAATTTGAGACAGTCGTAAAAGACATTTACAAAAGTGTAAAGTATACGGTTGGCGAAGCTACGAAAAAAGATGGCGGTTCTTATGAAGTAGAAGTTAAGTACCAGAAGATGAAAATTTTTGCAGGCGCTATGGAGAAATACAATGCAGCTATAGAGGCGTATGTGGAGGAAATGACAGAAAAAGCAGAGAGTGGAGAAGTTCCTTCTGATGAGGAAGCAAATGAAATTTCCTACGGTATGCTCAAAGACGCCATTAAAGAATCTTTAGGAAGTGTAGAATACGAAGATGAGCAGTCTGCAGTTGTCCGTGTAGAACTGAAAGATAAAGTATATACTCCTAATGAAGAAGACGTATATAATCTGGAGCGTTTGATGTTTGACATCGAAGCAGTAACAGAATCACAGTAAGAGAAAAAGACAGACAAAAAGAGGAACCACTGTATGAACTGAGGAATCAGTTTGTACAGTGGTATCTTACTCTTTTGAAGGAAAGACCTTTGGCGTCCAATGGTATGTCAGATTGTCCACAGAGAGGAAGACAGGAGGAATTTTTATGGCAGAGAATAAGAGCTGCAGCAGCGCTTCAAGCTGCGGGAGAGAAAGTTGTGAAGGGTGTCCAAGCCAGGGAGGGACACAGAGCATGATAGAGGAATGCAATCCTTTTTCCAGTGTGAAAAAAGTAATTGGGGTAGTCAGCGGAAAGGGTGGCGTAGGGAAATCTTTTGTCACGGCATCCCTTGCCGCAGCGATGCGCAGAAAAGGATATGAAGTGGGAATTCTGGATGCAGATATCACAGGTCCTTCCATTCCTAAAATGTATGGAGTGCATGGACCGGCAGAGGGCAATGAAATGGGACTGTTTCCAATAACAGGAGCTGATGGCACCAAAATTATGTCGCTGAATCTTCTGATGGACGATGAGGAAGCTCCGGTTGTATGGCGGGGACCAGTGATTGCCTCCACGGTAAAACAGTTCTGGCATGATGTATACTGGGGAGATCTGGATTATTTGTTTGTGGACATGCCTCCAGGAACAGGAGATGTTCCGCTTACTGTATTTCAATCTCTGCCAGTAGATGGAATTCTTATTGTGACTTCCCCCCAGGAACTGGTGCAGCTGATTGTAAAGAAAGCTATCAATATGGCCAATATGATGAATATTCCAGTATTGGGACTGGTGGAAAATTACAGTTATCTAAAATGCCCAGACTGTGGAAAAGAAATTAAGCTTTTTGGTGAAAGCCATATAGATGAGGCAGCAGCAGAAATAGGGATACCTGTCTTAGGAAAAATGCCTTTGAATCCAGAGTTTGCCAGACTGGCAGATGAGGGGCAGTTTTATAAAGTTGAAAATCCATATTTGGATGATGCAGCTGAAAGGGTTGAAAACATTTAATTTTTTTAAGGGGACGAAGATTCTCTTTGACATGCAAAAGCCTTGCTGAGAGCGGATTTGCTCTCAGCAGGGCTTTTTCTCTACAAAAAATTTTGTGACAAATGCATAATTGCTTTTTAGAAGTACAGGGTATACAATACCACTACGGAATTTCTTCCGTTACATTTTCAAGCCGCCGGCAGTCTCTGTGCCGGCAACACAAATCTTTTTAAATTTCTGCATAAGGATTCTGTTTTATGATGTTCAGACGTGAAGATGCGCAGAATTCTTAATCAATTGGTTGTAACGTTCACCAATTACCAATGCATGAAGGAAAGAAAAATAAGCAGAAGGATACTGATTCCATTCCGCAGAAAGGAGGAACAGGTATGAAGGTTATTTTTGAAGAATACAGCGGCATTATCATTACTGCCGTTGCCATTATAGCCTTGATTGCCGTAGTAGGTCTGCTGCTTGTCAGCAATGGTCCGGTGCACACGGCATTTGTGGGCTTAATTGACAGTTTGTTTAACAAAGCGAAAGTTTCCTGATAACAGGCAGGCGGGACAGCCTGAAGGCCTGGGCTGTCCTGGAATCTTGTATATGGGGAACTTATTTGAAATGGAGGATGTGAATGAAATACGACTGGGAATTAACAGAGGAAGAATTTGGTCCTTTTTATTCCTATATTCAGGATAAAAATGTAACAGATATTGATTATAACGGAAGGACCCTGTGGATTGCTGATTTACGGCGAGGAAGATATCAAGCGCAGATTTCTGTTACAGAGGAATTTGTGGAACGGTTTACCCATAGGATAGCCAACCGTGTCAATAAACCTTTTAATCGTGCGAGCAATGTTTTGGAAGCGGAGACAAATGAGCTTCGTATCAGTATTATTCACGAATCAGCAGCAGTGACTGGACGCAGCATCTGTATTCGCAAGTCACTGCCGAAAGTCCGGCATACGGTGGAAAGTATGTTAGACAGCCAGTATTGTACACTGGAAATTTTAAGTCTTTTAATCAATTGTGTAAAAGCAAAAATGAATTTTGCATTTTGCGGAGAACCTGGTGTGGGAAAAACAGAATGCGCAAAATTTTTTTCCCGGTTTATTCCCCCGAATCAGCGGGCCATCACGATTGAGGATAACCTGGAAATGCATTTCCATGAGATTAATCCAGAAAATGATTGTGTAGAACTGCAGGTCAGCAAAGATTTAAGTTATACAGACGCCATCAAACTGTGTTTAAGGCAGAATCCAAAGTGGATTATTTTATCAGAGGCGAGATCTACAGAAGTTCAGTATCTCTTAGAACAGTGGTCCACCGGGGTTTATGGTTTTACAACTCTGCATCTGGATGATCTCAGAAATCTGCCGGACCGTATTATGAATATGATAGGACGGTCCAGAGACGCAGAACGTCTGGAAAACTATATTTATGAATTTATCAGTGTAGGTGTGTTGATCCGTCAATATGAAAATGAACAGGGAATGCTGGAACGTTACGTTGACCAAATGTGCTTTTATGACAGATTTTCTGGAAAAAATGAGATGTACATGCTGGTGGAGGATGGAAAACAGGTATCGGATGTAATTCCGGCAGATGTCTTAAAGCGCCTGCATCGTGCTGGAATCCTGGAACCCTTTCACTGTCCGGAAACCTGTGCGTATGAACCTTTGGATATTGAACTGGTGCAGGCGTCAAGACAGATAGAACAGGAGGATGAATGAACAGGAAATTAGAAGAAGAGAAAAAAAGTAGGAATCACAGAAGAAACAGCAGATTTGAACTGTTTCATCCAGGAAATCTGCAGAGAGAGATTGACAGCTATGGGTACAGTTTTTCTATGGGCAAATACAGCGTATTTATTTTTGTGACAGTGGCAGGCGCCATAGGATGCAGCGCCTTATTTAGTCTGCGCTGGTATTTGATGGTCCTGATCGTGATGGCATGTACTGCAGTATTGCCCTTTCTGATTTTGGATGGATATAAACAAATGTATGAACATCGGCAGTTTTTAGATGTGTCAGATTATATGGAACAGGTTTTATATTCTTTTCGTTTGAATCAGAAAATCTTGCTGTCTTTAAAGGATACTCGAAGTTTATTTGAAGAGGGCAGGATGTACCAGGTTTTGGGAGAAGCTATCAATTATATTGAACAGGGGAGCTTCGAGAAGGATTTATACCGGGAGGCGCTGGGAATTGTTGAAAAGGCATATCATGCCAATCGTCTTCTGGCAGTACATGAATATATGTGCACAGTAGAAAGTAATGGAGGTGCATGCAAAGAAGGAATTGATCTTCTGCTGCAGGATAAGGCAGTATGGGCTGAGAATGTGATGCTGCTGCAGGAAGATAAAAAAGCAGCACGTATGAGAGTTATTTTCTCTCTTTTCGTCACAGTATTTCTGGCTGTTGTGTTTCATTGTGTCTATCGTTCTATGCCGGCAAGATACAGCATCATTTATCATCCGATTACACAGTCGGCCACAACGCTGTATTTGATTTTAAATATTTGGATTGTTCGCAAGGCAAACAAACAGATTGCCAAAAGCTGGATTGAAGCGGAAGATATGGAGGAAGAGAAAATGTATGAATATTTTCAGATCGTAACCAGCTTTCAGGAGAAAATAGAGATGAAAAAGAGCTTAATTCTTGGAATTCCGTTGTTTGTTTTCGGGGCTGCTGCAGGTCTTAGGGGACATTTTTTGGCAGCTTCTGTTTTGACGGCAGGCTCTGTCTTATTGTTGAACCAGCACAAGATTGGGTATCGGATCGCCTATGACAGAGTAGTCAGGGAAATTAACAGAGTATTTCCAGGATGGCTTATGGAAATGGCATTGCTGCTTCAAGGAAACAATGTGCAGGTTTCCATTGAAAAGACGATTGAGACTGCGCCGGCAGTTCTAAAGACGGACCTGCAGAGACTGTCAGACAGTCTGAAACAAACGCCGAATGCTTTAGAACCGTATTTGGGATTCTTAGGTATGTTCCGGCTGTCATCCGTGCTGTCATCCATGAAGATGCTCTATGCGATATCAGAGTCCGGCAGCGGAATAGTAAGATGATGGATAAATCAGAGAAAATTTCTAATGAGAAAAGCCTTGCTGGAATTAATGGAGTATTTTATCTGCCTCAGGTGACAGTGTCTTTTCAAACAATAGTAAATATGGTGGTATTTATGTTGGTTTTTCTGGGGCAGATGAAACTGTAGAAAGCAATGAAGGCAGCGTCAGGGAAAGGAGATGAGGAGCTTGGGACAGGTAATTAAGACTTATCTGGGAATATTTTTTCTCATGGTAACAGGAGTTGTGGGAATTGGTGTGGTGACAGCTGGAATTCAGTCTGCAAATGCCAGAAATTATCATGCAGATGTGATCAGTGAGATTGAGTGCAGTAATTTCAATGATTCGGTGGTGTCCGCCTGCAGGAAGCAGGCAGAAATAGAAGGTTATAAACTGAAAGTAAAAACCATGGCCTATGACGCCCAGGGACATACAAAGTGGGCAGAGGTTATTTTAGACTATAAATATGCCATTCCAGCGCTGAATCTGGTGACAGATCATCAGGTGCGGGGATTTGCAAAATAGAAAGGGGTACTCATAAATGAAACATGTAATAGAGGAATTTGGAGGCGCGGTAATATATGTTATTGCAGGAGGAAGCATGCTGGGAATTTTTGTGTATTTATTAGAGCGGTTATTGTCATAAGATACTTTTTGACAGAAACTAACAGGAGGAATAGGTATGAGAGAAATATTTGAAGAATATGGGAAGGTAGTAATGGCAGCGACAGTTTCTATGATGCTGATTGGGTTTGGCACAGTTATTTTTACGAATGGTCAGGTGTTTGATGCAATTCGGGCGTTTTCCCAAAGTATCTGTTAGGAGGAATTTATGAAGAAATTATATGAAGCTGTTTCAGATATGATACTTCCAGGTATTGTGTTTGTGGCAGTGACAGCAATTTTGACTGGAGCAGCCGTATTTGGAAAGATAGGAAACAGCATGAAAGCGGATGGTGATGATTTTTCACATATGGCAGATACACAGGCAGTGGAAGCAGTATGCGGCAGGCAGGAGCCCCGGATTCAGTGTATTGGAAAAAAAGTGTGGAAAGCTGGAGAGTCTGTTTCGATTTATAATGTATTTTCAGCAGCAGATGAAAATGGCAGCAGCCTTAAGCTTATGGTTTCAGATATTATAAGCGAGAATGGAGACAGTGTTTTAAACTGCTATCATGAATCGACAGGACAGGCAGTGTTTCCCAAACGCGGGGCTTATACTTTTTGTTTAGAAACGATGGATAGTGAGCGGAAAATCAGCAAAGAAAGGATGCTTATTCTTGTAGACGACAGATAAGGAGATGCAGAAGAAAAGGAGGGATCATGAAGTATACAGTTTATGGGACGGCGCTGCTGTTTATGGTAATTATGGCAATTGCAGGGGTGATGATTGTCAGTGGCAGAGATGTGCGGGAAAACGAAGTGGATAAGGCATTGAATACAGCGGTGGAGCAGACGTTAGAACAATTGCGAAAAGATGG
>CAJUCK010000039.1:0-9793 GCA_910585395.1 uncultured Lachnospiraceae bacterium
AGCATATGGCCTTGCCATTTCAGCAGGGATTTTAAAAGCTGCGAATCCTGTGATGGAGGTAAGAAAGGTTCGCAAAATTTTAGAGGAATTTACAGGAGATGATGAGAACCGGAGGTAAGATGTGAATACAGTGCTAACTATAGCCGGCAGCGACTGCAGTGGAGGCGCTGGCATACAGGCAGATTTGAAGACAATTACAGCTTTGGGGCTGTATGGTGAGAGTGTAATTACAGCCTTGACAGCGCAGAATACTATGGGGGTAGCGGATATTGTGCCGGTATCCCCTGATTTTTTGGCAAAACAATTGGAGTGTGTATTTACTGATATTGTGCCAGATGCAGTGAAATTGGGAATGATTACCGGGGAAGAGCAGATGCAGGTAATACGAGACTGCCTGGTAAAATACCAGGTAAGGCATGTGGTGATAGACACAGTGATGATTTCAACCAGCGGCAGGCATCTTATGGAGCCAAGAGCATTGTGTTATTACATGAAGGAGCTGCTTCCTCTGGCAGAGATTTATACCCCGAATCTGCCAGAAGCAGAACTTTTGCTAAAAAGAACCTTGAAAACAAGAGAAGAAAGGGTTGCGGCGGCAAGGGAGTTTGCGTTACAATACAAAGGAATGCTTTATTTAAAAGGCGGACATGATGACCTCAGTGCAGATGATCTGTTATATGACGGTGAGAATTTTGTATGGCTGTCATCAGCTCGTATTCCCAGCAGCAACACTCACGGAACAGGATGCACCCTGTCTTCTGCTATTGCCTGCGGACTTGCCAGTGGGCTGAATAAGATAGCCAGTGCTAGAATGGCAAAGGAATATATCACTGGAGCCATTGCTGATGGTATGAATCTTGGAAGAGGAAATGGACCGCTGAATCATATGTATCGTATTAAAGAAACGTAAAGGGGACTTTGTGTATGAGAAAGAAGATAATATTATTAGGTTTGGGTATCAGCCTGTTTGCCGCAGCCTGCAGTGGAAAAGGTGCAAAAGAGGATTACTCTGGCCAAAATACTGTGCAAAACGATTCAGACAGTAAAGAGAAGGAAAAAAAGGCTCCAGCGCAGGATGATAAGACTGGACAGAAAGAGGACAAGGATTCTAAGCCAGAGAAACAGGAACCCAAAGCAGAACAGCCTGGACAGGAGCTTTCCAAAGCGCCGGAGGTGACTTTTACAGATTATTCTCAAAATATTCAGGATGAGGACAGCGGCGTACTCCTTCTGGCTGTTACAGAAAACTGTCCAGTTATTTCTATACCAGAAAATGAAGCGGCAGCAGAAAAAATGAATATGGTTTTTGAGCAGCAGCACACGGCGAATCAGACTTATATACAGGAGGATGTAAAAGCTGCCAAAGATGCTTATGGACAATTGTCAGGAGAAGAAACTGCCAATTGGAATGGTTATGGTTACGGCAGCAGCTATAAGGTAGTGTATGCGTCGACAAGAATATTAAGCATTGAGGCTGAAAACTATAAATGGCAGGGAAGCGCGCATCCAAATACCTGGACGACATCTTACTGTTTTGACGCCACAACCGGAGCATTGCTGTATTTGTATGATATCTTTACAGATAAGGCTGAGGCAGAAAAGATTGTGGAAAAACAAATTTTGGATACTATCACGAAAGAGCCTTATAAGGATGCGCTGATGGATGATTATGAGAGCTATGTCCCAGATGTTCTGACCGAAAATGTATTTTATCTTAATGACAAAGGTCTGGTAATAATCTGCAATCCTGATATGGTTACTTCTTATGCAGCAGGAACCATTGAAGTGGAGGTGCCTTATAAAGATTTGAAATCAGTGATGAATCCCAATTATTATTTTGGTGAATGAATAGGAGCGCATGATGGATAGATTACCGTTAACAACCCTGTGCTATATTGAAAAAGATGAGAAATATCTGATGCTGCACAGAGTAAAAAAAGAAATAGATGTAAATAAGGATAAGTGGATTGGAATTGGCGGGCATTTTGAAGAAGGGGAAAGTCCAGAAGAATGTCTGCTCCGGGAGGTGAAGGAGGAAACTGGTCTTACATTGACCAGTTTTTCTTTTCGAGGAATCATAACATTTTTAGCAGAGGGATGGCCAACAGAATATATGTGTCTGTATACGGCAGATGCTTTTGAGGGAATTTTGTCGGAGTGTGATGAGGGGACACTGGAATGGGTGGAAAAGGATCGCATTATGTCATTGAATCTGTGGGAAGGAGATAAGATTTTTTTTCGGCTGCTGATGGAAGATGCCCCGTTTTTTTCTTTGAAAATGAGTTATCAGGGGGATCAGCTTCTGGAAGCAGTACTAGATGGAAAAGCCCTGGAAGTGTCAAATACATTAAATGAGAAGAGATAATTAAATGCAGTTTATATTAATATGCCATATAACTGTGCCAAGAGCAAAAGGGGAATTCTTAGAAGGAGGGACAGAGAGGAACGAGGGTATTGTCACTGTGTACGCTGATGGGTCTGGGAGCTCTGCTGGTGACGACCAGACTGGTTCGCAGCATAGGCTGTAGATATAGATGGTATATTGAAGTTAAATTAGAATGCTAAAGCATGGTATTCTGCATAGAATAGTAATTATTAAAGTGTGATTACTAAATTTAAAACGGGTCGGTAAATGAAAATTCATGATTATAGAATTCTCATTTATATAGGAATTGTAAAAAATTAAATTATAAATAAATTTTATAAATAAGGCGCTAGTTTTTCCTTCCAGATGCAGCAGAGGCGTTCCAGAGACCAGGAAGCATTGGCAGGACTGGTGGAGGGAAGTTTTTGAATGGTTTGAAGATTCGGAAAATCAGAAAGGGATGAAACAGTATATTTTTCAAAAAGCTGGCATGCTTTATTTCCATTTCCGAAAATTGCCGTGATGGAAGTCTGAGGAATTAATCCTGAGATGTCTGCAGGATGTACGTTTCGAATACTGCTGTCAGAGGAACCAATAATTTCACAGCTTTGAATCACATCCCAGACAGCGATGCGATGGGAGAGCAGAAGCTGCTGTTTCTCTTCAATGGTTATGGGGGTCTGCGCATTTGTTATCTCTGCGAGAATCTTCCAGAATCGGTTTTGAGGATGACCATAATAAAAATTCTGTTCCCTGGATTTTACAGAGGGAAATGTTCCCAGAATCAGTATTCTGGAATCTTTATTGAAAACAGGTGCAAATTCATGGATAAGATGTTGATAATCTGACATTAGTGCGTCCTCCTTCTGATAATTACCATTATATTATAGAGAAAAGACAGAAATATTTCCAGAGAAATTTACTTTTGAGGTCTTTTTCCGTGAAATCAAAGGATTGCAATATTGTAAAAAACTGGCTGATATTGTATAATAATGAAGTGTGATATGACCAGATGTTTTGTATGAGAAACAATAGAGTAACCAGCATGAGGGAGAGAGGAAAAGTGTATGCACATACAAATGCAGTGCTGTGGAATTGTTTTAATGATGGTTCTGCTGTTTTTTTACAGAAAGCAAAAAAGAATATCGTTAAATACAGAGAAGGCATTTTTGCGTACATTCTGCCTGAATTTCTTCTGTATCGTTCTTGATGTATTCTCTATTATTGTAATTTACCAGAGGGATAAGCTTCCTGGATGGTTTATTGATGTTGTCTGCAAGAGTTATCTTGTCACACTTCTGGGCGTGGCGCTCTGCGGGCTGCTTTATGTCTGCGTGGATATTTATGTCAAAAAAGAAGATTACAAAAAGGCTGTGAGAAGATATGAAATCATAGCCATAGTGGATGTTCTGTTTATTTATATCTTGCCAATCTATTACCAATTCGATGAAGATGAAACCACTTTTTTAGTTACATATGGACCAAGCAATTTAGTGGCGTTTTTTGTTGCCATTGGCTTTTTAGCTGTTAATTTTTACTTGATGATAAAAGAGAAAAATAAAATTAATCCCAGACGCCGGGAGGCAGTGCAGCTGTGGATGATCATCTGGCTGTGTGCAGCATTGCTCCAGTTCTTTTATAATAAGCTTCTGGTGCTGGGGTACGCTTGTTCCATAGGCATGGCAGTGCTGTATTTAAAGCTGGAGAATCCTGAAACAAATCTGGACAGACAGTCAGGAATGTTTAATCATGGAGCTTTGGTTCAGTATCTTGGTCAGTTATACAGTAAAGGAAAACACTTTTCTGTGCTGGCGATTATTTTTGAGCGTTCTTTTTATAAAAACATGGTGCCGGGAAAATCAGAAGAAGTAAGGATGGAAATGATGGAGTATTTTTTGGGGCTGCCAGAGGTATTTGTTTTTAAAAACGCAGAAGATGAAATTCTGCTCGTGTACGAAGACTCAGAAAAAGCAGAGAAAAAGATGCAGCCATTATTTGCGCGTTTTGATTCAGGATGGGGAAAAGAGAAAGATTATTGCGTCCGCCCTCGTTGGATTTATATTCCAGATTCTGAAATTGTAAATAATGTTGAGGATATGCTTTATCTGATCCGAGATATCAGACAAAATAGTAAGGAATTTTCTGAAAATCCTTTCCTCTATGTGGATAAGGAAAAAGTAGAGGAAATGTATAGGAAAAAGCAAACAGAACAGTTGATTTTTGACGCCATGGAAAAAGACTGGGTGGAGGTATATTATCAGCCTATTTATTCCACCAGAGAGCGTTGTTTTACATCAGCGGAGGCGCTGGTCCGAATCAGAGATGAGAAGGGAGAGATCGTGCCGCCGGGGATTTTTATCGATGTCGCTGAGCAGAATGGAATGATATTGAGGCTGGGCGAGATGGTTTTTGAAAAAGTGTGCCGATTTGTCAAGGAACATGATATTGAACAGTATGGGCTTCATTATATAGAAATAAATTTATCTGTGGTACAGTGTTCTTATGAACAGCTGGCAGAAGATTATATTAAGATAATGGAAAAATATAACATCCCATCTGAATTTATCAATCTTGAGATTACTGAGTCGGCGTCTATGGAGGCAAAAAGAATTTTACTGAATAATATGAGAAGTCTGATGGATTATGGAGTGAGATTTTCGTTGGATGATTTTGGAACAGGACAGTCAAATTTGAATTATATTGTGGATATGCCAGTAGATATTGTCAAGTTTGACAAGGATATGACCAACGCTTATTTTGAAAATGGAAAGGCAAAATATGTGATGGATGCAGCTATGCATATGGTACAGGGGATGGATCTGGAGATTGTCTCGGAAGGGATCGAGACCAGGGAGCAGTACGAGACTATGGAAGAGTTGGGAATCAGTTATATTCAAGGGTATTATTTCTCAAAGCCTTTGTCAGAACAGCAGTTTCTGCAGTTTATTTCTGCAGAGATGAAGCAGGCAGGGGAGTGAGGAACAGTCAGATGAGTTTTTGTGAGAGAAACATTGGAGAAAAACATGAATAATTTGGCGGAGGAAATTGTAGAAGCAGCTTGCACAGGATTAATTGATGCTGCATCAGAATCAGATGAGATGTTGCGGCCAAAACTATTGTTTAATGATGTTCATAGAGGAAGTACAGTTTTAGCAAACTTAGACCGTGAATTGGAAAACTGTGATTCTTTCTGGATGTCCGTTGCTTTTATTACAAGCAGTGGTTTGATTATGCTGAAAAATATCCTCAGAAAATTGGAAAAAAGGAAGATTCCAGGGAAAATTCTGACTACCGATTATTTACATTTTAATGATCCTAAAGCTTTGCGGGAACTACTGAACTTTAGCAATTTGGAAGTACATTTATATAATCAAGAAGGTTTTCATACGAAAGGTTATATGTTTCAGAAGAGAGAGCTGATGACTTTTATAGTGGGAAGTTCTAACTTGACACAAAGTGCGTTGAAATCGAATAAAGAATGGAATATAAAATTGTCTTCACTTGAACAGGGGGAACTAATTAAAGAAACCAATGAAGAATTTATTCAAATGTGGAACAAGTCAGAGGTTTTATCTGAAGAATGGATTATAAATGTATATGAACCTGTATACCGTGAGAAAAAACATTTGCGAAGCCAGCAGAAGATAGGGCGCATCAGGACTTATTTGCTGCAGCCAAATAAAATGCAGAGAGAAGCTATGAAAGAACTTGCAGCTTTACGGAGGAAGAAAGAAAAAAAGGCATTGCTGATTAGTGCTACGGGAACAGGAAAGACATATTTAAGTGCTTTTGACGTGCGGAACTTCAGACCAGATAAAATGCTGTTTTTGGTTCACAGGGAAACAATTTTGCGGCAGGCAATGGAGAGTTTTAAAGATGTACTGGGAGCTTCTATTCAGACAGGGATCTTATCTGGAAACAGCAGAGAATATGAGGCAGATTATTTGTTTTCTACTGTTCAGACTATGTCTAAGGATGAAATACTTTATCGATATGATAAAACGTATTTTAATTACATTATTATAGATGAAACACATAAAGCAGGAGCAGAAACTTATCAAAAAATTATGGATTATTTTGAGCCTCAATTTTTGCTTGGCATGACTGCTACTCCAGAGCGGACAGATGGATATGATATTTTTCGATTATTTGATCATAATATTGCCTATGAGATTCGTTTGCAGCAGGCAATGAAAGAAAATCTTTTATGTCCTTTTCATTATTTTGGAATATCAGAATTAAAGGTCGATGGACGGGTTCTTGATGAGCAGTCAGAATTTCGCTACCTGGTTTCACGACAGAGAGTAGAACATATTTTGGAACAAGCAGAGTATTATGGCTACAGTGGAGACCGATTAAGAGGACTTGTTTTTTGTAGTAAAAATGCAGAAGCAAAGGAGCTGGCTTCGCTATTTCAAGAAAAGGGATATCATACCATTGCATTAGTTGGGAAAAATGGACAAAAAGAGAGGGAAGAAGCAATTGCAAAACTGGAGCAGAGAAATAGGGAAGGAGGATTAGATTATATATTTACGGTGGATATTTTTAATGAAGGGGTGGATATTCCAAGCGTAAACCAGATCATTATGCTTCGTCCTACACAGTCTGCGATTGTTTTTGTGCAGCAATTGGGACGGGGACTCCGGAAATATGAAGAGAAGGATTATCTTGTTGTACTTGATTTTATCGGGAATTACCAAAAAAATTTTTTGATTCCAATTGCATTGTCTGGAGATCGTACTTACAATAAAGATACTGTACGAAAATATTTGGCAGAGGGAAATCGTATGATACCAGGATGCTCTACGATTCACTTTGATGAAATAACCAAAAAACGTATTTACGCCTCGATAGATACAGCAAATTTTAATGATATACATTTAATAAAAGAGAATTATATGAGACTAAGACATAAGCTGGGAAAGATCCCAACGCTCAGTGATTTTGATGACTATGGGGAAATGGATGTAATTCGTATATTTGAGAAGAATTCATTGGGATCGTACTATAAATTTTTGAAAAAATATGAAAAAGAATATACTGTACGGCTGGATAAAAAACAGGAAAAGTGTATTGAGTTTATTTCCAAAAAGTTTGCATCAGGAAAAAGAGTACATGAACTGGAAGCAATAAAGAGATTATTAAAATATCAGCACAGATTGTTTGAGTATCTCACTTCAAAGTTAAATGAAAAATATAAAATTCAGATTACAGATAATACCAGAACAAATATAACTAATGTCCTAACTAATGAATTTGCAACAGGAGCTATGAAAAATAGTTATCAAGATTGTATTTTTATTTCTTCTGAGGGTGAAGATTATGGAATAAGCAAGGATTTTTCTGATATGCTGCAAAATCCAGATTTTTATCAAATTGTTGCAGAAACTGTGGAGTTTGGATTGAAAAGATATCAAAAATATTATGGTAACCTGTATATGAACACGAATTTTCAATTATATGCAAAATATACGTATGAAGATGTCTGCCGTCTTTTAGAATGGGAGAGGGGAGAGGTGGCATTAAATATTGGTGGCTATAAATATGATAAAAAGACAAGAACATATCCAGTATTTATTAATTATGATAAGGCAAAAGATATTAAAGACACCGTAAGATATGAAGACAGATTTTTAAGTCCGAGCCTTTTGATTGCCATATCAAAATCTGGACGAACATTGTCCTCGGAAGATGTCTATACAGCCATACATGCCAAAGAACTAGGTGTGGAGATGCAATTGTTTGTTCGTAAAAACAAAGATGATAAAATTTCCAAGGAATTTTATTATTTGGGAAAAATAAATGCTACGGGGCAGGCACATGAATTTATTATGCCAAATACCACTAAAAAAGCAGTAGAAATTCAGTATGAATTGGTAACACCAGTACGAGAGGATTTATATGAATATATTGTCAATGAAGGAGTAGGTTATAGTGAAGAATATTGAGGTAGTGGCAGCTGTTATTCAGGACGGCAATAAAATATTGGCAACACAGCGTGGATATGGTGAGTTTAAGGATGGATGGGAATTTCCAGGCGGCAAGATAGAACCTGGAGAGACAAGAGAGGAAGCTTTGATAAGAGAAATTCAAGAAGAGCTGTCAGCAACCATCAAAATAAAAGAATTTTTGAAGACAGTGGAGTATGATTATCCACAATTTCATCTTATAATGCATTGTTATTTGTGTGAAGTATCAAAAGGGGAGCTGAAACTTTTAGAGCATGAATGTGCTAAATGGCTGACAAGAGAGGAACTGGATGAGTTAGATTGGCTTCCGGCAGATGTTGTGTTGATTTCAACACTTAAGAAATGCTTATAACCAGATTGCCAAAGGAGGTTTCATCATGGAAGATGCACAAGTATTGCAGCTGACCCGTTCCAAATTTCAAGACTTGTATCTATGCTTCTGCGGTGTGTCTGAATGTGAACCTTGCCACAGTTTTGGTCCTGCCGTCCGCCCCAGCTATATATTACATTATGTTCTTTCAGGAAAAGGAATTTATCGGGTGAACAGCCGGAAATATAAGATTCACAAAGGTCAGGGATTTTTAATTGAACCAGAGGCCGTAACGTTTTATCAGGCTGATGAGCAGGAGCCTTGGACTTATCTGTGGGTGGGATTTGCAGGGACTCAGGCAGAAATGTTTCTGCAGGATCTGGGACTCAACAGCAGCCAGCATGTATTCCAGAGCAGATATGGAGACAAATTAAAGCGCATTGTTACAGACATGTTGAAAAATAATACATTTTCTCAGACACATCAGTATTACCTGCAGAGCCTGCTGTACGAATTTTTTGCAGTGCTGAGCCGCGATGCTCAGATGGAAACAGTCACAGAAGAAAACAGGGAAAGTACATATGTAAAAAAAGCAGTTAATTTTATTCAGAATAACTATTTTCGAGGAATAGGTATTGCAGAAATTGCAGAACATACGGGTGTAAGCCGCAGTTATCTGTACAAAGTATTTTCAAAAAATCTTCACATTTCTCCCAAAGAATTTCTCACGCGTCTTCGGCTGGTGCGCTCAAAAGAACTGTTAGAGCTCACTGAGCTGTCTGTAGAAGGAGTGGCAATGTCCTGCGGATACCAGGATGCTCTTGTATTTTCCAAAGCTTTTAAGCAGGAAACGGGAATGCCGCCCAGTCATTACCGCAAAATGTACCACAGAAAACAACAGGAGAAAAAAATGTTTGAAACACAAAAATTGTTGGAAATTATGGAAACATTTTGACTGGTTTTTAATACAAAATCATCTAACTCTTTTCTGGCAGAATGCTTATAATGGGTTTAACTTAAAAAGAAGAGCCAGAAAAAGGAGGAAACATAGATGAAGATTGTTTATCATGAAAATTTAAGGGTTTTTCATTTATGGAACGACAGTATTAGTTATGTGATGATGGTACTTAGAAATGGACAGCTTGGGCA
>CAJUCK010000039.1:9803-11544 GCA_910585395.1 uncultured Lachnospiraceae bacterium
TGACAGAGAGAATTTATCTGATTTGCTGGAACTTGCTGCCCGTCCAATGTCATCCTGTTCTTTCCCAGAGGATAAATTATTTTCTTTGGAACATATCAAACAGGAACTTCCGACTTTTGGAACAGGAGATTACCGGAGTCCAGCGGTAGAAATTTATCAGAAAAATGGAAGCAGGATTTCAGATTTTCAGTACCAGTCTCATTATGTAGAGGAGGGAAAACCTGAGCTGGCAGGGCTTCCAGCAACTTATACGGAAAAGAAGCAGGAGGCGTCTACTTTGGTGATTAATCTGCGGGATTCTCTGACGGGAATCCGGGCGGAATTATTTTATACGATTTTTGCAGAAGGGGGGATTCTTGCCAAAAGTATTTGTTTTCACAATGAAGGCTTAGAAGCAGTTCAGCTGGAACGTGCCATGAGTCTTTGCCTGGATCTGCCTGAGTGTGATTATGAATGGATGCAGTTGTCTGGCGCATGGTCCAGAGAAAGGCATATTAAAACTAGAAAACTGGCTATGGGTATACAGTCAGTTGGAAGTCTGAGAGGAAATTCTTCTCACCAGCACAATCCATTTCTGGTACTGAAGCGTCCCCATGTCACAGAGCAGCAGGGAGAAGCGATTGGCTTTAGTTTTATATACAGCGGAAATTTTCTGATGCAGGCAGAAGTAGACGCTCACGACAATACAAGAGTTCTGGTAGGAATCCATCCAGATACCTTCTCCTGGAGGCTGGAAACAGGAGAGAGCTTTCAAACTCCTGAGGCGGTAATGGTGTATACAGATCAGGGGCTGAATCATATGAGCCAGACGTTTCACCGTTTGTATCAAAAACGCCTGGCAAGGGGGAAATGGCGGGATCAGGCACGCCCAATACTTATCAATAACTGGGAGGCAACGTATTTTGATTTTACAGAAGACAAACTAGTGCAGATTGCCAGAAAGGCGAAAGAGTGTGGTGTAGAATTGTTTGTGCTGGATGACGGCTGGTTCGGTGCACGAAGCAGCGATCATGCCGGACTTGGGGACTGGGTGGCAAATCGAGTGCGTCTGCCTCAAGGCATTGCAGGGATTGCGGAGCGTATCGAAGATCTGGGAATGAAATTTGGTCTCTGGTTTGAGCCAGAAATGGTAAATGAAGATTCTGATTTATACCGTATGCATCCAGACTGGATTCTGTCTGTGCCTGAAAGAATAAAGTCTCATGGAAGATACCAGTATGTCCTGGATTTTTCGCGAAAGGAAGTGGTAGACTTTATCTATGAAATGATGGCAAAGATTCTCAGGGAGGCAAAAGTGTCCTACATCAAGTGGGACATGAACCGCAGTATTACAGAATGTTTCAGTACAAGTCTGCCGCCGGAACGTCAGGGAGAAGTATATCATCGCTATATGTTAGGCGTTTATGAGCTGTATGAGCGTTTGATCCGGGAATTTCCCCAAGTGCTTTTTGAGTCCTGTGCAAGCGGAGGGGGACGTTTTGATCCAGGAATGCTCTATTATGCGCCGCAGGGCTGGACCAGTGACGACACGGATGCAGTAGAGCGCATGAAGATACAGTATGGAACATCCATATGTTATCCAGTCAGCAGTATGGGTTCTCATGTGTCCATGATCCCCAACCATCAGGTTAATCGGAAAACGCCGCTTCACACCAGAGCAAATGTGGCTTATTTTGGAACGTTTGGCTATGAACTGGATTTAAATCGACTTACAGAGGAAGAAATAAAGGAGGTTAAGGAA
>CAJUCK010000039.1:11554-19530 GCA_910585395.1 uncultured Lachnospiraceae bacterium
AGATCTCCTTTATGAAAGAATATCGGACGCTGCTTTTGTTTGGGACATTTTACCGCCTGAAAAGCCCTTTTGAAGGAAATGAGATGGCATGGATGGTTGTGAGCAGGGACAAAAGAACGGCCGTGGTGGGCTGGTATCGAATTATGAATGTGGTGAACGGCTGCTTTACACGTCTGCGTCTGCAGGGTTTGGATGCTGAACTGTGTTATCGAAACAGTCAGAATAATTCTCTTTGTTATGGAGATGAGCTGATGAATCTGGGTCTTTCCACGACAGACTCATCAGCAGGAGAAGTGGCGGCAGGAGAGGAAACCTGTACGGATTATGAATCAAGAATTTATGTACTGAAAGCAGAATAATTTCTGGTAAGAAGGTTGCAAATATCTGAAAAGCCCTTTATAATGTGAAATCATAAGAGAAATGAGGGCTGATGCTGTGACAGGGAACAAAGGAAAACGTTTAAACAAATATATTGGAGACTATGTGGTCTTTGATCTGGAGACCACAGGTGTCCGCCCAGACGTAGATGAGATTATAGAAATTTCTGCTATAAAGGTGCGGGAACACAAAGCTGTGGATGAATTTTCAACACTGGTAAATCCAGGAATGCATATTCCAGCAGCAGCTTCCAGAGTAAACCATATTACAGATGATATGGTAGAAAGTGCGCCAGAGCTTGCGCAGGCCCTGGAAGGATTTCTGAGATTTGCAGGCGATGATATTTTGGTGGGCCATAACATTCACAGCTTTGATTTGAATTTTATTTATCATGGAACAATGCGTATTTTTCATACAGCAATAGAAAATGATTACATAGATACATTATACATGGCGAGACAATGTCTGCCGGAGCTGTCCCATTACAAGCTGTCAGATGTGGCAGCTTATTTTCATATCAGTACCAAAGGCGCGCACCGTGCTTTGAATGACTGTGTTATGAATCAGAAATGTTATGAGGGATTGGGAAAAATTCTGTGCCAGAGACGAAAAACCGACCCAGAGATAACATGTCCAAAATGTGGAGCTGAAATGGTGAAGCGCAGCGGTAAATATGGGGAATTTTATGGGTGCAGTGATTTTCCCCGCTGCCGCGGAACCCGAAAAATTTGAAATATGAAAGAAAGAGTGAAGGAAATATGAAATCATTGGTAATTGCAGAAAAGCCTAGTGTGGGCAGAGATATAGCCAGAGTTTTAGGATGTAAACAGGGAGGAAATGGTTATCTGGAGGGAAAAGACTATGTGGTGACTTGGGCGCTTGGACATCTGATAGAGCTTGCCGACCCAGAGAGTTATGGGGACCAGTGGAAAGAATGGAAAATGGAGACACTTCCTATGCTGCCAGAACGTATGGAGATTCAGGTAATCAAGAAAACGGGCCATCAATATCAGACAGTTAAGAAGCAGATGTACCGCAAAGATATTGGCCAGATTATTATAGCCACAGATGCAGGAAGGGAAGGAGAACTGGTGGCACGGTGGATTGTTAAAAAAGCTGGTGTGAAAAAACCAATGAAGCGGCTGTGGATTTCGTCTGTTACTGACAAAGCAATCCGCCAGGGATTTTCCAGTCTCAAAGAGGCGCGAGAGTATCAGAAATTGTATGAAGCGGCCGTGGCACGTGCAGAGGCTGACTGGCTGGTGGGGCTGAATGCCACCCGTGCTCTGACTGTCAAACATAATGCGCAGCTTTCCTGCGGCAGGGTTCAGACTCCGACTCTTGCCATTATTGCGAAGCGGGAAGCGCAGATTAAGGCGTTTCAGCCGAAATTATATTATGGATTGAAGATGAACAGCAAAGAGGCCGTTTGGACATGGAAAACAAGTCAGAACAGCAATAGCACTTATTCGAAAGAAGAAATACAAAAAGTGCAGAAAGGGGTTGTAAATGGTACGGCTGTTGTGACAGAGGTAAGGAAAAAACAGCAGAAATCTTATGCACCGCAGCTTTATGATTTGACTTCCCTGCAGCAGGATGCCAACCGGATGTTTGGGTTCTCGGCAAAACAGACGCTGGATTATATGCAGAACCTGTATGAATGCTACAAGGTGGTGACTTATCCTAGAACAGATTCCCGGTATCTTACAGCCGATATTGTCGATACCATTCCAGAACGGCTCAGAGCATGCCGCGGAGGCATCTATGCATCAATCTGCGGCAGACTGCTGAAATCTTCAATCAAAGGAAATAAATCATTTGTAGATGATAAAAAAGTTTCAGATCATCATGCAATTATTCCCACAGAACAGGGCATTCACCTAAAAGATCTGGAATATGGAGAACGCAGAATTTATGAACTTGTGGTTTCACGTTTTCTGGCAGTGCTTCTGCCACCTTATCAGCAGACAGAGGTGACGGCAGTCTGTGAGGGGCAGCAGTTTACGCTGAAAGGCAGAATCTTAGAACAGCCGGGCTGGCAGGAAATCAGAATGCTGCAGAAAGAAGCTGGAATCAATGCGGAGGATTGTTATGATGAGGATGATAAAGAGGCTGCTAAAGGCGAAATTATAGCAGGCAGTATTCCAGATTTTCTGAAAGGACAGAAAATATTATTTATGGAGGGGAAAATTACGGAGGGAAAGACAAAACCTCCACTGCCTTTTACAGAGGCAACGCTGCTTGCGGCTATGGAAAATCCAGTAAAATATATGGATAATGCAGACCAAAACCTGAGAAAGACCTTGGGGGAAACAGGTGGACTGGGTACAGTTGCCACCCGGGCAGATATCATTGAAAAATTGTTTAATAGTTTTATGATCGAAAAACGAGACCAATATATTCATTTGACATCCAAAGGCAGACAAGTGCTGGAGCTGGCGCCTCAGGGACTGACTTCCCCAGAACTGACGGCAAGATGGGAACAGGAGCTTTCCAATATTGCCAGAGGTAAAGCGAAGAAGAAAGATTTTGAGGCAGAAATCAGAGCTTATACAGTGGATATTGTCAAAGATATTCAGGCATCTTCCAAAACCTACCGGCACGACAATCTCACAGGAAAGAAATGTCCGGAATGCGGGAAATTAATGTTGGAAGTAAACCACAAGAATGGAAAAATGCTGGTATGCCAGGACAGGGAATGCGGCTATCGGAAAACTTTGTCAAAAGTCACAAATGCCCGTTGTCCACAGTGCCATAAGAAAATGGAACTGGTGGGAGAAGGCGAAAACAGAAGATTTACCTGTGCCTGCGGTTATCGTGAGAAGTTGTCTGCGTTTGAAAAGCGCAGGAAAGAGAGCGGAGGAGGAGTATCTAAAAAGGATGTCTCCCGCTATATGAACAAGATAAAACAGGAGGCAAAAGAGCCTGTAAATAATGCCTTTGCAGATGCTTTCGCGAAATTGAAATTATAAAAGTAAAGAAGAATGAAGATTTAGGTTGATTTTGGAAATTATAGTATGTTAAAATGTCGTTGGAATATTCTGAATATATCATATAGAAGTTTGGTTAGTGGAGGTTAACAATGGAGAAACATGTTATTTTGATTGCGGATGATGTTGAAATCAACCGTAACATGCTTAGTTTTATTTTTGAAGAACAGTACGAGATTCTGGAAGCAGCGGATGGTATTGAGACGATAGAGCTGCTGGAGAAGCACAATGATACCTTGTCTCTTATTTTTCTTGATTTGATTATGCCTAATAAGTCTGGTCTGGATGTTTTGAAATATATGTTTGAAAAGGGATATATGAATTCCATTCCAGTGATTATGATTACCGGAGAGTCTACAGCAGAGAGTGAAGTTAAGGCATATGAGTATGGAGTTTCTGATATTATTTATAAGCCATTTGATTCAAAAGTGGTAATGCGTCGTGCTCAGAATATTATAGAGCTGTTTCAGAATAGAATAGATATTGAGAGAAAGCTTGAAAAGCGTACCAGACAGCTTCGGGAAAGCAAGGAAAAATTGGAGCGCAATAATGAATTCCTTGTAAATGCTTTAAGCTCTGTAGTAGAATTCCGCAGCCTTGAATCCGGTGAACATATCCAGAGAGTAAAATATTTGACCAAGATTCTTTTAAAATATGTGAAGTCTGAATATCCAGAGTATGAACTGACAGATGAATCAGTAAATTTGATTGTAAATGCGTCAGCGCTTCATGATCTTGGAAAAATTGCAATTCCAGACAGCATTCTTCTGAAACCAGGAAGGCTGACAGATGAGGAATTTAAGGAAATGAAGAAGCATACTGTGTATGGCTGTCAGCTTTTGGAGAACTTTAAACAGGAAGAAAATGAGTTTTACGGCTATTGCTACGACATTTGCAGGTATCATCATGAGCGTTACGATGGAAATGGTTACCCAGACCGTCTTAAGGGAGATGAAATTCCAATCTGGGCTCAGGTAGTTTCAATTGTGGATGTTTATGACGCCTTGGTAAGTAAACGGGTTTATAAGGAAGCCTATGCTGTGGAGGAAGCGGTAAACATGATTAAGAATAATGAATGTGGCGTATTTTCTCCTACAATTATGGAATGCTTTGAGATGGCAAAAAGTGACTTTTTCCTTGCCACAGAAGTGAAATTTTCTTACGCAGACGCAGGAGAATAAAAGCCAGGAAGCAGACGTGCTTGTCATAGATTAAGTAAGCGGGTCTGCCGTACTCATATATTTGTTTGTTCAAAAGGTATAGCTGTTATCGTGGTAAGGACATAATGCACAAAAATCGCTCTGGAAAACTGGTTTTTCAAGAGCGTTTTTTGTGCGTTTTATCTGAGATGCGCAGCAATGTAACTTGGGTATTATTTGTTTTATGGATTCTTTGCAGCCGTCACATGGATATATTTTTAAGCCCGCATCTATGCAGGCAGGAAAGGCGCCGGATAGCAGTATTTTTGCTAAAGGCAATGATATGCACGGTGTACACTTCTGCTCCAGTTTTCTCTAATCACTGGAGTAGCAGACTTTTTCCAAGGAAGGCACGGAATCTTACAGTCCTCAGGTGGACTTGTCATTATTGAAAAGCAGATAGTGGTTGACAAGCAGGAATGGTAACTTTTATAATAGTTATGAAATAATAAGAACGGTTGAATATGTTGATCCTGAATTATTCATCTAATAATTTTTGAGGGCATTTTGTGCCAGATGGTTACTACATTTTCAGTGCTCTTATACTTTCATTTAATAAGTGAGCCGGTTGTATAAAAAGGTCTTCAGATTTGTTAAGATTTAGGTGTCTATATCAATAAAATTAACAAAGGAGAATTCCATGCGTATAGATTAAGGACACCGTCTTTGAAAGTAATAAGTACATGAAAATAATTATTGATGGAGGTGATTTTCGCTCCAATGCAGGTCAGCTTCTGCATAAAAGAGTTTATCTGCAGGTTTTTAATAGTTACTAAAACAAAGTTTAAGACCAATGACCCTGCCATGTTCCACATCTGTAAAGATGATTTAGAGCGCTCCAGGGAAAAATACAGATGGCAGTTTATACAGAAACAAGAAAATCAAATGATTCGTACAGTGCCTCAGCTGTGCGAATCGTTTGGGATTGGCTGAATATTTCATAATTTCAGCTATGTGAGCAGGAGGTAACATTGAAATGAAAAGCATTCGAACCAAGATCACTGTATGTCTTATTTTGACTGTTATGATTGGACTGGTCGCATCTGGATCTTCAAGTATCACGCTAAACTACAACAATACCATGTCCACTGTGGAGCGGATGATGAGCCAGACGGCAGTTCTGGCGGCTGGACGTGTGCAGCAGGAGCTGGAAGTATATAAGAACGTTGTTATGGAAGTGGGGTGTATCCCGCAGCTGTCCGATCCAGAAGTGTCAGTGGAAGAAAAGCAGACTATCATTGACGAGCGTGTTTCCATGCATGATTTCCAGAGAGGGAATATTGTTGGCGCGGATGGTATCAGTATTTTTGATGGAAATGATTATTCAGACCGTGAATATGTACGTCAGGCTATGCAGGGAAATGTATTTGTATCAGAGCCGTTGATCAGTAAGATTACGGGAGAATTATCCATTATGGTAGCGGCGCCTCTGTATTCTGAAGGAAACTTTGGCAAATCCATTGTTGGCGTTGTATATTTTGTTCCGCATGAAACCTTTTTGAACGATATAGTATCGGCCATTCAAATTGGTGAAAATAGCAGAGCCTATATGATAAATAAGTCTGGCGGCACGATTGCAGACATTACGCTTGATACGATTACGGTTCAAAATATAGAAGCAGAAGCGCAGAACGACTCTTCGCTGCAGGAACTGGCGGCAATTCATGCTCAGATGCGTGAAGGAAAAAACGGATTTGGAAGTTATACAAATGGGGAAGACAAAATGTTTGCAGCTTATGCTCCCGTGATGGAAACAGACGGCTGGAGCATCGCAGTAACTGCACCGCAGATCAATTATCTGGCATCCACACGAGATGCGATGGTTATCAATATAGCGGTAATAGTAGTCTCTATATTGCTTTCCGTCGTTGTTGCTTTGGCTCTCGCTCTTAATATTGGCAGACCTATGAAAGCTTGTGTAAATCGAATGAAGCTGCTTGTAGAGGGAGATTTGGAAACGCCCATGCCCAAGATTGCCAATAAGGATGAAACAGGTGTGCTTGTCAGATCAACAGAGACTTTGGTGGAAGGGCTGCGTATCGTTATCAATGATATCAGCTATTTGCTCAATGAGATGGCAAATCAGAATCTTGATGTTCACACAGAGCATGAAGAGGTATATGTTGGAAGTTTTCAGGATATTTTGCATTCTATGCGCAATATGAGACTTGAACTAAGCAGCGCTATGCGTCAGGTTAATCATTCAGCGGATGAAGTGGCGAATGCCAGCAATCAGTTATCATCAAGCGCGCAGATTCTTAGCCAGGGCACTGCAGAACAGGCTGGTTCTGTACAAGAACTGGCAACAAGGATCAGCATGATTTCTGAGGAAGTCAAAGATACAGCAGACGGAGCGCTGGACGTCAGGAGACAGACACATCAGACTGGGGAAGAAGTTTTTCTGTGCAATCAGAAGATGCAGAATCTGGTAGAAGCTATGGAAAAGATTCAGACCAGTTCTGAGGAAATTGAAAAGATTCTTAAGACAATAGATGATATTGCATTCCAGACAAATATTCTTGCCCTGAATGCAGCAGTGGAGGCAGCCAGGGCTGGCAGCGCAGGGAAGGGATTTGCAGTTGTTGCAGAAGAGGTTCGAAATTTGGCAGGAAAATCTGCGCAGGCAGCTCAAAATACTTCGGAGCTTATTGCCAATTCTACGGACGCAGTACATATTGGTACAGAAATTGCCCAAAATACAGCAGATATTTTGCTGGGGGTGGTAAACAGCATTCAGTCTGTGGTTGATTCCATCGACCATATTGCAATAGTTTCTAATGAGCAGTCAGAGTCGGTTGAGCAGGTTTCAGAAGGGATCAACCAGATTTCAGTTGTTGTGCAGAGCAACAGCGCTACTGCAGAGGAAGGTGCGGCTGCGAGTGAACAGCTCTCTGCTGAGGCTGCAGCCCTCAAAGAATTGGTGGATCAGTTCACACTTGCTCATGATTAAATGTACATATCCCCCAAAGCCGGAGGAAAAGCGGCGGCGGGGGATTTTTTCTGCCAGATGGAAAGCTGCGTATTTATAAAATTTTTTCATATGATATTCTGGCAGATATTTTATTGCCTGTTCTTTTTCAATTTTTTGCAGATCTGCTGCAATCTGAGTGCTATTAGACAGATCAAAAAATCTCCATAGAAAATTATTAGATTTAAAAAGAATAAAAGATTTATTCCCAAGGGCGCTGATGTACGGATATGTTCATTCGCTCAAAAGAGCCAGCTGTCTATGCCAAAGAGGCAGAATGCACAAAAATCATTTGGGGAAGCTGGTTTTAGAAGATAATTTTTGTGCATATTCTTTATACTGCTGTGCAATGTAAACTTCTGAACGAGTTTATGCTTTGGAATTTATGTTAGCGCCACAGTCTTCTGTGAGGCAATACCGTTGTCATAACTGGAACAAATT
>CAJUCK010000039.1:19540-24765 GCA_910585395.1 uncultured Lachnospiraceae bacterium
TCATACATTATAAAAAAACAATGTATGAGGGATTTTCGTTGAAAGGATACATAGAAGAACGGGCAGTCAATATTGCCAATTATATTATTGAGGAGAATGCTACAGTGCGTCAGACGGCCAAAAAATTTGGAATCAGCAAGAGTACTGTGCATAAGGACGTAACAGAACGCCTTGTCCAGATTAACCCTGTTCTTGCCTCACAGGCCCGTAAAGTTCTGGATGTAAACAAATCAGAGCGTCATATCCGGGGAGGGCTGGCAACCCGGGAAAAATATCTTCACCAAAAAGGGGCTGTTTAAGAAACGGCCCTTAGGTTGAAGCAATTTTTACAGAGAAGATGGTTATTATTTTAAATATATTAAAATAAATCAAAAAAAATGATTAAATTTATCACTATACAAGAAGAAATATCTGTGATAAGATAAAACTCGTGAAAAGCGAAGAAGGGGAAGAGTAGCTGTAAAAGAGCTTACAGAGAGTTATCGTTGGTGGAAGATGACAGTGATGATGCAGTGAACTGGCCTTGGAGCTTCCGGCTGAAAGATTCCTAAATCAGGCAGATGATTTTGCCCAGGAAGAAGTAAGTCAGGACGGGTTCTCCCGTTATAGAGATAAGCATGAAAGTGTCTATTGAGTTTTGTAGTAAAAGAGCAGGATATCAGGGCGGCATGGAGTGTAGATGAGAGCATGAAAACATGAAGTAGAGTGGTACCGCGCAGGATGGATATATCTTTCGTCTCTATTATTTTTAGGATAGTAGATGCGAAGGATTCTTTTTATTTTAAAGGATAAAAGATACACATTTTGCTCTTTTAAATAATGGAGGAAAAAAGATGAAAAATTTTGAGAAGTATGAAAGACAATATTTTATGCCGCCAGAAGTGACGTATGACTGGGTAAAAAAGGAGTATATTACCAAACCGCCTATTTGGTGCAGCGTTGATCTCCGGGATGGGAACCAGGCTTTGATTGAGCCAATGAGTCTGGAGGAAAAACTGGAATTTTTTCAGCTCTTGATAGATGTGGGATTTAAAGAAATTGAAGTTGGATTTCCAGCGGCTTCCGATACGGAATATAATTTTATGCGGGCATTGATAGAACGGAATATGATACCCGATGATGTGACAGTACAGGTGCTGACTCAGGCAAGAGAGCATATTATTCGTAAGACATTTGAAGCAGTGGAGGGAGCGCCCCATGCAGTGGTGCATTTATATAATTCTACCTCTCTTGCGCAGAGGGAGCAGGTTTTTAAAAAGAGCAAGGAAGAGATTAAGGAAATTGCTGTTGAGGGAGCCAAGTTATTACAGCAGCTCGCAGATGAGACAGAAGGAAATTTCACATTTGAGTACAGCCCAGAAAGTTTTTCAGGAACAGAGATAGACTATGCGCTGGAAGTGTGTAATGCTGTATTAGATATTTGGCAGCCAACATCGGAAAAGAAGGTTATTATCAATTTGCCCACCACTGTAGAAAATGCTATGCCGCATATTTTTGCAGGTCAGGTGGAATATATGAGCAAACATATGCATTTTCGTGAAAATGTAGTGCTTTCTCTTCACCCTCATAATGACCGGGGGGTTGGAATCTGTGATGCAGAATTTGGAATTCTTGCAGGGGCAGACAGAATTGAAGGGACTCTGTTTGGAAATGGAGAGCGAACTGGAAATGTAGATATTGTAACGCTTGCTATGAATATGTTTTCTCATGGAGTAGACCCGAAACTGGATTTCAGCAATATGTCCAGAATAGCAGAGGTTTATGAGCGCTGTACCCGTATGCAGGTGTCACCTAGACAGCCTTATGCTGGAGAATTGGTATTTACAGCCTTTTCAGGGTCTCATCAGGATGCAATTGCTAAGGGAATGGCTTGCCGTGAGAAGAATCTGGAAGGTGCGTGGACTGTGCCATATCTGCCCATTGATCCTAAGGATGTGGGACGTACTTATGATTCAGATGTCATTCGTATCAATAGCCAGTCAGGTAAGGGAGGCGTTGCATATATTCTGAAACAGAATTATGGAATTACAATTCCAGAAAAAATGCGGGAAGAAGTGGGATATACGATTAAAGGGGTTTCAGACCGCCGTCATATGGAACTTTCGCCTCAATTGATTTATCAGATCTTTGAAGAGCATTATGTAAATGATATGCCATATTTCCAGATTCCAGAATGTCATTTTAAACAAAAGGACGGTATCTTGGCAGAGGCAGTCATATCTCATAATGGACAGGCGCGTACGGTTACTGGAAATGGAAATGGCCGTCTGGATGCCGTGAGCAATGCATTAAAACAGTATTTTAACATCAGTTATGAATTGTCCGTGTATGAAGAGCACTCTTTGTCCCGGGGATCTTCTGCAAAAGCTGTTTCTTATGTGGGAATTTCCTGCAACAATCATTTGTACTGGGGAGTAGGGATTGATGAGGATATTATCTCTTCTTCTATTGAGGCTTTGTGTGTGGCAGTCAATAAATTGGAGCATATTCAGAAAAATGAGAATTGCCGTGATGAGCGCCTGAATGAAATTATGAACTATATTCAGGAGCATTACCTGACAGTTACTTTGGATGAACTGGCAGAAAAACAGCATTTATCTAAACCGTATCTCTCCAAATATATTAAAGAGAAATCTGGCAGAACTTTTGGTGAAATTGTAAAAAATGTTCGAATGAAGAAGGCACGTACTCTGTTGAAAAATACAAGTATGACAGTAGAGAGTATTGCGGACAGTGTAGGATATCAGAATGTTGAACATTTCAATCGTATGTTTAAGAAAAAATATGATATGACGCCAGTGCAGTTCCGTAACAGCAAGCAAGGACTTAAGTAGATGATATGTAGATATTTGATGAAATATATAAGAACCAGACTTTTCAGGATCGTGATGCCGTAATCTAGTTTAGCTGCTCTTCTTGTACTGGTCGGATTTTGTGATGTGCTGCTGACATTTTTATAGAAGATTGAAGAAGTGGTTTGCCTTGGAACGGGCCAGATTACACCTGGCTCTATTTATCTGAATCCTATAATGATTTCAGATATTTTCCTTGTAAATGAATAAAACCTCCTATATAATAGGAAAAAGATAAGATGGTTTCATTGCTGTTCTAATCGGCTTATGTTCAATTTAGAACGTGTTTTAAACAAAGCAGAATTTCCATTGTATAAAGGGTATTAGCGGATTTTTGCATGTTAATACGAACGAAATGAACAGTATATCATAGATTTCTTTATAATTTGGAAAAAGTGTTCAGAAACAGAAGATACAGGAGGAAAGAGCATTGAAGAAGGAAACAGTAATTGTTCTTGATTTTGGAGGACAGTACAATCAGCTCATTGCCCGGCGTGTGCGGGAATGCAATGTATATTGTGAAGTAAAGCCATATACTATGAGTTTAGATGAAATGAGAGCTATGGAGCCTAAGGGAATTATATTTACTGGTGGTCCTAATAGTGTCTATGATGAGACATCCCCCCGCTGCCAGAAGGAGATTTTTGATTTGGGGATTCCAATCTTGGGCATCTGCTACGGCTCGCAATTGATGACGCATATTTTGGGCGGTGTTGTAAAAACAGCTCCAGTCAGCGAGTATGGACATACGGAGGTAGAAGTAGATACGACAGATGTGATTTTTGAAGGAGTATCCCCCAAAACAGTGTGCTGGATGAGCCATACGGATTATATTGAGACAGCTCCAGAAGGATTTAAAGTGACTGCGCATACTCCGGCTTGTCCGGCTGCGGCAATGGCATGTCCAGAGCGTAAACTATATGCGACGCAGTTTCACCCTGAGGTTATGCATACGGCAGAGGGGATGAAGATGCTCTCTAACTTTGTCTATAAGGTTTGTGGCTGCTCTGGCGATTGGAAAATGGATTCTTTTGTGGAGACGACGATTCAAAATCTTAAAGAACAGATTGGAGATGGCAAGGTACTCTGCGCTTTGTCTGGCGGGGTAGATTCTTCAGTTGCCGCTGTGCTGCTCTCGAAAGCGGTTGGGAAACAGCTTACCTGCGTTTTTGTAGATCATG
The DNA here is from genome assembly GCA_910585395.1 of uncultured Lachnospiraceae bacterium. Taxonomy (GTDB): domain Bacteria; phylum Bacillota; class Clostridia; order Lachnospirales; family Lachnospiraceae; genus Petralouisia. The sequence continues at coordinate 23,574 of CAJUCK010000039.1, forward strand.
GTCTTCTTCGAAAAAATGAAGGAGATGAAGTGGAAGCAGTATTTGGTCCTGACGGAGCCTATGAATTAAATTTTATCCGTGTGAATGCTCAGCAGAGATATTATGATAAATTAAAGGGTGTTACAGAGCCGGAAGAAAAGCGTAAAATTATTGGTGCGGAATTCATCAGGGTATTTGAAGAGGAAGCAAAGAAGATCGGTGCTGTTGACTATCTGGTGCAGGGCACTATTTATCCAGATGTCATTGAGTCTGGTCTTGGAAAATCTGCTGTTATAAAATCTCATCATAATGTAGGAGGGCTTCCAGACGTCGTAGATTTCAAGGAAATTATCGAACCACTGCGCATGCTTTTTAAAGATGAAGTCCGCAAGGCGGGGCTGGAGCTTGGCATTCCAGAACACTTAGTATTCCGTCAGCCTTTCCCAGGTCCAGGTCTTGGCATCCGTATTATTGGAGAGGTAACTGAAGAAAAAGTAAAGATTGTCCAGGAGGCAGATTTTATTTATCGGGAAGAAATTGCCAAATTTGGGTTAGACAAGAGCCTTGGCCAGTATTTTGCAGCTCTTACCAATATGCGTTCTGTGGGAGTTATGGGTGATTTTAGAACGTATGATTACGCTGTCGCTCTTCGCGCGGTAAATACCAGTGATTTTATGACAGCAGAGGCGGCACAGATTCCCTGGGAGATTTTAAATAAAATAACGAATCGAATTGTAAATGAGGTGAGAGGGGTTAATCGGGTGGTATATGATTGTACAGGGAAACCACCAGGGACGATTGAGTTCGAATAGTCGCTACAAGTCTGGGAAGCCTTATAAACAGGGCGTTCCCGGGCTTTTCTTTTTGCGCTGCTACTATTTTGCTACTAAACGCAACTACTCTGTTCCGCATCATTTTATTGTAGCTTGCATTTTCCAAACAATATTTGGAAAATTAAATAACTTTTCTTTGGGGCATAGGGATAACTTTTCCCGGTGCTGTTTCCTTTGGCAGTGGCGCCGGTCCGTATGGAAGTCCTGTATTGGCGTATACTGTATCCGAAGTAGCTAAACTGTCAGCCGTGCCATCATCATAGGAAATTCCCATAGTTTCAAGTAAAGGGTTACTTGTTGGCGGTTCTGGTGTCGGTGTAACATCAACGGTTGCTGCAAGCTGTTCCAGATTGCTGACAAGTTCCTGCTGTTTGTGCGGA
>CAJUCK010000040.1:0-268 GCA_910585395.1 uncultured Lachnospiraceae bacterium
ATTGTTTTGTCTCTGATACCCTTTATAATGTTGTTTATTTCTCTGGTGCAGTATACACCAGTGACGAAAAGCATGATCATGGATACGATCAATCGTGTTATGCCGTCATATATCTCTCCTTTTTTGATCGGGATTATCAATGAAATGTATCAAAATTCCATTGGTTTGGTGTCAGCAGCAGCAGTGGCTGCAGTTTGGTCGGCAGCAAAAGGAATCCAGTATCTGACGAATGGATTGAATCGCGTTTATGATATTGAAGAGACACGAA
>CAJUCK010000040.1:278-3527 GCA_910585395.1 uncultured Lachnospiraceae bacterium
TGCGGTTTCGAGCTATTTTGTATACATTAATACTGATTATTTCTATTGTGGTATCGCTGGTGCTGATGGTGTTTGGGAATAGTCTTCAGCATTTAATTGTCCAGTATCTGCCGATTGCAGCGCATATTACCCAGGGCATTTTAAGGCTGCGTTCTCTGATTCTGATGGCGGTCTTGATGCTGTTTTTCTGTATGTTATTTAAGATGCTGCCCAACCGCAGCGCTACATTCAGAAGCCAGATTCCAGGAAGCGTTTTGGGAGCTGTGGGCTGGTCTCTTTTGTCTTTCGGAATTTCTGTTTACGTAGACTATTTTCATGGATTTTCTATGTATGGCAGTCTGACTACCATTATTCTGGTGATGCTGTGGCTGTATTTTGGAATTTATATTCTGCTGATATGTGCAGAGGTCAATGATATTTATGAAGAATATCAGAAAGAACCATAAAAACTTTTGCATTTTGCAAATAGAAGAAGAGATGTCGTGTGTAACTTTCATCGACGTTCTACCAATGGAACAAATGTTCATAAAAAGACCAGGCTTTTCTCAATGAGAATAGACAAGACCAGGCAGAGAAATAAGGAAATTTACCAGGAAATAAGGTGTTGAAGAGTGAAAAAATAAGGTGTTTTTACTAAAATTATAAATAATTTTGATTTATATAACAAATTTTCACAATTTTATTGACACATATTAAGGTGAATGCTAAGCTGTTATTTAGAAGAAAATGTTTGAGATAAAAAGTTGGAGCTACAAAAGGAAAGGGGAAATGAGAAACATGAAAAAAATAACAGCTCTTATTTGCGTTTTAATTTTGACGGTGGAAAGCTTGGGAGTTTCTAAAGGAGATATTGCGGCCGCATCCATATCTGCTGCAGGTTACGATTCATTGTTTTTTGTAAGTGCAGATGAGGGAGTGAGAGGAAACAGTATTAGCGATGAGATTCGCAAATTGTGGTTTGGAGATAAAGAGGAAGGCAGAATCTTGTCTGCAGCTGAGAGTCAGCAGTATCAGATTTCTCTGAAAAGGTCTGGGAGACTGACGGTCTGCCTGGAAGGAGAAAACGGGAAACTGGCAGGACAACTGACAGACCAGAAGGGGGAAAGTTTTGAACCACGGAGTGCCACTGCAGAAGGAACATATACCTGGCAGTTAAAAAAAGGGATTTATTATTATCAGGTGAAAGCCGCAGATAATATTGAAATCCCAGCTGAGGGACTGAATTACACGATCACGGCAAAATTTAAGTCTGCAAAAGCGAAATATGAAGAGAATACAACAAGGAAGAAAGCAGCAAAATTACCTCTGAATAAGGTCGTATATGGACATTTAGCGCAGAATGCACCTTCTGAATATTATAAATTTACTTTAAAAAAAATGGCTCCTATTGCAATTACGCTTGATACACAGATAGATGATAGTACACCAGAAACTTATACTGTGTCTTTATATGACAAAACTGGAAAAGTGCTTGGAAACTGGGAAAATCCGGACTGGTTAACGTACAACGGCGATGGATATGGGAGCTGGATTGAAGCTGAGGGCGGTACTTATGAAGGACTGAGAGGAATTTTAGAGCCTGGAGTTTATTATGTAGGCGTAACAGTAAAACGTGATGAAAATGGCAGGATACCAGAGTCAGCCCGGTATGGCAAATTTGCAATTCATGCGACATCTTGGGATTTACCAGTTTCACTGAAGTTATCTTATAATAAAACAGTGTACACAGGGAAGAAATTGAAGCTTCCTAAAATAACTTTAACACAATATCCAGATTCTCCCTATTATAAAGACAGTCTTCCTTTTGGCAAATCCCGGTATGATGTGGAAAAGTATAGAGCTATATATGATTTGGAAACAGGAAAGTTTTTAAGAAAAGTGAGAAAAGTTGGGAAATATTGCTTCGGACGCGGCTTTATAACGACAACACTTTCAACATACAACAGCGATGCCTACGCTATTTTTACAGTTACGCCCGTACGGGGAAAGATTAAACGTTTAAGCAGCAGAAATGCGGGTCAGATACAGGCGGTCCTGCGAAAAGACGTACCGGCCATAAGCTATGAGATTCAGATTGCCAGGGACAAAAATTTCAGGAAATCGAAAAAAACAATCAAAACAGAAAAAAGCAGAGAAACCATCAAAGGCTTGCAGTCCGGCAGGAAGTATTACGTAAGGGTAAGAAACTATAAAGATATGGAGATCAGATCCTGCGCAGGCGCAAAAGTCCGCGAAACTATTTATGGATCATGGAGCCGTGCAAAAGAAATTGTGTGCAAATGACAGAAATAAGAAAGAGGAGGAAGATGCAAATGAAGAAAATTAAATTAGCAGCATTCATTTGTGCGGTAATTTTAACGGTGAATTGCCTGGGCAGTCATACAGAAACGATAGATGCAGCATCTTTTGTAACTACGGATGATGCAGCCTGCAGTGAGAATACAGTGCTGGCGCTTGAATTTGACAAAGAAACCGCAGGACAGCTTCTGCCAGCGGCACCAGGAAAGCGTTACCAGATAGAACTGAAAGATTCTGGAAAGCTCACTGTTTATCTGAGGGGAAAGCAGGGAGATGCAGCAGGATGCCTCACAGATCAGTATGGAAAAGAGTGGAATCCTGTTTTAGAAGCGAAAGAAGGGGAATCCATTTATCAGTTAAAGAAAGGGACTTATTATTATCAAGTTCGTGCAGCGAAAGATGTAGAAATACAGCAGACAGGGCTGGAGTATACTGTTTTAGCAAAATTTCAGTCTGCAGAGGCAAAATATGAGAATAACAGTACGCGGAAGAAAGCAGTAAAACTTCCTATGGATAAAATATTTTATGGACATTTGGCACAAAATGATCCGTATGAATATTATAAAGTTACATTAAAGAGAATGTCTTTTTTGGAAGTATCTATCAATACGTCCGTTGCGGAAATGGGAGAGGTTCCAGAGAGTTTTGAAGTGTCTTTATATGATAAACAGGGCAGAGAGTTTTACAGTTCAGTAAGCCCGGGCTACATACATATTTATAATGAAAATGCAGAGGATGAATATAATAAAAGCGGATGGATTATGGATGGAGTGACGCAGGTTTTAGATGCCGGCACATACTATGTGGGGGTCAGGGTTTATGATGATAAAAACAGCAAGACGCCTCCTAGATATGGCAGATATAAAATACATGCAAGTATGCATCCCTTGGCAGCTTCCATAAGATTATCACGATACAAAGCGGAATATACAGGAAAGAAGATCACTCCCC
>CAJUCK010000040.1:3537-9042 GCA_910585395.1 uncultured Lachnospiraceae bacterium
CCAAAAGTTTATGTGAAAGAATATCCGAAAGCCTTGTATTATGACGACAGGGCGCCGTATGAGCCGGAAGATTACTGTACGATTATCAATATGCGTTATTCAGAAAATGCAAAATATATAAAAGACATCGGCAGATATAAGATTACTGACCAGGGAGTTTGTACGACCGGTTATCGTGTGGATGGTTCTTATGCCTACGCCATTTTTACGGTCACTCCGGTTCAGGGGAAGATCAATCGTATCACCAGCAAAAAGCCAGGACAGATTCAGGTACTGTGTAAGAAAGATAAACAGTCTTCTGGCTATGAGATTCAGATTGCCAGAGATAAGAAGTTTAAGAAGTCTAGACAGACGATAGATACTAAGAAAACCAGACAGACAATCAAGGGGCTCTCTTCCGGGAAAAAATATTATATCAGGGTAAGGAATTATAAGAGTATGGAGACGGAGTATTGTTTCTTGTATGGAGTCAAAGAAAAGATTCGCGGCAGATGGAGTAAAGTAAAAACGATTGTGTGCAAATAGCAGAGAATTCATTCAACGGTAAGAATTAGTAACACTTCAGCAGCCTGGAAGTTTTCTGATTGATCCTGGCTGGATAAATCAGAATGAAAATAGAAGAAAAAGTACTTGCAGTTTTGTGATGCAGGTGTTAGAATAGTACCCGATAATAGTGAAAGGCTAGGAAGGTGTTCAGTAGAGAACTGCACTGCTTACAGAGAGAGAGGATCATCGGCTGTAAATCCTCTTAAGAAAAGACAGAGATCGAATTTCCCACCGGAGCTGCATATCTGAAATTGATTGGTAATGAAAAATGATAGTAAGATATGACGTTTTTGCACGTTACGCAAATATGAGTGCCTGAGGATAAATTATTCCCAGGAATCAGGGTGGTACCGCGGAGTTTTCGTCCCTATGCAGATGCATAGGGACTTTTTTTGTTCTACTAGGAAAGATCTTGTCACGCTAAAACGTGAACGTGTCTTTCTATAAGAGTAAAAAATAATAAGCGCCTTATGCGAATGGAAATGTCACTGCGTGACCGCACGCGGAGCAGCCAGAAGGCAGGTAATCCGCAGGAGCCGCAAATTAAAAGATAAAGGAAGGTGTGAAAGAATCTGCTGATTTTTTCACTGACTGCCTGTTTGTGTTAAAAAACGCATAGAATGGAGGAGACTATGAAAGAAAAATTGGAACAAATCAAGGCGGAGGCAATCCGTGAAATTCAGAATTCTGATGGACTTGCAAAATTAAATGATGTGAGAGTTGCATTTCTCGGCAAAAAGGGCGAGCTGACAGCAGTTCTTAAGAGCATGAAAGATGTGCTGCCAGAAGAACGTCCCATGGTAGGGCAATTGGTGAATGAGACAAGGCAGAGCATTGAACGGCTGATAGAGGACACCAAAGCCAGGCTGGAGGCGGCAGAACGAGAGGTGAAATTAAAACAGGAAGTGATTGATGTGACCCTTCCGGCAAAAAAGAACCGTGTAGGACATCGACATCCCAATACCATTGCTCTGGAAGAAGTAGAGCGCATTTTTGTGGGAATGGGCTATGAAGTAGTGGAGGGGCCGGAAGTGGAATATGATTATTATAATTTTGAGGCTTTGAATATTCCAGCCAACCATCCAGCAAAAGATGAGCAGGACACATTTTATATCAATGATAAGATTGTGCTGCGTACCCAGACTTCTCCAGTTCAGGTGCGCGAGATGGAAAAAGGAAAACTGCCGATCCGCATGATTGCACCAGGCAGAGTGTTTCGTTCAGACGAGGTGGATGCCACTCATTCACCTTCTTTTCACCAGATTGAAGGATTGGTAGTAGACAAAAACATTACGTTTGCTGATTTAAAAGGCACACTTGCAGAGTTTGCCAGAGAATTGTTTGGAGAAAATACGAAAGTAAAATTCCGCCCCCATCATTTCCCTTTTACAGAGCCAAGCGCTGAGGTGGATGTGACCTGCTTTAAATGCGGCGGCAAAGGATGCCGTTTTTGTAAAGGATCTGGCTGGATTGAAATTTTAGGCTGTGGCATGGTGCATCCCAGAGTACTGAAAATGAGCGGTATTGACCCAGAAGAATATTCAGGATTTGCCTTTGGCGTGGGTCTGGAGCGAATTGCACTTCTCAAATATGAGATTGATGATATGCGCCTATTGTACGAAAACGACCATCGTTTCTTACAACAATTTTAACGAATATAGAGCAAAAAGAAAGGAACAGTGAATTATGAATACATCATTATCATGGATCAAAGCCTATGTGCCGGATTTAAATGTGACAGCGCAGGAATATACCGATGCAATGACCCTTTCCGGTTCAAAGGTGGAAGGATTTGAGAAACTAGATGCAGATTTGGATCAAATTGTGATAGGACAGATTACTAAAATAGAAAAGCATCCAGATGCAGATAAACTTGTGGTTTGCCAGGTAAACGTGGGAACAGGAGAGGATATTCAGATTGTAACAGGAGCTTCCAATGTGAGAGAGGGACATAAAGTTCCGGTGGTATTGGACGGCGGCCGCGTGGCTGGCGGTCATGTCGGTAAAAAAACGCCTGGAGGAATTAAAATCAAAAAAGGAAAGCTTCGGGGAGTTCCCTCCAATGGTATGATGTGCTCCATTGAAGAATTAGGATCGGACAGAGAAATGTACCCAGAAGCTCCAGAGGAAGGTATTTACATTTTTGAGGAAGATGCAGTTGTCGGGGAGAGCGCAGTAAAAGCGCTGGGACTGGATGATGTGGTATTTGAATACGAGATCACCTCAAACCGTGTAGATTGTTTCGGGGTGCTGGGACTGGCAAGAGAAGCAGCAGCTACTTTCCGTAAAGAGTTTAAGCCTCCCGTTGTGACCGAGACAGGCAATGGGGAAGATGTCAGTGATTACGTGAAAGTCACAGTCAAAGATGCAGAGCTTTGTCCCAGATATTGTGCAAGAGTAGTGAAAAATATTAAGATTGCTCCATCTCCCAAGTGGATGCAGCGCCGTCTGGCATCTCAGGGAATCCGTCCGATCAATAATATTGTGGATATCACCAATTATGTGATGGAGGAATATGGACAGCCCATGCATGCTTATGATCTCGACACCATTGCCGGCAGGGAGATTGTGGTGCGGCGTGCAGCTAAAGATGAGAAATTTGTAACTCTGGACGGTCAGGAACGTATCATGGATGATTCTGTACTGATGATCTGTGATGGAGAAAAAGCCGTGGGCATCGCAGGAATTATGGGTGGAGAAAATTCCATGATTACAGACAATGTGCAGACGATGCTCTTTGAAGCGGCGTGTTTCGACGGAACCAACATTCGTCTTTCCAGTAAGAAGATCGGTCTGAGAACAGATGCTTCTGGAAAATTTGAGAAAGGTCTGGATCCCAACAATGCCATAGATGCCATCAATCGTGCTTGTCAGCTTATTGAAGAGCTGGGAGCAGGAGAAGTTGTGGGCGGCGTTGCAGATGTCTATGGAAAAGTCAAAGAGGGCAGGCGGATACCTTTCGACGCACAGAAAGTAAATCAGTTATTGGGGACGGACATTGACAAGGAAACCATGATCGGCTATTTTAAAATGATTGATCTGGATTATGACGAAGAAAAAGACGAAGTAATTGTGCCGTCTTTTCGGCAGGATCTTGAATGTCTGGCCGATATGGCAGAGGAAGTGGCGAGATTTTACGGATATGATAATATTCCGGCTTCCCTGCCCAAGGGAGAGGCAACCACTGGCAAATTGTCCTTTAAAATGAGGGTGGAGGAAGTGGCAAGAGAAACGGCGGAGTTCTGCGGATTCAGCCAGGGCATGACATATTCTTTTGAAAGTCCGAAGGTTTTTGATAAACTGCTGATTCCAGACGACAGCAAGCTTCGAAAGACAGTTGTGATTTCCAATCCTCTGGGTGAGGATTTCAGTATTATGCGCACAATATCCCTGAATGGGATGCTGACTTCTCTCTCCACGAATTTTAACAGGAGAAATAAAAACGTCCGTCTCTATGAGCTGGGAAATATTTATCTTCCGAAACAAGTTCCTGTGACAGAGCTTCCAGAAGAGCGGATGCAGTTTACCCTGGGTATGTATGGAGAAGGCGATTTTTATACCATGAAAGGAGTTGTGGAGGAATTCTTTGACAAAGCGGGTCTTCATGGCAAAACAGATTATGATCCCAATGCAGGAAAACCTTTTCTCCATCCAGGCAGACAGGCAGATATTATTTATCAGGATGAAGTGGTGGGATATTTGGGAGAAATTCACCCCCAGGTGTCAGATAACTATTCCATCAAGGACCGCGTCTATGTGGCGGTGATTGATATGCCAAGGGTTACGGCATTGGCAAGTTTTGACCGTAAATACCAGGGGATTGCCAAATTCCCAGCAGTGACCCGTGATATTAGTATGGTAATGCCCAAGAATATACTGGCGGGCCAGGTAGAGAAAGTGTTTGACACCAGGGGAGGACAGTATCTGGAAGGCTATGAACTCTTTGATATTTATGAGGGAAGCCAGATTCAGGCTGGGTATAAGTCTGTGGCGTATTCTCTGACGTTCCGGGCAAAAGACAAAACGCTGGAAGAGACAGATTATGCTCCCGCTATGGATAAAATTGTAAAAAACCTGGAAGAAATGGGAATTGAGCTGAGAAAGTAAGGAAATGTATGAATGTAAAAGATTTTTATTATGATCTGCCGAAAGAATTGATTGCCCAGGATCCGCTTGCGGACCGTTCCAGCTCAAGGCTTTTGGTGCTGCACCAAAACAGCGGAGAGCTGGAACACCGGCGTTTTGCTGATATTTTGGATTATCTTCTGCCGGAGGACTGTCTGGTAATCAATAACACCAAGGTTATTCCAGCGCGGCTTTTTGGGGAACGCTGGTGAAACCTGGGAAGAAGGCAAAACCTGGAACCCGGATTCTTTTTGGCGGCGGTCTTCTCACAGGAGAGGTTACAGATGTGGTGGAGGATGGAAACCGCCTGATCCATTTTTATTATGAGGGGATTTTTGAAGAAATTTTAGATCAGCTTGGACAGATGCCTCTGCCTCCTTATATTACGCATCAGTTAAAAGATAAGAACCGTTATCAGACCGTATATGCAAAACATGATGGTTCTGCGGCAGCGCCTACAGCAGGACTCCATTTTACACCGGAGCTTTTAGAGAAAATCCGTGACAGAGGGATTCAAATTGCAGAAGTAACGCTTCATGTTGGCCTGGGAACCTTTCGCCCAGTGAAGGCAGAACAGGTACAAGAGCATCATATGCATTCGGAATTTTACCAATTGGATGAGGATGCGGCAGAGATAATCAATGAGACAAAAAGAAGGGGCGGAAGAGTGGTATGTGTGGGAACCACAAGCTGCCGTACCATAGAGTCTGCTGCGGCAAAGCTGAGAGAAGAAAGTGCGGCAGATGATGACAGACCAGTGTGGGTCCGTCCCTGCAGTGGATGGACGGATATTTTTATTTATCCTGGTTATCAGTTTCAGGTGCTGGATGCGCT
>CAJUCK010000040.1:9052-10615 GCA_910585395.1 uncultured Lachnospiraceae bacterium
GCTGATTACGAATTTCCATCTGCCCGAGTCTACTTTAGTAATGCTGGTATCGGCGCTTGCAGGGAGAGAGCAGATTCTTAATGCCTATGAAACAGCAGTCAAAGAGCAGTATCGGTTTTTCAGTTTTGGGGATGCCATGCTTATTATATGATTCCGTGAGGTGATTTCATGAAGATTGAGCGAATGATTGGGATTTTGTCCATTCTTCTGCAGCGGGAGAAAGTGACTGCGCCGTATCTTGCAGAAAAATTTGAGGTTTCCCGACGCACCATCAACCGGGATATTGAAGCTCTTTGTGCTGCAGGTATTCCTCTGCTGACAGAGCAGGGACAAAACGGCGGAATCTCTATTATGGAAGGCTATAAAATTGACAGAACAGTGCTGAGTACTTCGGACATGCAGGCTGTTTTGGCAGGGCTTCGAAGTCTGGACAGCATTAGCGGAACCAACCGTTATGCCCAGTTAATGGAAAAGCTGTCGGCAGGGGCTTCCAATCTGCTGGCAGGCGATACGCATATTTTAATTGATCTTTCCTCCTGGTACAAAGATTCTTTATCCCCTAAAATAGAACTGCTGCATGATGCGGCGCTTACTGGGCGTAAGGTGTCCTTTACTTATTTTGCGCCAGGGGGAGAATCGGAACGGACTGTTGAACCATATGACCTCATTTTCCAGTGGTCAAGCTGGTATCTGTGGTGCTGGTGTGAACTGAGAGAAGATTTCCGCCTGTTTAAGCTGAGACGGATGATGAATCTTGAACTGAGAGAACCATTTAAAAAGCGTGCGGTTTCGTTTCCTGATTTGTCAGTGCCTCATGTATTTCCGCATTTGTATCAGGTTAAAGCAAAGATTCAGCCTCAATATAAGTGGCGTCTGATTGAAGAATATGGTCCAGAAAGCTTTTCTGTTCAGCCGGATGGAAGCTTGCTGTTTTCTTTTGGATTTACAGATAAGACAAGCATTATAACATGGATTGTCTCTTTTGGAGACGGCGCGGAGCTTTTAGAGCCGTCAGAACTTCGCAGAGATGTGTTGGCATTTGCGGAAGGAATTCGACAAAAATATCTGCAATCATGACATACAGGTGTCGTGGTTGCTTTGATAGAATAGGGCTATCAAAAGAAAGGATGGTCTTATTAATGGAATATGAAATTGTAACCTTAAAAGAAAAAATTGCAGTGGGCGTGTCAGCCCGGACAAATAACGCATCCCCTGACATGGGCGCCACCATTGGCGGATTATGGAATCAATTTTACAACCAGGGAGTGTATGCATCCATTCCCCACAAAGAGAATGAAAAAGCTTTGGGGATTTATACGGATTACAATGGAGATGAAAGAGCAGATTATACTGCCATGGCCGCCTGTGCAGTCACAGAGGAACCGCAGGGAAGTGAATATGATGTCTGCCGCATTCCTGCCGGCCCATATGCAAAATTTGTTGTTCATGGAAATATGGTTGAGGCAGTTGCAGCAGCATGGCAGGAGATTTGGAAGATGGATTTGCCCAGAGCATTTCAATGTGATTTTGAAGAATATCAGAATGATTCCATGGATCATGCAG
>CAJUCK010000040.1:10625-11971 GCA_910585395.1 uncultured Lachnospiraceae bacterium
ATATTTATGTGGGGCTGGTTCAGGAAAATAAAGGGCTGATAGAATCCAGATGCGGGATATTGTGCAGTGAGTGCCCTTATCGTGAACAAATGGGATGCAAAGGATGTGTACATATTCAAAAACCATTTTGGGGAGATTCTTGTCCGGTAAAAAACAGCTGTGAAGAAAAAAATCTGCAGCATTGCGGACAGTGCAAAGAATTTCCCTGTGATCTGCTGCATCAATTTGCTTATGATGAAAAACAGGGAGATAATGGAAAGCGGATAGAACAATGCCGGAAATGGGGGAAAGGAAAAGACGGTATTTGACAATATGCAGTCAATAGAAATTATCAATATATCTGTTCAAAGTAAGAATGTCTGCCAGATGCAGTCGGCTCATATAAATTTGAGCAGAGATACAGGCCAAAGAAGACCAAAACGGTGATTTGGTGCCATGCAGCGGATAAATAAAAGAAGTTTCCATAGAGCATTTACAGGATTGATGCAAAGCTGTCCGTATAGGAAATAACCAGTCTTACAGGGATTTGTAAGACTGGTTATTTTTGTTGTCAAATTTAATGTCTGTCTATTGAAAACTAAAATGATTTTTTCCTCTTCTCATATTATTTTACGTTACTTCTTTAAAATGGTAGTGCAAAAATAAAAAAATGGAAAAAAATGGAAAAATTTATTGAGGTAGAATCATGGAAGTAGTATAATAAGTGATAGTCGAAAATTGAGAAGACAGATTACAGAGGACAAGAAGGTGAGATCACAGAATGGTACGACAATACCAGGAAGAAAATGTATATGAAGCACTTCAAAAGCGTTTTCATTTTTTATTTCAGGAATTTGAAAATATTTATATTTCTTTTAGCGGTGGAAAAGACAGTGGATTACTGCTGAATCTGCTGCTGGATTTTAAACGACAGTATTATCCAAATCGTTTACTTGGTTTGTTTCATCAGGATTTTGAAGCACAATACAGCATGACAACGGAATATGTAGAAAGGATCTTTCATAATCTGGAAGAAGAAATGGATTTGTACTGGGTATGCCTTCCTATGGCGGCAAGGACATCGCTCAGCAGCTACGAGATGTATTGGTATCCTTGGGATGATACCAAGCGGGATATTTGGGTGCGGCCGATGCCAGCGCATTCGTATGTGATTAATCTAAAGAATCCTTTTCATCATTATCGCTACAGAATGCCTCAGGAGGATTTGGCAAAGCAGTTCAGCAGATTTTATAAAGAGCAGCACAGAAGAGGGAAGACAGTGTGTCTGCTGGGTATGCGGGCTGAGGAATCTTTACAGCGCTACAGTGGATTTTTGCATAAAAAATATGGCTATGAAGGAGAATGCT
>CAJUCK010000040.1:11981-24401 GCA_910585395.1 uncultured Lachnospiraceae bacterium
CAATTTAAAGATGTCTGGTGTGCGTCCCCTCTTTATGATTGGACTAACAATGATGTCTGGGCAGCATATTATAAGTTTGGGTATGAATATAATAAATTGTATGATTTGTACTATAAAGCGGGATTGACACCCAGTCAGATGCGGGTGGCATCCCCTTTTAATGAGTATGCAAAGGACAGCCTGAACCTTTACCGGGTGATTGATCCTGAAATGTGGACAAAACTGGTGGGGCGGGTTCGGGGAGCAAATTTTACTTCTGTTTATGCACGAACAAAAGCTATGGGGTATCGAAACATTTCTCTGCCTGAGGGACATACATGGGAATCTTATACAAAATTTCTTCTGGATACGCTTCCAGTCAGGATACGCAATAATTATGTTAAAAAATTCCGCACATCCATTAAATTTTGGCATGAGACAGGAGGCGGACTGCCAGAGGAGACAATTCAGGAGCTTTTGGACCACGGGTACAAAATTCAGAGGAATGGAATTTCTAATTATACGGTTAATAAGAATTCCAGGGTTATATTTGTAGGGAAAATTCCAGACCATACTGATGATATTAAATCTACCAGAGATATCCCAAGCTGGAAGAGAATGTGTTACTGCATTTTGAAAAATGATCATATCTGCAGGTTTATGGGATTTGGTATGTCCAGAAAAGAACAGGAGCAGATTGATCTTATACGGAAGAAGTACGGAGGATTTGTAAATGAATAATGTTGTGTACAAAAGCCCTGCTTATCAGGTACGGTCAGTACCTATAGAAAAAATAGTGCCGAATACTTATAACCCCAATGCAGTTGCACCGCCAGAGATGAGACTGCTGTATGACAGTATTAAGGAAGATGGTTATACCATGCCGATTGTCTGTTATTATTCGAAAGCGCAGGATGTCTATGTAATTGTGGATGGGTTTCATCGTTACAGGATTATGATGGATCATAAAGATATTTACCAGCGGGAAAATGGAATGCTTCCAGTGACTGTGATAGACAAACCTTTATCCAATCGAATGGCAAGCACAATACGGCATAATCGGGCAAGAGGAAGCCATGATGTGGATTTGATGAGCAATATTGTAAAAGAGCTGCATACAATTGGGAGATCTGACGCATGGATTTCCAAGCATATGGGAATGAGCAGAGATGAAATTCTGCGCTTGAAACAGATCACTGGTTTGACAGAACTTTTCCGCGATGTGAAATTCGGGCAGGCATGGAAACCAGTGGAAGAAATCAAAACGCAAAAGGAAAAAGAAAAAGAGGAAAAACTGCCAGAAGATATGGAGGACGTGAATAATAAGGAGGAAGAGTAGAAATTGACTGCTGTGGGAGTAAAATATATTAGTTGTTACAGACGAGAAGGGGTCGTCGCAATTAATAAGGGGTATACAATAGGCGGGATAGTCTGAGGATATAAATTGTATGCCGATTGTTATTGCGGCAGCCTTTTTTGATTATTGAGAATGAGGCTGAGCCAAACAATGGAGATGCTGTTTAAAGTAACTTAGAGAGTTTATTTTTGTTCAAAAGGTTTACATTGCAAAGCGATGTAAACCTTTTGAACTTTGTGATATAGTTGTCTTTTATACGATAACGGCTGTTATTATAAAATTATTTTGCAAGGCAGAGAATATCCTCATAAAAAGAAGGATATGAGATGATGGTGCAGTTTTCATCATCCAGCGTGGTTTCGCCGGAAGCATTCAGCCCGGCTATCGTAAATGCCATGGCAATCCGGTGGTCCTGGAAGGTATGGATATGTGCGCTGTGCAGAGGTCTTCCTCCTTCAATGATCATGCCGTCTTCTGTCGGTATGATGGAACATCCCATAGCTTTTAGATTTTCAGTGACGGCAGCGATTCGGTCCGATTCTTTTACTTTCAGTTCCTGGGCATCTTGAATGATAGTTTTTCCGTCTGCAAAGGCTGCCATCACGGCGATGATAGGAATTTCATCAATAAGGGCAGGAATCAGGTTTCCGCCTATTTCAGCGCCATGGAGATGGCTGCTTTTTACAAGGATATCTGCCACAGGTTCACCAGAAATAGTGCGTTTATTTAATAATTCTATAGTTCCTCCCATAGAAAGTGCGGCTGTAAGAATGCCATTTCTGGTAGGATTGACGCCTACATTTTGGATAAGTATTTCTGAATGAGGAGTAATAAGTCCCAGGGCGATGAAATAGGCTGCCGATGAGATATCTCCAGGTATCTGAATTTTTTGTCCTGTCAGCACAGGTTCTGGTTCTATGGAAACAGTAGTGTCAGAAGATTTTATCTGGGCGCCGAAGGCAGCCAGCATCAATTCAGTGTGATTTCTGGATAGTACAGGCTCTGTCACACTGGTAGTACTTTCGGCATACAGACCTGCAAGCAGGATGGCAGACTTTACCTGAGCAGAAGCAACTGGGGAATGATAATGGATGCCTTTTAAAGTACCGCCTTTTACGGTAAAGGGGGCGCAGCCGGAGTCAGAGGGTTCCCATCTGTCAGGGAAAGGATTCTTGTCCCAGCATTGAAAGTCTGCTCCCATCTGGGAAAGCGGTGTAAAGATACGTTTCATGGGCCGTTTGCGAATTGAATTGTCACCATCCAACGTAGTTTCAAAGGATTGGCCAGCCAGAATTCCAGAGATCAGCCGTGTGGTGGTGCCGCTGTTTCCGACATCCAGAATCTTATGAGGAGCAGTCAGGCCGTGAAGGCCTTTTCCATGAATCAGCACGCTGGAGCCAGTATTTTCAATAGAAATTCCAAGTTTTTGAAAACAAGAAATAGTAGAGAGACAGTCAGCTCCCTGCAGAAAGTTAGTAATTTCAGTCAGACCATCAGAGACAGCGCCGAACATGATGCCTCTGTGTGAAATGGATTTATCACCAGGAACAGATAATTCTCCGTGAAAAGTGTAGTTATTAGTAATTTTCATAGTGGTTACCTCGTTATTTCTTATCTCTCATATACAGTGTATTGGCAGTCACGCAGCAGTTTTACTGCCTTGACTCTTGCCTTTTCATCATAAAATTCAATGTGCAGCACGCCGTCCTGGAATTCCCGGTTATGGATGATGCCGATATTTTTGATGTTGATATTGTGCCGGGAGAGAATAGTTGCAAGTGCAGCGATTCCTCCCGTTTCATCTGCCATGTCGCAGTAAATTTCAAATACCTTTGGCAGAGAACCAGAAGTTGTGATGGTTATGGAATCACGATAATCTTTGGCAGTCAGGAAGAAATCAAATAGCTTCTGGCTGCTGCCATCAGAAATTTTCTCCCTGGTATTTTCCAGAGATTCGATGAATAAATTGATAAGTTTTATGATTTGTTCCTGATTGGTAAGACAGATCTGCTGCCACATGACAGGAGATGAGGAAGCAATTCTTGTAATGTCTTTAAAACCTCCTGCTGCCACATGCTTCATGGTTTCAGCCTCGTTGTCAATGTCTTTTACCAGGTTTACCAGGCTGGAAGCCAGAATATGGGGCAGATGACTGATGGCAGCAGTGATGAAATCGTGTTCCTGGAAATCCATCACCATAGTGATGGCGCCAAGAGAACTGATAAAATCCTGGAATTTTTGTACCGTTTGTATCTCTGTGTCTGAAGAGGGGGTGAGAATATAGTATGCATTTTCCAGAAGATAAGAGGTTGCATGTTCGTAACCGCTTTTTTCAGAACCTGTCATTGGATGGCCGCCAATAAAATAAGGGGAAATCCTGGTGTGGGAAATTTCACGGTGGATAGATGTTTTTACACTTCCCACATCCGTGATAATGCAGTTTTCACTGGCAAAGGCGGAAATTTTTGCAAGGAATTCTGAGTTCTTCTGTACAGGCGTACATAAAAAAATGTAAGAACAGTTCGCAAAATCTTCAGACAATTCCTGAAAACCTGCGGAAATCACCTGTTCTTTTACAGCAAGATTCAATGATTCAGTGTTTATATCATATGCAATCAATGTAATTTCTGGATGAATTCGATGGATCGTTTTGGCGATGGAGCCTCCTATAAGTCCAAGTCCGATAAAACCAATTTTTTCAGGTTTCATAATGTCCTCCTGAATATGTATTCAGGTACCCTGCGTACCTGTCTTTACCTATCGTAAGGGAAAAAGCAAGAAAAGTCAACTATCAGGCTTCGTGAATGTCTTTAAAGGAACTATACCTGCAAAATTGAAAATTTTTGTAATAAATGAATAAAAAGGTTGTAAATTTTCTTGATTTTTAGTAGAATATAAACATCGAATAAACTTGTATTGGAGGAAGGCATTATGAACGTGTATACAACTGACAAAATAAGAAATGTGGTTCTTTTGGGGCATGGCGGCAGCGGTAAGACGACATTGGTGGAAGCAATGGCATATCTGTCTGGTATTACCAAACGTATGGGGAAGGTCAATGACGGCAATACCATCAGCGATTATGACAAAGAAGAGACCAAGCGTCTTTTTTCTATTAATACAGCAGTAGTACCTGTAATATGGGAAGATACAAAAATTAACGTACTGGATGCACCAGGATATTTTGGGTTTGTAGGAGAAGTAGAAGAAGCAGTCAGCGTAGCGGATGCAGCTATCATTGTAGTGTCTGGCAAGAGCGGAATTCAGGTGGGAACCCAGAAGGCATGGGAAATCTGTGAGAAATATAAGATTCCCCGTATGGTATATGTGACAGAGATGGATGATGACAACGCAAGTTTCCGTCAGGTGGTGGCGGATCTGCAGGAAATGTATGGAAAAAGAATTGCACCGTTCCATCTGCCAATCCGTGAAAATGAAAAATTTGTGGGATATGTCAATGTTGTGGCCCAGACAGGAAACCGCTGGAATGATAAGGGAGAGGTTGTGGAGACAGAGATTCCTGATTATTCCCAGGCAAATCTGGAACTGTGCAGGGAAGCGCTGATGGAGGCAGTTGCAGAGACCAGTGAAGAATTTATGGACCGCTATTTTGCAGGAGAAGAATTTTCAGAGTTTGAAATTCGTTCAGCGCTGCGCACCAACGTAGTGGACGGCAGTATTGTTCCTGTTTCCATGGGTTCCAGCACACTAGTGCAGGGTGTCTATACCTTACTGGACGATATTCTTAAATATCTGCCAAGCCCGGAGAAGCGTCCATGTAAGGGTGTGAATATGAAGACGAATGAAGTGTTTGATGGCGATTATGACATTGCAAAGCCTAAGAGTGTTTACATATATAAGACGATTGCAGATCCCTTTATTGGAAAATATTCTCTGGTTAAAGTAAACTCTGGTGTTCTCAAGACGGATGATGTATTATATAATGCAGAGAAGGATATGGAGACAAAGATCGGTAAGATTTATGTCATGCAGGGGAATAAATCTATGGAGGTGCCAGAACTTCATGCTGGAGACCTGGGAGCATTGGCAAAACTTACCAAGTCAGCTACAAGGGATACCCTGTCCACCAAAGCGGCTCCGGTTATGTATGGGAAGACACAGATTTCTACGCCCTATACGTACATGCGTTATAAAGCGAAGAAAAAAGGCGACGAAGATAAGATTTCCCAGGCGCTGCAGAAATTGATGCAGGAAGATCTGACACTGAAAACGGAAAATGACAGCGCCAATGGGCAGACATTGATTTATGGTATTGGAGATCAGCATCTGGAAGTCGTAGTGAGCAAACTTGCAGAACGCTATAAAGTGGAAATTGAGCTGAGCAGGCCGAAGATTGCTTTCCGAGAGACTATCCGTAAGAAATCAGATGTAGAATATAAGTATAAAAAGCAGTCCGGCGGACATGGACAGTATGGTCATGTAAAGATGACTTTTGAGCCAAGCGGCGATTTGGATACGGCATTTGTATTTGAACAGCAGGTTGTGGGCGGCGCTGTTCCAAAGAATTATTTCCCAGCAGTGGAAAAGGGACTGCAGGAATCTGTACTGAAAGGACCTATGGCAGCATATCCTGTTATGGGTGTTAAAGCGGTACTTTATGACGGGTCTTACCATCCAGTGGATTCTTCAGAGATGGCATTTAAGATGGCGACGATCCAGGCATTTAAAAAAGGAGTCATGGAGGCGTCTCCAGTGCTGTTAGAGCCTATTGCAAATATGAAAGTGGTGGTGCCTGATAAATTTACAGGTGATGTTATGGGTGATTTGAATAAGCGTCGTGGACGGGTGCTGGGGATGAACCCAGTGGAGACAGGCAAGACAGAGATTACTGCAGATGTGCCTTATATGGAGATATACGGATATATGACAGATCTCCGTTCTATGACTGGAGGAAGCGGTCTGTTTTCTTATGAATTTGCACGTTATGAGCAGACACCTTCTGACATTCAGGAAAAAGAGGTGGCGGCAAGGAAAAATAAACTGGATAAAAATGAAGAGTAAGACAGAAGTGTTATAAATATCTACCGGTACAGCGAATCGTTGATAGTTCGCTGTACCGGGTTTGCATATACATACTGCTGCGTAGGAGACGCTGGAAGGTATTATGAAAAAAATCAGTGGGAAAGCCACAGAGCAGGGAAATGTAAAGAAAAAAAGAGGTATACAGGAGCTAAAACGTTTTTATCATGAGACGATTAAAGGGAAAATTACCATACCTGTGTTGGCGCTGGTAATAATATCTCTGTCACTTTTAGGAATTATTACCAGTGTACTGAATAATCACAGTACTAATTCTGCCCTGGAACAAAATATGAATACGACGGCACGTGTATCAGCAGAGCGGGTAGAGTGGGAGATTACCTCTTATAAAAATATTGCAGAAGATGTTCTTGACAGTACAGGCGTTAGTATCTTTACAGGGGAAAATTATGCTGATACTTCATACTTTCAGGCAGCTATGCAGGGGCAGGTTTATGTGACGGAGCCAATTATCAGTGAAGATCAGTCTTCGATTGAAATACGAATTGCCGCGCCTCTATGGAAGGAAGGAAAACACGGAACAGAAGTGGCGGGGGTTGTTTATGTGGTGCCAGAAGAGAATTTTCTGAATGATATAATGGTTTCTGTCAATGTCAGTAAGAATGGAACTTCTTTTATGATGGACAGTGAGGGTAATCTGATTGCCTATAAAGAGATTGATCTGGTAAAGAAGAAAGACAATACAATTGAAGCGTCGAAAACAGATTCATCTTTGAAGAAGATGGCGGAACTGGAGAAAAAAATGATCAGTGGGGAGACTGGTTTTGGAACTTACCGTTTTCGAGGAACAAAAAAACTTATGGCATACACACAGATCGAAAACAGCAATAACTGGAGTATAGCCATTACAGCGCCTGTCTCTGATTTTAATGGAGAGACTGTGGCTGGTGTAATCATTACAATTTTAATTGTAATAATATCTATTGCTGTGGCAGTTTTCATGGTGAAAAAGCTTGCCGATAGTATTGGTATGCCAATTCAGCAGTGTGCACAGCGTTTGACCTCTCTGGCAAAAGGAGATCTGCATACTGAAGTTCCCCAAATTACTTCCAGAGATGAGACTTTAATTCTTGCAAATGCCACACAGGATATTGTGACAGGTATGCAGACCATTATTGGGGATGTGGATTATATCCTGGGAGAGATGAGCAGCAATAATTTCAGTGTTCATTCCAGGGCAAGAGAATCTTATGTAGGAGATTTTTCAGGGATATTGGAGGCGGTTCGTGGAATTAAACTGTCTCTTGGTGAGACGTTAAATCATATTAAAGATTCGGCAGATCAGGTTGGTTTGGGGTCTACACAGCTTGCAGACAGCGCCCAGTCACTTGCAGAAGGAGCTACAGATCAGGCAGCTTCCGTAGAAGAGCTTCTTGCAACCGCGAATGATGTGGCGAATCAGGTACAAAGGAATACGGAAAATGCTGTTGCTACCAGTCAGAAGGCAGCAGAAATTGGCAGACAGGCAGACGCCAGCAGTGCATATATCACAGAAATGACAAAGGCAATGGAGAAAATCAATGAGGCTTCCATGCAGATTGCCAATATTATTCAGACGATTGAAGAAATTGCAGACCAGACGAATCTGTTATCACTGAATGCATCCATAGAAGCAGCGAGGGCTGGTGAGGCTGGCCGCGGATTTGCCGTGGTAGCAGGTGAAATTGGACATCTGGCAACACAGTGTACCGATTCTGTGGAAACGACCAGGAAATTGATAGAGGCGGCGTTGAGTGAGGTTGAGAGCGGCAGCCGGATTGCGGGAGAAATGGCAGAAGCCTTGCAGAAAGTTATTGATGGCATGGATGGAATTGTAAAGGCTGTTGAGTCAGTGGCAGAGAATTCCAACGAGCAGAATACCTCCATGCAGCAGATCAATGAGACAATCGAGATTATTTCGGAAGTGGTTCAGACTAATTCAGCGGCGGCGGAGCAGGGTTCTGCAACCAGCCAGGAGCTGTCAGCCCAGGCAGCAGAATTGAACGACATGATTGGCAAGTTCCAGTTAGACGAAACAGCTTAACTGTTATTTTTAAGGAGCTGTCACGCTAAGGGATGAAATATACAATATATAGGAGAATGAAATCCAAAATGTTGTATATTTGGACCAGGTGTGACAGCTTCTTTTTATTCTTTTAAGCAGTGGAAACGATGGTGCCGCAGGCAATTTTGGTTCCTGAACTGCCGGAAGGCTGTGTGGTGAAATCGTCTGGGCTGCTGTGGATGATAATAGTTTTGTTTATCACATCGGAGATAGAAAAACGTTCCGTAAAATACATCATCCACGCCATTCCATTATTTCCAAAGAGCGGAGGCAGATCTCCCATATGTGCCGGATGAGGGCAATCAGAAGGATTGTAATGTTCTCCTGTGTTTGCATAGGGGTCATTTTCAGTTCCGCTGCAGGAAGAACCTTCGTGAATATGGAAACCAAAAATATCTGAACCGCAGATTTCGGAAGATGTGGGAAGGCCATAGATTTCTGCATTGACCAGCACACCTCCGCCTACTGGATAAAAACGGACGATACCAGTAATTTCACTATTTCCGGGATTACCAGTGAGCTCAGCATAAGCAGCAGGCATATAATGGAGAGCTGTTTCCAGGAAGTGCAGTCCTGGATTTTCATATGCTTTGTTTACATTTGTATTTGACATAAAAATCTCCTGAAAAGTTCTCTTATCTTATAGTATTGTTTTTGGAAAAATATGTGAGAGAAGGATAAGTATGCGAGATGAAAGGATAGAAAGATTTGCTGCAAAGAACTGCCAGCGGGGAAAAACATGACAGAATAGATGAAATGTTTTTCCTCGCTGGCAGTTTATACTTTAAGCCAGCTGAAAGAGAGGATTCTATTTTGAACTGCTGTTGTTCCAGTCAGTGGCCAAAATCCAGTTTTCATAAGGAATCATATGTCCGAAAGCATTGATTGCTCCGCTGGCAGTCGCATAGTAGCGCTGCACCATTTTATATTTAATTTTTAAAAGTTTCGGGTCAATTTGTTTTCCAGGAATATTGTCTTTCCCATAGTAACGTCCGAAATACCAAAGCTCTGAATTGTTTCTGCAATATTTTTTAAAACCGTCTGTGACCGCTTTTGAAACCTGCTGATGGTGGTATTTTCCATATTCCCCGGTGGGATTATGCGTGATCACCTGTTCCCAGTTTTTGTAGGAGAGTACCGTCTCAATATCTTTTTGCCAGGCTTTGCGGCAGGTGGTCAGCATATCCGTCTCATAGGAACCATTAGAAAATTGTACTCTGGTATCTGGATAGCTCAGTATAATGTACTTATCATTTGATTTTTTCATGGTATCAATAAATGCGCTTCTGCGGTATTTGTTCCAGCTGTGTGTCATGCAGACAACCAGGTATTCATCTTCTAAAAGATGAGCGCCGCCCCAGAGAGTCTCATCGTCTGGATGAGCGACAAACATCACCTTGTCTATCGTTGTCAGATCCAGGTCGTCCAATGTCGATTTTTTAATAAAACCGTTAGTGGCGGTAATTTTCAGAGTCAGAGAACAGCTAATTTGCTTATTGTCCATGGATGTGGCAGTGATAGTTACTTTTTCAATGGGACGCAGTGCGGTGACAGTGCCATTGGAATCTACAGATGCAGCAGAGGTATTGCTGGAGCGCCATTTTATGCGCTGATCTGTCACATTCCAGGGGGTAAAATGGACAGTCAATGTGTGTTTTGAGCCAGTTTCTATGGACTGTGGTGTATTGTTGGCAAAATTAATAGCTGTCACAGGCACCTTCATTACAGATATTTTGTATTTTGCTTTTTTTCTGCTGTTTTTTTCTGATACAGTGATGGTTACTTTTCCTGCTTTTTTTGCAGTTACCACTCCATTGCTGTCTACAGATGCAATTTTTTTACTGCTGGATTTCCATTGAATATCCCGGTCGGTTGTCTTATCTGGAGATAAGGATGCTGTCAGCTGTATGGAATTGCCAACGTATACTTCTTTTTTTCCATGTATTTTAATTTTCTTTAATTTCACTGGTTTTTTGGTGCGCAGTTTAAAGGATGTCTTTTTGTTTGTTCCTTCCAGGGAGGCAGAGATTTTAGTTGTGCCTTCTTTATGTACTGTGATCGTGCCATTGGATGAAATAGTAGCAATTTTTTCCTTGCTGGAAGACCAGATGATTTTTTGAGATGATGATTTTTTTGGTGAGGTTTTAACCTGAAGTTTGAGACGTGATCCTACTAATAATGGTTTTTTAGGTTTGTTTGTGATTTTGATAGATTTCTTCGGTGCTGCGGTGACTTTGACGGGAGATAGAGTGCCAGCCATCAAATGAAAGCTTAGTACGCCGATCAATAGTAAAAGAAAAAAAGGAAATTTTCGTTGTTTCATGTTGCAATCTGCCTCCATTCATAAAAAATATTTAATCAATATTAGTTATAATACTTTTTTTAATATTTTTCAATATCGTTTTTTTGATTTTTTTCGACATTTAGGAATTTTTTTGGGAAGAAATGGAGGTATTTACCAGGAAAAGGTTTTTTTCACAGAAGAAGAATTTGTTAAGGAAGATAGGAACAGCCAAATGATGAAATAAACTTGACAAAACCTTTCCGTGTGATAGAATTTTAGAAGAATGTATTTCGCGGGCTCCGCCGTATTTTACAGGGTAAGACGGAGCTGCATAGAATGGAGGAGAAAATGGCAGTACCATACAATCACAGAGCTTTAGAAGAGAAATGGCAGAAAGTTTGGGATGATGAGAAGGCGTTTGCGGCCACAGATGATTATTCCAAGCCAAAATATTATGCATTGGTAGAATTTCCATATCCGTCAGGCCAAGGGCTGCATGTAGGGCATCCCAGGCCCTATACGGCGCTGGATATTGTGGCAAGAAAAAGAAGGATGCAGGGATACAATGTACTATATCCTATGGGATGGGATGCTTTTGGGCTTCCAACAGAAAATTATGCTATCAAAAATAAAATTCATCCCAAAGTAGTGACCAAGAACAATGTGGAGAGATTTAAAAAGCAGCTCCATGCCCTGGGCTATTCTTTTGACTGGGACCGGGAAGTAAATACTACAGATCCAGAGTATTATCATTGGACTCAGTGGATTTTTTTGAAATTATTTAGAGAAGGGCTTGCTTATAAAACGGAGATGCCTATCAACTGGTGTACTTCCTGTAAGGTGGGGCTTGCAAATGAGGAAGTGGTCAATGGCGTCTGCGAGCGCTGCGGTGCACCAGTAGTCCGTAAAGTGAAGAGCCAATGGATGCTGAAAATTACAGAATATGCAGACAAGCTCCTGGAAGGGCTCAATGATGTAGATTATATTGAACGAGTTAAGGTTTCTCAAAAGAATTGGATTGGAAAGAGCCAGGGAGCTGAGGTCGATTTTTGGATTTCTGGAAAGGATGAGAAATTAACCGTATATACTACAAGGCCAGATACGCTGTTTGGAGCTACTTATATGGTTGTCTCCCCGGAACATCCAGTGCTGGATAAATATCAGAACGATATTAAAAACTGGGAAGAGATTCTTGCTTATCGAGAGCAGGCGGCGAGAAAATCTGATTTTGAGCGTTCTGAACTTGCCAAGGAGAAGACAGGAGTAGAGATTGACGGTTTGAAAGCCATAGATCCGGTGAATGACAAAGAGATTCCAATCTGGGTATCTGATTATGTATTGATGAGTTATGGAACAGGAGCAATTATGGCGGTTCCAGCACATGACACTCGTGACTGGGAGTTTGCTAAAAAATTTAATCTCCCAATTATAGAGGTAGTTGCTGGCGGAGAAGATGTGCAGAAGGAAGCCTATACCGATGTTGCAGAAGGCAAGCTGGTGAATTCTGGTTTTCTGGATGGGCTTGAGGTTGCAGAGGCAAAGAAAAAGATTATTGAATTTTTAGAAGAAAAGAAGATAGGCAAGGGTAAGACTAATTTTAAATTGCGGGACTGGGTATTTTCACGTCAGCGTTATTGGGGTGAGCCGATTCCAATTGTAAATTGTGAGCAATGCGGCTATGTCGCACTGCCAGAC
>CAJUCK010000040.1:24411-24624 GCA_910585395.1 uncultured Lachnospiraceae bacterium
CCACTGCAGCTTCCAGAAGTGGACAGCTATATGCCTACAGATAATGGAGAATCCCCTCTGGCAGCTATGAAAGACTGGGTAAATACTACCTGTCCATGTTGCGGCGGTCCGGCCAAACGGGAGACTGACACTATGCCTCAGTGGGCTGGTTCTTCCTGGTACTTCCTGCGTTACACAGATCCCAGAAACAGTCAGGCTCTGGCAAGTGAAGAA
>CAJUCK010000041.1:0-807 GCA_910585395.1 uncultured Lachnospiraceae bacterium
AATCATATTATTGTCTGCGTCTCGTACAACCTCAAGTTCAAGTTCTTCCCAGCCTAATATAGATTCTTCTACCAGAACCTGTCCCACAAGACTTGCCTGAAGCCCTCTGGCACATACGGTTTTTAATTCTTCCACATTATACACAAGACCGCCTCCGGCGCCGCCCATAGTATATGCCGGACGGAGAACCACCGGATATCCCAGCTCATCTGCGATTTCTAATGCTTCTTCTACAGAATAGGCCACCTGGCTTCGTGCCATTTCTATCCCTAAACTATCCATGGTTTTTTTGAACTCAATACGGTCTTCGCCTCGTTCAATGGCGTCTACCTGTACACCAATAACCTGTACATCGTATTTTTTCAGAACACCTGATTTTGCAAGCTCTGAACATAAATTAAGACCAGATTGACCGCCGAGATTAGGCAGAAGCGCATCAGGCCTCTCTTTTGCAATAATCTGTTCTATTCTTTCAGCATTTAACGGTTCAATGTAGGTGACATCAGCAGTTTCTGGGTCTGTCATAATCGTTGCAGGATTGGAATTGACCAGTACAATTTCATAACCCAGGCTTTTCAATGCCTTACATGCTTGAGTTCCAGAGTAATCAAACTCGCAGGCTTGTCCAATAATAATAGGGCCAGAACCAATAATTAACACTTTATGGATATCTTTTCGCTGAGACATTTTTGTTCCTCCTGTTATTAACATTCGATATTTTTCTTATGCTAATTAATTATTATACTGGAAAATTCTCTGTCAAGCAACTTTTTTCTCACTTGTGATATGGCTCCTTCATCATTATCC
>CAJUCK010000041.1:819-1665 GCA_910585395.1 uncultured Lachnospiraceae bacterium
TCTGTTCCAGCAAAATCACCCTCATTAATTGATGTGGAAAGGTCATTTTAGAAAAACTCAGCTTAAAATCAGCCTGTTTTAAAACAGAATCACACAATCCCAGAGAACCTCCAATAATAAACTGAATATGACTAATTCCTCTGATTCCCAATTTCTCAATTTTTTCAGATAATCCTGGAGAATCCAGCATAGTTCCATCAATGGCAAGAGTACAGACCCATGCGTCTTCTCTGATATATTTGAGAAGCCTCTGTCCTTCTTTTTCCAGAATCTGCATTTCTTCTGCGTGGCTGGCATGATCCGGCGTCTTTTCATCTGCCACTTCAATAATTTCCAGCCTGCAGTAACGGCTTAAGCGTTTCTGGAACTCATCCACTGCCTGCCTGTAAAAAGACTCTTTTATTTTTCCAACTGCCAATATTGTTATTTTCATTCTAAATTTACATCCTTCCATGTTGTAATATTTTCCCATTTCATTTATAATAATATCATCGACAGAAACTGGAGGTAACATTAATGTCAGAAATAACGGATAAGGTATCACACACTTATATAGAAGCAGACAAGAAGCTGGAAGATGCCTCATCTACAGCATGGTCGTTTACGATACTGGGAGTAATTGGCTTTATCGTTTTAATTCTGCTTTGGACAGGTATTCTGCCTTTGCATCTGAATGTTGTTACAATGGCATCTGGGACAATCAGCATGGGGAGTTTATTTCTTGTTTTCATTGTTTTAGGGTTTCGCGGGTTTCATGAAAGAAAAAAACTTGTTTCTGCCAAAGCAAAGGAAGAATCCAATATATGTCATATTCGCCAGTGGTTTCAGGAACACTATTCTGCAGAT
>CAJUCK010000041.1:1675-4038 GCA_910585395.1 uncultured Lachnospiraceae bacterium
ACAGTTATATTTTCTACGTTCTGAGAATATCAGCCGTATACTTGCAGAAGAGTTTCCAGAACTTGAAGAGTCCTTTGCGGAATACATGATGGAACTCATTTATCAGATGTATTTTCCAGATTAAGCAAACATGTTTAGAGGATACAATTATATATTTTCAGAGGTGAAGGAATATGGAATTATTAAAAGATAAAATCATACAGGACGGTATTGCCGTAAATGAACACATTTTGAAAGTTGACAGTTTTATCAATCATCAAGTTGACCCCAAACTCATGCGGGAAATGGGAAAGGATATTGCAGATCATTTTATCAGACAGTAGTCACTTCCTATACGAAAGAGACAAATTATGAATTGACCCTTTCTAAAAAATATATCAGTTCAGAGGACCACGTTCTGATTGTTGATGATTTTCTTGCAAACGGTGAAGCCGCTACTGCTGCCCTTCGGCTGCTGCGCATGTCGCATGCTACCATTGCAGGACTTGCTGTTCTCATTGAGAAATCTTTTCAGCCAGGACATGAGAAACTGGCGTCTCAGGGAATTGAAGTGTATGCATTGGCACAAATTACTGAAATGTCAGAGAATTATATTAAATTTAAAGACTGAGCTGATACAGCACATTTTATCAGAGCTGCCATAATTAGGAATAATATCATCAGCTATTTACATTTTAGATGAATATTCCCGCTTATGACAGCTCTGGGCAGTTTTTATTCTTTTTTGCCGAGCAGTGTTTTCAATTTCAACGCTTTATCAATGTTTCCGTCTACTTTTAGTTTCTGCAGAGTTACTGCAAGAATAGGATCTGTTTTTCCTTCTGCAATTTTGCGCAGTGTCTTTGCTGAACAAGTAAATATAACATCTCTGTCATAATATTCATAAGGTTCTACATGCAGTTCGCCATCTTTCACTTCCACATAGAAAATGCCCTCTGCTTCTCCTGTAATATTAAACTGATATGCAAGATGTTCTGTAATATTGCTGACATCAGCATCCATCAATGTTTCTTTCACTTCTTTAAAAAATGTTTCAAAAGTCATAATTCATTCCTCCTTAAAAATCAAACAATGACAACTGGTTAGATTCTGGCAGATTTCCCAGAATTCCAAGTTCTGTCATTAAATCAATAACGGTTTTTGATACTTTGGTGCGCTGGCGAAAATCATCTTTAGACAAAAAAGGTCCGTCTTTTGCCGCTTCCACCACTGCCTCTGCGGCCTTATCTCCCAAGCCTTCAATACTATCCAAAGAAGGCATGAGTTTTCCATTCATAATCTGAAAAGCATGTGCCTGTGCGGTGAAAATATTAAGAGGCATAAAGGTAAAACCTCTGGCATACATTTCCTGAACAATTTTCATATCTTTGATGGTATCTTGTTCTTTTTTCGTCAGAGAATCTTTTCTTCTCTCATAATCTGCAAGAAAATA
Source organism: uncultured Lachnospiraceae bacterium (assembly GCA_910585395.1). Taxonomy (GTDB): domain Bacteria; phylum Bacillota; class Clostridia; order Lachnospirales; family Lachnospiraceae; genus Petralouisia. The sequence continues at coordinate 3,108 of CAJUCK010000041.1, forward strand.
ATTCAGCTTTTCCTTGCCCTGGCACATTAATTCATAGCTGAATGAAGTGGCGCGAATACTGAAAAATGCGGCATAGTAGGCAAGTGGATGGAACACTTTGCAATAGGCGATACGCCACGCCATCATCACATATGCTGCCGCATGCGCTTTGGGAAACATATATTTGATCTTTTTGCAAGACCAGATATACCAGTCTGGAACATTGTGCTCTGTCATAACCTGTTCCCATTCGGGTTTTAGCCCTTTCCCTTTGCGGACACTTTCCATAATGGTAAAGCTCAGTTCACTTTCAATGCCCATACCAATCAGATATGTCATGATATCGTCACGGGTACAAATGGCTGTAGAAATGGTGGCTTTTCCTTCCTGAATCAATGTCTGGGCATTGCCCAGCCATACATCTGTTCCGTGAGACAGACCAGATATCCGTACCAGATCTGAAAAAGATTGGGGATTGGTATCAATAAGCATCTGAATAACAAAATCTGTTCCAAACTCCGGGATGCCCAGAGATCCCAGTCTGCAGCCGCCGATTTCCTCAGGTTCAACTCCCAGAGCTTTGGTATTTTGGAACAATGACATAACGTCTGGATCGTCCAGGGGAATCTTCTGTGCATCAATCCCGGTCAGATCCTCCAGCATACGAATCATGGTTGGATCATCGTGTCCCAGAATATCCAGTTTCAACAAATTATGGTCAATGGAGTGATAATCAAAATGAGTTGTAACAATGTCTGTCGTCATGTCATTTGCTGGGTGCTGGATAGGTGTGAAAGAATGAATCTCTTCTCCCAGAGGCAGTACAATAATCCCCCCCGGATGCTGCCCAGTAGTGCGGCGCACTCCCACGCACCCCTGAACAATCCTGTCAATCTCACAGTTACGCTTACGTATTCCACGCTCTTCATAGTAGTTCTTGATATATCCGAAC
>CAJUCK010000041.1:4048-9626 GCA_910585395.1 uncultured Lachnospiraceae bacterium
AGCGTACCGATAGTGCCCGCACGATAAGTCTGGCCATAGCCAAAAATAACCTCGCAGTAGGCATGCGCCTTACTCTGATATTCTCCAGAGAAATTCAGGTCAATATCTGGTTCTTTGTTTCCCTTGAATCCCAGGAAGGTCTCAAAAGGAATGTCAAACCCCTCTTTTACCAAAGGTTTTCCGCATACCGGACAGTTTTTATCAGGCATATCGCACCCGGCGCGTCCAGCATATGCTTTGACTTCCTGGGAATCAAAATCACTGTAATGGCATGATTGGCAATAATAGTGGGGAGACAGTGGATTTACCTCTGTGATCCCAGACATAGTAGCAACAAAAGATGAGCCTACTGAACCACGCGAACCTACCAGATAACCATCTTCATTAGATTTCCAAACCAGCTTCTGAGCAATGATATACATCACGGCATAGCCGTTAGAAATGATAGAATTCAATTCACGTTCCAGACGTTCCTGCACAATCTCTGGAAGTTTGTCTCCATAAATTTTATGTGCCTTATTATAACAGATATCGCGCAGCATCTGGTCTGAATTTTCAATAACTGGAGGGCATTTGTCCGGACGTACAGGCGCTATTTTCTCACACATATCTGCAATTTTATTCGTATTGGTGATAACCACTTCTTCCGCCTTTTCACTGCCCAAATACTCAAATTCTTTCAGCATTTCCTCTGTAGTCCGCAAAAACAAGGGCGCCTGGTCATCTGCATCCTTGAATCCTTTTCCAGCCATGATAATCCGGCGGTACACTTCATCTTCCGGGTCCAGAAAATGCACGTCGCAAGTCGCAACTACCAGCTTATGAAATTCTTCTCCCAGTTTCACAATTCGTCGATTGATATCTTTTAATTCTTCTTCTGAAGATACCTGAGGACTGTCTCCTCTCAGCATAAAAGCATTGTTTCCCAGAGGCTGAATTTCCAGATAATCGTAAAAACGCACCAGTCTTGCAATTTCTTCTTCAGAATTTCCACGCAGAATTGCCTGGTATAATTCTCCTGCCTCACAAGCTGAGCCGATAAGCAATCCTTCGCGGTACTTTAAAAATTCACTTTTAGGAATTCGGGGCTGTCTGTGAAAATAAGTCAGGTGAGCTTTTGAAACCAGCCGATAGAGATTAATTCGTCCCGTGTCATTGGTGGCAAGAATAATGGCATGGTGGCTCGGCAGCTTCTTAATATTATCTATCGAAGTATTTCCCATCTGGTTAATTTGTTCTAAGGTTGTAATCTCCCTGATTTTTAGCATTTCCATAAATTTGAGGAATATTTCTGCAGTACATGCGGCATCATCTACGGCGCGGTGATGATTTTCCAGAGAAATTTTCAAAGCTTTTGCCACAGTATCCAATTTAAACCGGTTGAGCTGGGGCATCAATACACGAGCAAGCGCAACTGTATCAATAACTGTATATTCACAGGGAATTCCCTGTTTTTCACAGTTTCGACTGATAAAGCTCATATCAAACCCAGCGTTGTGGGCTACCATAATCGCACCTTCACAAAATTTAACAAATTCTGGAAGTATTTCTTCGATCTTGGGAGCATTTAGCACCATGTCATCTCGAATACTCGTTAATTCTTCAATTTTAAATGGAATCGGAACTTCTGGATTGACAAAAGTTGAAAAGCGATCGATAATCTTCCCGCCAGCTACCTTTACTGCGCCAATTTCAATAATTTTGTTGTTTGCTGGGGAGAATCCAGTAGTTTCCAGGTCAAAGACTACATAAATATCATCCAGGCTCTGTCCTTTTGGATTCTCAATAATATTTTTCAGGTCGTCCACAAGATAAGCTTCCACACCATAAAGAATTTTAAAATCATCTTCTGGTGATACCGCATGATTGGCATCTGGAAATGCCTGAACATCTCCATGGTCTGTCACTGCGATTGCGGAATGTCCCCATTTTTGAGCCCGCTTAATGATATCCTTCACCTCAGAGACACCATCCATATCACTCATCTTTGTATGGCAGTGCAGTTCCACACGTTTTTGGGGGCTGGTATCCATCCTGCTTATGGTAAAATCCTGAATCTTTTTCATTCCTGCAATGGAGCCGATGGTAAGCTCTCCGTCAAACCGGTCAATCGTGGTAACGCCTTTAATTTTTAAAAATACTCCTTTTTTGACCTCAGCCGTAATGTCAGGCACAAATTCGTTTTTGGAAAACATTTTTACCATAATGGTATCTGTAAAATCTGTGACAGAAAACATAATTATGGTCTTCTCATTGCGGATTTCTCTGGTTTCCAGATTTAAAATCTTCCCTTTGATTACCACCTCTCCCATTTCACCTGCAATCTGATCTATGGCGACAGCATCTTCTTCAAAATCACGGCCGTATACCACATCAGGATTGTCAGAACGCTTAAAGCTGCCGCCAGAAAAGCCCCCGCGGCCTCTGTTTCCAGAAAAGCCCCTTTTGCTGTGATTGTCAGTCTGTTTAGGAGGCGGCATAGTTTCCTGGATTGAGCCGGCAAGCAGAACAGAATCTGGAGTAAAGGGAGCTCCTTCCAAAGCTTGTCCGCCCTCTTTTGGCGCTGGATTATTTTCTGTTTCAGAAATCATGTTCTCCGAATCTGTTTTTCCAATCGAAGAATTGGAGATAATGGTATGTACTTCATTTTGTATAAGAAGATCGCTGTTCTGCCTATGTTTCTTTTCTGCCAGCTCTTTGTAATGAATCTGAATATCCACATCCAGACCGCATCTCTCACAAATAATTTTTTCCAGAATCTGTACCATTTCCTCGGATTTCTGCCTTGCCACTACGGAATCTTCCAAAGTAAGCATTAATTTTCTATCTTCGGGAAATTCCATTTTTGACGTCTTTAGCAGACTATCGCGGTAAACCATCATCAATTTCTGAGGATTATACTGGCCAGAAAGCCGAAATTTTTCAATAATTTTTACGGAAAGCTCATGATTTGGAAAAAGCTGTTTTTTAATATCCTTTTCCAGGCGAAAAATCCGATTCTTTTCAATGAGTCTGGAACTTAACAGATATACCCTCAGGCGGTCTCTCTGCCGGTTCGTAGATACTTTTGTAACCTCAACCTCTGCCAGCAGATGTTCCATCTCTGAGGGAACCCTTAAATCTGGAAATACGTCAAAAAACAGCTTACTCATATGTTTATTCACTCCAATGCAGCAATTCATTGCGAAGCTCTGAAAGCAATTGATCTTCTTTTACTTTTTTATAAATTTCTCCATGCTTTATAATCAGACCTTCACCTATGCCCCCTGCAATACCTATGTCAGCTTCTTTTGCCTCGCCAGGTCCATTCACTACACACCCCATTACTGCTACTTTTAAATTCAGTGGAATATCACGCACCATATTCTCTACCTGATTTGCCAGCCCTATCAAATCTATCTGGGTTCTGCCGCAGGTTGGACAGGATACCACTTCTATCCCACCTTTACGAATTCCTAAAGTTCTCAAAATAATTTTTGCAGACTTGATTTCTTCCAGAGGATCTCCTGTAAGCGATACGCGAATAGTGTCTCCAATTCCCTGGCTTAAGATCATCCCAAGACCAATGGCAGATTTGATATTTCCACTGGTAATGGTTCCAGATTCGGTGATTCCCACGTGCAGGGGATAGTCTGTCTGATCTGCAATCAGTTCATGCGCCCTGACACACATAAGCACATCCGAAGATTTAATACTTATAACCAGATTGTCATATCCAAGTTCTTCTATCATGTGTACCTTATTAAGAGCGCTTTCCACAATACCTTCTGCTGTGACACCATTATATTTTTCTACCAGCTCTTTTTCCAGAGAACCGCTGTTGACGCCTACACGGATAGGGATACGGCGTTCTTTTGCCACATCAATGACTGCCTGAATCCGCTCCTTTGCGCCGATATTGCCAGGATTGATTCGAATTTTATCTGCGCCATGTTCCATTGCGGCAATAGCAAGACGATAGTCAAAGTGGATATCCGCTACCAAAGGAATGGTAATCCCTTTTTTGATTTCCTCCAATGCCCTTGCCGCTTCCATAGTGGGAACTGCACAGCGGATAATTTCGCATCCTGCGGCAGTAAGCTGCTGAATCTGGGCAATGGTACCTCTGATATCTTCAGTATGAGTATTTGTCATAGACTGTATTAAAATTGGATGTTCTCCGCCAATCCAGCGATTGCCAATTCTGACCTCTTTTGTATATTTTCTCGCGATCTGATTTTCCATTCCTGTATTCTCCTATATGATATTGCGGATATCATTAAACATCACAAATACCATCAGCGCCATCAAGGCTACCAATCCTACAAAATGCACCATTCCCTCTTTTTCAGGGTCTAGTTTCTTCCTGCGTACAGCCTCAATAATCAAAAACAGCAGGCGTCCTCCATCCAGCGCTGGAATAGGAAGGAGATTCATAATGCCAAGGTTTGCCGAAAGAAAAATAGAAAAATTTACCATGCTCAAAATGGCAAGCCCGATTCCGCCTGCCGACTCACTGGTATCGTAGGTATCACCCATTACTTTTACGATTCCCACCGGGCCAGACAAATCATTTAAGCCCACTTTGCCGGTTACCAGCATCCGAAGACTTTCTATGGTATTGCTGATCCAGTAGTTTACCTCATAGAAACTATGAGAAATAGTCTGCAAAAATGATCCGCGTACACGGTAAGGGCTTCCATTCATTCCCAGAAGTTCTCTGCCGCTTTCTTTATCCAGTTTGGTGTTAAAGATGCTGTATAGCGTTTCCCCTCCCGCTCATATTCTATTTCCACTTTTTCGCCGGGGTGAAACATGGAAAACTTGCTGATTTCCCGGAAAAAATGAATGCGGGAGCCATTCATGGAAATGATTTCATCGCCTTCTAAAAGCCCTGCTTCTTCTGCTGGGAATCCTTCCCGTACACTGGACAAAACGGGACTGTCATATCCCACACTTGCCATGATAATCAGCGCAAAAATCCACGCCATAATAAAATTAAACACAGGACCAGCCGCAACTACACTGATTCGTGCCCAGACAGATTTGCTGTTGAAAGATCCTTCGTCCTGGCTTTCTCCGTCTTCTCCCTCCATCATGCAGGCGCCTCCAAATGGAAGTAGTTTCAGGGAATATTTCGTCTCCCCTCTGGTAAATCCTACCAGAGTAGGCCCCAGCCCAAGGCAGAACTCGTTGACCTTAATTCCATTTTTCTTTGCCAGAAGAAAATGACCAAGCTCATGAAATAAAATAATAATACTGAAAATTAAAAGTGCAATTAAAATATTCAAACTTACCACCTGCTCTCTATATAGGCATAAACTTCTGCCTCAGTCTCAAGAATCTTATCCACATTAGGATGTTCTGAAAATGAACAATGCTCCATACATGCTTCTATCAGCTCTGGGATCTGAAGAAATGAAATTTTCTTTTCTAAAAATAATGCTACTGCTTTTTCATTTGCAGCATTGTATGCAGTTGGAATATTTCCCCCCCGCTTCATTGCCAAAAATGCAAGCTTTAGTCCCTGGAATGTATCAAGATCTGGTTCTTCAAAAGTAAGGCTGGCAAGTTCATAGAAATTCAGCCGTTTTCCTGA
>CAJUCK010000041.1:9644-11551 GCA_910585395.1 uncultured Lachnospiraceae bacterium
TGCGGCGCTTTGGATAATACAGGGCATATTGAATGGGAAGCCGCATATCAGGTGTTCCAAGTTGTGCCATCACAGCGCCATCCGCGAATTCTACCATGGAGTGTATCACACTCTGTGGATGAACCACAACTTGAATCTGATGAAGTTCTACATCAAAGAGCCATTTTGCTTCCATAACTTCTAACCCTTTATTTACCATAGTTGCTGAATCTATGGTTATCTTTTTCCCCATAGACCAGTTAGGGTGCTGCAGAGCCTGCTCTATCTGAATATCCCGTAAATCTTCTTTCCTTTTTCCTCGGAAAGGACCGCCCGACGCAGTCAGAAGAATTTTGTGTACAGCATTTTCATTTTCTCCGTTCAGAGACTGAAAAATAGCACTGTGTTCACTATCCACAGGCAAAATAGAACTATTTTTTTCTCTGGCAAGAGGCATGATGATATGTCCAGCTGTTACCAGAGTTTCTTTATTTGCAAGGGCAATATTTTTACCCGCCTCAATTGCGGCAATGGTTGGGCGTATGCCAAGCATACCGACAATGGCCGTGACCAGTATTTCTGCTTCCGGCATCACAGCGATTTCTAAAAGCCCTTCCATGCCAGACAATACAGTAACATCCAGATCCTGTACGCGTATCTTCAGATCTTGGGCCGCTTTTTCGTCCCAGAGGACAGCGATCCGTGGATGAAATTCCCGAATCTGTTCCTCTAAAAGAGCAGCATTTTTTCCCGCTGCCAGCGCTGTCACTTGAAGATCTTTTTGTTCCCGAACAATTTCAAGTGTTTGAGTTCCAATGGAACCAGTAGAACCCAATAATGCAATTTTCTTCATATCCTTCTCCTATCTTATCAGAGACTGGGCCAGATAGTAAATCATCGGCGCTGTAAAAATAACACTGTCAAATCGGTCCAGAATTCCTCCATGTCCTGGTATCAGTTTTCCGTAGTCTTTGATGCCATAATTGCGCTTCACGGCAGACGCCGCAAGGTCGCCAATCATAGAAACCACAGACCCTACCGCACTGATGCCTGACAGAATTAAAATATTTTCCATTGTAAGATTCATTTGTTTTTTAAATATCCAGCTATACAGCATGGTCAGAACAACAGTACCAAGTACCCCGCCAACGGCCCCCTCCACAGATTTCTTGGGACTCAACTTAGGCGCCATCTTATGTTTGCCAATCAGCACTCCTACGCAATACGCACAGGTATCACTGCCCCAGGAACAGAGGAAAATCAGCCACACAGCATAAGCGCCTCCTGTCATCATACGTGTCTGGTATATGCAGGATAACATCACTGCTACATAGAATACCCCGGTAAATCCGGCAAACACCTGCTCTGCCTTATATGCTGGGAATTTGACTACGTAGACTGCCATAACTAAAATCAAAAATCCCAGCACAAACATTTCCTCATCTGGGATAAAAGGAAGACTCAGATTTCCGTAATAGATTGTCACAGCCAGATATCCTATCATTCCCAACAATGATTTTTCTATATGGAATACCTGGTACAGTTCAAACAAACCTATCAGAGATATAACAAAAAGTCCGGCAAGCAGTACAGTGCCTCCTGTCATAATCAATAAGAGAGCTGCTGCCACCAGCACAATACCGCTTAATAATCTTGTTCGGAACACCCTTCTTCCTCCTTTATTTCTGTAAGGGGATAAAGATCCTGTCAGCTTACCGCGGGGTCTTTGATTCCACCATACCGTCTTTCTCTTTTATTATAGTCTTCAATAGCTTTTACTAATATTTCGCAAAACCACTCATAATCATCATTTAAACCTTGCATTGATAGCTTATAGCCAAACGCTGCAACCTGTTTCCGAAACTCAACCATAAACGACTGTGCCATATGCCGATAAAATCCTTGTTTACAAATTAATTTTCCATAGA
>CAJUCK010000041.1:11561-14459 GCA_910585395.1 uncultured Lachnospiraceae bacterium
TACTAATTCCTTTTTTGTAAATTCAGGCCATGGAATATCTGTAAAATACAGTTCACTGTAAGCAAGCTGCCATAAAAGATAATTTGAGAGGCGCAGTTCTCCGCTGGTTCGAATTAAAAGATCTGGAGCTGGTATATCTCTCGTATCTAAATAGCTCTCAAATTTTGCTTCATCTAGTTCTTCCAGACCAAACATTCCATTTTTGTATTCATGAAGCATTTTTTTCATTCCACGCAGCATTTCGTCCCTGCTGCCGTAATTGATTGCGATCTGAAAATTCAACCCGTCTTGATTTTTGGAAAACTCTTCCAATCTATGTATACTCTCTTGAATATCTCCATCTAACTTGGAAATATCTCCGATAACTCGAACCCGCATATGATTTTTTTCTGCCGTTTTGATACAGTTTTTCATATAATTACGCAGTAATTTCATCAATGCCCGGACCTCATCCTCAGGACGGCTCCAGTTTTCTGTAGAAAATGCATAGACAGTCAAATATTTAATTCCCAAATTCCATGCCTCCCTGCAGATTGTCTCCACATTTTTGGCACCCTGGGTGTGCCCATAATTTCTAGGCATTCCGTGCTTTTTGGCCCATCTGCCGTTTCCATCTAAAATAATTGCCACATGCTGTGGAATAACCATAATTACCATCCTCCCAGACACATTGTGCATATTTGCTTTCTTTTATAAAATTCATCAGAATTTCCTAGAAGAAAAGGGACAGGCACAAGCCAGCCCCTGTATATACAGTGATTTACTATATTTTGTATTCTATACCGTAAGGATTTCTTTTGACTTTTCTTCAACCGCCTTGTCCACATTGGCGATAAACTTATCTGTCAATTTCTGTACTTCTTCTTCTAACTGTTTAATTTCATCTTCTGAAACATCATTGGATTTGCCCATTTTTTTCAGACTGTCGTTGGCGTCTCTGCGGATATTGCGAACTGCAACTTTTGCATTTTCACCTTTTTTCTTCACTTCTTTCGCCAGCTCTTTTCTGCGCTCTTCGGTCAATTCAGGAAATACCAGGCGAATTACCTTCCCGTCATTGGTGGGGTTGATTCCCAGATCAGAGGTGAGGACTGCTTTCTCAATTTCCCGCACCATACTTGGCTCCCAAGGCTGAATTAAAAGCATTCTTGGTTCTGGGACAGATATATTTGCCACCTGCTGAAGACCGGTAGGTGTTCCATAATAATCAACTTTCAGTTTGTCCAACACATGAGGATTGGCACGTCCCGCACGAATAGAGCCAAACTCTCCCAACAGATTATCAAATGTTTTCTGCATTTTATTACTATATTGCTGTAATCTTTCATCCATAAAGAAATCCTCCCATTTTATACAGTTACCTTCGTTCCTGAGAACTCTCCGCTTATCGCCTTCACAATACTGTTTTCTTCATTTAACCCAAATACATACATAGGCATATGATTTTCCATGCACATGATGGATGCTGTAAGATCCACTACGGCAAGTTTTTTGTCGATAACTTCCTGAATGGACACCTGATCATATTTAACTGCATTCGGATTTGTCTTGGGATCACTGTCATATACTCCGTCTATTGCTTTCGCCAGCAAAATTCCGTCGGCTTCAATCTCAACTGCGCGTAAAACAGTAGCAGTATCTGTTGAAAAATAAGGATGCCCAGTTCCTCCTGCAAAGAAACATACGATTCCTTTCGTAAAATATTTATTTACACGATCTTTCGCAAAAAGTTTCGTAAATGCTCCGCATTCAAATGGAGTTAATATCTGTGTCATCATGCCTTCTGAACGAAAAATTTCAGATACATAGATACAATTCATCACTGTAGCAAGCATTCCAATCTGGTCAGCTTTTGTACGGTCAATATTTTCACTGGTTCTTCCTCGCCAGAAGTTGCCCCCGCCAATGACAATACCCACTTCTGTTCCCGCATCCATAAGCTGTTTAACCTGCTTTGCCACTATCGTAACAGTAGCTTCATCAAAACCTGTATGCTTCTCTCCTGCCAGAGCTTCTCCGCTCAATTTTAATAATATTCTTTTCATACTCAGCCTTTCTTATTTTCAACAAACAGACTGTCCATATCAACTTCTGCATAGCATTGAGAACAGAAACCTTCAATTACTGCACCATTATTAATCTGAACAGAACGGGATTTAATGTTACCCATAACTACTGCTGAAGTATCAACCACTACAGGTCCCTGTACATCAATGTCTCCTTTAATTGCCCCTGCAATTACGGCGCTGGAAGCCGATATATTACCAACAACAACGGAACCAAGTCCAACCTTTACGGTTCCTGTAGTAGTAATTTCTCCTTCAATTTTAGCGGAATCTGCAAAAAATTCTGCTGACTTTGTGTTTCCTTTTATGATTCCTGTGACAGTCATTTTGCCATTACAGGTTATATTTCCATCAACTCTTCCCCGCATTTCAAATGAACCAGTAGATTCCATATCGCCTCTCAGAGAAGTTCCCTCTGTAATTACAGTGACCTCATCAGAGACTTCCTGAGGTAAGCTGCTGACTTCGTTTTCTACCTTCACTTCTTTTTCTGTGCTCACAATTGTTTCCTCCTTCTGTTTGGCTCCTTCTGGTTCACCGCCCACATTTGTGCTCTTCTGGATTGCATCTTCCAGCTTGATTTCCGGAAGCTCAGGCTGTTCAGGTGTCAGAACAACAGGTTTTGCGGTCTGTGCCGGCTCATCAACTTTCTCAAAAAGCCCTTCCAGCTTTTTCAGCTCAGACTGCACGTCCACTTCCTGCTCCAAAGTATTCACAACCATTTCCGGATGCACTTCCTGGCTATTGGCCCCTGCCTCCTGCCCTTCCCCCTCCGGAGGAAGGATATCATTGACTGCCTGGAATAAATCATCCTTGAAATCTTTGAAAAAAC
>CAJUCK010000041.1:14469-15164 GCA_910585395.1 uncultured Lachnospiraceae bacterium
CCAGCTTCTTTAATTCGGATTCTACATCTACTTCCTGTTCCAGTGTGTTCACAACCAGGTCCGGCTGTTTTTGTACTGTACTTCCCTGCAGTTCCTCTCCCGGAAGCAGCTCATTTACTGCCTGAGATAAGTCTTCCTTGAAATCTTTAAAAAAGCTCATATATGTACCTCCATAATTTTTTTTCATATAAAAGCATGTCATGCAAAATATTATTCCACATTATCCGCTGTAATATGCTGTACTGGTTTCGTAGTTTCATCAATTGGCAGAAGTTCTGCCCCCATCTCCTGAAGCTGGTCAATCATTGGAATCAGCGCTTCTACAGTAGTTGCCTTTGCTGAAGAATCATGCATCAGCACCACAGAAGTGTCATATTTTACCACATCATTAACTACATTCTGTACCAATTCATCTGGCGTATAAACCTGGCTTGTGGCATCACCGCTTGCCACATTCCAGTCAAAATAGGTAAATCCTCTTTCGTTCACATAACGGATCAATTCATGCATATCCACATTGCTCACATGATTGCTGCTTCCGCCTGGAAAACGTATAAAATTTGTCGTTACGCCTGTGACTTCTTCCAGGTAAGACTGCAGATGTGTCATATCTTCTATATAAGCATCAAGAGACTGATAAATCACATCATATTTATGAGTAAAAGAATGTATGCCAATCGTATGCCCTTCATCTA
>CAJUCK010000041.1:15174-19576 GCA_910585395.1 uncultured Lachnospiraceae bacterium
CAATGCGCTGATAAAGAGCTTTGGACTCATCGTCTTGACTTCCTATAACAAAAAAGGTTGCTTTTATATCCCGTTCTTTCAGTATATCCAAAATTCTTGCAGTATTCTCACTTGGGCCGTCGTCAAAGGTGAGATATACTTTGCGGTGCTCCTCTTCTGATATAGCGCTGCCATCTTCTGCTGAAGTTCCCGTTGTCTCTGCCTCAGCCTCGGAAGAATCATCTGATATGGTATCAGGAATTTTCTCTTCCGGAGAACCTGCACTCTTCTGATTCTGATTCTCCACAAACTGTTCCACAGAAATAACGGACTCTGCTATTTTATCCATTCTGTTCTCAAGAAAAATAATCTTCATCAGCAGTGCAATCGTTGATATGGTTAAAATAAGAATCCAAATCGCTCCAAATGCAACAATGGACATTTTCATTTTATTGATACGTCTGCGCCTTATCTGTTGATCTCGTAATCCATTTGTTTTCTCTTCCATGTATGGACCTCCTCGGCCTTTGAAACGTCTGCTGATATTATTGTATCACATTTTTTTCAAAACGCATTAAAAATATTTAAAAAACATGTACTATTTTTTGGCATTTTTCCCTTATTTTTCTGTTTATTTTGAATAATAAACTTTATTTTCTGTAAATTGATTAAATTTTCTATTATTTTTCCAGTAGGTTTTTCCAAAATTTTCATTTTTATTTCAGACAGAATCGGCAGATGAATATTCTTCATCTGCCAATTCTGTCATGATATCTTCTGCTATTGGATGGATAAGACTTTATAGTCCTGGTCTTCCACTGCTTTTTTCAAAATATCGTCTGACGCATCCTCTTTTAACGTAACAACAGCAGTACCTTTTTCATGGCTTACTTCTGCTTTCTCCACCTGTGAAAGGGCTTCCAGGCATTTCTTTACATTTGCCTCACAGTGTCCACACATCATGCCTTCGATTGTCATTGTTTTCTCCATTTTGTTGTCCTCCTTTTTTGTTATATCTGGCCGCTTCTGCACAGAGTTTGACATCTCTGTCTCTTTTCTTTTGTTTCGCGGCCGGTCTTTTGTGGTATTGTATATATGATTCATGTTCAGGCGCAGCGCGTTCGTCACCACGCAGAAACTTGACAGACTCATCGCTGCCGCACCAAACATGGGATTCAGCTGCCAGCCAAAAACTGGAATCCAGATTCCAGCTGCCAGGGGAATTCCAATAATATTGTAAATAAATGCCCAGAACAGATTTTCATGAATATTTTTTAATGTAGCGCGGCTTAAGCGGATTGCCGCCGGCACGTCGCAAAGACGGCTCTTCATCAGTACAATATCTGCCGCGTCAATTGCCACGTCTGTTCCAGCGCCAATTGCGATGCCAATATCTGCTCTGGTAAGAGCTGGGGCGTCGTTGATGCCGTCTCCCACCATTGCCACCTTTCCTTTTTCCTGGAGTGAACGGATAACAGATTCCTTGCCATCCGGCAGAACGCCTGCAATAACCCGGTCCACACCTGCCTCTTTTCCAATGGCTCTGGCTGTACGCTCATTGTCTCCTGTAAGCATTACTACATGGATACCCAGATTTTTCAGTTCCTGCACTGCCTTTGGACTATCCGTTTTTATCACATCTGCCACTGCCAGTATGCCAAGCAGCTGTCCATCTCTGGCAAAAAATAGAGGTGTTTTTCCTTCTTCTGCTAATTTTTCTGCCTGCTGCTCCGCCAATTTGGGAATGGCAGCATGTGTACGGATAAAAGAAGCGTTTCCCCCGCAGAGAAGAACTTGATCCATTTTCCCAGATAATCCGTTTCCTGGAAGGGCTGTAAAGTCTGATACCTCTCCAGGAATAATTTCGTGTTTTTCACCATAATTCAGAACCGCTTTTGCCAGAGGATGTTCGCTTTTTTGTTCCAGGGAAGAGGCGCACCACAGAAGTTCTTCTTCTGTAATTTCTTTCATTGGTATTAAATCTGTGACCCTCGGTTCCCCACAGGTAATTGTTCCTGTTTTATCCAGCGCCACAATGTCTATTTTGCCTGTTTCCTCCAGAGATACAGCCGTCTTAAACAGAATACCATTTTTGGCGCCAATGCCATTTCCCACCATGATAGCTACAGGTGTGGCAAGTCCCAGAGCACAGGGACAGCTGATGACCAGAACAGAAATCCCCCTTGCAAGAGCAAATCCAATGCCTGCCCCTGCAAAAAGCCAGACAGCTGTGGTGATCAGTGCTATCCCAATGACGGCGGGGACAAATACGCCTGATACTTTGTCTGCAACTTTTGCGATTGGGGCTTTGGTGGCCGCTGAATCACTCACCATCTGAATAATCTGTGATAAAGTGGTATCTTCTCCCACTCTGGATGCCTGACACTTTAAGAACCCAGACTGGTTAGAAGTTGCAGCAGACACAAGATCTCCTTCTGCCTTATCCACAGGAATGCTCTCTCCCGTCAGGGCTGATTCATTTACAGCACTCATTCCTTCCAGTACTATACCATCTACTGGAATATTTTCTCCTGGACGTACAACAAAAATATCTCCTTTTTTCACCTGCTCAACAGATACTTCAGTTTCTTTTCCATTTTTGAGTATTACAGCGGTCTTTGGCGCCAGTTTCATCAATCCTTTTAGGGCGTCTGTGGTCCTGCCTTTTGACCTTGCCTCTAGCATTTTTCCTACCGTAATCAAAGTTAAAATCATAGCGGCAGACTCAAAATAAAATTCATGCATATTCTGCATAACGCCTGCCAGATCTCCTCTCATTTGTGCATCGGTCATGGCAAAGAGAGCATAGGTACTGTAAACAAAAGCTGCTCCAGCTCCAAGAGCTACCAGAGTATCCATATTGGGAGCTCCATGAATAAAACTTTTCCATCCGCTCATAAAAAATTTCTGATTGATTATCATTATTACAGCTGTTAATAAAAGCTGTATCAGTCCCATTGCCACATGATTCTCTTCAAGAAATTCCGGGAGCGGCCAATTCCACATCATATGCCCCATGGACAAATACATTAATAACAAAAGAAAGCCTAGAGAATAGCACAGTCTCTGCTTTAGTAATGGAGTCTCATGGTCTTTTAATACATCTTCTGCATGTTCTGTAAGAGAAGTTTGGGCCATACCAGTTCCTTTTCTGGCAGCTCCATATCCAGCCTCTTCCACAGCCTGAATAATTTCTTCTTCTCCAGCAGTGCCTTCCACACCCATGGAATTTGTCAGCAGACTGACGGAACATGAGGTGACGCCTGGAAGTTTGGAAACGGCTTTCTCTACCCTGGTACTGCATGCTGCGCAGCTCATTCCTGTTACCGAATATTGTTCCATTTCTGCCTCCTTTCTTTTTTGCATTGCTATTTCATAAGTTTTTGAAGAATTGTCAGTAATTCATCTACGGTTTCTTCTTTCCCATCCCGAATATCCTGTGTAACGCAGGTTTTAATGTGGTTGGAAAGCAGCACACGGTTAAAGCTGTTCAATGCAGCATTTATTGCGGCCACCTGAACCAGAATATCAGTACAGTATACATCCCGCTCCACCATACCCTTAATCCCCCGAACCTGCCCTTCAATCCGGTTCAGGCGATGAATCAAATCTTTATATTCTTTCTCAGACCTTTCTTTGATCTTATGACAACAGTTTTCCATTTCTTCCTGGCTCATAATTCTTCCTCCTTATCCTGCTTTTTATTCATCAGATGAATTATATACCCACAAGGGGTATATTGTCAAGAGAAAAAAGCACTTTGCTGTTGAGAATTTGACAGCAAAGCGCTTTAGAAAAATTTATCCGTTTTACTCTTATTTTTACTTATTTCTGCCGTTTTTTGCATGACTCTTAGGCAGTGCGGTTTTCTTATCAACTAAAACCTGCTCTTCCAGGCAGTTGAAAATATCTTCCACCTCCTGCTTGTTCATTTTCGGAGTCACCAGACTGACCAGGGGCACTATAATAAGACCAAGCACCATGGCAATTGCTCCTGCATTGATAGGGGATGCTATGTAAGACAGAAACAAGTTTGATACTGTAATACCAATGCCGCAGATAAAACTTGCCCAGACAGCTGCCCGGGTCACACCTTTCCAATATAAACCATAAAGGAACGGCGCCAGAAAAGCGCCAGCCAGAGCGCCCCATGAAATCCCCATGAGCTGTGCTATAAATTGTGCGATGGATTTCGGCGGAAATAATGCCAGTACAACGGAACAGACAATAAAAAATACCAGCAGAATTCGCATGCAGAAGAGCTGCTTTTTATCACTCATTTTCTTAATGAAATTATCTTTCAAAAAATCTAGTGTCAGAGTGGAACTGGAAGTCAGCACCAGAGAAGACAAAGTAGACATAGAAGCTGACAATACCAAAACAATTACCACGCCCACCAGAATATCTGGCAGGGTAGAAAGCA
>CAJUCK010000041.1:19729-19988 GCA_910585395.1 uncultured Lachnospiraceae bacterium
ATCCGCCGGAGACGATTACTGCAAATAAAGTAGAGATGATAGTCCCAGACTGAATAGATTTCTCATCTTTGATAGCATAAAATTTATGTATCATTTGAGGCAGTCCCCAGGTTCCAAGGGAAGTAAGGATGATAACCCCCAGAAGATTTAAAGGATCTGGCCCAAAAAATGAAGTAAAGGCGCCTTTTTGTCCCATAGTCACTGCAACATCACTTTCCATCTCCGCCAGAGAACGCACCGCTTCAATAAAACCGCCATG
>CAJUCK010000041.1:19998-24146 GCA_910585395.1 uncultured Lachnospiraceae bacterium
TCCGCTCAAAACGGCGCCAATCACTGCCACAATTCCCACCAGCATAACAATTCCCTGTATGAAATCATTGATTGCGGTTGCCATATAACCACCCAGAATTACATAAGCGCAGGTCAATACAGCCATAACTATGACACAAACTTCATAGGGAATATCAAATGCCATGCCAAACAGCCTTGACAAACCATTGTATACAGATGCAGTATAAGGAATCAGAAATATAAAAGCAATTACTGACGCTGCAATCCGAAGCGCCTTACTGTTATAGCGCTTTCCGAAATAGTCTGGCATGGTTGCGGCTGTCAGATGGTTACTCATAATACGGGTACGCCTGCCCAATATTACCCATGCCAGCAGGGAGCCGATCAATGCATTTCCGATCCCAATCCAAGTAGAAGCAAGCCCGTATTTATAGCCAAACTGTCCTGCATACCCTACAAAAACAACGGCTGAGAAATAAGAAGTTCCATAGGCAAAAGCGGTCAGCCACGGCCCTACACTTCTGCCGCCCAGCACAAAATCATTTACGTTGGTGGCATGTTTCCTGGAATACAGTCCTACCCCAATCATTACTGCAAAAAATATAATTAAAAATATTGTTTTAATTAACACGTTTTTCCTCCTTAATAAGGGACCGTCACACGGGCATATTTATTGGAAATGTATTGCTCTGCAATGCAAATTCTAAACGAATCTGTACTTCGCAATTTATGGCAGTGCAGCAGCCCCCGCTTTGTTCAGAAGCTCTATCGCATTCTGTCCTGTTATTTTATCCACATCTTCTGCAGAAAGGGCAAGCTTTTTTAGATGGGCAAGGGATTCCTTCTGTCCGCTCCAAGGACTGTCTGTTGCAAATAAAATTTTGTCTGCCCCGTGCTTTTTCAGAATTCTCAAAAATATTTCATCTTCAATAAACCCGAATGTATATGCTGTATCAAAATAGACATTTTCTCCGGCAAGAAGCTCATCTGCCTCTTCCCATAAACCGAAACTTCCATAATGAGCAAGCACCATTTTCTCTGGCTCTACCTCATCAATGACTCTGCGGATACGCTGTGGCGTACACCGCACATTATCAGGAAAACCAATGTCAACTCCTGCGTGGACAACACTGATTAATCCAAGCTCTGATGCATAATCCAAAATCCGCATGTATTTTACATCATCCATATAAGTGTTCTGGTAATCTGGATGAAGTTTAATGCCTGCTAATCCCAGGTCCTTAATCACACGCAGTTCTCTCTTGTAATCCAGAGTGTCAGGATGAATGCCTCCAAAAGACAGAAGGCGCTTGTTGTGATTCTGATACGTTTCATTTAGCCTCACAGCAAAATTATTAATAGTGTCAAACTGGTCTGGACGTGTGACTACTGGGAGAACTATGGACAGATCCACGCCTGATTCTTCCATAGAGTTAATAAGGCTTTGTTCTCTTCCATCTGTAAAGGCTTTGACGCTGGCAATATTCTCCAGCTTTTCAATAGTTCTTGATGCAATTGTGTCAGGAAAAATATGAGTATGAAAATCTACGACCATAGCATACTCCTTAACAGAAAATATTCATAATATCATCCTGGCTGTACAGTTCTACTTCCTTACTTTTCAAAAGCTCTGCCGCCTCATCTCCATTGGAAATTTTACAGATAATAGAAGCTTCATTGTCTTTGTTGGACAAGGCATACATATATTCTACATTTAAACCAGCCTTGCAGACATGGCTCAATACCTCCTGAAGTTTTCCTACCTGATGAGAGAGCTTTACGGCCAGGACGTCTGTCAGCATAGCGGCAAAACCTTTTTCTTTTAACGCTTTCTGCCCGGCCTCTGGATTAGAGGTAATCATCCTCAGCAGACCATATTCACTGGTATCTGCCAGACTTAAAGATATAATACTGACTTTTTCCTGCTTTAAGACGTCCAGCACTTCTTCCAGACGTCCTTCTTGATTTTCAATAAATACAGATAATTGTTTGATAAACATACGCATTCCTCCCTTATACCAATTTACGTTTGTCAATGACATGTACTGCTTTTCCCATACTGCGTTCTAATGTTTTAGGCGCTACCAGTTTAATTTTTGCCGCAAGACCAATGGCATTTTGAATCACGTGAGCGATTTTTTTCGTAAGGCTTTCTAAATTCTTTATCTCATCAGAGAAGAACCGTTCTTCTACTTCTACCTGAATTTCCAATGTGTCAAGATTGTTCTTACGATCTACAATCATCATATAATGTGGTGTAACTCCACCCATCTCCAATAATGCCGCTTCAATCTGTGAGGGGAATACGTTGACGCCACGAATAATCAGCATATCATCAGAACGTCCTTTAAAGCGGCTGATTCTTGCCAATGTTCTGCCGCATTCACATCGATCATAGGAGATACTTGTCAGATCTTTGGTACGATAGCGAAGGAGCGGCAGTCCTTCTTTCGTTAACGTGGTAAATACCAGTTCCCCAGTTTCTCCTTTTTCCAGAGGTTTCAAAGTCTCAGGATCAATAATTTCCGGCAGGAAATGGTCTTCGTATACATGAAGTCCTTTGTGATATTCACAGTCGCAGGCAACCCCTGGCCCCATAACTTCAGAAAGCCCATAAATATCAAAAGCATTGATATGCAGACGCGCTTCAATCTGTTTTCGCATATTTTCAGTCCAGGGCTCCGCACCGCAGACTGCCGCTTTCAGCTTAATATTAGGGATATCGCCTGATTCCTCAAGCACTTCAGCAATATGAAGCAGATAGGATGGCGTACAGGCAATTGCCGTCACGCCAAAATCCTTCATCATCGTAGTAAGTTTCTTGGTGTTTCCTGTAGACATTGGTACTACCATTGCTCCCAGTTTCTCTGCACCGCCATGTGCGCCAAGCCCTCCTGTAAACAATCCATATCCATATGCTACCTGTATAATATCATCTCTGGTAACGCCTGCCTGAGCCAGGGCCCTTGCCACACATTCACTCCAGATTTCCAGATCTCTTCTGGTATAGCCCACAACTGTTGCTTTTCCAGTGGTTCCTGAAGAAGCATGAATGCGGACAATCTCAGACTGAGGCGCTGCAAACAGACCGAAAGGATAAGTGTCCCGCAAATCATTTTTGGTTGTGTAGGGCAGTTTGTGAAGATCTTCAATTCCATTGATATCACCTGGCTCAACGCCTAATTCCTGCATTTTTTTTCGATAAAATTCTACATTATGGTAAACTCTGTCAACCGTTTTGACCAAACGTTTGCTCTGCAGGAATTCCAGCTCATCCCTGCTCATACATTCTTTCGTCTCATTCCAAATCATGTCTATTATTCTCCTTCATATCCCTTTAAAAATGCCTTTTTGTTGATATCCACAGTCTTAGGCGGAACGGTTTTTTCTATAATTTCAAGCCACGCTTCTTTGGAAAAATCCATGTGTTTTGCCGCCATGCCTAAAACAATAATATTGAAAACTTTGGAATTTCCCAATTTCTTAGCCTCTGCCATAGCGTCAATCTTATAAACGGTGTGTTCCTGCTCCAGCCCCTCTACAATGTTTTCTGGATAACTTGCTGCTCCTGTCACAACAGTAATCGGCTCAATCCGCTGTTCATTTACCACCAGAACACCGTCTTTTTTCAGAAAATGTGCATAGCGCAGCGCTTCTAATTTTTCAAAAGCGATCAGCACATCTGCCTGGCCTTCTTCTACGATTGGCTCTGCCACTTTTTCGCCATAGCGTACAAAGGTTACGACACTTCCTCCCCTCTGGGCCATTCCGTGCACTTCTGACAATTTCACGTCATATCCAGCATCTAACGTAATTCCTCCCAGAATACGGCTGGTAAGAAGGGTTCCTTGTCCGCCAACGCCTACAATCATTATATTTTTTGTCATGTGTCTGCCTCCCTCCTATGCTTTTACCCGCTCTATAGCGTTAAATTTACACAACTGTTCGCAGAGTCCGCAGCCATTGCACATGGTATCGTCAATGGCAATGGTACCGTCTGCATTTTTTGTCAATGCCGGACAGCCAGGTCTTAAGCAGGCGCCGCATTTTTTACACTGCTCTGCAACAGGTCTGCATTTATACGGAAAAACATTTCCTTTCAACAGAACGCAGGGGGCTTTTGTGATGATAACAGAAACTTCATCCCGGGCTGTTTCTTCCCTGACA
>CAJUCK010000042.1:0-23074 GCA_910585395.1 uncultured Lachnospiraceae bacterium
TATTTTGTGTCCTACTATGATTATTATCAGCCTGAAGCATACGTTCCTTCTACAGACACTTATATTGCAAAGGATTCATCTATCAACGATGAAATTGATAAACTGCGTCTTTCTGCCACAGCGGCTTTGGTAGAAAGGAAAGATGTAATTATTATTTCCAGCGTGTCATGTATTTATGGTTTGGGAAGCCCTATAGATTATAAGAATATGATGCTGTCTCTGCGTCCAGGAATGGAAAAGGACAGGGATGATGTAATTAGGAAATTAATAGATATTCAGTATACCAGAAATGATATGGATTTTCAGAGAGGAACCTTCCGGGTGCGGGGAGATGTGGTGGAAATCTTTCCGGCAAACTATGGAGAAACGGCAATCCGGGTAGAATTTTTTGGTGATGAGGTGGACAGAATAACGGAAATTGATGTTTTGACAGGAGAAATTAAGAGCCAGTTGGAACATATGGCAGTATTTCCAGCCTCCCATTATGTTGTGGCGCCAGAGAAAATCCGTCAGGCTGCAGCAGAGATTGAGCAGGAAATGGAAGAACGAGTGAAATATTTCAAAGGGGAAGATAAGCTGTTAGAGGCGCAGCGGATTGCAGAACGTACTAATTTTGATATTGAAATGCTGAAAGAAACAGGTTTTTGCAGCGGTATTGAGAATTATTCCCGTTTTCTTTCAGGATTGAAGCCTGGGGAGGCGCCCAATACCCTGATGGATTATTTCCCAGAAGAATTTCTGATTATTGTGGATGAATCACATATTACCATTCCCCAGGTCCGCGGGATGTATGCAGGCGACCAGTCCAGGAAAAGCACACTGGTAGATTATGGATTTCGTCTGCCATCAGCCAAAGATAACCGTCCTTTGAATTTTGAGGAATTTGAGAGTAAAATAGATCAAATGATGTTTGTTTCTGCGACGCCAAACGTTTATGAGAGAGAACATGAACTTCTCCGGGCAGAGCAGATTATCCGCCCTACTGGGCTCCTTGACCCGGAAGTGGATGTTCGCCCTGTGGAAGGGCAGATTGATGATTTGATTGGAGAAGTAAATAAAGAGATTTCTCAAAAGCATAAGGTCTTGATCACTACTCTTACCAAGAAGATGGCAGAGGACTTGACAGACTATATGCGCGAGGTGGGAATCCGGGTGAAATATCTCCATTCAGATATAGATACCCTGGAACGTGCTGAGATTATCCGGGATCTTCGATTGGATGTTTTTGATGTGCTGGTGGGAATTAACCTGCTTCGGGAAGGATTAGATATTCCAGAAATTACACTGGTGGCAATTCTGGATGCAGATAAAGAAGGATTTCTGCGTTCCGAAACATCCTTGATCCAGACTATTGGGCGGGCAGCCAGGAATTCAGAAGGTCATGTGATTATGTATGCAGACAGTATCACAGACTCTATGCGGGTGGCAATTGATGAGACAAACCGCAGAAGAAGCAAACAGGAAGCCTATAACAAAGAACATGGGATTACACCTAAAACCATTCAGAAATCAGTTCGGGAATTGATCAGTATTTCTAAGAAAGTTGCCAAAGAGGAATATCAATTCCAGAAAGATCCAGAGTCCATGAGCAAAAAAGAACTGGAAAAGCTGATTGGAGAAATTCAAAAGAAGATGCAGGCTGCGGCGGCAGAATTGAATTTCGAGGCGGCAGCAGAGCTGCGTGATAAGATGATAGAATTGAAAAAGAATCTGCGTGATATGTAGATGCAGTTTAGAAAAAGGAGTTTATCACCAATGGCAAAAGCAGAAAAGAATTTTATCAAAATACGAGGAGCCAATGAACATAACTTAAAAAATCTGGATGTGGATATTCCAAGAAATGAATTTGTAGTTCTGACAGGATTAAGCGGTTCAGGAAAGTCTTCCCTTGCATTTGATACTATTTATGCGGAGGGACAGCGCAGGTATATGGAATCTCTGTCCTCTTATGCAAGACAGTTTTTGGGACAGATGGAGAAACCAGATGTAGAGAAAATTGAAGGACTGTCACCGGCAATTTCAATAGACCAGAAATCAACAAACCGTAATCCAAGGTCTACTGTTGGTACAGTAACAGAAATATATGATTATTTTCGGCTGCTGTACGCAAGGATTGGAATTCCTCATTGCCCGAAATGTGGAAAAGAGATTAAGAAACAGTCCGTTGACCAGATGGTGGATCAGATTATGTCTCTGCCAGAAGGAAGCAGAATACAGCTTTTGGCTCCGGTAGTCCGGGGACGGAAAGGAATGCACCAGAAATTATTTGAACAGGCAAAGCGCAGCGGTTATGTCAGAGTTCAGGTGGACGGAAATATTTATGACCTGACAGAAGAAATCTCTCTGGACAAAAATATTAAGCATAATATTGAAATTGTGGTGGACCGTCTGGTGGTAAAATCAGGGATTGAGAAACGTCTTACAGATTCGGTAGAAAATGTGCTGGAACTGGCAGAAGGGCTGATGACAGTGGATGTGATCAATGGAGAGCCTATCAACTTTTCTCAGAGTTTTTCCTGTCCAGACTGTGGAATTAGTATTGATGAGATCGAACCAAGAAGTTTTTCCTTCAATAATCCATTTGGCGCCTGCCCGGATTGTTTTGGATTGGGATATAAGATGGAATTTGATGTCGATTTGATGATTCCTGACAAGACTTTGAGTCTTGCAAAAGGTGCTATTCAGGTGATGGGCTGGCAGTCCTGCACGGATAAGGGCAGCTTTACAAACGCTGTTTTGACTGCGCTGGCAAAAGAGTATGATTTTGACATGGATACTCCTTATGAAGAACTTCCCAAAAAGGTTCAGAATGCATTGATCAATGGAACAGGCGGGAAGGAAATGAAAGTGCATTATAAAGGCCAGCGGGGAGAAGGCGTTTATGATGTGGCGTTTGAAGGATTAGTTAAAAATGTACAGCGGCGTTACCGGGAGACCGGATCTGATACTATGAAACAGGAATACGAACAGTTCATGAGAGTGACGCCATGTAAGACCTGCGGCGGACAGCGCCTGAAACGGGAAGCGCTTGCTGTGACAGTTTCTGAGAAGAATATTCATGAAGTGACCTCCATGTCTATCAGGAAACTTCAGGAGTTTCTGGCAGGTATGGAACTGACAAAACAACAGAAGTTAATTGGAGCCCAGGTGTTGAAAGAGATTCGTGCCAGAGTGGGATTTTTGGTGGACGTGGGACTGGAGTATCTGACGCTTTCCAGGGGTACAGGAACTTTGTCCGGCGGTGAAGCTCAGAGAATCCGTCTTGCTACTCAGATTGGTTCAGGGCTGGTGGGTGTGGTTTATATTTTAGATGAGCCAAGTATTGGCCTGCATCAGCGTGATAATGATAAACTTCTGAATACTCTTCAAAATTTAAAGGAACTGGGAAATACCTTGATTGTGGTGGAACATGATGAGGATACAATGCTGGCTGCTGATCATGTTGTGGATATTGGACCAGGAGCAGGAGAACATGGAGGCAGACTGGTGGCACAGGGAACAGCACAGGAGATTATGAAGAATCCAGATTCCGTTACGGGGGCTTATCTGAGTGGAAAAATTAAGATTCCAGTTCCAGAAGACAGAAGAAAGCCCACAGGGTTTTTGAAAATTAAAGGGGCGCAGGAGAATAATCTTCAGAATATTAATGTGGAAATTCCTCTGGGGGTAATGACCTGCATTACTGGAGTTTCTGGTTCAGGAAAGTCTTCTCTGACAAATGAGATTCTCTATAAACGTCTGGCCAGGGATTTAAACCGTGCCAGGGTTATACCAGGAAAACACAAAGCCATAGAAGGTATGGAACAACTGGACAAGGTGATTGATATTGATCAGTCTCCGATAGGAAGAACGCCCCGTTCCAATCCGGCAACTTACACAGGAGTTTTTGACCAGATCCGGGATCTGTTTGCAGCAACACCAGATGCCAAAGCGAAGGGCTATGCCAAGGGAAGGTTCAGCTTTAATGTCAAAGGCGGAAGGTGCGAGGCATGTTCTGGCGATGGTATTTTGAAAATCGAAATGCATTTTCTTCCAGATGTGTATGTTCCCTGTGAAGTATGCGGAGGCAAACGCTATAACCGTGAGACATTGGAAGTGAAATATAAAGGGAAAAATATTTATGATGTGCTGGATATGACGGTAGAGGAAGCATTGGAGTTTTTTGAAAACGTACCTTCCATCCGCAGAAAAATTGAAACTTTATATGATGTGGGATTGTCTTATATCAAACTCGGGCAGCCATCCACAACTCTGTCTGGCGGAGAGGCACAGAGGATTAAACTGGCCACAGAATTAAGCCGCCGCAGTACGGGAAAGACCATTTACATTTTGGATGAGCCTACTACAGGTCTGCATTTTGCGGATGTTCATAAGCTGACAGAGATTTTACAGCGGCTTGCAGAAGGAGGCAATACAGTGGTGGTTATCGAGCACAATCTGGATGTAATTAAGACGGCCGATTATATTATTGATATGGGGCCAGAAGGCGGGGACGGCGGCGGCAGGGTGATTGCCAAAGGAACGCCGGAGAAAGTAGCAGAGGTGAAAGAATCTTATACGGGAAAATATATAAAAAAATATCTGCAAAGATAACTAATGATCTGGAAAATGCAGGGAAAGCTGTTATAATATATTTGGGAAAGTGGATAGAAAGGAAACTGTGATTATGAAAAAGAAACGGACCATTAAGCAGATTATTGAGTATTATGTGATGTCAGCAGCTATCAGTCTGGGTGTTCTTCTTACAGTGGTGATGATTATCAGCAGTTTTATTTCCACAGATAAAATTCTGCTGGATAATCTTCAGCTTATGGCAAAAACCTCTTCTCAAAATGTGGGGGCTAATCTGCATCTGCTGACAGATCGTATGGCAAACCTGGCGCTGGAACCGGCTTTAACACAGGATGGAAGTTCTAGTGAAGCGAAGCAGAAAGTTTTGGATGAACGGGAGACACGGATAGAATTTGTATGGTTGGCAGGTTATGATCTGTCTGGAAAGAAACTGTATGGTGACGAGAAATCCCCGGACAGCATTGCCGATAAGAAATATTACAGTTATCTGGATCAGACTGGAAATATAGTTATTGCTGAGCCTTATTATGAAGATAATATTTGGCAGATTTGTGTAGCGCTTCCTATGAAAAAAGATGGAGAAAATCATTCCTATCTGGTTGGCAGCTATAAGTATGATCTGCTGAATGATGTGCTGAGTAATATCAATATTGGTGTAACAGGTGATTCTTACATAATCAATGAAGAGGGAACAATTATCGCAGACAAAGATTTGGAAAGCATGCAGAAACATGAAAATATATATGAACTGTATGATTATGGCAAAAATAAAGAAGTTTTTGACAATATGATTAACTTCCAGACAGGATCAGAATCCATGCGGCTGCACAGGGTAAATCATTATGTTGCTTATGCTCCGGTACCTGGAACGAATTGGACCTTGATTATAGATGCTCCCAGAAGAGAATTTCAGAGAACGCTGTTTCTGTCCGTCTTTATCTGTATTATCCTTGCGGTGCTTCTTCTGCTTATCGCGCGCTATGTGATTGTCAAAATGGCAGACAGTATTTCAGATTCTTTGTCTCTTGCCACAGGCAGGCTTTCGTCTCTCTCAGAAGGAAATCTGAAAGATGACGTTGTACTCGCTCAGACCAATGAAGAGGCACAGATTCTTACGGGCGCCTTGGCAAAGACTATTGCAAGCATGGATGGATATATAAATGATATTGAATCCTCTCTGGGATATTTGTCAGAAGGGGATTATTCGAAAGAGGTTCCAGATTCTTTCCACGGAGATTTCGCAGCAATCCGGGAGGCATTGATCTCCATATCAGAATCACTTAACGACACCATGCGCAGAATCAATCATTCCTCATTGGCAGTCAATGAGAATTCTTCTGAGGTTTCTGGCTATGCCAAACGACTGTATGATGGTTCCATAGAACAAGGAGCTGCATTGGAGCGTTTGATTGACAGCATACAGAGAATTACAGAACAGATTGAACATATTACAGAGAATGCAGAACTGGTAAAACAGTGTGCTGACAGTGCCCAGGATAAAGTGGATCAGGGACAGGAACAGATGAATATTATGTTAAAGACCATGCATGATATTTATGAAAATATGCAGGAGATAATAAAAATCAGCCAGTTAATTGAGGAAATATCTTCACAGACCAGCCTCCTTGCTCTGAATGCATCCATAGAGGCAGCACGAGCTGGTGAATCTGGAAGAGGATTTGCAGTGGTGGCGCAGCAGATCGGAGTGCTGTCAGACCAGACAGCAAATGCGTTGAAACAGACAGGAAATATTATTGAACAGGCGAATATCTCCATAGAGAAAGGTTTGGAGACAGCAGATGCCACAGCTGATTCTTTCCGTGAGATTTATGAGGCAGCGGAGAAGTTTACCGGAATTTCCAGCAGTATGGCAGTCGTGGCAGGGCAGCAGAAAGAAGCAGTTGCCATGGTGACAGAAGAGACAGATAAAGTCCTTGAAATTGCAAATATCAACCAGCAGCTTGCCAGGGAGACGGATGAGACAGCAGCCTTGTCCCTGAAACAGGCAAAAGATTTGGGAGAAGTAGTAGCGGCAGTGAAATTAAAAGGAGGAACTCTGGAATGAAAATAAAGAAATTAGCAGTGCCTCTTCTGGCGGGCATAATGCTGACAGGATGCGGCGGCAGCAAGATGAAAGATGGATATTATACTGCAGAGATGGCAGAGTTTTCTCATGGGTGGAAAGAATATGTTTGCATTCAGGTAAAGGATGATACAATTGTGTCAGCAGAATTTAATGCAAAGGATGCGAGTGGTTTTATAAAGGCATGGGATAATGAATATATGCGTAATATGGGAACGGTGAGCGGGACTTATCCCAACCAGTATACCAGAGAGTATGTGCAGCAGCTGATTGAAGGACAGAAAGATACAAAGGTGGACCTTATGACAGGGGCTACTCACTCTGGAGATAATTTTAAGAAACTGGTTCCGGCAGTGATAGAACAGGCAAAAAAAGGTGATTCCACAACGGTACAGGTGGAATAAATCTGTTCTATTATAGAGGTAAAATATAAAGAATAAAATAGTTACATTCTGAAAATTTCCGCATGATTCCTGCCGTTGACAGTATGGACTTGACTGGGATGAGCCTGCGCAAAGCATTTTCTGTTTCGACCAAGTGTGAGAACAGACTTTTTCGTTTGCGTTTATCATCATAATAAATATAAAAAGGCTGTGCAGCAAATGCACAGCCGTAATTTCGGGGAGTACCTCCTGGACTCCGAAGAATCCAGGAAGCATGAGTTATGAAAAATTATATTAGCTTGGTAGCTAGTACAGGTACTAGTATAACCAGAGTTTGTGACAGATATGTGAAAAAATGAAAAAGAATTTCAAAAAATTATAAAAAAAGTATAAACTTTTCTAGGGAAACATTGGGAAAAAGTTAAAGGAAAGATGTTTTTTTACATTTTATAAAAAAATGCTTTGAAAATTGTTCATGATTGTATATAATGTAGGTATGTATGGAAAAATAGAGTTATTATGTTTGATGATATTCAGATAGAGAAACGAAAGGGGACAAACAGGATGTCTACAGATATAGGAATCGATTTGGGAACGGCGAGTATCCTTGTATATATAAAAGGAAAAGGTGTCGTGTTGAAGGAGCCGTCCGTGGTTGCCTTTGACAGAGATACCAACAAGATTAAAGCCATTGGAGAAGAAGCGCGACTGATGCTGGGAAGGACTCCCGGCAATATTGTTGCAGTAAGACCTTTGCGTCAAGGGGTTATTTCTGACTACACAGTGACCGAAAAAATGTTAAAGTACTTTCTTCAGAAAGCTCTTGGGAAAAAAAGTTTCCGCAAACCACGAATCAGCGTATGTGTGCCCAGCGGTGTCACTGAAGTGGAGAAAAAAGCCGTGGAGGACGCAACCTATCAGGCAGGCGCAAGAGAAGTTTCTATTATAGAAGAGCCAATTGCAGCAGCGATAGGAGCAGGAGTGGATATCGGCAAGCCCTGTGGTAATATGATTGTGGATATCGGAGGCGGTACAGCAGATATTGCGGTGATTTCTCTTGGAGGAACAGTGGTAAGTACTTCCATTAAGATTGCAGGGGATGATTTTGATGAGGCAATTGTCCGATATATGAGAAAGAAGCATAACCTTCTTATCGGTGAACGTACCGCAGAGGATATTAAGATTAAGATTGGAACCTGCTTTCCACTGGCACAAAATGATACCATGGATGTCAGAGGGCGGAATCTTGTGACAGGTCTGCCAAAGACGGTTTCTGTATCTTCAGAAGAGACCGAAGAGGCATTGCGTGAAGCAACTCTTCAGATTGTAGAAGCAGTTCACAATGTTTTGGAGAAAACCCCTCCTGAGCTGGCGGCAGATGTTGCAGACAGAGGCATTATCCTTACGGGAGGCGGGGCATTGCTCCGGGGCTTGGAAGAACTTATTGAGGATAAAACAGGAATTAATACTATGACGGCGGAAGAGCCCATGACTTGTGTGGCAATCGGGACCGGCAAATATGTGGAATTTTTATCAGGATCTGGTAAAAGAGATGAGTAACAGATAATCAGCATTCAAAGGAGCAGAAAGTATGGTAAAAGGATTATATACTGCTTATACGGGTATGATCAATCAGCAGAACCGAATGGACATACTCACCAACAATCTTGCCAATTCAGCTACCAACGGATTTAAAAAGGAGGGTTCTACCTCCCAGTCCTTTGATGAGCAGCTGGCAATCAAGATCAAGGACACTTCGGCATATGGCCTGCCTAAAGGCCTTGGAGACGTCTCTCTGGGAGTTAAGATTGGCGAATGTTATACGGATTACGGACAGGGGTCCTTCCGTGTGACAGATAATATTTATGATATGGCAATTGACGGAGATGGATTTTTTGCCATTTCCTATACTAATAAGGCAGGAGAAAACTCTGTGAAATATACCAGAGATGGAGCTTTTACGGTTAACCGGGAAGGTTATCTGGTAACAAAGGACGGAGATTTCGTACTGAATCAGGCTGCAGCGGAGGCAGGAAATCCGGGGCAGGCTGGCTACATACAGATAAATCCCAACCTGCCGCTGGTAGTGGATGAGCTTGGAAATTACTATCAGAATGATGTTTTGCTGGGTCAGATTGGCGTAGTTGATTTTGCAGATTATAACTTCCTGGCAAAATATGGTGAAAATATGTACGATCTGGTGGACGGCGGGCAGGTGCAGCCATCTAATGCCCAGGTTTCTCAGGGAAGCTTGGAGATGTCTAATGTAAATGTGGTTTCCGAGATGGTGGAAATGATTAATATTACCCGTGCATATGAATCAAATCAGAAGATTATACAGACTATGGATGATACTCTGGAAAAAGCAGTTAACAACATCGGCAAGGCATAGAAAGGGGTTGTTTTAAAATGATGAGATCCTTGTGGTCGGCAGCGTCCGGCATGATTTCCCAGCAGACAGCAGTAGACACTATCGCAAATAATCTGGCAAATGTCAATACTACTGGTTATAAAAATGAAAAGGCTGAATTTAAGTCTTTGCTGTACCAGACATTACAGACAAGAACTACCACCGCCAACGGAGAAGAAAAACCGATCTCTGCACAAGTCGGACTGGGAACAAGAGTGGCTGCCATTACTTCAAATTTTGTTCAGGGACCGCATTTGGACAGTGAGAGTTACACGGCAATGGCGATAAATGGAGACGGTTTCTTTGCAGTGAGAGGAGCCGACGGGAATACATATTATACCCGAAATGGTGATTTTAAGCTGAGTGTGGGAAATGATGGAAACCTGACATTGGTAACTTCCGATGGATTTCCAGTACTGGACAGCAGAGGAAATGCCATTGAGATTCCGGGTGGTGTGAATGCCAGCAAGATTCAGGTAACTTCAGAAGGCGCTGTTGGATATCTCAATGCACAGAATAATTTCGTAGATTTAAATCAGTCCATTGGATTGTTCCAGTTCAACAATCCGGCAGGATTAGAGAAAATGTCAAACAGTCTTTTGAATGTTACAGATGCATCTGGCCAGCCCCTGAATGAAGCGACAACTCCGAATTTGGTGCTTAGTACAATCCGTCAGGGATATTTGGAAGGCTCCAATGTACAGGTGGCAGATGAAATGGTTAATCTGATCGTGGCACAGAGAGCTTATGAGATGAATTCTAAAGCGATTCAGGCGTCCGATGATATGTTAAGCCAGGCAAATCAATTGAAGAGATAATTTAATTTGTGGAAAGAAGGATAGTTTATGAGTCTTACAATAGATGGTTTAAGTTCATTATACGATACAAAAAATACCAGTAATTCCACTAATAAGCTGGAAGATACCCTGAATTCAGATCTGTCCACCGCTACTGAAGATGAACTGATGGAGGTCTGTAAGGATTTCGAGGCATATTTTACAGAACAGATGCTAAAGGCAATGCAGAAAATGATTCCTGAGTCTGAGAGTGTTTCTTCTTCCACCAGACAGCTTCAGGACTATTATAAGGAGCAGATGGTTCAAGGACTAGCGGAGCAGTCTGCACAGGGAGAAGGACTGGGACTTGCGCAGATGCTGTACGAGCAGATGAAGCGCAATTATGGTCTGGAATAAGAATGTGGAGATTCTGAGAGGATATGTAGAACATATCGTATATCAGAATAGTGAAAATGGTTATACTGTATTAAATCTGGTGAGCGGGGAAGAAGAGATTACCTGCGTAGGTATTTTTCATGGCATA
The DNA here is from genome assembly GCA_910585395.1 of uncultured Lachnospiraceae bacterium. Taxonomy (GTDB): domain Bacteria; phylum Bacillota; class Clostridia; order Lachnospirales; family Lachnospiraceae; genus Petralouisia. Next base: position 10,769 of record CAJUCK010000042.1, read on the forward strand.
GGCGAAGGAGAAAATCTGGAAATGTCAGGAGAATATACAGAACACCCATCTTATGGCAGACAGTTTAAGATGGTGTCTTTTCAGGTAAAGCCGCCAGAAGATATAGTATCTATGGAACATTATCTGGGCTCCGGTGCTATTAAAGGCATCGGAGCTGCTTTAGCGGCAAGGATTGTTCGTAAATTTAAGCAGGATACTTTCCGCATTATAGAGGAAGAACCAGAGAGGCTTGCAGAAGTCAAAGGAATCAGCCAGCGGAAGGCAATGGAGATTTCAGAGCAGGCAGAAGGAAAACGCGAACAGCGCCAAGCCATGATTTTTCTGCAGCAGTATGGTATCTCCCAGACGCTTGCTGTCAAAATATATCAAACATATGGAACAAAACTATACGGAATTTTAAAAGAGAACCCATACCGTCTGGCAGATGATATCCAGGGTGTGGGTTTTCGCATTGCAGATGAAATAGCTTCCAGGATAGGAATTCATACAGATTCAGATTTTCGTATTCGGAGCGGGATTCTCTATACTTTGGTCCAGGCGTCTATGGAGGGACATACCTGTCTGCCCAGGCAGCTTTTAACCCAAAAGGCCAGCGAGATTTTAAAAATTGAGCCAGAGTATATTGAAAAGCATTATATGGATCTGGCCATAGATAAGAAGCTGATTATCAAAGAAGCAGATAAAACGACTTACATATATGCATCGAATTATTACTATATGGAAATGAACACAGCGGTGATGCTTAAAAGACTGGATATTTCTTATGAAGTGCCCCAGGCAGAGATTGAAAACCGTATTCGAAGCATAGAAAACAGCAGTGATTTTACGTTGGATGAACTGCAGGTCCAGGCTGTGAAAGAAGCAGTATGCAACGGTCTTGTAGTGATTACCGGAGGTCCAGGGACAGGAAAAACTACTACCATCAATACCATTATTCGGTATTTTGAAATGGAGGGGATGGATATTTTTCTTGCCGCACCCACGGGGCGTGCAGCAAAGCGGATGAGTGAAACTACCGGATTTGAGGCAAAAACCATTCATCGTATGCTGGAGCTGAATGGAGGTGCAGAGGACCATGCAGGTTTTGAGCGGAATGAAGAGAATCCACTGGAAACAGATGTTATTATTGTAGATGAAATGTCAATGGTGGATATTTCCCTGATGCATGCCATGTTAAAAGCTGTGGCGGCAGGCACACGGTTGGTTTTAGTGGGAGACGTCAATCAGCTTCCGAGTGTGGGCGCAGGGAGTGTACTGAAAGATATTATAGAATCAGGACAGTTTCACGTTGTCCGTTTGACGCGGATTTTTCGGCAGGCAGCACAGAGTGATATCATTGTAAATGCCCATAAGATAAACGGAGGCGAAGAGGTGGTTCTGGACAACAAGAGTATGGACTTCTTTTTCCTGAAACGGTTTGACGCCAATGTGATTATCAGTGTAGTGATACAGCTTATTCAGCAGAAACTGCCGAAATTTGTGGATGCCAAACCTTTTGATATCCAAGTGCTGACGCCTATGCGTAAAGGACTGCTGGGGGTGGAGCGGCTGAACAATATTCTGCAGCAGTATTTGAATCCGCCAGAGAAGGAAAAGGAAGAAAAAGAGCATGGAGATATGGTGTTCCGTGAGGGGGATAAAGTCATGCAGATTAAAAATAATTATCAGCTGGAGTGGGAAATTCGCAGCAGGTATGGACTTGCCATTGATAAGGGGATGGGAGTATTCAACGGAGATATGGGAATTATTCGCAGTATCAGCGCTTATCAAGAAATTATTACAGTAGAATTTGAAGAGAGAAGGATAGTGGATTATTCTTTCAAACAGTTGGATGAACTTGAACTCGCCTATGCCATTACAATTCATAAATCTCAGGGGAGCGAGTATCCGGCAGTGGTGATTCCTCTGCTTACAGGTCCTAAAATGCTGATGAACCGCAACCTGCTATATACAGCGGTAACTCGGGCCAAGAGATGTGTGACACTGGTGGGAAATGATGCAACATTTCAGCAGATGATACAAAATATCAGTGAACATAAGCGTTACACCGGACTCAAAGAGCGGCTGAAGGAAACGGAAAGTATTTAGGAATCGTTGAGCCATGACAAGTTGACAGTATTACAGGGAATGGCAGAGATTTAAGTGAGGGCTGAATAGCTGTAATTTGTGTTAAGGTGTGAAAATGGTCTGAATTGTCCGTCAGGGTTAACGCAAACTTTTTCACACCTTAATCAATTTAAGAAATTTTAAGAAAAAATTTATGGAAACATGAGTGGAACTGTGTTAGTATAAGGGAGCTTGAGAGGTAGTTTCAGAAATGTACAATGAAAATTTATATAGAAAATTTAATACATATTCTCTTTCCCCCCAGATGCCCGTTCTGTGATAAGGTACTGCTGTCGTCTCTGCTGGTATGCCAGGACCTGGTATGCTCTTCCTGCAGCAGAAAGCCTGAATATATTCAAGAGCCTGTCTGTAAAAAATGTGGAAAACCCTTGAAGGATCAGAGGCAGGAGTACTGCTATGACTGCAGGAGACATTCTTTGGAATTTCGGCAGGGAAAGGCGTTATGGGTTTATCAGGGAGAAGTAAAGCATTCGATTTATCGATTTAAATATCAGGGGCGTCGGGAATATGCTCGATATTATGGCAGAGAGCTGGCGCGGGTATATGGCGGCTGGATGAAGAGATGCAGAATTGAAGCCTTGGTGCCCATACCGTTATCGCCAAGAAGATACAGACAGAGAGGGTTTAATCAAGCCTACCTTATTGCCAGAGAGTTAAGCCGCCACACAGGGATACCAGTATATGGGAATCTTTTAGTTCGAGTGCGGAATACCAGGGCGCAAAAAGAATTAAATGATCAAGAACGTAAAAATAATTTGAAAAAGGCTTTTAAAACGAGAGCAAATAAGGTACAATTAGACCATATCTTGTTAATAGATGATATATATACGACAGGAAGTACGATGAATGAGGCAGCAAATGAACTTAGACTGTCAGGTGTCAGCGAAGTTTATTGTTTGAGTCTCAGTATCGGAAAAGGTTATCAGGAGGGTTGAAGATATGGAAGTTAGAAATTGCAAAGGCTGTGGAAGACTTTTTAACTATAATGGAGGAATGCCATTGTGTCAAGGCTGCGTTGCCAAATTGGAAGAGAAATTTCAAAATGTTAAGGATTTTTTGAGGCAGAATCCAAAAGCGTCATTGAGCGTGGTATCAGAAGAGAATGATGTTTCGGTAAAACAGATTAAACAATGGGTCCGGGAGGAACGTCTTACATTTACAGAAGAATCACAGATTACTCTGGAGTGCGAAGGATGCGGGGCTAAGATTTTAAGCGGAAGGTTCTGCAGTAAATGCAAAACAAGCCTTCACAATGATCTGTCTGGCGCCATCAAACGGTCTTCTGGAACTTTGATATCAAAGCCAAAGGACAGCCATGGGAAGGACAGAATGAGATTTTTGGATAATTAAGAAATTCCAGAAGGTGTAGTTTATGCTGAATGAAGAACGGATTCGACTTATGACCAAGATGGTCTGTTACGAAGAAGGCGAAGGAAAAGAATATATGCCGGTGAAGCAGTATTACCGAAGGGACTATGTGAGTTTGGAAATGCTTAAGACATTTATTACATCCACGATAGCCTTTGGTATTTTGTGTTTGTGCTGGATTCTGTACGATATGGAGAATATTACGAAAATTTTAGGAGATGGGAATCTGATTTCTTTCGGAATTTCTGTTTTGATTTGGTATGCAGCTTTTACCGTGCTGTATCAGGCGATTGCTTTTCTGATATATAACCGGCGCTATACGAAAGCCACAGCCAGTGTGAAAAAGTATTATTCTGCATTGAAAAGAGTGCAGAAACTTCAAGAGAAGGAAGAGAGAACACAGCCTTCGGAGGGTTGGAAATGACAGGTTTGTTGGAGATAAGAGAGAGACTGCGGGAAATTGTCGGAAAATATGAGATATATTTTGTGGCAGGTGTGAAATTTGCACTGGGACTAGCGGCATTTTTTCTGATCAGCAGTCAGATGGGATATATGAAAAAGCTGACGCATCCCGCTGTGGCATTGCTTTTGGCGCTTGTATGTACCTTTTTGCCGATAAATGTTATGGTATTATTAGCCTGTATATTGATTTTACTTCATTTGTCAGCTCTTTCCTTGGAAGCTTGTGGGATAGGTTTGTGCCTATTCCTGCTGTTATTTTTTCTATATGGAAAATTTGCGTCTAAAAATGGATATCTTGTGATACTTACGCCAATTTTATGCTTTTTTAATATACCGCAGGTAATACCGGTGGCTTCTGGACTGATGCGGGAACCAATATCTTACCTTGCGTCAGTATGCGGCGCTGTGTCATATTTCTATATGAAAGGCGTCAAAATTAATATTATGAACTTTACATCTGTAGAGGAAGCCGAAGGAATGGCAAAGTTTGCAGCGGCTTTGAAGGTGCTGACAGAGAATAAGGAAATGTATCTTTTGACTGCCGCATTTCTTGTTACCGCTCTGGTAGTCTATTTCATACGCAGACAATCAGTGAATTATGCCTGGAGAATCGGGTTATTTATGGGAAATCTGGTGCAGATTGTGATTTTGCTGACAGGGTATGTCCTTTTGGGGATGCCTGAAAATATCCCCTGGGTGATTGCAGGTTCACTGATATCAATTGTTATTTCCCTGATTCTGGAATTCTTTTTCTATAATCTGGATTATTCCAGAATAGAACGGGTACAATTTGAAGATGATGAATATTATTATTTTGTAAAAGCGGTTCCCAAAGTATATGTGGCAAGGAAAGATAAACGGGTGAAGCAGATTACTCCCAGAAAAAAAACGACTGTGAACCGCAGAAAACTGGCAGAGGAACTGGACATTGACCAGGATCTGCTGGACTGATATATTGATATAAAGAAGAAAGGAATGGAATTATGCTGCAGGAATTGTTCGCAATTGTAAATGCTTTTGCGTCTAAATATCTGTTTTGGATTAATAGACCTCAAATAACTAAAATTGATATTGCAGAAATCATTATTATTTCATTTCTGATCTATAATATTCTGGTATGGGTAAAGAAGACCAGGGCATGGAACTTGCTAAAAGGAATTATTGTAGTGCTTATTTTTGTGATGATAGCAGCAATGTTCCAGATGAATACAATTCTGTGGATTGCAGGCAAGACTATTAATGTGGCAGTAATAGCAATTATAATTGTTTTTCAGCCAGAACTGCGCCGTGCACTGGAGCAGCTTGGGCAGAAGAATTTCCTTACTTCTTTGTTTTCCTTTGATTCACAAAAAAATCAGGAGAGATTCAGTGAGCGGGTTACCAATGAGATTGTAAAAGCCACCTATGAAATGGCAAAAGTAAAGACGGGCGCGTTGATTGTTGTGGAACAGGACGTTGTGCTCGGAGAATACGAGAGGACTGGAATTGCATTAGATTCATTGATATCCAGTCAGCTGTTGATCAACATATTTGAACATAATACACCATTGCATGATGGTGCTGTTATTGTACGAGGAAACAGGGTAGTATCAGCTACATGTTATCTGCCGCTGTCTGATAACATGGAATTAAGCAAGGAACTTGGAACCAGACACCGGGCGGCAGTGGGTATCAGTGAAGTTTGTGACGCACTGACAATTGTAGTATCTGAGGAAACTGGAAATGTATCCATCGCTATTGGAGGAGAATTATATCGGAACGTGGACGCAGAGTATCTGAAAGGAAAGCTGAATTTTATTCGAAAAGGTGCTATGGATGTGGCAAGATTCCGAATATGGAAAAGGAGGATGCGGAATGTTCCGAAAAATGATGAAACATCTGGCAAATAATCCGGGACTGAAGCTTTTGTCCCTTCTATTTTCTGTGGTGCTTTGGCTGATGGTGGTGAATGTGGCTGATCCTGAAGCTACAAAATCTTTTTCTGTACCAGTGGAGATTTTGAATAAGGATGTCATCACAAAGATGGGGAAAGTTCCCAACATTGTAGAAGATTCAGATATTGCATTGTTTTATATTACAGGTCCTAGAAGCTATGTAGAAAATATGTCTTCCAGTGACTTTAACGTGACTGCAGATTTAAGTCAGGTGGATTTAAGCCAGGATGGAGACGCCAAACTGGTACCGATTGAAGTCAGCGCCAGAAAAAATGAGAGACGGATTGATATCATTAGAAAAACAGTAAATATGCAGATAACTCTGGAAGAACGCCTGGAGAAGAAATTTATAATTTCTCCGGAAACTACAGGAACTCCTGCAGATGGCAGTGCCATCGGAAATGTGGAGGTGACGCCGAATCTGCTGAAAATTTCCGGTCCGGCTTCTGTGGTATCCAGGATTAACAGAGTCGCAGCAAACATCAATGTAGATGGCATTTCCAGTGATGTTTCAGATAATGTGATGCCGCTTCTTTATGATGAGAATGGATTGGTAATTACATCTGAACTGCTGGAGATGAATCAGTCAGTGGTGACCATACGAGCGAAGATTCTTAGTACGAAGAAGATACCTGTCCGTTTTCAGGTCAGCGGAACGCCGGCAGCCGGTTACGAATACCGAGCGGTAGAATACGCGCCAGATTCAGTGCTGGTAAAGGGAGATGCCGCAATACTTAATGGAATCAGTGCGATTAACATACCGGCAGAAATGATTAACATAGATGGAGCCAGCAGTGACGTGGAGATTTCTATTGAGATTATGCCATATCTGCAGGAGCTGGGTATTTCACTGGTGGATGAAAGTGCAAATCAGATTGCTGTGAAGGCCATTATTGAACGCAAGATAACGAAGAATATTGATTTTCCAGTAAAGGATGTGAAAATTACCGGGCTGCCCAGCGACTTTGAAGTGAAATTCAGTACAGAAACATTAAATGTTAACGTCCGGGCTTTGGAAGAAGAGCTGGATAAATTAAAAAAGGAAGATATAGAGGCTATTTTGGATGTGACAGACTTACAGCCAGGCACATATACCAGACGGCTTACGCTTAATCTGCCAGGGGATAAAATTGAATTGGTAAATCAGGTGAATATACAGTTTAATATTATAGATAAAAATGCAGTGGCAGAAACTCCCGGAAACAATTCAGACGCTGAGCAGGGGGAGGATTCAGAAGAAGGTTCCCAAGAGCGTCCCGCGGACAGAGATGATGATTCCAGGGAAGAGGATGAATAGAAATCAGGATAGAGAATAAAAAATAAAGATCAGAGGTAAAGATTATGGCAAGAATGTTTGGAACAGATGGAGTAAGAGGAGTTGCAGGTACAGAGCTTACAATTGAATTGGCTATGAAGCTGGGGCAGGCAGGAGCATATGTACTGACCAGGGAGAAAGCGCATCAGCCGACGATTATTGTAGGCTGCGATACCAGAATATCTGGAGGGATGCTGGCAAATGCATTGATGGCAGGGATTTGTTCTGTTGGCGCAAATGCAGTGTACATGGGAGTAATGCCCACACCTGCGATTGCCTACCTCACGAAAAAGCACAAGGTAGATGCAGGAGTAGTCATTTCTGCTTCACATAATCCCATGGAATTTAATGGTATTAAGTTTTTTAATGGTGAAGGGTATAAACTTTCTGACGAGCTTGAAGATGAGATTGAAGCTCTGATTAAAAATGGAATGAAGGATGTTCCAATGCCGATCGGTTCTGGAATCGGAAATATCAGTTATCGCTTTGAAGCCAGAGAAGAATATGTATTTTTTATGAAAAAGACCGTTCCGGTTGAGCTGAACGGGCTGAAAATTGTTGTCGACTGTGCAGAGGGAGCTTCCCATTATACAGCAGTGGAGACTTTGAAAGGACTTGGAGCGAATCTTGTGGAGCTGCATATAAGTCCTGATGGAACAAATATCAATGCGAACTGCGGTTCCACACATATGGATGAACTTCGCGCGCGGGTAGTCTATGAGAAAGCAGATGTAGGACTTGCTTTTGACGGGGATGCAGACCGTATGCTTGCTGTGGATGAGAAAGGGAATATTGTGGATGGTGATCAGATTATGGCGATTATCGGAAATGATATGAAAAAGCAGGGCAGATTGAAAAAAGACACCATCGTTGGAACAGTAATGAGTAATCTGGGTTTTACTCTTATGGGCGAGAAATGCGGTATTCACATTGAACAGACAAAAGTAGGAGACCGCTATGTGTTAGAGAATATGAGAGAAAACGGTTATAATATAGGAGGAGAACAGTCCGGCCATATTATTTTTCTTGATGAGAATACCACAGGAGACGGGCTGCTCAGCGCCCTTCATCTGCTGGAAGTGATGGTTCATACAGGCAGACCTTTGTCAGAGCTTGCGCAGATTATGGAAGTGCTGCCACAGGCATTGGTAAATGCCAAAGTACCGAACCATAAGAAAGAACATTTTATGGATTATCCTGAAATTGCCCAGGCAGTTCAGAAGCTGGAGAAGAAATTTGCAGGAGAAGGCAGAGTTCTTATCCGCCCTTCAGGCACGGAACCACTGGTCAGGGTTATGATTGAGGGTAAAAATTTGGAGGAAATTAACAGGGAGGCAAAAGATCTTGCGAATCTGATCCGCAGGAATATGCTGTAATGAAAGCAAAAGATGTATTGGAGGAAATGTTATGGTGAGTCAGAAAGTAACAATAAAAAATCCTACTGGGCTGCATTTGCGCCCGGCAGGAATTTTATGTAAAGAAGCAGTAAAATATAAAGCGCTGATTACCTTTAATTTCAAAGGAGGGACAGCCAATGCCAAAAGTGTTCTGAGTGTTTTGGGCGCCTGCATTAAGTCGGGAGATTCCATTGAATTTGTGTGTGAAGGCGATGATGAGCAGGAGGCCCTGCAGGCAGTGGTCTCAGCTGTAGAAAGCGGTCTAGGAGAATAGCAGGAACCTATGAATAATAAGAAAGTTCAGATTCTCATGTCAACATATAACGGAGAAAAGTTTCTTGAAGAACAAATTGAGAGCCTTTTGAGACAGAGCTGGATCAATTTGGAGATTCTGATACGAGATGACGGCTCAAAAGACAGGACCAGGGAGATTCTCAAAAAATACAGTGATAAATATGAAAATATACATGTGTATCTGGGAACAAATCTGGGGGTGGCAAAAAGCTTTTTTGAATTGCTGAAAAAAAGTGATGCTGATTATGTTGGGTTCTGTGACCAGGATGATATTTGGCTGGAACAGAAAATAGAAAAGGCAGTGGCAGAACTTGAACAGGAAAGAGGTCCTGCCCTGTACTGCAGCAATAAGATTTTGGTGGACAGCACTGGGAATCCTATGAACAAACAGGATAACAGAAAACGGAAACCGGGATTTGGAAATGCAGTTGTGGAATGTATCTGTACCGGATGTACGGCTGTCATGAATCAGGAACTGGCAGAGATATTGAAAAGCAAAGTGCCAGACCATGCCATTCTGCATGATTGGTGGACGTATCTGGCAGCGTCGTATGTGGGAAAAGTCATATTTGATGAACAGGCATATATTTATTATAGACAGCATCAGGAAAATGTGATAGGCGCCAAACCAGGGTTTTGGGGAGAAGTCCAGTCGAAAGCAGCATATCTTAAGAAAAATCGGGGAAAATTAAAAGGACAGCTTACAGATTTTGCAAAGCTTTATCAGGGAGATATGGAGAAAGATTTGCTGGTGCAGAGTGTTTTGAGAGCAGAACATTTTCCGGGTATAATAAAGATTCTCTGGAACCGCAGCATATACAGACAGAGCCTGCTCGATGAGATTATTATGCGAATGCTGTTTTTATTTCATCGGATGTTGTAGGCACTTCGATTAACAGGAGGAAACTAATATGAAAAAAATATTGGTGACAGGCTGCAACGGCCAGCTTGGAAGGGCAGTCAATCAGGAATATAATACAGAAGAAGTGGAATTTATCAATACAGATGTACAGGCAGGCGAAGGCGTGGCGGCGCTGGATATCACAAATGTAGAAGAAGTGCTTGCTATGGTGCGTGATACCAGACCGGACGTTATTATCAATTGCGCGGCACATACAGCGGTGGATCTGTGTGAGCAGCAATGGGACAGTGCATATAAGATCAATGCCATTGGTGCCAGAAACTTGAGTATTGCAGCAGCGGAAGTGGATGCAAAGTTAATCCATGTGTCTACCGATTATGTGTTTGACGGAAATGGAACCAGACCTTATACAGAATTTGACGAGCCAGGTCCTAACAGCGCTTATGGCAAGACAAAACTGGAGGGAGAAAATTTTGTAAAAAATTTTTCCAGGAAATATTTTATCCTGCGGACAGCATGGCTGTATGGCGACGGTAAAAATTTTGTAAAAACTATGCTGCGGCTTGCAGAAAATCATGAAAAGGTTACAGTTGTAAATGATCAGCTTGGAAGTCCCACTAGTGCAGTGGAATTGGCGAAAATGATTCATTTTCTGGAGCCCACAGAGAATTATGGACTGTTTCATGCAACCTGTGAGGGAAGCTGCAGCTGGGCAGACCTTGCAGAGGAAACGTTCCGTCTTGCTGGAAAAAATACAGTGGTGGAGCGGGTAACTACGGAAGAATACTGTAAGATGAATCCTAATCAGGCGCCTCGTCCAGCTTATTCCATCCTGGACAATTATATGCTGAGACTGACCAGTGATTTCCAAATGGCAGATTGGAAAGAGGCCTTAAAAGTATATATTGAAAATTTATAAATGCTTTAAAAGCATAATATTATTAAGAAAGCGATAAGAAAAGGAGAAAATAATATGAGAACTTATCTGGTGACTGGAGGAGCAGGATTTATCGGTTCTAATTATATTTTATATATGTTTCGCAAGTATGATGACCAGATTCGCATTATCAATGTGGACAAGCTTACTTATGCAGGTAATCTGGAGAATTTGAAAGAGATAGAAAACAGAGATAATTATACTTTTGTAAAAGCTGATATCTGTGACAAAGAAGCAATCAGCAGAATTTTTGAAGATAATGATATTGACCGGGTGGTGCACTTTGCGGCTGAGAGCCATGTAGACAGGAGCATTAAGAGCCCGGAAATATTTGTGCAAACTAATGTTCTGGGCACGGCAGTAATGCTGAACTGTGCGAAAGCAGCCTGGGAGCAGGAGGATGGATCTTATAAAGAGGGTAAGAAATTTCTTCATGTATCTACGGATGAAGTGTATGGTTCACTTGAAGAAGAGGGAGGATATTTTTATGAGACAACTCCCTATGATCCCCACAGTCCATATTCGGCAAGCAAAGCGAGTTCTGATTTTTTGGTAAAGGCTTATATTGACACCTATCATTTTCCGGCAAATATTACCAACTGTTCCAACAACTATGGACCTTACCAGTTCCCAGAGAAACTGATCCCTCTGATTATCAATAATGCACTGCAGGGAAAGAAACTTCCTGTATATGGTGATGGAAAGAATGTGAGGGATTGGCTGTATGTGGATGATCATGCCAAGGGAATAGATATGGTTCAGGAACAGGGAAAACTGGGTGAGACATACAATATTGGCGGACACAATGAGAAACAGAATATTGAAATTATCAATATTATTCTTGAGACACTGCAGGAAATGCTTCCAGAGGGAGATCCCAGAAGAGAGCTTGTAAGCAAAGACCTGATTACTTATGTGGAAGACCGTAAAGGGCATGACAGGAGATATGCTATTGCGCCAGATAAGATTAAGGCTGAAATTGGCTGGGAGCCGGAAACAATGTTCAAAGAAGGAATTCGTAAAACTATCGCCTGGTTTTTTGAACATGAAGAATGGATGAAGAATGTAACCAGCGGTGATTATCAGAAGTACTACGAAGATATGTATCAGGATAAATAGGAAGAAAAACATGGAATTTGGAGCCAAGGATCATACATTTGCAGTGTGCGCTTATAAAGAGAGCCCTTATCTGCGGGAATGTATTGAATCGTTGAAAAATCAGACAGTATCTACGAATATTATAATAACTACAGCCACAGATAATGAATATATCAGAGACATTGCCAAAGAATACCAGCTGCCATTGTTTGTGAATGAAGGGCCTTCCGGCATTGCAGGGGACTGGAATTTTGCTTATCATCACAGCAAGACAAGGCTGGTGACACTGGCACATCAGGATGACAGATATCTTCCTGACTATGTATCTGATATGTTGGAGAAACTTAACAGAACCAGGCATCCCCTGATTTATTTTGCAGACTATTATGAGCTTAGGAATGCTGAGGTCGTAAAAAAAAGCACAATGTTAAAGGTAAAACGGCTGATGCTTCTGCCCCTCAGAATTAAGAAGTTTCAGGGAATTTCTTTTTTTAAGAGATGCGTGCTTGCCT
>CAJUCK010000042.1:23160-23752 GCA_910585395.1 uncultured Lachnospiraceae bacterium
CCTTCCAGGTACCGTATTTGAATCGCAGTTTCGAAGTAATCTGGACTGGGAAGAATGGGAAAAACTCTCCCGTGAAAAGGGGGAGTTTGCTTATTCCTCCAAACCGCTGACCTGCCATCGTGTACATGAAGGTTCTGAAACCACAAACACTATCAAAGAGGGGAATATACGTGCAAAAGAAGATTATGCCATGTTTTTGAAATTCTGGCCGGTTTGGCTGGCGAAATTTCTCATGCATTTTTATATTAAAGGAGAAAAATTAAATGAAGTGGATCACAAATAAGGAAATGCATCTGCCTGAAATTTCAAAAGACTTCAAAAAACTGGCGGTAATCTTTCTTGCGGCAGCCGTTCTTGCAGTTGGGGCAGAACGGCTTATTGCATTTATATGTTACAGTGGAGACACATTTTTCTGGGGAAGATATGCAGCTGTATTTGTGATTTTGGAACTTACAGCTTTTCTGGTATGTTATCGGGAGATCGCAGCCAGAAAAGTGGAAATTGCAGTTTTGGTTGTCATTCTCAACATAGGAACTCTGTATGCCACAGTCATTCCCGCATCTACGGGCATATCGTGGGATGATGAATGGCA
>CAJUCK010000043.1:0-17671 GCA_910585395.1 uncultured Lachnospiraceae bacterium
TAGGGATAACCAGCTGTGAGAAACACGAAAGGAGTATCTTTATGTATTTAAAAATGTTAAAAGGAAAAATTCACCGTGCAGTGGTCAAACAGGCAGAGTTAAATTATGTGGGAAGCATCACAGTTGACCCCGAATTGATGGAGGCAGCGGGAATTCTGGAATATGAAAATGTTCAGATTGTGGATATTGAAAACGGAAACCGTTTTGAGACCTACACCATTGCCGGCGAACCTGGAAGCGGCATGATTTGTCTGAATGGGGCGGCTGCTAGGCAGGTTTTAACAGGAGACCATATAATTATTATGGCGTATGCCCAGATGACACCAGAAGAAGCGTTACATTTTAAGCCTCAGGTTGTATTTGTGAATGAGGACAATAAGATTTCCAGAATTACTACTTATGAGAAACATGGACAGATCGGATAAACAGGCATTACCAGAGTGTAAATAGGAAAGGAATAGAAAAATGTTGCAAGGAAAAACAGTGCTGCTGGCAGTAACAGGCGGGATAGCTGCTTACAAAATGCCAAACGTGGCCAGAATGCTGAAAAAAATGCACTGCCAGGTTCACGTATTGATGACAGAGAATGCTGCGAATTTTATCACGGCGACCACTTTCGAAACTCTGACAGGCAATAAATGTCTGATAGATACTTTTGACCGGAATTTTGAGTTTTCTGTAGAACACGTGGCGCTGGCAAAACAGGCTGACCTGGTATTGATAGCCCCTGCTACAGCGAATATTATCGGCAAGATTGCGGGAGGGATTGCAGATGATATGCTGAGCACTACCGTTATGGCATGTACCTGCAGGACGCTGGTAGCTCCTGCTATGAATCATAACATGTACCATAATCCAATTGTACAGGATAATCTGCAGAAATTGGAGAATTATGGGTATCTTATAATACCGCCTGATAACGGAATGCTTGCAAATGGTGATATGGGGGATGGAAAACTTCCGGCAGAAGAAGTGCTGGTGGAGTATGTGCTGCGTGAGCTGGCTCATGAGAAGGATCTGGAGGGCAAAAGGGTCCTGGTTACGGCTGGAGCCACTCAGGAAGCGATTGATCCTGTGCGCTTTATCACCAATCATTCTACAGGAAAAATGCCGTATGCTCTGGCGAAACGTGCCATGCTGCGAGGGGCTGAAGTGACATTAGTGACAGGTGTGACATCATTGCAGAGTCCTATGTTTACAGAGGTGGTTAATGTGGTATCGGCGGAGGATATGTATCAAGCCGTGATGGAACGAGCCTCCTTTTCAGACATTATTATTAAGGCAGCAGCAGTGGCAGACTACCGCCCTGCTGAGACTGCAGAAGATAAAATTAAGAAATCAGACAAAGCAGCCAGTATTACATTAGAACGCACCAGGGATATTCTGGGAGAACTTGGCGAGAAGAAACAGAGGGGAGAAATTCATGCCTGTCTGTGTGGATTTTCTATGGAAACTCGTGATCTGCAGGAGAATTCCAGGGCAAAACTCATGAAGAAACATCTGGATCTTGTGGCGGCAAATAATCTGAAAGTGGAGGGAGCAGGTTTTGGGACAGATACCAATGTACTTACACTGATTACAGATTCTGACAGCATCCCTTTGGAAAAAATGAGCAAAGAGAAGGCTGCAGACAGAATTCTGGATGCCATTTTAAATATACTGTCATCAAAATGACGATGAAAAAAATTAATAATAGGAAAAAATATCCATAAAAATGTTTACAATTTATACATTTATTGTTAATGCTGTCTATAAAAATATTGGTTATACTAATGATAACAATAGATAAATTGTCAAAATATTACAAAGGCGGCAAAGATATGACAAAAATGTGTAATAAAAATGTAATATTCAAATGTGGAGTAATGTTGTATATGATAACGGCTGTGTGGGTTCTTCTGCTGGCAGAAGACAGGTTTCATACGGCCGTTTCTTTTTTCCATAAAATAGAAAAAGAGACTGAGGAAGAAGGGATTACCAGCACAAAATACCGATTTGAGCAAAAGTTTCAAAATACTCTGAGACAATACCGCCAGTTTGCTTCCCTGTATCAGCCAGAAGTTTCTACAGCAATACCAGGACTGGAAGTTACAGATGTGCTGGGAGAGCCCTGCAGCCAGATGGTGCCGCAGGGAATTTGTGTGGCGGGAGATTATATGCTGATTACTGCCTATGATAATGGAAAATCATATAGAAAGAGTAAGGACTATAAAGTCAGCAGGTCCGTAATATATGTTTTGTCTAACCGAAATCCTGGAAACCGCAGACTTTTAACAACCATAGTACTGCCAGATATTAATCACGTAGGTGGGGTGGCATTTGACGGCAAAAATGTGTGGATTGCCAAAAGCACCACCCAAAAGTGCAGCCTTGTTTCTTATAATGTTATCAGAGATGCGGTCAATTCAGGGCAGAGCAGTTATGAACTGAAAGAGTACGACCAGAACGTGGACTGCGGCTGCGTTGCCTCTTTCCTGGCTTATCATAGGGGAAAACTCTGGGTGGGGACGTACTCTAACAGAATCAGCAGAAAAGGTACGCTGAGAGGATTTGAAATTATGAAAGAAGAAACGAAAGAGGGCAGCAGATATAAATTAAATAAACAGGAACAGGTATCCATCCCTGAATATGCCAACGGTGCAGTTTTTTTAGAAATGGGCAGAAAGACATTGATGGCAGTAACTACCTCCAAAGGGAGGTATTTTGACTCAAAAATTTATTTTTATGATATTATACAGGATCAGAATACCGGAAAAAATTTGTATTATCAATATAAATCCAGCAGATTTCCGCCTATGGCTGAGGAACTGGTCTGCGATGGGGAAAATACTTATTTTCTGTTTGAATCTTCTGCTACCTGTTACAGCGAGGGCGCTTATCAGAAGTGCAGCTATCCGATAGACCGTATCTGTGGATTATCTACATTTGAGTTGTTTTGCAGAAATTACAGAGCAGGTTACCAAAACAGAGCCACAAAACTTCCTGCTGCTGTCATGATGTGCGTTTACGATGAAATGTACCAAGAGAAGAGATACTGGCAGCAATATCAGGGGCGGAAAGGTTGACTTTCTGCCCTTGACGGGCTAAAATTATAATAATAATATGGGAAATGGCAAGGAGGGGTGGTTATGGGAAAAGATACACGATTAGTAAATATTTATATCAAGATACATAACAAGCGCACATTGACCATGGAGGATCTGAAATATCTTTCCAAATATGATCCAGAATGTTTTGAGAAGACATGTAAAAATATTGTCTATAAGATGCCAGAGGCAAAGGAAGTTCTGCAGCCTAAGAAGAGTCAGGAGCAGAAACCGTTTGTGCCGCTGCGCCCAATTCCTATTATGGAGAAACCAGTGCCGGACAAACAGAAAATCGAGGCAGTTCTTGCCAATCTTGGTAAACTGGAAAAGGAAGAGCTTCCGATACCAGAAGTAGACACAGAGACTGTAAAAGAGCTTTTGGGAAGTTTGTATATGGAGATGCTGTTTCCTCATAATGACCGTGAGAAATTTTTCAGCGTAGAGGAGAGTGAAAATCTGTCTATATTTAATAAGAAGGTGTAACGGAACAGTAAACGGTACAAGGATAAATTTGTTTTTTGTAGGGAATTTATAGATAAATTCTTTTTATACTGTGTGTAGAGTAAAGAAGTGGCTGTATGATTCGTATTTTGCAGGTATTTCTGTCAGGAAAGAGAGGTTTTAACATGGACACCAGGATTGAAATTAAGAATTTATCTAAAAATTATGGAAAAAAGCAGGCGTTAAAACAGATAAATCTGGAGATTGAGCAGGGAATGTTTGGACTGCTTGGGCCCAATGGAGCTGGCAAAACGACATTGATGAAGATTCTTACCACCTTGACTCGAAAGACCAGTGGAGATATCAAATTGTGTGGAATTCCAGTAGAGCGGTGCAGGGAAATCAGGCAAATGATTGGATATCTGCCGCAGGATTTTTCCATGTATGGAAATATGAGCGTCTACGAGGCCTTGGACTACCTTGCTGTTTTGTCTGGCATGAGTAAGAAAGAGCGTGCGATGAAGGTGCCGCAGATGCTGGAAAAAGTAAATTTGAAAGAACAGCACAAGACCAGGGTAAAAACCATGTCCGGAGGTATGAAGCGCAGGCTTGGCATTGCCCAGGCAATTATCCATGATCCGCAGATTATTGTAGTAGATGAGCCTACTGCGGGGCTGGACCCAGAAGAGAGGGTTCGGTTCCGCAACCTGCTCTGTGAGATTGCCAGAGATCGAATTGTGATTTTATCTACTCATATTGTGGGAGATATTGAAGCTACCTGTGAAAATATTGCAGTGCTGAATCAGGGAGAAATTCTGTTTCGGGGAACAGTTTCCAGGCTTCTTGATTCCGTAGAAGGAAAGGTATATACGATGGAAGTCTCTGTTATGGAACTTCCCATGATGCGGGAACAATTTCTAGTTACAGGCATTCTCACCAATGGCAGTACGGCGAATATTAAGATTATTTCCGAAGAACCTCCTGCAAAAGGGGCAAAGCTCGGACAGGCGGATGTAGAAGACGCCTATATGTACCTGATGAATCATGCTTCTGCTTTGACAGGCAGTGTTTAGGGAGGTGGAAGTATGTTTGGTACATTATTTTTAAAAGAGTGCAAACAGATTTTAAAGAGCATGGTATATTATATTTATGTGGTGGTTTTTGTTATGTTTCTTACCAGCCAGTTAAGCGGTGAAATTACAGAGAACATGGAGAAGTCTCAGCCAGGGCTGGAAAGCTATGGTATAACAAACAGCAGGGATAAATCTGCTATTATGGAGAAAGCGCTGGCAGAGCTGGTGATGGAGACATATAATAATTCTTATGCTACCTATCCTATGGGATTTTATAGGGAAGTGACTCTCAATGAGAGCGAGCTTGCCAAGATAACATCAATGATAGAAAATTGTACAGGGAAGAACTGGGAGCAAGTGGTAGAAGAGATGGAGACACACTATTCTAATTATGCTCAGAACAGCGTCCAGGAGGCCATGCAGGCACAGACTGCATATTCCGTGATTCCTCTGGAAGAGCTCAGTTATGATGATTTTTGTGATATTATGGAAGAAGTATGTGATATTATAGGTGGGGGAAGCTCTTATCAAAAGAATTTGCTGGACAGAGGAGTGGCAGTTCCTATGACTTATGAACAGGCAGTGGAAGCGTTTGAATCTCTCTGTACCAAAGACAGAGTTACCGGGGCAATCGCAAGGCTGTTCTGTGACTATGCGGGAATTGTGCTGTCAATACTGCCTATTTTTCTGGGAGTTACACGCTGCCTCAGGGATAAGCGTGCCCAGGTATCACAAGTGGTGTTTGCCCATAAAATTTCAGCTTTTCAAATTATCGGAAGCAGATATCTTGCCAATGTGTGCATGGCATTTTTTCCAGTTATTATGACTGCTTTTGTGATGCAGATGCCTTATCAGTACCATGCAAAAACGATAGGGGCTGCACCGGATCTTTTTGCCTTTTTAAAATACAGCGGAATCTGGCTGCTGCCAGAAATTATGATAGTTCTGGCGGTATCTTTTTTTATTACAGAGCTTACGGAAAACGTCATTTCCATTTTTGTTCAAGTATTCTGGGCTATTGCAAGTCTTTTTTCTTCAGTATATCTTGAGGGAAATTTTGGGCTTCATCTCATTGCCCGGTGGAATGTTCTGGGTGGAACCACAGAGTTTTGGCTCCAGAGACAGGAACTTTTATTCAATAGAGGATTTTACGCTGTCTTATCATTGGCAGTAGTGGCTCTTACGGTTGTAATCTATGAGAAGAAGCGCAGGGAAGGAGGCACTGTTTATGGAAAGATATTTAAAGGCAGAAAGTAGTTTTATCTTGAGACAGTATATCCTCCATTTGCTGCTGGCGTTTCTGTTTTGCAGTTTGTCGGGTTTTTTTGTGAGTTTTCGGAATCTTGAGGCTTTCCAGGCAGCGAAGGTGATGGAGATGTATATCGCTTTTACTGGAATTATTTTGCTGACGCCGTTGTTTATGCCAGAGCAGAACAAAGAAATCTGGCTTCTAAAGCGGTCTAAGGCAATGCCTATGTGGCAGCTTTATCTGCTTCGAATTCTGACGGCAGTAGTGTTAGTTGCCGCTGTTGTCACGGTTTTTACACAGATTATGCAGAGAAATGGCAGTGATTTTTCTATGAGACAGTTATGGATAGGTTCTTTTGCAGAGATTCTTTTTTTGGGCAGTATCGGATTTTTTGTCAGCGCAGTGACCAATCAGGTGATACTGGGCTATATGATCTCCATCCTCTATTTCGTGGTTAATATAGGATCGTCCAGATATCTGGGGAAATTTGCATTGTTTCAGATGATGAAGGGTGGATATGACTTTGTGCCAATAATGCTGGCTGCATCTCTGCTGCTGCTGGCAGCAGGTGTTTTGCTGCGGGAGAGGATAAGATAGAAGAATAACGATTAAGATAGTAATATATCTATAAGAAGAAACAATACTAGTTGTGAGGAAGATAATAGTATGGAAGTAATTGTGGAAAAATACAGAGAAAATGATCTGGCAGATTTGGTGGAAATCTGGAATGAAGTGGTGGATGAAGGCGCAGCATTTCCTCAGACAGAAAATCTTACAGCAGAAAGCGGCAGAAAGTTTTTTGAGAATCAGGATTATGTGGGAGTGGCAAGAGTAAATAACAGAATAGAAGGTCTGTATATTCTGCACCCTAATAATATAGGACGCTGCGGGCATCAGGCAAATGCAAGTTATGCAGTCCGCTCTCAGATGAGGGGATTTAAAATCGGGGAAAAGCTGGTAAAAGATTCTCTGGCAAAAGCAGGAGAACTAGGTTATAGGCTGTTAATTTTTAATGCAGTAGTGAAAGGAAATGAAAGAGCAGTCAGGCTTTATGAAAAACTTGAGTTTGTAAAAATTGGTGAAGCGCCAGGGGGGTTTTTGATGAAAGACGGTACGTATCAAGATACCATGATGTTTTACCATACAGTGTAACAGACAGATTTTAAACAGACAGATATTTTTCGTGGGATTCCGCATTATTCCAGGATTATCAATGTGAATTGCGGTACAATCAATTTTAATTTATGGAAAACAACCACTTTTACTATAATTAAGGAAGTGGTTGTTTTTTGAGTGCCAAGATCTGAAAGGTTTGAAGCGATTGGCTTCTATGTTACGGTGGTATTGTGCCGTGTTAGAGACTCTTGCTGCCTGTGGAAGCAGAGGCATATTGCAAAATACAGAAACACAAAAAAGCAAAACTTGCCAAAATCTCGGATATATCATATAATAAAATGAATATGCGTATTAGAAAAGAGGAATAGCAATGGAGCATTTGGAAAAATTGTTGAAACGCCTGGATTGTCAGGTGCTGCAAGGCAATACTGATATAGAAATTACAGAATTGGTGTACGATTCTAGGAAGGTTGTGCCAGGCTGTCTGTTTGTATGCATCAAAGGAACGGCAGTGGATGGACATATTTTCATCAGAGAAGCTGCAGAGAAAGGTGCGGCAGCAGTGCTGGTGCAGGAGAAAGTGGAGGCTCCAGAGCATCTAACTGTAATCAGAGTGGAAGATACCAGGTATGGGCTTGCGCTGGTTTCCTGCGCATGGTTCCATCATCCGGCAGAAGAACTGAAAGTTATCGGGATCACTGGTACGAAAGGAAAAACCACAACCACCTATATGGTGAAATCAATTTTGGAGAGTGCAGGTTATAAGACAGGACTGATTGGCACAATTGAAGCAATTATAGGAGACAAAGTGATTCCGGCAGATAATACCACGCCGGAGTCTTATATTGTTCAGAAATACTTCCGTCAGATGGTAGAAGAAGGGTGCAGATGTGTAGTGATGGAAGTATCTTCTCAAGGGCTGATGATGCACCGTACAGCGGGATTTACTTTTGAAATCGGCATCTTTACAAATATTGAGCCAGACCATATCGGACCAGGAGAGCATTCTTCTTTTGAAGAATATATGTCCTGTAAGGGATTATTGTTCCGTCAGTGCAGGACAGGAATTGTTAATATTGACGATAAGCATTGGAAACAGGTGCTCAGTGGGCATACATGTACTCTGGAAACCTTTGGCTTTTCTGAACAGGCGGATCTTAGGGCCGTCGATACCCAGCTTGTGAAGAGGCCAGGCTGTCTTGGCGTTTCTTATACAGCAGAAGGGCTGGTGAATGCTCAGGTTGAGGTAGATGTGCCTGGCAGATTCAGTATCTATAATTCTCTGACAGCGATTGCTGTCTGCCGCCATTTCGAGGTAGGAACAGAGGATATGAAACAGGCATTGAAAGAGGCAAAAGTCAAAGGAAGAATAGAGATGGTCCAGGTATCAGAAGAATTTACCTTGATGATTGACTACGCCCATAATGCTATGAGTCTTGAGAGCTTGTTGACAACATTAAAGGAATATAAGCCGGTCCGGCTAGTCTGCCTGTTTGGCTGCGGGGGCAACCGATCCAAGCTGCGCCGGTATGAGATGGGTGAGGTGTCTGGCAGGCTTGCTGATTTGACGGTGATTACTTCTGATAATCCAAGGTTTGAAGAACCGCAGGACATTATTGACGATATTAAAACTGGCATGGCAAAGACTAGTGGAAAATATGTTGAGATACCAGACCGGAAAGAGGCAATTCGTTATGTGATTGCCAATGGGCAGCCAGGTGATATTATTGTGCTGGCAGGTAAAGGACATGAAGATTATCAGGAAATCAAAGGTAAGAAATATCCTATGGATGAGCGGGTGTTGATTCAGGAGATTCTGCATGAATGATACAGCAGATAATTTTGGCACCGGGTATAAAATGATACAATGAGCAGGTGGTAAAATATATGCCCAGATACGCAAATGTTATTATAGACATTTCACATGAAAAATTAGACAAAACCTTTCAATATAAGATACCGACAGATCAGCAGGATGTAATTAAAGTGGGAATGCAGGTGGAAGTGCCTTTTGGAAACGGAGACCGAAAGAGCACGGCTTTTGTAGTAGAGCTTACAGATACGCCAGAGTATGACATCTCAAAATTAAAAGAAATCAAGGGTGTGGTAAAAGAAAGTATTGCCATAGAATCCCAGCTCATTGCTCTTGCGGCATGGATGCGGAAAAATTATGGCGGCACTATGAACCATGCTCTCAGAACGGTGCTGCCAGTAAAACAGAAATCCAGGGAGAAGAAACAGAGATTTATATGGCTTGCAATGAGCCGTAAAAAAGCGAGAGAGTCTCTTGCAGTTTTTGAGAAAAAGCATAACACGGCAAGGGCTAAGCTTTTATCAAGTCTTTTGGAGCAGAATCCTCTGCCATATGAAGTGGCAACTAGGAAACTGAATATAGCAGCAGCAGTGATTCGCGCCATGGAGAATATGGGTATCCTGAGAGTGGAGGAAAAACGTGCATACCGCAGCCCTCTGAGAGAAATGAAACAGAGCAGAAAACGAGTGGTTCTCAATGAAGAGCAGAGACAGGCAGTGGATGTTATCTGGAAAGACTTTTCCAAAGGAAAATATCAGACATATCTGCTTCGGGGAGTCACCGGAAGCGGCAAAACAGCTGTATACATAGAATTGATCGAGCAGGTGGTGAAAAGAGGCAGACAGGCAATTGTGCTGATTCCAGAAATTGCCCTGACATATCAGACGGTGCTCCGTTTTTATCAGCGGTTTGGAGAACGGGTGTCGATTTTGAATTCGAAAATGTCCCCAGGAGAGCGGTATGATCAGTTTGAACGTGCCAAGAATGGAGAAGTGGATGTAATGATTGGACCTCGTTCTGCATTGTTCACACCATTTTCAAATTTAGGGATTATTATAATAGACGAGGAACATGAGAACAGTTATAAGAGTGAGACAATACCCAGATATCATGCCAGAGAAGCTGCAATTGAGCGTGCCAGAATGGCTGATGCAAGTGTGGTATTAGGTTCTGCGACACCATCTATGGACAGCTATTATCAGGCAAAAACAGGTAATTATGTGCTGCTCACCCTGGAAAAAAGAATTGAAGAAAAACCGCTTCCCAGGTGTTATATTGTGGATTTACGGGAAGAACTAAGACAGGGTAACCGTTCCATTCTCAGTGAAAAGCTCCAGGAGCTGATGAACCAGCGGTTAAAAAAACATCAGCAGATTATGTTGTTTATCAACCGCAGAGGACTGGCAGGTTTTGTATCCTGCCGTGCCTGCGGGCATGTAGTGAAATGTCCTCATTGTGACGTTTCTCTGAGCCAGCATAACAATGGCAGACTGATGTGCCATTACTGCGGTTTTACCAGTGATATGCCGAAAAAATGCCCGGAATGCGGTTCAAATTATATAGGCGGATTTAAAGCGGGAACACAGAAAATAGAAGAAATTGTCAAAAAGCGGTTTTCAGGTGCGCGGGTATTGCGGATGGATTTGGATACCACCCGCAATAAAGACGGATATGAGAAGATTTTATCATCTTTTGCTAATCAGGAGGCAGATATTTTAATCGGAACACAGATGATCGTGAAAGGCCATGATTTTCCAAATGTTACTCTTGTAGGCGTTCTTGCAGCAGATCTGTCTCTACATGTCAGTGATTTTCATGGGTCAGAGCGGACGTTTCAGCTTATCACCCAGGCAGCAGGGCGCGCTGGAAGGGGAAAACAGGCAGGAGAAGTTGTGATACAGACTTACAGCCCTGACCATTATGCCATAGAACTGGCACAGAAGCAGGATTATGAAAAGTTCTATGAGATAGAGATCAGCTACCGGGAGCTGATGCAGTATCCACCCATAGGGCATATGCTGGTGATGCTGGTAGCGTCTGAAGATGAGATGACGGCAATTTTAAGTTCAGAACTTCTGGCGGCAAAAATCCGGCAGGCGCAGGAGAACGGAAAGCTTATCGGGCTTCAAATGATCGGGCCTGCAGATGCTGGTGTGGCAAAAGTAAAGGATATATACAGAAAGGTTCTGTATTTTAAACATCAAGACTATCTGGTATTGATACAAATCAAGGATGTGCTGGAACAGTTTGTGGGGCGGCATAGGGAATTTGGAAATGTAATCATACAATTTGACTTTGATCCTATGAATGGGTTTTAAAGAGGAGGAAATAAGATGGCAGTGAGAAATATACGTCAGTTAGGAGACGCGATGTTAGAGAAAAAGTGCAGAGAAGTTAAGGAGATGACGCCCAGAATAAAAGAGCTGATTGAGGATATGAAAGAGACTATGTATGAAGCAAATGGCGTCGGACTGGCAGCGCCTCAGGTAGGCGTCTTAAAGCGTGTTGTGGTGATAGATGTGGGAGAAGGCCCGATCGTGATGATAAATCCAAGGCTTCTGGAATCTAGCGGAGAGCAGACCGGAGAGGAAGGATGTTTAAGTGTTCCTGGGAAATATGGAATTGTCACCCGCCCCATGTATGTGAAATTTGAGGCATGGAATGAGAATATGGAACATGTAGTGCTGGAGGGAGAAGAGCTGCTGGCAAGGGCTGTCTGCCATGAGATTGACCATTTGGATGGTCGTATGGACGTGGAGAAGGCAGAAGACGGGCTGCATGATGTGGAGTATGAAGAGTACGAGGAGGAAGATGAATGAAAATAATCTTTATGGGAACTCCAGATTTTTCTGTGGGAACGCTGGAAGCTTTGATTCAGGCAGGACATGAGATTACCCTAGCGGTTACCCAGCCAGATAAGCCAAAAGGCAGGGGAAAAAGCCTTCAGTTTCCTCCGGTAAAAGAGGCTGCTCTTGCTCATGGCATAGAAGTGTATCAGCCTCAGCGGGTGCGGGAGCCAGAGTGCGTGGAATATCTGAAAAAATTTCAGGCAGATATCATTGTGGTAGTGGCGTTCGGACAGATTCTGCCCAAGGAGATTCTTGATCTGCCACGATATGGCTGTATCAATGTGCATGCTTCTCTGCTGCCCAAGTATCGGGGCGCCGCGCCAATCCAGTGGGCAGTTATCAATGGGGAGAAGGCAACAGGGGTAACGACCATGCGCATGGATGAAGGTTTGGACACTGGAGACATGATTATGAAGGAGGAAGTGGCATTAGAGACTGAAGAGACAGGAGGAAGCCTCTTTGAACGGCTGGCGAAGTGTGGAGCCAAACTCTGTGTCAGAACGTTGAAAGCCATAGAAGAAGGCGCAGCCCAATATACGCCTCAGAATCATGAGGAAGCTACCCATACAGTTATGATTAAGAAACATATGGGGGAAATTGACTGGAATAAGCCGGCACAGGAGCTGGAGTGTTTGGTACGAGGGCTGAATCCCTGGCCCAGCGCCTATACGTATTTGAAGGGAAAGACATTGAAAATTTGGAAGGCTTCTGTGGAGGAGCAGCAAGAACAAAGTGGATGCCCTAAACCAGGCACAGTTACAGAAGTGAGCAAAAACGGCATAATGGTCCAGACTGGACAGGGTATACTGAATCTTCTGGAGGTTCAGTTAGAGGGCAAGAAACGGATGAAGACAGATGCGTTTCTGCGCGGATATCCGATAGAGTCAGGGATCACATTAGGAAAGGAGTGATTATATGCCATACTATGGATTTTATTTTGACCCAACTTATATTTTAGTGATTATTGGAGCAGTGATCTGCCTGATTGCCTCTGCAAGGGTGAAATCTACCTTCCGCAAATATGACAAGGTGCGCAGCATGTCAGGAATGACTGGGGCGCAGGCAGCAGAGCGCATTCTGCAGGCGGCAGGAATTCGGGACGTGAGTATTCAGCATGTATCTGGAGAGCTCACAGATCATTACGATCCCAGAAATAAAGTATTGAGATTATCGGACAGTACTTATGGTTCTGCTTCTGTGGCAGCTGTAGGTGTAGCTGCACATGAATGCGGGCATGCGATTCAGCATCAGAAAAGCTACGCCCCTCTTTCCATGCGGAGCGCTATTGTTCCAGCGGCAAATATTGGTTCCACACTGGCATGGCCGCTGATTGTCATCGGTATGTTTATCACCAGCAATACGGGAACACTGTTGATCAATATTGGAATCTTATGCTTTTCTCTTGCCGTATTGTTTCAGCTTGTAACCCTTCCAGTGGAGTTTAATGCCTCTGGACGGGCACTTCGGATTCTGGATGATACCGGAATTCTTGGCGCTGATGAGCTGAAAAAGACACGTAAGGTTTTAAAGGCTGCCGCGCTGACTTATGTAGCAGGAGCTGCTGCTTCGATTCTGCAGTTGCTTCGTCTGCTGTTTTTATCCAGTGGAAGAAGAAACGATTAAGGATAAGGAGAGAATATTATGCAGGATGGCGGAGTGAATCTGCGGGAACTGGTGTTGGAAATGCTGCTTGCTGTGACAAGAGATCAGGAGTACAGCCATATTGTAATTCGCAATACCCTGGACAAATATCAGTATCTGGATAAACAGGAGCGGAGCTTCTTAAAACGTGTATGCCAGGGAACTCTGGAACATATGATATGGATTGATTATGTATTGAACCAGTTTTCAAATGTAAAAGTAAATAAAATGAAGCCCCAGATCCGCTGTATTTTAAGAAGCAGCGTATATGAGCTGAAATTTATGGACGCCATTCCGGCTTCTGCCACCTGCAACGAAGCGGTGAAATTAGCTGGAAAGAAAGGGTTCCGCAATCTGAAAGGATTTGTCAACGGCGTCCTGCGCAATATCAGCCGTAATCTTGATAAGGTTGTTCTGCCAGATAAGAAACAAGATATTTTAAAGTATCTGTCTGTGGTATATTCTATGCCAGAGTGGATTTTAGAACTTTGGAAAGGCTCTTATGACTGGGAACAGATAGAAGAGATACTGCAGTCATTTTTGATGGAGGCTCCTGTTACGATCCGGGTGAATCCTTTTAAAAGTACCAGAGAAGAATTGAAAAGAGAGCTTAAGGACCAGCAGATAGAGGCGTGGGAACATGAGCAGCTGCCTGGGGTTCTGTACCTGAAAAATTATGATTCACTGGGGAGGATTCCTGCCTTTTCCAAAGGGAAATTCTATGTCCAGGATGTAAGCTCTATGCAGGTAGCTCTTCTGGCAGAACCAAAACCGGGAGACTATGTGCTGGATGTATGTGCAGCTCCAGGTGGAAAAAGCATTCATATGGCAGAACTTTTGCTGGAAGCAGAAAAGCTGGAAGGCAGCAGTTTTCAGGGAGTGGTAGAGGCAAGAGATCTTACAGAGTTCAAGGTATCTCTGATTCAGGAGAATCTGGAGAGATGTGAACTTGCGAACGTCCATGCAGTACAGGCAGACGCCCGGATTCTGGATAAGGACCAGATAGAAAGAGCAGATATTGTGATTGCAGACCTGCCATGTTCTGGTTTAGGCGTTCTGGGAAGAAAAGCAGATATCAAGTATCGGATGACCAGAGAGGATATAAGAGAACTGTGCAGGCTTCAGAGAGAAATTTTACATACCGTGCAGCAGTATGTGAAACCAGGTGGGAAACTCATGTACAGCACTTGTACCATTAATCCGGCAGAAAATGAAGAAAATGTAACCTGGTTTTTAGAGGAACATTCTGAATTTCGATTAGAAATGCAGCAGCAGATATTGCCGGGCAAGGGCAGGAATGATGGATTTTTCCTGGCAAAGCTGCGAAAGGAATAAAAGATATGTCAGAGGATATTAAGTCATTGAATCAAAAGGAACTGGGAGATTTTCTGCACTCTTTAGGGGAGAAAACTTTCCGGGCAAAGCAGATTTATCCGTGGCTGCATGTAAAGCATGTGGAAAATTTTGACGAAATGACAGATATTTCAAATAAATTAAAAGAGAAACTGAAGGAGAACTGTGTGCTTACGGTGCTTTCTCAGATGCAGGTACAGTGTTCCAGATTAGATGGAACCAGAAAGTATCTGTTTGCACTGTCAGACGGCAACATGGTGGAGAGTGTACTGATGCGGTATAAACATGGAAATAGTGTCTGCATTTCTTCCCAGGCAGGCTGCCGTATGGGCTGCCGCTTCTGTGCATCTACACTGGGTGGCCTGGTGAGGAACCTGACGCCGGGGGAAATGCTGGATCAGATTTACCGTATTCAGAAGGACATTGGTGAGCGGGTGTCTCATGTGGTAATCATGGGAACAGGAGAACCATTGGATAACTACGATAATTTTCTCAAGTTTATACAGATGTTGTCAGATGACAATGGACTAAATATCAGTCAGAGAAATATTACCGTGTCTACCTGCGGAATTGTGCCGAATATTCGAAGACTTGCAGAAGAAAAGCTGCAGATTACGCTGGCCCTTTCCCTTCATGCTTCTTCTCAGGAAAAAAGGCAGGAATTAATGCCGGTGGCAAATAAATATGAAATTCATCAAGTGATAGACGCATGTGAATATTACTTTAAGAAAACGGGAAGGCGGATTACCTTTGAATACAGTCTGGTAGGCGGCGTGAATGACAGCAAAGAAGATGCATGTCTGCTGGCGGGGCTTATCAGGGGGCTGAACTGCCATGTAAATCTTATCCCGGTAAACCCTGTCAGGGAACGGGAGTATGTACAGCCCAATCATCAGGTGGTTTTAAATTTTAAAAATGAACTTGAAAAATATGGAATAAATGTTACTATAAGAAGAGAAATGGGCAGAGATATTGACGGTGCCTGTGGACAATTGCGGAAACGGTTTATAGATTTATAGAATTGTTAAATTGTTGAATTGTTGAATTGTTAAATTGTTGAATTGTTAAATTGTTAAATTGTTGAATTGTTGAATTGTTGAATTGTTGAATTGTTGATTTGTAGAAAGGCAGGGAGAGACATGAAGGCTTTTTCCAAAACGGATACAGGGAGAAGACGGGAAATGAATCAGGACTATATGTATACTTCTGAATTGCCGGTTGGAAATCTGCCCAATCTGTATATCCTGGCAGACGGCATGGGAGGACATAATGCTGGAGATTATGCCTCACGGTACACGGTGGAAACAATTGTAAAATCTGTACAGAACAGTCTGGAAACAGCGCCAATTGCTATTTTGCGGACAGCTATAAGACGGGCAAACCTTGCAGTGCTTGAAAAGGCAGAGACAGATATTGATCTGGAGGGCATGGGAACCACAGTCGTAGCGGCAACCTTTACTGGCAGTGAGCTGTGCGTAGCCAATGTAGGAGACAGCCGGCTGTATATTGCTGGAAATGATTTCAGGCAGATTACCAGAGATCATTCTTATGTACAGGAAATGGTGCGCAGAGGTGAGCTGCGCCCGGAGGTGGCAAGAACACATCCGGACAGAAATATTATTACCCGGGCAGTAGGCGGCGGGTCAGAAATAAATGTTGATTTTTTTGAGGTGGAATTAAGAGCGAAAGACAGAATCCTGATGTGTTCCGACGGTCTGACAGATATGTTGGAGGACAGAGAGATTTTTAAAATAATAGAGGACAGAACAGAGACACAGGATATCATAGATGAGTTGATCATGATGGCAAATGAATATGGCGGTAATGATAATATTACAGTAATATTGACAGATCCATTTGCAGCAGATGTGGACTGGAGGTAAACATGTTAAAAGCAGGGTTTTATATTGCAGATCGATATGAGATAGTTGGAAAAGCAGGAGCCGGAGGCATGGCTGATGTCTATAAGGCCAAGGACCATACACTGGGCAGATTTGTGGGCATCAAAGTGTTAAAACAGGAGTTTTCAGAGGATGTTAATTTTGTCACTAAATTCCGTACAGAGGCACAGTCGGCAGCAGGGCTGGAGCATCCCAATATTGTAAATATTTATGATGTTGGAAGCGAAAATGCCATGCATTATATTGTGATGGAGTATGTGGAAGGAATCACCCTGAAAACATATATTGAGAAGAAAGGACAGCTTTCTTTTAAAGAAGCAGTGAGCATTGCCATTCAGGTAGGACGTGGAATAGAGGCTGCACATAATAAGCATATTATTCACCGTGATATCAAGCCTCAGAACATTATTATATCAACAGAGGGCAAGGTTAAGGTGACAGATTTCGGTATTGCCAGAGCAGCAAGCGCCAATACGATCAATTCAGAAGTGATGGGATCTGTACATTATGCGTCTCCAGAACAGGCCCGCAATGGATTTGTGGATGGGAAGAGTGATATCTATTCCCTGGGAATTGTCATGTATGAAATGGTTACTGGGCGTGTGCCTTTTGATGGAGAGTCTACTGTGGCGATTGCCATCCAGCATCTGCAGGAGGAAATGGTAAATCCCAGCTCTTATGCGCCGGATCTTCCGATCAGCCTGGAAAAGATTATACTGAAATGTACCCAGAAAAGCCCAGACAGAAGATATGACAATATCAGTGATCTTCTTCTGGATTTGAAAAAAGCATTGATCAGCCCGGATGAGGATTTTGTGGTTATGGTACCTGTGGGACAGCAGGACAAAACTCGTGTTATGAAGCGGGAAGAGGTGGAAAGCATCAAAGAGCAGACACGGAATATTTATTATGAAGAGGCTGCCCAGGGTACAGAGGAAGAGGATGAAGAAGAAGAGGAAGACGACGAAGAGGATGATGGCTTTTTAAATCCAAAGATGGAAAAAGCAGTGACCATTATGGGAATTGTGGCTGCAGTGATTATTGTGGTGATCATTCTCTATATTGGCGGCAGCTTTCTGGGTCTGTTCCGCATTGGCGGAGGGAAAGGAGAGGATGGATGGGCAGAAGGCCACTATGCCTGGCGGCGCT
>CAJUCK010000043.1:17681-23369 GCA_910585395.1 uncultured Lachnospiraceae bacterium
GGAGGGAAAGGAGAGGATGACAAAAAAACGGATAAAGTCCAGACAGAACAAGAAAATGAAGAGCCTAAAGAGGATGAGCAAAAAGAAGAAGAGACAGTTGAGATGATTGACCTTAGGGGCAAAACGATTGAGGAAGCAAGAGATGCATTGAACACTATAGGGCTCGGAGTTGAAAAGGCAGGAGAAGAATCTTCAGACCAGTATCAGCCAGGACAGATTGTGACACAGAGTCAGGAGGCGGGGACAAAGGTAAACAAAAATACCACGATTCATGTTACAATCAGCAATGGCACAGGTGAATTTGAGATACCAAGCGTCAAGGAGCTGGATAAGGAGTCAGCAGAGGCAAAATTAAAAGAATACGAATTGATTCCAGACGTCCATTTTGAGTACAGTGACACAGTTCCCAGCGGGAATGTGATGTCTCAAAGTCCAGAGGCAGGAGCAAAAGCGAAAAAAGGAGATACGGTTACAGTTATTGTCAGCAGGGGTCCTCAGCCTATTGTTATGCCAGACGTGCGGAATAAGCCGGAGGCTGCTGCCAAAGAAGAGCTTGCAGCGCTGGGAATCAATGCAACCACTAATTCAGATTACAATGATGAGGTACCAGAAGGAAATGTTATCAGCCAGAGCGTTCTTCCGGGGAAGAGCGTGGAAAAAGGAATTACGGTAACGCTGACCATCAGTATGGGAAGAAAAAATGTATATTATTCTCTGAACAATTATATGATTGAAAAATTAGCAAAGATACCAGAGGACGCTGTCAGTATAGAAGCTGTGATTACACTGTACAAAGATGGGGGTGGAGAAAAGATTAACAGCTGGACAGTAACTTCTTTCCCATATGCCGTTAATCAGAGTAATATTGAAGACTGTGCCCAGGGGTTGATTCGCATTGAGTGGACATGGATTTATCTAAGTGAGGATGGTGTAGAGATTACGGACAGGTCAACTTCTGAGATAGATAAAGTTGCTTTTACCCAGAACTAAGGAAATTAATGTATATGCAGGGAAAAATTATAAAAGGAATTGCTGGTTTTTATTATGTCCATACAGAAGAAGCTGGAATCTTTGAATGTAAGGCAAAGGGAATTTTCAGAAAAGAAAAAATAAAGCCGCTGGTTGGAGATAATGTCGAGATGGAAGTGCTGGATCCAGAGAAAAAAACAGGAAATATCACAGAAATTTTGACCAGGAAGAATGCATTGGTTCGTCCGGCAGTGGCAAATATTGATCAGGCTTTGGTGATTTTTGCAGCAGATAAACCCAGTCCTAATTTTAATCTTCTGGATCGTTTTCTGATTATGATGGAACATCAGCAGGTAGAAACGGTGATCTGTTTTAACAAGCAGGATTTGGTAGAATCAAAGGAGCTTGATAAATTAAAATCTATTTATGAAGAGTGTGGGTATCAGATAACATTTGCCAGCGCAATGGAGCAGAAAGGCCTGGAAGAAATACGTAACATATTAGTTGGTAAGACTACAACGGTAGCAGGGCCTTCTGGGGTTGGAAAATCTTCTCTGATCAATTTGCTTGCTCCGGGGGCGGAGATGGAGACGGGGGTTCTCAGTGAAAAAATTGACAGAGGAAAGCATACGACACGCCATTCCCAGCTTCTGCATATAGAAGGACATACGTATATTGTAGATACGCCAGGATTCAGCTCTCTTTATCTTATGGGGTTTGAAAAAGAAGAGCTGAAACATTATTTTCGGGAATTTGCGGCATATGAACCTTACTGCCGCTTTCAGGGATGCAGTCACATCCATGAGCCGGATTGTGGGGTCAAGACGGCATTGGCAGAAGGGAAAATCAGTTCCATACGTTATGACGATTATAGGATGCTTTATAAAGAATTAAAAAGTGTCAAAAAATATTAACATACAAAAGGAGAAGGAAAATGAATTGTTTATCACCATCTATATTAGCAGCAGATATCTCTCGCCTGGGCGAGGAAATAAAGCTGATTGACGAAGCAGGTGCACAATATGTGCACATTGATATTATGGACGGGCATTTTGTCCCTACCATTTCTTTTGGGGCGCCGTTGATGAAATCCATCCGGGGGCTTACGGAACGGATTTTTGATGTGCATTTAATGGTGGAAGAGCCGGCACATCTGGTGGAAGAAATGGTAGAATGCGGAGCGGATATTATTACTGTGCACGCAGAAGGGTGTGTTCATCTTGACCGTACCATTGACAAAATTAAGGAAAAAGGAATTCTTGCCTCTGTCGCTTTGAATCCTGCAACAGATCTGAGCTGTCTGGAATATATACTGCCCAAGCTTGATATGGTACTGCTTATGACAGTAAATCCAGGGTATGGGGGACAGAAGTATATTTCTTATGCTACGCAGAAGATTCGCGACCTGCGCCAGATGATTGAAGAAAGAGAATTAAAGATTGATATAGAGGTAGATGGAGGGATCACCCTTTATAATGTTCAGGAAGTATTAAATGCCGGGGCAAATATTATTGTGGCAGGTTCTGCCGTATTCCGGGGAGATACCATAGCCAATGTTGAGGAATTTCTCAAGGTTATGAAATAATAAGCGTAAACGTCAAGGAAAGTGAGAAGAAAATAGTGGAGTCATTGATTATCAGCGGGGGTAACCTGGAAAAAGAGTTTGCCTGTTCTTATATTAGTCAGCATAGCTGTGAACTTACCATTGCGGTGGATGCTGGCATGAAGTTTTTCTATGAACAGAATATAATACCAGATTATATTGTGGGTGATTTTGATTCTGTGGAGCCGGAAATTTTACAAAGTTTTCAGAATATAGGAGGAGAAAAAAAACCTGTGATTCTACAGTTTCAGCCGGAAAAGGATGAGACAGATACAGAACTTGCCATTCGTACAGCCATAAAACAAGGCAGCAAGACAATTCATCTTCTGGGCGCTACAGGAAGCCGTATGGATCACGTTATGGGAAATTTTCACCTGTTGGGTGCTGCTATGAAGCAGGGTGTGGACTGTCAAATAGTGGATTGGCATAATCGTATTCGTATGATTTGCCAGGATATGGTGATAAAAAAGGAAAATCAATATGGAAAGTATGTATCACTGTTTCCTTTTACTCCGCAGGTGAAAGGGCTGACCCTGAGAGGGTTTAAATATCCTCTGAATAATTATACGCTGGAGTGTTATCATTCTCTTGGCGTCAGCAATGAAATTATAGGAACACAGGCAGAGATTTCCTTTCAGGAGGGAATTCTGCTTGTGATAGAATCCAGGGATTAGAAAAGGATAAAGGAGATAGGAAATGGCTGTTTATGAAATTGTGTTCAGTCCCACTGGGGGTACACAAAAGGTGTCGGGTTTGTTTACAAGATCATTTTGTCAGGAAAGTACCCAGATAAATCTGGTAAGACGTGATGTGGATGTTTCAGTATTTTCATTTCGTCCAGAGGATATCTGCATTGTCTCAGTGCCTTCTTATGGAGGAAGAGTTCCCTCTGCTGCTGTATCAAGACTGGGCAGGATAAAAGGAAATGGGGCAAAGGCAGTTCTGATTGTGGTGTATGGAAACAGGGATTATGATGATACTTTTGCAGAACTAAAAGAGATTTTGGAAAATTCAGGATTTTCCTGTGCAGCAGCGGTGGCTGCCGTTGCAGAACATTCTATCATGCGTCAGTTTGCATCTGGACGTCCTGATATCCGGGATGAAGAAGAACTTTTCAGGTTTGCGGAGGTGATTCGCGACCATATAGAATCAGGAACTTTGTCAGCGAGTTTGAAGATTCCTGGAGGCCGTCCGTACCGGGAATTCAGCGGTGTTCCAATGAAGCCTAGAACAGGGAGATCTTGTAATCAATGTGGGATTTGTGCAAAAGAGTGTCCTGTGGATGCGATTTTATCTGAGAATTCTTTTCAGACAGATACGGCAAAATGTATTTCCTGTATGCGCTGTATTACAGTTTGTCCCAAGAATGCCCGCAGCGTCAGCAAAGCGCTGCTTACTGCAGGCAGTATGAAGATGAAAAAAGAGTGCAGTAAGCGTAAAGGAAATGAATTATTTATTTAACATGTAATCTGGATTTCCAAGTAGTGTTTTAAAAGAATTTTTCCAGACTTTCTGCTAAAAGCTTGCTGCGGATTTACTTAATTCTGTGAGTAAAGTCAAATTTAGAGGCGTCAAAGGTGTATCAGGCACTATAACCCGAGATAGTATGTCTGCTTCCTGGGGAGGTGCTGCGCCTTTTCTTTTATGTCAGACTTGAAAAAGTCTGATTTCCTGTATTTTTCTATCATGTCAATCCAGTCAAAATTTTCCAGTTAGATTTTTTTATATGCTAAATATGCCTTTCACTCTCTTTATCCCCAAATAAAAAATCTGCCGATAAATTAAGTGCTGGCATATTATAGAATCCGAGGTGATGAATTTGAATACAGCGGTGGTTGATGATGAGGAAACGATTAAGGAAAGATGGGGTGGTATATATGGATAGTGGAAGAATCAGGATTGTTGATATTGCGGAGGAATTGGGAGTGAGTACAGCTACCGTATCAAATGTTATTCATGGAAAGACAAAGAAAATATCTGACGAAACGGTAAAGCGTGTGCAGCAGCTTTTGGAAGAGAGACAGTACATTCCAAGTATGGCAGGAATACTTTTGGCACAAAATGATTCTAAAATTATCGGGGTGGTTATCAATGACCATGAAAAATACGAAGGACATACATTGGAAGATCAGTTTATTTCTGCGTCTGTGAACGCATTGGCAAAAGAGATACAGCAGGCAGGAAAATTCCTTATGCTTAAAATTACGGATAAATGGGAGGATATTCCCAAGTTTGCTTCTATGTGGAATATGGAGGGAATGGTGCTGATTGGCTATTGTGAACAGGATTATAAAAAATTGAGGGAACAGATGCATATTCCGTTTGTGGTCTACGATGGATATATGGAAAGTTCAGGAAATATTGTAAATATTGAGGTTAATCACTTTGATGGCGGGGTACAGGCTGGATGTTATCTGAAAAGGAGGGGCCACAGGGCGGTTCTTTGTATATCGGATAATAATATCTGCATGGATATGGAAAGGTTTAGAGGATTAAAAAGCGAGATTCCAAATGCAGAGCTTATGGTTATTCCTATGGAGCGGGAAACGCGCACCGCTTTTTACATGAAACATTTAGGGGAAATAGAAAAATATTCAGCAGTTTTCGCAGTGTCTGATTATTATGCAATGGATTTTATTCAGTTTCTGAAAAGTGTGGGGCTAACCGTTCCAGAGGACATATCAGTAATTGGGTTTGATGACGTGAGGGAATGTGAAAGGTTTGTGCCAGCACTGACCACGATAAAACAAGATAACAGGCAGAGGGCAGCTTTGGCAGTCAAATTATTGAATCAGCTAAGAAATGGAGACTGTACGGATAAAAATGTGATGCTGCCTGTAACCCTCATAGAACGTGACAGCGTGTGTGATGTAAAAATGCACAAAGAATGAGGATAAATTTTGTTAAGGGTTATGCGTTTAACCTTTGCTATTTCTGATGCTTCATTTTATTATTATTACAGCTGCTATGACGTAGATTGGAGGAATAATAAGATGGAAAAACGAAAGTTGGTAACTCCAGACGATCTTGCAACTGCGCTGAAGGATATTGGTATCCAAAAAGGGCAGGTGATTATGGTACATACATCACTGAGCAGTCTGGGTTATGTG
This sequence comes from uncultured Lachnospiraceae bacterium, assembly GCA_910585395.1. GTDB lineage: Bacteria > Bacillota > Clostridia > Lachnospirales > Lachnospiraceae > Petralouisia. The sequence continues at coordinate 23,364 of CAJUCK010000043.1, forward strand.
TGTGGC
>CAJUCK010000044.1:0-2797 GCA_910585395.1 uncultured Lachnospiraceae bacterium
GAAGAGAGGTTTCAGAATTCTTTCCGTTATTTTCAGGAGAAGTATCCAGGGCAGCTCTCAGCTACTATTGGTTATAATGAAGAGCGTGCCCATAAAATATACGGCGGGGCAGATGCGTTCTTAATGCCCTCCCAGTTTGAACCTTGTGGTCTCAGCCAGCTCATCAGCATGCGCTATGGTACAGTGCCAATTGTCAGAGAAACAGGCGGTTTAAAAGATACTGTGGAAGCATATAATGAAATCTGGCAGACAGGAACAGGATTCAGTTTTGCAAATTATGATGCAAAGGAAATGCTTAAGATTATCCGCTATGCTTACGACGTATTTCAAAACCATCCAAAGGAATGGAAAATGATGATGAAACGCTGTATGAAAGCGGACAATTCCTGGGAGAATTCTGCTGGAAAGTATGAGAAACTGTATCTGGAGCTGGCATAAATTAGAAGCACGGTTCAAGGCTGTGCCAATGTGACAGTATCTAACTCCTTATGATAAAAGTAGACAGAATCAGATAGGACTTCGTCTGGAGCTACTTCAGTGAGATTTATATCTTGGACAATTCTGGCAAGTTCTCTGGGAGCTTCTGAGATTGAGGCAGGGATAAGGATAATTTCGTGAATGCTGCTGGGAAGGATGTATAAATCATCGTTTAGGCGTTCCGAAATATGATGTAATGCTCCAGGATAGAGTATGCAAGCTGCGCCAAAATACTGTTGATTGTTGGTAAGGACATACATAGGAATAGTTTCCCCTTCCAAAATTTCCTCTGTGAGGGACTGTTCTTCTGCAGAACAAAAACTAAGGGCAGGGCGGATTAGTTCAGCGAGAGAACTGCAGCATTCAGGAAGCAGAAGAGGTGTGTTCTTACGGGCGAAGCTTAGGAGTGTGTCTTTAGAAATATCCCAGTAAGCGAGATGATGATTGTAGATAAGAATGGATGCGTTTTCATAAGGCATCTCTGGGACAAGACAATAAAACACTATGGCAAGATCCAAATAAGGGAAATGGGGAATTTCATTGAGAAGTTCCCTGTTTTTTTCAAAATGCACCAGTTTATATACAATGCGTGGACGAACATGTTCTAAGCAGGTGAAGAAAGTGGTGTCAATGTTGGTCAGGGGACAGTGCTGGTGATAATATTGAAGAATCTGCTGCTGGATGAAAGAGAGCTCAGAACCATTGCAGCATTGTTCAAAATAATGATTCAGATAAATGGTGGGAGAAATATTGATGCCAGGTTCTAAGATTGTAAGTCCGTCCAGCAAAAGACGATTGTTGTGGGGAAAAGGCTGAATGGAAATCTGGGTGCCATCAGAAAAATGCTCCTTAAGATTGTCAACCAATTGTTGTTTAAAAGATTCATATGTCATAGAAACCTCCTGTGCTGTGCTGGCAATGGGAGGGGTCACAGAATGTCTGTGAGATTTTTAATGTATCATGAGAGGAAAAGAAAAGCAAGAGAATCATGTAAAATATGAGTTTTGCGTATTTTGCCGCTTAGAAAATCTATACATTTTTCTAAGCGGCAATTTAGAAACGTAAATAACGTCAGTCGGCAGATTTAATTTCTTTCCAGTAAAGATTGTATCTCATGGTGGCTTCATCATCCAAAGATTGGAATATTTCACAGTTTTTTAATGTTTCCTTTGGAGGGAAAATAGTTGAGTTTTCCTGTAGTTCTGAATCTAAAGCTTCTTTTACCTGAGTATTTGGAGTAGCGTAATAGACATAATCGAAATTCATCATGGCAATATCTTTCCGGCAGAGGAAATTTAAAAATTTTTCTGCATTTTCAGTATGTCTGGCCCTTTTGGGGATAAACCAAGAATCAATCCACATATTGGAACCCTCTTTCGGCACGGAAAATGCCAGTTTTTCATTAAACTCCAGAGCATACCCGGCTTCACCAGAGTAAACCACTGCCATGGCTGCGTTTTCTGCTATCATCTCATCCTGTGCTTCATCCACCAGATAAGAATATACCAGAGGTTTTTGCTGAATCAGAAGTTTTTGGGCTTCCCGAAGTTCTTTTTCATCTGTGGTATTTAATGAATAGCCCAGGCGTTTTTGCGCTACCATAAAAGAATCGCGGACAGAATCCGCCATGATAATTTGTCCAGAATATTTTTCGTTCCATAAAATGTCCCAGGAGTTTACCTTTGATTCGTCTACCATATCTCTGTTATACAGAATCCCTACTGTTCCAAAAAAATATGGGAGAGTATACTTGTTATCTGGATCAAAAGATTTTGAAAAATCGAAGTAAGTCTGGTCCAGATTTTCAGCGAGTGGAATATTGTTAAAATTTAATTCTGAGACCTCATTTTCCTGAATTAATTTTTGAATCATGTAGTCGGAGGTGCAGATCAGGTCATAATCGATAGCGCCTGCTTTGTATTTGGTATACATATTTTCTGGGGTAATGTATTCTTCATATTCTACCTTTATTCCGGTTTCGCTTTCAAAGAGTTCTAAAACCTCTGGTTCTAAATATTTTCCATAGTTCAATACAGTAAGGGTATTGGGATCATCTTTCTTGCCGCATCCTGTAAAAAAAACGGACAGGGAAAAAATTGTCAATAGAAACAGCAGATTTTTCCTCATTAGTGTATCTCCTTTCTTGCGGTGGGGCCAAAATTCATAAACAGCAGAAGAATCAATGCAGTCAAAAACAGAAGCGTGGACAGCGCGTACATTTCTGGGCGAATGCCCTTTCGCATTTCTGTGTATATCATGGTAGAGAGAGTATTGATGCCGGCGCCCTTTGTAAAATAGGTCACTGAAAAATCATCCAGCG
>CAJUCK010000044.1:2843-6615 GCA_910585395.1 uncultured Lachnospiraceae bacterium
TTGAATGTAATATGTGCAATCAGTACTGTGCTCATGCCAAGACGGGTAAAACGCACAAACAGCAGCATCATGGAGATACCAGTTACAATATCTGCATTCAAAAGAGGAATATTGGTGGCGCCCAGCATGACTGCCTGACCGCGTTTTTTCATGGCGTCAATTCCTAATGCCGCCAGAGTGCCGAGAAGAGTGGCAATCACTGCTGAGGCAAGGGAAATAAAAATAGTGGTAGAAAAAGCTTCCATCATAGCACTGTTGGAAAATAGTTTCTTATACCAGTTTAAGGTAAATCCGCCCCAGACGACTTTAGATTTAGAATTATTAAAAGACAGCACAAGCAATACAGCAATAGGCAGGTATAAAAATAAAAAGATGAGACACAGATAAACCCGCTCTGCAGACTTTCTGAACATTTGCATTTCCTCCTTAACTTCAATGTGATAATTAAATAGCCTGTTATAGCCTCAGGTATATTACCAAACGCCTGCACCATTTTCCTCTCCGCGGGAATTCATCAGGGCCATACTGGCAATAACAAAAATCATAAGCACAAAAGAAAGTCCAGAACCAAGATTCCAGTTATATTCCTGCATAAATGCCTGCTCAATGACATTTCCAATTAGAAGCACTTTGCCTCCTCCCAGAAGGTCTGAGACAGCAAAGGAAGTTAGAGCAGGGACAAAAACCATAATAATCCCGCTGATTACACCAGACATGGTAAGGGGCAAAATAATCTTAAAGAAGATGGTTAAATTGCCTGCACCCAGATCTCTGGCAGCTTCAATGATCTCTGTCTGAATCCTTGCCATAGAATTATAGATAGGCAGAATCATAAAAGGCAGAAAATCATATACCATGCAGAAAACCACTGCAGTAGGAGTGTTTAAAATGTCAATCCCTGGAAGCCCTAAAGCGTCAAGCAGAGAGTTGATAACACCATTGTTGGACAAAAGCATTCTCCAGGCAAGAATACGAAGCATGAAGTTCATCCACATAGGAAGAATAAAAATAAATACAATAAAACTCTGGCTCTTTGCCTTCATGCTGTTCAAAATCATGGCAAGAGGGTAGGACAGCACAAGGCAGATCACGGTACAGATTAAGGCAAGTTTTAAAGATAATATCAGCGCTTTTAAATGCACAGAAAAAGTGATGGAGGACACATTCAAAAGGGTAAAGCTGCCTCCAGTGGTGGTAAATGCATAGTATAAAATCATAACCACTGGGAGCAGTATGAAGCCTGCCATCCATAAAATATAAGGGCCAGCTAGGAGCTGGCGTTTCATGTCACGCATGGGATTCCACCGCCTTTTCATCATTGGATTCTGGTTTGTTCATAATCTGAATATTAAAAGGGTCAACCTGAATGCCCACATGGGTGCCCACAGGATGCATCTGCGTAGTGTGCACCAGCCATTCAAAGCCATTGGCCAATACCTCTGTTTCCCAGTGGACACCTTTGAAAATCAGGGAAACCACATCGCCTTCCAGTTTACCTTGTTCTGGGGCTACCAGTTCCACATCCTCTGGACGGATTACTACATCTACCGGAGCGTTGCAGCCAAAACCTTCGTCCACACAGGCAAATTTTACGTCCAGAATCTGTACCAGACGGTCTTTTAACATCAAGCCGTTTATAATGTTGCTCTCACCGATAAAATCTGCAACGAAAGCATTCACAGGCTCATTGTAAATATCCTGTGGGGTGCCTATTTGCTGGATATATCCCTGGTTCATTACCACAATGGTATCAGACATGGTTAATGCCTCTTCCTGATCATGGGTCACGTACACAAAAGTAATGCCGAGCTCGTTTTTTAGGCGGATCAGTTCATACTGCATATCCTGGCGGAGCTTTAAATCCAGTGCGCCCAAAGGCTCATCTAATAGCAGTACTTTAGGCTCGTTGACTATGGCACGGGCAATGGCAATCCGCTGCTGCTGGCCTCCGCTTAGAGAGTTTACACTGCGGTGCTCAAATCCTTCAAGGTTTACAAGTTTGAGTGCGTATTTAATCTTATCGTCAATATAAGCCTTAGTTTTTTTACGGATTTTCAAACCAAACGCGATATTTTCTGCGATAGACATATGAGGGAAGAGGGCGTATTTTTGAAATACAGTGTTTAACTGTCTCTGATTAGGGGGGAGATTTGTGATATCCCTGCCGTCAAAAATAACATTGCCCTTGTCAGGAGTCTCAAATCCTCCGATAATCCGCAGAGTAGTGGTTTTTCCGCAGCCAGAAGGTCCTAAAAGTGTGAGAAATTCATTTTCTCTTATATACAGGTTTAAATCATCTAATATCATCTGTCCGTCAAAAGATTTTGTAATATGTGTTAAATCAATGAGTCGTTTGCTCATGGCTGTCCTCCTAAAAGCTTGGGGGAGTGGAAACCCAGAGTATAACCGCCTCCCTGCTGCTGCAATTTTCTATTGAGTGTTTTTTTTCTGCTCTAAAATAAAATGATTCTCCTTGCTTCACTGTAAAAGATTGGGGACCATAAAATAATTTAATGCTGCCTTTTAATACGTAGCCGAACTCTTCTGCCTCATGGGGAAGTTGTATGTCTGAGGTTCCATGAGGGGCAAGAGTCATAAGTACTGGCTCCATAGCATTTTTCTGTGCGTTGGGAATGAGCCATTTGATTTGATGATGGAGATCTTCTTTCTCTTTCATAAAATAGTCTTCCTGACGGAATACCAGCTGTTCTGGCTCTTTATCGGTGAAAAATTCTGCCGGGGTAGTGCCAAGGCACTGAATGATATCTAACAGAGTTCCCACAGAGGGGGAAGTCAGATTGCGTTCCAGCTGCGAAATAAATCCTTTGGAGAGTTCGCTTCGGTCAGCAAGTTCCTGTTGTGTCAATCCATATTGTATACGCAGTTCTTTCATCCGGTGTCCGATATCCATAACAGTCCTCCTTAATTTATGTAAACTTGAAGTATAGTATTAGTGAGATAAAAGTAATAATGATTTTTGAGTTTAATAATAATAAACAAAATATATTATAAATGCAAAATGCAAAAAGTCAAGTGCTAAATTTTTAAGGCTTTTGAGGTTTGTATTACATCCATATTATTGCCACAGATATTCTTTTTATATCTGCCGCTATTGCCAAAAAAGTTAAACCATGATAGTATGAAATGGAAGACACTGGTGTACGGGCATATTAATGCACAGGAAGGTGAAGGCTGGGTCAGTACACTGGAAGAAAGGACATACAGCTATGACAGGGAGAAAAGCAGAATTGCATTACTTAGAACAGTTATATAAACAGAGCGGTAATCAGATTCTGGTGCTGTACGGACGAGAGGACAACCAGGGCAGGCAGTTGGTACAGGAATTCTGCAAAAAAAAGAAAAGCTTTTACTATTATGCTCCAGAGGTATCTGCAAGAGCTCAGAAAAGCCGGATGAAACGGGAAATTGCGGAATATTATCAGGTATCTGTAAGAGAAGAAAATTATGATACGTATTTTAAGCGCATAAAAAGCGGGGACGGAAGCAAACTGATTCTTGTGATTGACGAGTTTCAAAATATTTTGAAAAAAGATGAACAGTTTCTGGAAAGCGTGGTGAAACTGAAGGATAAGCATCTTTACCCAGGTCCAGTATTAATCCTTCTGTGTTCGAGTGATGTCTGCTGGGTGGAAAAAGAAATGCCAGAACTGCTGGGAAAAGCAGGAAAGAAACTGAGTGGAATTACAAAGCTTCATGAGCTGCGCTTTCTGGATGTAGTAAGAAAATTTCCTAATTATACACTGAGACAGAA
>CAJUCK010000044.1:6625-10885 GCA_910585395.1 uncultured Lachnospiraceae bacterium
GGAGGTATATGGGATTGCAGGAGGCGTGCCAGAGTATCTGCGTCATTGGGATCAAAGGGGAGATGTAAAGTATAATATCTGCAGGAATATTTTATCCCCAGACGGTTATTTCCACCATAAAGCGGAAGAACTGATTCGCAGCCAGCTGAGAGAGCTTACTGTTTATAACACAATTTTAGAGGCAATGGCAAGTGGAAAAAGAAAATTAAACGAACTTTACCAGGAGACTGGATTTTCCAGGGCGAAAATCAGTGTTTATCTAAAAAATCTGATGGAATTTGATGTGGTTGAGAAAGTCTATTCTTTTGAGACTGGGGGATGGGAGAATGCACAAAAAGGCTTATATCAAATTAAAGATACATTTGTCAATTTTTGGTTTAAGTTTGTATACCCCAATTTATCAGAATTGTACAGAATAGAGCCAGAGGAATTTTATGACAAATATATTGCGTCAGAGCTGGAACATTATCTCAACCGATATTTTGTAAAACTTTGTATGGAGTATTTGGAGTATCTGGATAATGTGCATAAGCTGCCTTTGGAAATTTATAAGATGGGAACCTGGGTTGGTAAAAAGGGAAATATTGATATTATTGCGCAGAACAGTGTGAGAGAGAATTTAATCTGTCTCTGCAATTGGCTGGAGCCGGAGATGACCTTTGAGATGTGCCAGCAATTGTTTGCCAGTATGGAGCAGGCGAAAGTAACAGCTAATTTTTACTATCTCTTTACAGCAAGGTCTTTCGATGAAAAGCTGGTAAAAATGGTATCAAAGGATTCACGTATCCTGTTGGTGGATATGAATCAGGTAATTTAGAGAAAGCAGGATATAATTTATGGCGAAAGCTTTGTATATAGCAGAAAAGCCTAGTGTGGCAAGAGAATTTGCCAAGGCATTGAAGCTGGATTTTAAAAACCAGGATGGTTATATGGAAGCACAGCAGGCGGTTGTAACTTGGTGCGTGGGACATTTGGTGACCATGAGCTATCCAGAAGTTTATGATGAGAAGTATAAGAGATGGAGCCTTGCTACGCTTCCTTTTATTCCAGAGGAATTTAAGTATGAGGTAATTCCAGGAGTGAAAAAGCAGTATAAGATTGTAGCGGGGTTGCTGAACCGGCCAGATGTGGAGACTATTTATGTGTGTACTGACTCTGGAAGAGAAGGTGAATATATTTATCGTCTGGTAGAACGTCAGGCGAAGGTGAAGAATAAGGAGCGCAGAAGGGTCTGGATCGATTCCCAGACAGAAGAAGAAATCTTAAGAGGAATTCGGGAAGCAAAAGATCTTTCTGAGTATGATAATCTGTGTGAATCAGCGTATTTAAGGGCAAAAGAAGATTATTTAATGGGGATTAACTTTTCAAGGCTTCTGACGCTCAAATATGGCAATGCAATTTCTAACTTTATGGGAACAAAATATTCCGTAGTAAGTGTAGGGCGCGTTATGACTTGTGTGCAGGGAATGGTGGTGCGCCGGGAACGAGAAATACGAGAATTTGTGAAAACGCCTTTTTACAGAGTAATCGGCACGCTGAATATTTATGAAAATTCAGTAGAAGGGGAATGGCGGGCAGTAGAAGGTTCTAAATATTTTAATTCTCCCAAGCTCTACAAAGAAAACGGATTTAAAGAAAAGCATGAGGCAGAAAAGTTAATACAGGAATTAACAGATGGAAAAAGCATAGAAAAATGGTATGCTCAGGTAGAAAAAATTGAAAAGAAGAAAGAGACAAAGAAACCGCCTCTTTTGTACAATCTTGCTGAGCTTCAAAATGATTGTTCCAGATTGTTTAAAATCAGCCCAGACCAGACACTGCAGGTAGTGCAGGAATTGTATGAGAAGAAATTGGTGACTTATCCAAGGACGGACGCCAGGGTATTATCCTCGGCAGTAGCAAAAGAGATACATAAAAATATCGGCGGGCTCAAAAATATTCCTTCTGTGAAGCATTTTGCAGAGGAAATTCTCTCAAAAGAAAGTTTTAAAAATATTGCCAGAACCAGATATGTCAATGATAAACAAATCACAGATCATTATGCGATTATTCCCACAGGACAAGGGTTTTCCGCAGTCCGCAGCCTGAGCGGGACGTCTCTGAATGTGTATGAAGTGGTGGTACGACGATTTTTAAGTATTTTCTTTCCCCCTGCTGTTTATCAGAAGATTAGTCTTACAACTGCTATGGATTTAGAGGAGGCTGGAAAAGAGAGGTTTTTCGCCTCATTTAAAATTCTTATGGAACCAGGCTATCTGCCGGTAATGGAATATTCCTTTCAGAAAAAAAAGGAAACAGATGCTTCCAAAGAGAAGAAAGATGGTAATCTACAGTCTTATGATATGGAATTTCTGCAAAAACTGTCCAAATTGAAAAAGGGAATAGAACTTCCAGTAACTGCATTAAATGTGAAAGAAGGAGAAACGGCGCCGCCTAAGCGTTACAATTCTGGTTCTATGATTCTTGCCATGGAAAATGCAGGACAGTTGATTGAAGATGAAGAACTTCGCGCGCAGATTAAGGGAAGTGGAATCGGCACCAGCGCCACCCGTGCAGAAATTTTAAAGAAACTGGTCAACAATAAGTATCTGGCATTAAATAAGAAAACGCAGATAATAACGCCTACTCTGCTGGGAGAAATGATCTATGATGTGGTTAGTGCTTCCATTCGTTCTCTATTGAATCCAGAATTGACAGCGAGCTGGGAGAAAGGGTTGAACTATGTGGCAGAGGGGAGCATTACACCTCAGGAGTATATGATAAAATTGGAAAATTTTATTCAGAGCCGTACGAATGGTGTGCTGGAATTAAATAACCAATATATGCTGCGAGGCTGTTTTCAACATGCAGCATCATTTTATAAATCATCAAAGAAGAAGGAAGGAAAGAAAAAAGTATGAAAAACTGTGAAATTGTTAATATGTATACCTTATCAGAAACGATTGCTGCAGATTTATTTGCAGATGTCATTTACCCCTGGGAAGTGCTTCCCAAAATCAGTGAATTTATCAGTGAATTAGGCAGAACGCTGGATCCTGAAAAATATGAACAGAGGGGAGAAAATATTTGGATTGCCAGAAATGCAAAAGTAGCGCCGACCGCCTTTTTAAACGGTCCTCTTATTATTGATGAGGAAGCCGAAATCCGCCATTGCGCGTTTATTCGCGGAAATGCTATTGTGGGAAAAGGAGCTGTTGTGGGCAACTCCACAGAATTGAAAAATGTGGTGCTGTTCAATAAAGTGCAGGTACCGCATTATAATTATGTTGGAGATTCTATTTTGGGTTATAAGTCTCATATGGGAGCAGGCTCTATTACTTCAAATGTGAAGTCTGATAAAACACTGGTAGTGGTTAAGGATGGCAGAGAAGAAATTGCCACAGGGCTGAAAAAGTTTGGGGCAATGCTGGGAGATGAGGTGGAAGTAGGATGCAACAGCGTCTTGAATCCAGGAACTGTTGTTGGAAAAGAGAGTAATATTTATCCCTTGTCGATGGTGCGCGGAGTGATCCTGGCACGTTCTATTTACAAAAATAAAAATGAAATTGTCGAAAAACAGTAATTCATCAATCTAATATTGACAAAAAGCATCACATGTACTATTGTATTATACAAGTAATACAAAAGAAGTGTGGTGTTTTTCTGTTTTACAGAAATTTTTGTTGAATTAAGTAAAAAGCATCATATTTAGAAGGAGAGGTAGTTATGTTAGAAATTCAGGAGCTGACGAAGAAGTATGGAAAATATCTTGCGGTGGATCATGTGAGCTTTATTGTGCCTGCTGGCCATGTGGGAATTCTGCTGGGACCTAACGGTGCGGGAAAATCCACTATAATTAAAAGTATTGCAGGTCTGCTGCGGTATCAGGGAGGGGTTGGGATTGAACATATGCCAGCAAAAACCTTGGAGGCAAAAAGAGTATTTGCCTATGTACCGGAGGTGCCAGCATTATTTGATGCTCTGACTGTGCGGGAACATATAGAATATATCAGGCGCGCATACGATTCAGATATTACAGACCAGGAAATTAATCAGCTTTTGATCAGGTTTGAATTGGATGATAAACAGAATAAACTTGGCAGAGAGCTTTCCAAAGGGATGATGCAGAAGGTGAGTATCTGCTGTGCTCTTGCCATCAAGCCTAAAGTAATCTTGCTGGATGAGCCAATGGTGGGGCTGGATCCAGCAGCCATCAAAGAGCTGAAAGAAGTAATTCTTGAACTGAAAGAACAAGGTGTTACCATATTGATCAGTACTCAC
>CAJUCK010000044.1:10895-12204 GCA_910585395.1 uncultured Lachnospiraceae bacterium
GCTGGAAATGGTTAAGGAATTGTGGGATTTTATGTTTATCATGGAAAAAGGGAAAATTATAGGTTCTTTTAATAAAGAAGAAGAGAAAGATGCGGATATTGAAGAACTGTTCTTCAAAATTACAGAAGGCGGTGAGGCATCATGAGAGGTCTAATTTATCTTTATCAGCGTACCATTTTAAATCGTATTAAATATGCTTTAAAGCGTCCAGTAAGTTATATAATGGGCTTGTTTATCCTGTGTTATGCGGGATTGATGTTTTTCGGCTTTCAGAATATGGTTAAAGAGGGAAATATAGGCTCTGCTGAAAATGTAGTGACCATTCTGTCAGGAATTATTCTCTTGCTGATTCCTGGAAATATTATTGCTTACTCCAAACGTAAGGGATTGATCTTTCGCCCCAGTGAAGTTCATTTTGTGTTTTCTGCTCCCGTAAATCCTAAAATGGTGCTGATGTTTGCAGGAGTAAAATCGTTTGCAGTAAATATTCTCATTGGCGTTCTCATTGCTGTTTTGGGAGTTCTGTGGTTCGATATCGGGATTTTGCAGGCTCTGGGATTTTTTATGTTTTTTGCAGTATTTGAAAGTATTTTGGAGGCTTCCCTGATAATTTTCTGTTATGGGAATGAGCGGTTTGGTGAAAAGTTTTTTAAACGTTTGGTAATTATGATGTATCTCTTTATGGCAGTAATTGCAGGCGTGGCAGTGTTCCTGTTGATGACAGAGGAACCTTCTTTTCAATTGATTCAGGATTATTTTGCACTGCCTGTGATTCAGCTTGTGCCGATTGTGGGCTGGACCATTGCCTGGATACGTCTGTTGTTTTTGGGACCAGACATTATTTGTCTGATTGGAACGGCATTATATCTTATTTCTGTGCTAGTATTGTTTGTTACAGCGTGGAAGTCAAAGTGTACTGGGGCCTATTATGAAGATGCCATGAAATTTGCTGATGATTATCAGAAAATACGGCAGAATCAGAAAAAGGGTATCGCAAACGTTCCATGGAAGAGGCGGCAGAAGCTGCGTGAAGCTACGGTTGAATATAAAGGTACTTTTGCAAAAGCAATTTATTTTCGACAGATTTTAGAGTACAAGAAGAATCCAACTTTTATTTTTGGCTGGAACAGCCTGCTTTGCATTGGGATTGGAATAGTCATTGCAGCAGTGGGATACTTCAATGATGCGGTAAATCAATTTGGACCTGGAAAAATATTTATTATTCCAGGAGTAGTAGCTTACGTGACATTTATATTTACTGGTTATGCCACCAAATGGTCAAAGGAGCTGGAAAATCCCTATACATATC
>CAJUCK010000044.1:12214-13664 GCA_910585395.1 uncultured Lachnospiraceae bacterium
AGATACACCGCTCAAAAAAGTCTGGTATGCCACAAAGATTGAACATTACCGTGCAATTGTTGACGGAGTTTTAGTGACAGTTCCAGGCGCCATTGTATTCGAGATTGGTCCGGTGATGACCGTATTGACGGTGCTTCTTTATATCTGCCTGCAGGCTAATCGTCTTTACTATAATATGCTTGCGGATGCTTTGGTTGGAAATGTTCTGGGAAATTTTGGGCGCTCCATGGTGAAGCTGTTATTCCAGGGAATAGCTATGGGAATCGGAATAATGGCTGCGGTAATGGCGGGGCTGATTCTTGGAATCGAGACAGGTTTTGTTGTCATGATAGCCGTGATGGGAGTTCTCACCTTTGCAGGAGCAGCTATTGCCTCTGTGTCTTTTACTCGGATGGAAGTGATGGAATAAGTAAAGTTAAGAAAGCCTTTTTGGGAGACATAGATATCCCAAAAAGGCTTTTGTATTCCTATAGGAAATATTTACCAGTACAGTTTGCAATGGTAGTTGACATGTGCAAAACCGCAGAATATAATGATGGTACAACGCAGCTGAGTTTGACGGAGGTAGGATATGAAGTTAAAGAATGTTTTAATAGTGACAGAGAATATGGAACGTTCTAAAAAATTTTATAAAGATTTATTTGGACTTGAGGTTATTTTAGACAATGATGGAAATGTGATTTTAACGGAAGGCTTGGTACTGCAGGACAAGAATATTTGGGAATCTTTTATTGGAAAGGAAGTGGTTTATCAAAATAATGCATGCGAATTATATTTTGAGGAAAAAGATTTAGAAAAATTTGTTGAAAAATTAAATCAATACGAAATGCCTATTGTTTATGTCAATCCACTTATGCAGCATTCATGGGGACAGAGTGTGGTAAGGTTTTATGATCCAGATGGGAATTTGATTGAGGTTGGGACACCTATGTAAATGAGGAAGTAATATTTATGAAGAGAGATAAGTATTGATCAAATAAGGGGGAGCAGATAAAGCATAATTTTTCTGTCATTTTGACGTATGTTTTTTGAGAGACAAATTTGATATGCTTAGAATAAAAGGGGGAAATAGCGATGGACAATATGGATTTATTGCTGAAAGATGCGTTTGAAGAAATGGTAACAGAAGAGTATGAGAATCGTCCGCTGGATTATCCAAAACATAGGTTTTCTTTGAAGTTTCGGATTAAAATGCATCGCATGATACGCCAGATTGGCGCCGAAGAAAAGAATGCAGGAGAGAAAACCTCTATTCTGGAATTGTATCGTCCCATTCATTCCAGAAGGAGGTTGATTTTGTTAGTGGCATTGATGCTGCTGCTGTTGGGTGGAACTGTGGCCGCAGCAAAGACTTTGATTAACTGGTTATATCAAATTACGTTAGAACAGCGGGAAGATCATATGAAGGTCAATGAGAATGAGTCCGCTATTTCAGGAGATGAGACAGGTG
>CAJUCK010000044.1:13674-17924 GCA_910585395.1 uncultured Lachnospiraceae bacterium
ACAGGTGTATCAGAAGAGAATTTTCGCAAATATAAACTTACAAGGATTCCAGAAGGATATTATTTGGTGGAAGAGAAAATAGATAAAGGATTTAAAGAAAATGTAGAAGTATATGAAAATAAAGAAGGTCTTTTATTGCTTTTAAGACAGAATGGGCAAGGAGAGAGCACTATGGGAAATATTACTTCTGACAAGGTGGAGCTAGAAGAAGTAAAGATTAATGGTTTTAAAGGTTATTTCGTAAAAGATTTTGATACGGCAAATTTAATCCTTTCTGATGGAGAGTGTTTGATTGAAATTTTTGGGAATTTCTCAAAAGAGGAACTGATTTCTCTGGCAGAAGGACTAGAATTGTCGGAGTAGTCAATACATAAGATAGTTGTATAGAAAATCTATATTTTTGAATCTATTTGAGAAGAAAATATTAATTATTTTAAAATTTTTGAAAAAAGTGTCATATTTTTCCATACTCGATTGTTACTATATAGTACCAGACTGCCCAGAGGGCAGAGAGAGGAAATGTGAAAGGAGAAATATGATGAAACGAAAACTACTAATGATAATGGCACTGGCAGGAATGCTGGCAGTAAGTCCCAGCAGCAGTGTATTGGCAGCGGCTCCCGTGCAGACAGCACAGGTAAGCAGCGGAGGTGAAGTTCAGCCACGTTATGTAAATACGGCAAATATCGCAGCCAGTATGCGTATTGAGGGAAGTACCGCATATGCATATTCAACTGTTACTGCAAAAAGAGGTTACCATGCGGCTGCAGAGGTGGACAGGTTCACAATGGTTTACTGTTTGCTCCTGGGTTGAAGCCAGTGATAAAGGAACTAAAACAATGTCTAAATCTTTCCCCTTGACTACCCGTGGAACCTACCGGGTATATACCCTCTTTAATGTTGGAGGAGAGCAGCTTAGCTACACAAGCGTAAGCAAAACATATTAAGCATGAAAGATTTTCTAAAAGACTTGCTGAAGGATTTTCTGAAAGCATGCAAGCCTCTGATAATACTTTTTGCACTGATTATGTTTACAAATTACTTGATTCGGTTGGTTCAGTACCTGCTTTCATTTTTTGCTTAGGCAAGCAGGCAGTTCAGGAGTTTGTCATTCATTTCCGGTGACATAAAACAGAAGCGGATGTATTTGTTATTTAAAAATGGAAAGGTGGAACAGTCACGGATCATCATTCGTCTGCGGATAGCACGGTCGAAGAGAAGGTCGGAAGTCAAATTGTCGTCTAACAGGCGCACTAACATGAAATTTCCGCTGGGCGGAAAAGCTCTAAACCGGTTGTCTTTGGAGACCAGTTCGTAGATGCGGGACCGTTCACCTGAAATCAATGCCCTGGTCTGGACAATATAGGAAGAATCCCGGAACATGATTTCTCCTGCAATTACGGCAAGAGAGTTGATGGTCCAGGGATTCTTTCTGGTATTGATGGCTTTAATCAGATCACGGTTTCCAGTTATTGCATAACCCAGACGTAATCCAGGGGCGGCAAAAAATTTAGAAGTGCCGCGTAGAATAATGATATTGTTATAATATGCTGTCAGGGGAACAGAAGTGATATATTGGAAATCGTCGGCAAATTCTACATAAGTTTCATCCACCATTACAAAAATATCATTTTGTTTGCAAACGTCCAAAATGATACGCATGGTTTCCTGGCGGATGGCGCCAGAGGTGGGATTGTTGGGATTACAGATTACCAGAAGATCAATGCTTTCATTGAGATGTGAGGTGAAATCTTTTACATCCAGGGCAAAATCCTGTTCCTCTTTCAAAGGATAATACAAGGTGGTGCCTCCGCCAAGAGCGATTTCCCTCTCATATTCAGAATAGGTAGGGCCGATGATCATGGCTTTTCTGGGACGTTCAATTTGAATAAACAGCGAAATCAATTCGGTAGAACCATTACCCATAATGACAGATTCCCAGTCGGTGCCTGCATAACTGGCGATACATTTACGAAGCGCGGTGTATTCCCGATCTGGATAAGTGGTAATGGCGTCAATATGGCTGGCAAGGGTTTCACGCAGCAGAGTGGAGACTCCAAGAGGATTTACATTGGCGCTGAAACTTACAATTTCCTCTTTTTTAATTCCGTAGATTTGTTCAATTTTTTCTAAATCACTTCCATGAAAATGGTCTTTATGCTGAATCATTTTTCTCCTCCAAATTATTGTTACGGCTGTTTACACAGACGTTCAAATCGTTTATAATAATAACAACTCTTTACATTATAACGATTATTGATAAAAAAGCAAGCAGGTGACGATTTGCAGAGAAAAATAGAAGAACTGGCAGCAGGGACATGCCAATGCCAAACTTCCATCCTTGAGTTTACACCAGAGAAACTGGAATTTGAAGTGTTGGAAGGAACAGAATATACAGGTGAATTTACCATACAGAGTACCAATCATATTCCTATACAGGGAACCATCTATTCCTCCAATCCCAGAATGGAGAGTCAGGAGCCGAAATTTCAGGGAATAACCATAACACAGAAATTTAAATTTCATAGTGAGGGATTATGTGAAGGAGATTCCCAGACAGGAAATCTTCATATTGTCAGCGATCAGGGGGAGTATATCCTTCCCTTTACAGTGTTTGTGTCCAAAAAATATCCCAACAGTTCCCAGGGCAGAATCAAAAGTGTTACAGAATTTGCAAATTTGGCGAGAGAATCTTTTGACGAGGCCGTGAAGATTTTTGGCCAGCCAGAATTTGTTCGCATATTCGGGCTGAGAGAAATGGAAGAACGTCTAGTTTATCAGGGGCTTTGCCATAGACCCTGTACTCGTGCACAGGTAGAAGAGTTCTTGATAGCGGCACGAAAAAAGAAACGGGTATTATTTGAAATAGAGGAAGCTCAGCGGGAATTCTGTAATGTTTTGGAACCTCAGAAGCATTATGTTACGCTGACAAAGGAGGAATGGGGGCATTTTGCCCTGGAAATAACAGCACAGGGAGAATGGCTGCAGCTTTCGAAACAGCGGATTACGGATGAAGATTTTGTGGGAAGCCGTGGAATGGTGGAATATATGGTTTTGCCGGAAAAACTTCATGCTGGCAAGAATTATGGAAAGCTGACGCTGCAGACGCCTTTCCAAAAGGAAGAAATTGAATTATGTGCAATTGGAAAGAGGACTGGTAAAGGACAGATGGCACGTATGATTCGGAGAAAGCAGGCAGAGCTTGCGCATAGTTATCTGGATTTTGGATTTCGTAAAACGGTAACTGGAGTGTGGGCAAAACGTGCGGTCAAAATATTAGAAGAACTGATCGAACTGGAGCCAGACAATCTTTGGTATCTGCTGGTGAAAGCGCAGGCATTTCTGGTAAACCGCCAGCGGCAGGAGGCAGAGTGGGTTCTGGATTCCTTTCCAAGAAATAAAGCGGATAAGAATTCTCCCATGTATGCCTATTATCTGTACTTGTGTACACTGAGAGAGCCAGAGCCTTCCTATGTCAACAAGTGCACCAATCAGATACGCAAGATCTATCATAAGAACCAAGAAAATGATGTGCTTCTGTGGATTTTGCTGTTTCTGGATGAAGAACTGAATTATAGCAAAGGCAGGAAGCTTGAGGTGATTGCCAGACATTTGAGAAGAAATAAAGAGAATATTCTTCTGTATGTGGAAGCATGGCGGATTTTGGAAAAGGATCCATTTCATTTGCGCACAGCCGGTGAATTTGAGCGGAAAATATTGAACTTTGCGGTCAAATATCAATCTTTATCTAAAGAGATGGCGGAACAGGTAATCAGGCTGGTGCCGGAAATTCCGGTGTACGATACTATTTGGTATGGAATTCTTGACGCCTGCTATCAGGCAGCGCCCTGCCAGGAGACCCTGCAGGCAGTCTGCAGCTATTGCATCAAGGGTCATTGTTATGGAAATGAATACTGGAAATGGTATCAAAAAGGAGTAGAAGAAGATCTTAGAATTGCTGGACTGTATGAAGCCTGGGTGCTGTCAGCGGACCAGTATCATATGAATAAACTTCCTAAGTCTGTTGTACTGTATTTCCAGTCATACAGTAATCTTGCCAGTGATCCTCAGGCAATGTTGTATGCAGCAGTAATCAGAGGAAAATCTCAGTGGAAAAATGTATGGCCTCATTATCAAAGAAATATTCAGGAGTTTGCCCTGCGCCAGCTGAGAAATGGAAAGATAGATGCGGCTCTTGCTGTGATTTACCGGGAAGTACTGACGCCGGAACTGTTGGCAGAAGAAGAGGG
>CAJUCK010000044.1:17952-20503 GCA_910585395.1 uncultured Lachnospiraceae bacterium
CAGATGCATCTAATCTTGTGCTCTGCCAGCATCCTTTGAAAAAGGAACAGGTAGTTCCTTTTATCCATGGGAAAGGATATGTGAATATCTACAGCAGTTCCTGGCAGATACTAATGGAAGATGCAAGTGGCAGGCGGTTTTTGCCTGGAGATGATCTTAAAGTGACACCCCTTATGGACAGTGAAGAATTTCTAGAGAGGGGAATTGCCTGTGCGGATGAGAAACTCCCTTATCTTTTGAAATACTTTGATAAGAAAAAAATCTGGCAGACTTATGAAAAGGAAGATTTGCCCTGGCTGCAGTCTCTTGTGGACGCTGAAGCTGTCAGTGAAGCTTACCGGGAAGAGCTTCGTCCTCAAATGATAGAGTACTTTTACGACAACTATACAGGAGAAGCCCTGGATGAATTTCTCCTGAATCTTTCTTTTGAGGGAATTGAGAAACAGGCGAGAGAGAAAATTATGAATCTGCTGGTGGCAAGACGTCATTACCGGCGTGCGTATGAGCTGCTGGAACAGTATGGCTGTGAACACATTTCTCCTGTAAAACTGGTGTACGTGATTTGTCACAAGTTAGAGGAAACAGAACAGCAGGAGGAAAATATTTTTCTTCTCGGCTTATGCAGGAATGTATTTCTGCGTGGAAAATATAATGAACAGATTCTGTTGTATATGAGCAGATTTTTTTATGGATGCCTGGAAGAAATGCTGAAACTCTGGAAGGCAGCATATAATTTTGAATTGGATACGTATGAGTTGGAAGAACATTGTCTGAAACGATTTTTGTATACGGGAGATTATTCGCCGGAAATAGAAACTGCGTTTGAGCATTATTCCAGGAGCCAGGGAAATGACGTCCTGATTTTGGCGTATCTTACCAGAATGTGTCATCAGTATGTGATTCGAGACGCTGTAGTGTCAGAATACATTTTTCAGAAAATATTAGGATTGATGCGGAATGGACAGGAATTGAACTTTGTCTGTCGGCTTGGGTTTCTGAAATGGTGTTCCAGTAAGAAGGCGGCATCAGAGGAAATTTTGCATTTTGCTGACAGGATATTAAAGGAAACATTGAAAAAAGAATTATTTTTTGAGTTTTACTATGAGCTGCCAGAATTATTAAAACAGAAAAACCTGATCCATGACAGAACGATTTTGGAATACAGAACCAATGCTCAGACAATGGTTGTACTTGCCTATATTCCTCAGGGTGAGACGGAATATGTGGAATGTGAAATGCAAAATATGTATGATGAAATTTATGCGAAGGAGTTTTTGGTGTTTTTTGGGGAAAGTCTTCCTTACTATATCAAAGAGAAACAAGATGAAGAATGGAAGGTGACGCAAAGCGGACAGATCCATAGACATCAGTTAGATTCTGACAGTGAGAACAGCCGATATGAGATGATTAATGAAATGATGGCAGGATGGCAGATGAAAGATGAAGAGACAATGATGAAGTGCCTGGAGACTTATGGACAGATGGATGAACTGGTGAACCAGGAATTTACGGTGATGTAAGGCAGGTGAAAGAGAAAGATGAAACCAGGCAGAGAGGAATGGTATATCGGGATTGAGGCAGGCAGGTATTTTACACAGATTAGCTGTTATCATGCAGGGCAGACAGAACCAGAGACAAAGAGCACCATTGCAGGAACCGAGCTGTATCAGATTCCTACAGCGCTCTGCAGACGCAGACAGACAGGACAGTGGTGTATTGGTGAGGAAGGCAGAAGAATTGCAGAGAAGGGAGAAGGATATTATGCTGCCGATCTTTTAAAACGTGCATTTTATGGGGAGACAGTTTCTATGGACAAAGATTATCCAGCTAAGGAACTGCTTCTGCTGTTTTTTCGTAAACTGCTTCGTATGGCGCTTCCGGCTCAGGGAGTAACAGCAGTGACAAAATGTGTGTTTTCTATGGAAAAAATAACCGCAAAATCTGCTGAGTTTATGCTGGAATTGGCCCAAAGACTGGGTTTTACTGAAGAACAAATTCTGATTCAGGATCATAAGGAGAGCTTTTATGCTTATGTGGTGTCTCAGGAACCCGCACTGTGGCAGCATCAGGTATTGCTTTTTGAGGAAGAAGGAGAAGGGGTATATTGCCGTTTACTGGCATGCAGCAACAAGACAAGACCGAAAATTGCCAGAACGTCAGAGGCGTTTTTGGGAAAACTGCCGCAGGATTTGGCAGAAAAGGATCAGGCATTTCTTAGTATGTTAAAAAAAGTGCTTCAGGGCAGGATTGTGTCTGCTGTGTATCTGATCGGTTCTGGATTTGAAGAAGGCTGGATGAAAGAATCGCTGCGGCTGGTGTGCAGAGGAAGAAGGGCATTTCAAGGGAAGAATCTGTATACCAGAGGGGCATGTTATGCGGGATTGCTGCAGAAGCACCAAGAAGAGGCAGATACGGTATATTTCTGTGAATATAAGATAAAAGAACATATTTTTCTGAAAGTAAACAGGGGAAATGAAACGTTTTTCTGCCCTCTTGCTGAAGCAGGATGCAATCATCATCAGGCAGGAAAAAAACTCAGGATTCTGCTCAA
>CAJUCK010000044.1:20599-22065 GCA_910585395.1 uncultured Lachnospiraceae bacterium
AGGAAGGTCAGATTATTCTGAACGTGCAGGATTTAGGATTTGGAGTTATCAGAAGAGGAACCGGACAGGAATGGGAGTATGAGATCGGGAGGAACAGCCATGAGTAAAGTGTGGATATGTCAGGGACCTCTGGCAAAACAGCCATTAAGAGTGAAATCAGGGGCTGGTTTATATTCTTTTGAAGAGCTGTGTTTTTACTTATATCAGAACGCGGAAACTATAGAAGAGAGCTTTTATAATGAAATGCTGTGCCAGTGGCTGAAATATGAGCTGCGGAAGCAGCATCTTGCTAAGTGTCTGAAAGAAGGACTGGAAGATGAAAAAAACGGATGCTGGTTTATGGAACAGATTCTTCGAGAAGGAGGGTTTCATGACGTTCAGGAAATAGAATTGGCTGTTCAGCTTGCAAAAAATATGGAAAATAAAAACCCAGCACAGCGTGCTAAGCTGCGGGGAGACCGCTTTCTGCAGTCTGGAAAGTATCGAGATGCCTTGTGGGAATATCATAACGCCTTAGAGAAAGAGAAAGATTTGGTTTTTCAGGGGCGTGTGCTGCATAACCTGGGTACTGTCTATGCAAGGCAGTTTTTATTTACATCTGCTGCTGAATATTATAAGCTCGCCTATGAGACAGGACAGCAGACAGAGAGCAGTGAAGCTTATCTTTTAGCTCTTTCCTGCCGGGATAATCAGGTTTCGCTGCAGCGCGATGCGGATGTTACAGAGGTTTTGTCCAGTTTGAAAGAAATCAAGCGTTCAGGAAATCGTGCTGGTTATGAAGAGAAAATAGAACAGATACTTTCACGGTTAAGAATAGAGTATAGGAAAAGTGAGTAAAATGGGATTATTCAGAAAAAAGAGAAAACCAAAATATGTAGAAGAAATATTGGAGTTTGATGAAACCAGGCAGAAGGAAAAGAATGAAACAGTTTCAGAAGCGCCTGTGCAGAAACGTAAGAACCCTGCTATGGAATTCTGCAGTCAGATACTTACGGCATCAAAAGCACTGCAGGAAACGAAAAGAGATTATCGAGTTGTCACAGATTATTTGACAGATATACAGACCATTGAAAGTCTGCCGGAACAGGAAATGGGAGAAATTCAGGAAATTGCCAATCATGTTATGACACTGAATGCTTCCAGGGATGCTTACTTAAATAAATCTAAGACCATTTCTGACTCACAGTATCAGGATCAGATTCCAGATGTCATTAAGCGATTAAAGGAGAACGAGGCTTATCAGACTACAGTGAAAAGAGATATGCAGTACTTGGAAGGGGAACGGGAAGAATGGCGGTATTATAAGGAAGCTATGGAGCAGGAAAGCCGTCTGCTGCGAAAGGTGCTGTTTGGACTGGCTGGGATTGGAATAGCGGTTATTCTATTGATTTTTGTTTTAGGTTATACCATGCATTTTGATATTCAGACGCCTTTTTTGGCAGATGTGATTGTGGATGGAGCGGTAG
>CAJUCK010000045.1:0-8325 GCA_910585395.1 uncultured Lachnospiraceae bacterium
GGTGTGAGACTATGTCAAATGTAATCGTTAAAGAAAACGAAACTTTGGATAGCGCTTTACGCAGATTCAAAAGAAACTGTGCCAAGGCAGGAATTCAGCAGGAAATTCGTAAAAGAGAACATTACGAAAAGCCAAGCGTAAGACGTAAGAAAAAATCCGAAGCAGCTAGAAAGCGTAAATATAATTAAAAATTGTGTAAAAGAATTCCGTATTTTCTGGACAGCAGAGAATACGGAGTTTTTTTATATAATTCAGAAAATAAAAATTTATCTCAAATGCTTACAAACTTCCATAAACAGAATAAAACTAATTTCTGGCATAGTTTCATTCTGTTATGGAATTTTGGCAAATTTTGTGATAAAATATAGAAAAAAGCAGAGTGGAGGGATAAAGTGGGGAAACTTACGGAAATATTCAAATATGTGCGTGATAATGATGTGAAAGCTATAAACAAATCCATTAATGACGCAGGTCGTAAGCATCATGCGGCGTATATGACAAATATGATGTTTTCCGATGATGTTAATATGAATTATCAGTTGCTGTCTGAAATTCAAAATGCAATTAATTCTTTTTATCGGGTAGTTAGTGAAAATTATTTAATGAGAGAGGATGCACGAAATACACTTGAAAATCAGTGTCAAAGTACGGCTGTGCTTAAACAAAACTTTAAGATTTTAACTGATGAGCAGATATTTGAATTGGTATATCAGCAGGCAATGGAGTATTATTTTAAGATTGAAGTAACGAATGAATCCTGTTTTATTTCCTATTTTGAAGAGGCTGTACAATATCGGATTATATCTAATTTTTTACGAAGTGACGTGGAGCGTATTTTGAGAAAGATGTATGAAGATATAGAAATTGTTGTTGAGGATACGCGAAATATAGATTTTTTAATGAGAAATTACAAGAAAATAGATAGGTTTCATAATTTATATCATTTTATTTCAGAGCGATTAGCTGAAAACATACATAATGAAATATCGAAAGAGAGCAAGTTTGACGAGCAATATTTTATCACGGTCAGAAAAATAAGTTTTGTGTTGCAGCAGAATTTTTATGGAGGGTAGTAATTATGGATGAGTTCGGAATTGTCACATCATTTAATCCGTTAGACGCTTTAGAAAGCATTTCCAAGATATATAATGCAAGACAATTGTCCAGGATAGAGGTTCAAAAGATACAAGCTCAAACCCAATGTTATAATAAATGGTTAATGCAGCAGATCAATGAGAATAAGAAAGTTCGAGCACAATTGATAGTAGATATAGAAAATTATAGAAGACAGATAGAACGTATTATGGATATAATTATACAGAACCCGGAAACAGCAATTATATTTAAAGATTTTTTTGATAGTTTGCTAAAAGCTAATAATGAATTGGCTGTAAGGATGAGTGAAATACGGATAAGAAGTAAATGAGAGGGGATATTATGAAATTTCAGGTTGTTAACATAGGTTTAATTATATCATTAATAATAAATTTTACTATTTCTTTTATGTTTGTGAGTTTATTCACAAATGATGCTGTATCAGGAGTAGGCATTACGCTGCTGATCTTTATATGTTCGATAGGTATCTTATATACACCAATTGGCGATTGGTGGTATAGAAGAGTTGTTTTCAATTTAAGGGAGCCTGCTGAAGCAGAAAAAAGAAGATTAATGCCAATTTATAATGAGATATATAGAAGAGCTTTATCAGTTTCTCCCCATTTATCCAGGGATATTAAAATATTTATTTATGACGATAATGATATTAATGCTTTTGCAATAGGTCTCAGGACAATTGCAGTACATCGAGGAATGCTTGTTAATAATATATACGATAATGAAATAGCGGCTATTTTAGGACATGAGTTTGCGCATATAGCAAATGGAGATACGTTTTGTACTATTTTAGCTTTTCAGAGCAATGTGATAGTGTCTGTTTTTAGAACTATATTTTCATTTTTAATGATGGTTACCGCTAAAATTATCGCATTTTGTGCGGCGCTTTTTTTTGAAACTGCTCGAGGCGCTGAAAATGCATTTACTGCAGTGGATGCCTGCGTTAGAGGAATTAGCTGGCTGATAGATAAAGTTGTTCTGATTTTGGTTTATATCAGCGTGATCATTGCCCAGTACAGTAGAAGGCAGCACGAGCTAGCAGCAGATAGTTATAGCGCTAAATTAGGATATGGACAGCCTATGATTCATTTTTTTCAAAGATTTGAAGGAGTTGATATTACAAGCAATATGTTAAGTATTTCTCATTTATTATATGGAACACATCCGAGCATGCAGATAAGGATATCAAATTTACAGAATAGCATTAATTCGAATGTTACTGAACAATGGCGCTGATTTTTTGCTGAAAATTTAAACGATTAAACAAAATTGATATGCTTCTTTTTATAGCAGACAGTTTTCTTAATTTGACTGCCTGTTATAAGAAGAAGCATATTTTATGGATTAAAGCAAAAATATGTTTAATCTTGAAGATAGAAAATAAGATAAAAAGCCATATATAATTCAGTTTAAAAAATTGCTATAAGTAGAAAATAATACTCTTTTTTTCAGTAGAAATGAGATAGATAATAAAATTATAGTATGAAAAAGGAGGAAAGTGAATGAAACGAAAATTATTGGCTTTGGCACTTAGTCTTGCAATGGTATTTACCGTTATGCCGGCAGAGTCGCTGCAGGCAGAGCAGGCAGGCAAAGAGGCGCCATTAGCGGAGCAGGATGCAGGAACAGAAGAACTGGGTGAAAATGTGGCACGGACAGCGAAAGCAGATGCCGCTCATACAAATGTGTGGGGAATTTCAACAAACGCCATTAATGATGGCGTACAGGCGACAGCAGCCGATACCAGTTGGAATAGCTGGGGTGCAGATGCTGCACTTTATCCGATGCCAGTCACACTTACTTGGCAGTCAGATTATACGTTAAGTGGTATGCGTGTCATGTGGTGGGCAGATACCGTAGAAACAGATGTAGAAGGAGGCGTAGCATTCCCTAAGAGTGCAGAGGTGGAATATCTGGATGAGGACGGCGAGACCTGGCATTCAATTTCAGCAGTAGGCGTGGAACATGGCGGTGCTGAAGGAGCAGACGGTGTATGGAATGCAGTGACATTTCCGCAAAAGATTACTACTAGAAGCCTTCGCATGAAAGTACAGCGCAGTGGAACAGATACCAATGGAGTTGGAATCAGCGAATGGGAAGTCTTTGGAAGTAAAGTTACAGACAAGCTTCAGGGAGCTGTTGTCACTGGAGACAACGGGCTTGCAGAAAATGGAGAAAATGAATATACTGCTGCAGCAGTGCCAAGTGAGATGACAGAGAGTTCAACATTTGAGTGGTCTGTTTCTCCGGCAGGTGTGGTACAGATCACGGGTCCGGCAACTGGGACGAACGTCAAGGTAAAGGCGGTAAAGCCAGGAAAGGCAGTACTGAAACTGAAGGTTTCAAACGGCGGTATCATCAAAGAAAAAGAGATCAATATCCATGTGGAAGGTTTAGAGGAAATTGTGGCTTATGAGACTGCGACAGCTGCGGGAACAGCGCCGATTTTACCAGATTCCGTGGTTGCCAAGGGATTGGTGTTTGACGACCCCACACCGTCTCTTATGACAGCCAACAATAATGTTGATTTGGGAGAAACGTTTGATTCTAAATTGATTCCAGTTACATGGGAGAAAGTTGACGCGTCAAGTTATAGCGCTGATAAGGTTGGAAAAACTTTTGAAGTGCAGGGCAAGGCAGAACATGATGGGAAAAAATACGATGCAGTGGCAAAAATCACAGTAAAAAAGCCTTCTGCAGCAGCAGAGTCCAATCGTTCTGTTACCTTTGAAAATGTACAGCTGAACGATAATTTCTGGGCTCCCAAGCAGGAGACAAACGCTTTGGCTTCTCTGGATAAGGCTATTTTAGAAATCGGCAAGGCATCTGGCGGGGAGCCTAACTTTGACAATGCAATCAAGAA
Source organism: uncultured Lachnospiraceae bacterium (assembly GCA_910585395.1). Lineage (GTDB taxonomy): Bacteria > Bacillota > Clostridia > Lachnospirales > Lachnospiraceae > Petralouisia. The sequence goes on from CAJUCK010000045.1 coordinate 3,977, forward strand.
ACTGAATGGAGAAGAATACGAAGCGTTTAAGGGATTTGTATTCCAGGATTCAGACATTTACAAGAGTATAGAAGCTATTTCCTATACCCTTTCTGCTACGCAGAACGACACAGGTGCAGAAATTACGGCACAAAGACAGAAGCTTGAAGAAAAATTAAACAGCTGGATTGAGAAAATTGAGAAAGTTCAGTATGCGGACGGCTATATTGACACATTCTTTACCCTGCGGAGTACCGAATATTCAGGCGGAGAGTCAACAGGAACACATCGCTGGAAGAACTTTTCCAATCACGAAATGTACAATGCAGGTCATTTCTTGGAGTCTGTAGTAGCTTACACACGTTACAGAGAAGGTATAGGCAAGCCGGATTACAGACTTTATGTGGCAGGCAAACGTTTTGCAGATGAGATTGTTACTTTGTTTGGAGAGAACGGAAGCCGCCATGAGGTACCCGGACATGAAGAAATTGAACTTGCCCTTGTAAAATTCGGTAAACTTGCTGAAGAATACGAAGGAGAGGGCGCAGGACAGAACTATTATAACACAGCAAAAATCTTTATAGACAGACGTGGAGAAGCTGAATACGATGAGGAAACTGGTGAAGTGATCAGCAACCCCAGAGACAGCGGGTATTTTGGACACACATATTCTCAGGATAAAACACCATTTAAAGATGAAGTAAATGCAAAAGGGCATTCTGTACGTGCAGGTTATTTCTATGCGGGCATTACAGATGTGGCATCTACGTTAGATGAGGGTGATAAAGACAGAGCAGATTATTTAAAGAGCCTGGATCGGATCTGGAATTCTGTTACAAATAAGAAGACCTATATTACAGGTGGCATTGGTACTACTGCTCCCAGCAGCGATTCAGAAGGATTTGGAGATGACTATGTGCTGCCCAATGACCAGTCTTATTGTGAAATTTGCGCAGCAATCTCTATGGCAAACTGGAACCAGAGAATGAATCTTCTGTATGAAGATGGAAAATATGCAGACAGTGTGGAAAAAGCATTGTACAATGCAGTTTTGGTTGGAACAAACCTGGATGGAAACCGTTTCTACTACAGCACTTTGCTGGAGGCAAAGACTGGAAATAGACGTTCAGAATGGTTTGCATGTGCATGCTGCCCACCTAATCTGATGCGTACCATAGCAGCATTGAGCGGTTATATGTACACAGTACATAACAATGATGTATTTGTAAATATGTATGTTGGAAGCAAGGGAAATACCACTGTAAGCGGAACCAACGTAGAATTAGTGCAGGAAACAGATTATCCATGGAATGGAGCGGTTAAGCTCACAGTTAATCCGCAGCAGTCCAAGGCATTTGCATTGAACGTGCGTATCCCTGGCTGGGTAGAAGAGCAGAGCAACAAGAATGTTGTAATTAAAGTAAATGGTACTGTTGTCAACGCACCAGTGGCAAAAGGTTATGCGTCTGTCAATCGTACCTGGAACAAAGGTGATATTGTTACTGTTGACATTCCAATGGAAGTTCGCAAGACAGAAGCAGATCCAAATGTCACCACCAATGAGGGAAGAATTGCACTGCAGAGAGGACCGATTGTATATTGTCTGGAGAAAGCTGGCAATGCACAACTGAATCCTGAAATTGAGGAATTTGATCCATTAAAGGTTGTTATTCCCAGAAACGCTAAGTTTAAAGCAAGCTATAATAAGAATTTGCTGAAAGGTGTGGTAGAGCTTACTGGAGATGTAAAATACAGCCTGTATGGAGAGCTCTTGCCTGTAAAGGTTCAGGCGGTTCCTTATTATGCATGGAATAACCGTGGGGATGATGCAGATTATGTACCAGGAGAGGTTGACAAAAGTTCTTCTAAAATGTTGATTTGGACCATGGCGGATGAGGCAAAAGCAGAGGCAGTTGCCGGTGCGGCAGATGATGCAGCTCCTGACGCTAAGGTAAGTGCAGATAAGACATATAGTGGGGCACGCATTGAGGGTGTTCATGATACTTCTTTTGAGCCGGCGTCTTCTTCTATGGGTGATGGACTGGGATGGAGCAACTGGACAGTACCAAGAGATACGACAGAGCACTGGCTGATGTATGAATGGGACAAAGAGATTACTACCAAGCAGATGCAGATTTACTGGTATGATAATTATTGGAACCGCATTCCAGGTTCTTTGAAAGTACATGGAAACTGGCAGGATGCGGTTATGAAACAGAAATATGAAGAAGTTGTGGAAGTAGATCAGTACAATACCATTGATATAGATGAGATCACCACAAAGGCAATCCGGCTGCTTATGACTGTAAATCTGGAACAAGAGGGCACACAATCCATAGGTGTTTACCGTTGGAAAGTAATGCTGGATAAAGACAGCGTTGCCAATAATGTTGTAAATATGATTAATAAGATTGGAACTGTTGAGGCAACACTTGCCAGCAGAAAACTGATTTATGATGCGCGTATGGCATACGATTCTCTGGCAGAGGAGCTGAAAGCGAAGGTTACCAATTATGACAAATTGACAAAGGCAGAGACAGACTACAAAAATATCAGTACCAATGCTGCCAAACCAGTAGAAGATTTAATCAGAAAGATTGGAACAGTACAGGCAACAAATGTCAGCAAGAAGCTGATTGAAGATGCACGTAATGCGTATAATAATCTGACATTGGCTCAGAAGGCCGCAGTGTCCAATTACAATGTTTTGTTAGAAGCAGAAGATAAATTCATAGAGTTGGGCGGCGCAGACATGATACCGGAGCCGACAGTCATAGATATTGCAGGAGCAAAAGTAGATGCAATTCCGGCTCAGGTATATAAAAACAAAGCATTGACGCCATCAGTAAAAGTAATCTGCAATGGAAAGACATTGGTAAACGGCACCGATTATACTGCAAGTTACAGCAACAATAAAAATATCGGAACCGCTACAGTGACCCTGACTGGAAAAGGAAATTATAAAGGTACCATTACAGCAAACTTTAGTATTATCGTTAAGAAAAATGCATCATATACGGTAGGAAATTACAAATATAAGATTACCAAAGCTGATATGAAAGGAAAAGGCACTGTAACCTTGACTGGAATAAAGAACAGTTCTGTCAAAAATAAATTGAAGAAGATCAGTGTCAATGACACTGTGACGATTGGCGGTAAAAAGTTTGGAATTACAGCTATCGGCAACAATGCATTCTCTGGATGCAAGAATGCTGCCAGCGCAGTAATCGGTAAGAAAGTTACTAAGATTGGTTCAAAAGTCTTCTACAATTGTAAGAAGCTTAAGAAAATCAATATTAAAGCTGTTGGTTTAAAATCTGTTGGCAAGAATACCTTGAAGAATATTCATAAGAGTGCAGTTATCACCGTTCCAAAGAAAAAGCTGAAAGCATATAAGAAGATTCTAAAGTCTAAAGGACAGAAGAAAACAGTTAAAATAAAATAAGCTTAAATTTTGGTGAAGCTGATTGGAAACGCTCCCTGTATGTATATGCAGGGGGCGTTTTTCTGCCATAAATCAAGAATTTTCTAGGAATATTTCTGTTCTTGTCCACATATATTTGAAATCAGATACAGACAGTTATGGTTATGGAGGACAGCTTATGGAGGAGATTATTAATGCATTTCCAAGTGCGCTGCGGTCCCTGTGCCGTGCTGGATTTCAGCAGGAAATTGAGCCAGAAGAAATCCGGCTCCGGATTGGACGTCCTGTGATGGTGCTGGGGAAGGGCAGAGAATATTTTTGGAATCAGCTGGAAGACAGACTGCAGGCTCACGGAGAGGGAGGCTATGTCTGGAAGGAAGCAGATATGAAAGAGACATTATCCAGAATGAGCCAGTATTCTATGTATGCGTTGGAGGAAGAGCTGCGCAGCGGCTTTTTTACAATTCAGGGTGGGCACCGGGTGGGAGTGGCTGGGAGGACAGTCTGTGAACAGGGGAAGATTCGTTCTTTCCGCAATATATGCAGTCTCAATATCCGTGTAGCGAGGCAGAAAAAGGGTTGTGCCAGACACCTGCTGCCATGGCTGATTCAGAGAGATAATATTTATAATACTCTGATTTTATCTTCACCAGGAGTGGGAAAGACTACCATGCTCCGTGACTGTATACGCCTGTTGTCAAATGGAACCACAGACATTTCTGCAAAAAAGATAGGAGTGGTGGATGAGCGTAGTGAAATTGCAGCCTGTTTCTTTGGGGTTCCGCAGAATGATCTAGGAGACCGCACAGATGTATTGGACGCCTGCCCGAAAGCGGAAGGGATGCGGCTGCTTCTGCGCAGCATGTCTCCGCAGATTCTTGCAGTGGATGAGCTGGGAAGCAGGGAGGATTGTTATGCAGTGGAGGAAGCGCTTCACTGCGGATGC
>CAJUCK010000045.1:8335-14278 GCA_910585395.1 uncultured Lachnospiraceae bacterium
AGGTATATCTTAAAAGATGGCTGGAGAAAGAATTTTTCGGGAGATTTGTGTTTCTTGAGACAGACCAGCAGGGGGAACGGAAATTTTCTGTATATGATGAAAGGATGCAGAAACTATGTTAAAACTGGCAGGCAGTATATTGATTATCACCGCATCATCATTATATGGCTGGAAAATCAGGCGGGAATTGACAGAGCATGTGGATCAGCTTGTGGGCATGAAAGAGATGTTTCTCATGCTTTGGGGGGAGATTTCATATACCAGAACGCCTTTAAAGGAAGCTTTTTTACAGATTGCATCCCAGAATAAAGAACCATTTTCGGGATTTTTGGAAAAGGCGGCAGAGGGACTGACAAAAAATGAGGAGAGTATGGGAATATACTGGAGCCGGCTGGTGGAACAGGAGGCAGACAAATTTCTGCTGAGCCAGGAGGAACGGGGTCTTTTACAGCGTGCCGGAGAAAATTTCGGTTATCTGGACGGACAAATGCAGTTAAAGAACCTGGAGTTGTATATGGAGCAGACAGAAGTGCTGATTCAAAAGGCGCAGAAAGAATTAAAGGACAGGCAGAAGCTGTCTGGAGTGCTGAGTCTGATGTGCGGTCTGTTTCTTGTGATTCTCCTGATATGAAGATACGGAGGAAGCTATGAGTATAAGTTTGATATTTAAGATTGCGGCAGTAGGAATTCTAGTTACTGTGCTGAGCCAGGTGTTAAAACACAGTGGGAGGGAAGAACATGCCTTTCTCACCAGCCTGGCAGGGCTTCTGATTGTACTGTTTTGGATTGTGCCCTATATTTATGAGCTGTTTGAGACTATGAGAAATCTGTTTGCATTGTAACGGAGGATGGCATGGATATTGTGAAAATTGCGATTCTTGGAATTGTGGGAGCTTTGCTTGGCATTATGCTAAAGGGGCAGAAAAAAGAATACGAACTGTTTGTATCATTGGGAGTATCTCTATGTATTTTTTATTTTCTGATGTCCAAGCTTAAGCTCGTGGTTTCTGTGATAAACCGTATGCAGGATTATGTAGAATTGGACACCAGCTATATTGCGATTCTTATTAAAATGATCGGCATTACCTACGTGTCAGAATTTTCAGCAAATCTTTGCAAAGATGCCGGATATCAGTCAGTGGCAGGACAGATTGAAATGTTTGGAAAATTGTCCATACTGGTAATCAGTATGCCGGTGATTTTAGTATTACTGGAGACCATAGGGGAATTTCTGCAGTGAGTGACGGAATGTCTGTCTGGAATTATGAGCAGGGAGGTATGCAGATATGGGCAGAGTAAGCAGCTTTACAAGAGGCAGGATGAGAATTATGGTGTGTTTTACATTGCTGTGGCTGAGCATGGCAGGCAGGGTTTTAGCAGCGGACCAACAGGAAGCGGCAGTCAGCCAGAAACAGGAAATGGCAGCCGGTCAGGCAGAGGATGACGCAGTGGACCAGCAATGGGATGAGACAATGGAGGAGTATCTGAATGAGCTGGATTTCTCAGAGATTGATAAGCTTCTGGATCAGCAGGAAGAAGCAGCAGGACTGAGTTTTCGGGAACTGGTGGAAATGCTGGTCAATGGAGAAGAGCCGGACAAAGGCTGGCTGGCAGAGAAGATACTTTCTGCTGTATTTTCTGAGGTGCGTTCTTTTCGGGGCAGTTTAATACAGATTGTATTGTTGTGTATTGTCTTTGCTATTCTTCATAACTTTGCAAATGTGTTTGAGCACCCGGCGGTTACAGAAATCAGTTTCTATATGGTGTATATGATTCTGCTGGTGCTTTTAATGAATTCCTTTTTCATACTGCGTGACGTCACCAGCACAGTGATAACACAGATGATGACTTTTCTGAAAATTTTGATTCCTGCTTTTACCACAAGCCTGGTGTTTTCCGGGCAGATTACCACAGCGGCAGGATTTTATGATTTGACGTTTCTTTTGATTTACGGGATGGAATGGATTATGATTCATCTGATTGTCCCGGCAGTACAGATCTATGTGGTGTTAGAGCTGATGAATTATCTGACAGAAGAAGAGATGATATCCAGAATGACAGGGCTTGTAAAATCAGGTATTTTGTGGGTGATGAAATTTCTCTTTACTGTGGTGATTGGGATCAACGTGATACAGAATCTTTTGACGCCTGTAATTGACACATTCAAATCCAGCATGATTGCCAAGACGGCAGGGCTGGTTCCAGGACTTGGCGCGTCCATCAATGCGGTGACAGAAATTATGGTGGGGTCTGGAATTATTATCAAAAACGGCATTGGACTGGCTGCCATACTTGTACTGCTGGTTCTGTGCGCGGGGCCGTTGATAAAGGTGTGGGTTATGACTTTTTTGTATAAGCTTTTAGAGGCGATGATACAGCCTGTGGCAGATAAAAGAATTATCGGCAGTATCGGCAGCGCTGGGGAAGGCGGCAGGCTGCTGGGAAAGGTGGTAACTACCACTACAGTGATGTTTCTTGTCACCATTGCCATGATTACAGCAGCAACTACATTTAACCGCTGAGAAAGGAGAAAACATGAGTTATATTTTTTCATGGGTAAAAAATCTCGTATGTTTTTATCTTCTGCTCACGGTGATTCTCCATCTTCTGCCGAAAAAAAATTATCAGAAATATGTACGTTTTTTTTCTGGGATGCTTTTAACTATCCTGGTGGTGTCTCCCCTTCTTTCTCTGATGGGAAATGAAGAGGCGCTGAAAGAAAAGATCAGTCAGGCTGGCTTTTTTCAAGAACTGGACAATTTAAAGATGGATACGGAACATCTGGAAAACACCCAGAAGGAACGTTATCTCAGGGAGTATGAGAAGGCTCTGGAGATGGATGTGAGCCGCATGGCGGAGCAGAAACAGATGAAAGTCAGTCAGGCGAGGGTGCATTTGTCACAGGAATATCAGGTGGAATCCATAGATTTGACAGCGGTTTTGGAGGAAGAGGAAGGAATTTTTGTACAGAAAGCATCTTTATCAGAACGTATTCAGGAATACCCAAGAGTGCAGGAACTGAAACAGGAGCTGATGGAATTCTATCAGCTTGACGAAGCGGAAATCAGTATTAGCGTTGAGTAGAGAGAGGAAGGAACAGCGATGAAGAGGGAAAAATTTTCCATGGACAGGCTGAAAAAAATATCAAAAAATCAGCTTCTCATTGGAGGGCTTGCAGGTATTCTGCTGCTGGTGATTGCAATTCCAGTGGAGAACAGGGAAAATTCCAGAGAAGAAAAGCAGCAGGAACAGATAATACAGGAAGAAACTGCTTATGGGAGCGGAGATTATGGTAAACGGCTGGAACACAGGCTGGAGCAGGTGCTTAAGGATATGGAGGGGGTGGGGAAGGTGAAAGTGATGATTACCCTTAAGGATCAGGGAGAACACATACTGGAAAAAGACTGGACCCAGAGCAGCCAGGATATTTCAGAAGAGGATGGCAGTGTAAAGCGCAGTACCAAAGAACGTCAGTCTCAGGAGGAGACAGTATATTCCCAGAACAGCGGGAGCAGTGGAGAACCATTTGTGAAAAGAGAAGTAACACCCCGGGTAGAGGGCGTGCTTGTGGTGGCAGAAGGAGGTGGGGATGCAAAAACAATGAAAAATATTTCTGATGCAGTTTTGGCATTATTTCCGGTAGAAGTACATAAAATTAAGGTAGTTAAGATGAATTGACAGGAGGGTATCAATTTGAAAAGAGTTTTCAAAAAAAATCAGATCATCATTACGGCTCTGGCTCTTATGATCGCTGTAGCAGGCTATTTGCAATATACGGGAAGTCAAAATGACAGCGATCTGGCAAAAGAGGCAAGCGCAGACACAAATGAGAGTACATATGAAATTTCAGATGAAGATATGTACAATGCAGAAGATATTTTTACAGATACAGAAGAGAGCGCTGAGACTTCTGCAGATGCCAAGGGAGTTCAGACGGGAGAGGAAATCGCCAGCAGCCAGAATGCAAATGAAGAAAATCCTGGTCAGGCAGTATTAACCAGTACCAACGTAAGTAATGTGGATTTTGTATCAGAAGTGAAACTGAACCGTGAGCAGATCCGTTCTCAGAACAAGGCGTCTCTGATGGAAGTTATTAATAATACGAATATTACAGAAGAGCAGAAGCAGGATGCCATCAATTCCATGATTTCTATGACCGATATTGCAGAACGAGAAGCAGCGGCAGAGATGCTGTTAGAGGCAAAAGGATTTACAGATGTTGTTGTGAGTATTACAGACAACAACGCAGACGTGGTGTTAAACATGGGAGAAGTAACAGATGCAAAACGTGCTCAGGTGGAGGATATCGTAAAACGTAAAACGAATGTAGAGGCACAAAATATTGTTATCACGCCTATTTCTTCCACTGCTGCAGCACAGGATGGCTCAGAAGGAACCGCAGCAGAAGAGACAGCGGCAGAAGGAACTGACGCAGGTACAGAAGGAGAAACTGCTGGAGAAGACCAGACTGGAAATGAGACAAAATGAGAAACGCTCTCTGAGAAGAGCTGGAGACAGCTGCGAAAGGTGTAAGTCCAGATGGATTTACGCCTTTTTGTTTTGCAATCTGAATATGCATTTATTGAATTGAAAAACAGTTTATGCTAAGATGATATTATGTTAACAAGAAAATTTGAAGAGGGAATGCAAATGAAGAAAAAATCGTATGAAATTGATATGTGCAGAGGTTCTTTATTTCCCAAAATACTTGCTTTTTCCATTCCGCTGATGGCGTCAAGCATATTGCAGCTCTTATTTAATGCAGCAGATATGGTGGTTGTGGGAAGGTTTGCCGGAAGCACGGCATTGGCGGCAGTGGGAGCTAATGCATCGCTGATTAATCTGCTGACAAATCTGTTTATTGGCTTTTCGGTGGGAGCCAACGTTATGGTGGCACAGTTTTATGGTGCAGAAAAAGAGAGGGAGATGAGCGAGACAGTACACAGCGCTCTGGTGCTCAGCCAGGCCTGCGGAGTGATACTTCTGGCCCTTGGAATTCTGGCGGCGCCCCAGATTTTGATTATCATGGGAACGCCTCAAGATGTACTGGGACAGGCGGTATTGTATATTCGGATTTATTTTGTGGGAATGCCTGTGATCTTGTTATACAATTTTGGCAGTTCTATTCTGCGCGCCTTAGGAGACACAAAGCGCCCACTGTATTATCTGTTGGCAGCCGGCGTTATCAACATTATTCTCAATCTGATTTTTGTCATTGGATTTGGAATGGGGGTGGCAGGAGTTGCACTTGCCACTGTGATTTCACAATGTGTGTCGGCAGGTTTAATTCTGCGCTGCATGACACGTCTGGAAGGAGGATGCCAGGTACGGTTTTCCAAACTTTCTATGAAGCGGGATAAGGTATTTCTGATAATGAGAATCGGGCTTCCGGCAGGTCTGCAGGGGACTGTGTTTTCTCTGTCAAATGTCCTTATTCAGTCTTCCGTAAATTCTTTTGGTTCTGTAGCGATGGCAGGAAATACAGCGGCGTCTAACATAGAGGGATTTATCTATATGGCAATGAATTCCTATCATCAGACAGCCCTCAGTTTTTCCAGTCAGAATTTTGGCGCCGGAAATTATAAGAGAATTGTAAAAGTACTTCTGGAATGTCTCGTTATGGTTACGCTGGTAGGGATATTTATGGGATGGGCAGCATATCTTTTCGGAAATCAGCTTCTTGGTATATATTCTTCGGATTCCAGGGTGATTGAGATTGGTCTGCTGCGCTTGTCAGTGATCTGTACAACGTATTGCCTGTGCGGGATTATGGATGTGCTGGTAGGAGGCCTGCGGGGCGTTGGTTCTGCGGTGCTTCCAATGGTGGTATCGCTGCTGGGAGCCTGTGGTTTTCGAATTCTATGGATTTTTACTATATTTCAGCAGAATCGGAGCCTGTGGATATTGTATCTTTCATATCCTGTTTCGTGGGTACTGACAGCT
>CAJUCK010000045.1:14288-19803 GCA_910585395.1 uncultured Lachnospiraceae bacterium
GTGGTACATGCCATTTGCTTTGCAGTCATTATGAAGAGACAGAAATTGAGGGCGGTGTGACAGATATCAAGAAATCAGCTTGCACTGCAAAGTGGCATGTGTTACCATATACTGCGGGATAAAATGGAAAAAATATGTGTAAAAGTATATGGAAAGTGAGGAACTTACGTTGGCTGATTTACAGAGAGAAATAGAGAAGCGCAGAACATTTGCGATCATATCACACCCAGATGCAGGAAAAACTACATTAACAGAGAAATTTCTGCTGTATGGCGGGGCAATTAACCTTGCAGGTTCTGTAAAGGGCAAGGCGACAGCCAGACATGCAGTGTCTGACTGGATGGAGATTGAAAAAGAGAGAGGTATTTCTGTTACTTCCTCAGTTCTGCAGTTTAATTATGACGGCTATTGTATCAATATTCTGGATACGCCAGGACACCAGGACTTTTCAGAGGACACATATCGGACTCTGATGGCAGCAGATTCTGCAGTGATGGTAATTGATGGTTCTAAGGGAGTGGAAGCTCAGACCAGAAAATTATTCAAGGTGTGTGTGATGCGCCATATTCCAATTTTTACTTTTATCAATAAGATGGACCGGGATGCAAATGACACTTTTGACCTGCTGGATGAGATTGAGAAAGAATTGGGGATTGCCACCTGTCCGATTAACTGGCCAATAGGCTCGGGAAAGAATTTTAAAGGAGTATATGACCGGAATACCAGGAAAGTGATGACTTTTGCTGATACTCAAAAAGGCACCAAAGAAGGGCTGGAAAAACATATTGCCATTGACGATCCAAAACTAGAGACAGAAATTGGAGCAGATTTCAAGGCGGCTTTACTGGAAGAAGTGGAGCTTTTAGATGGTGCGAGTGCAGAATTTGATATGGAGCTGGTGGCGAAAGGGGAGCTGTCCCCAGTATTTTTTGGTTCTGCACTGACTAATTTTGGCGTGGAAACTTTTCTGCAGCATTTTCTGCAGATGACGACTTCTCCACTTCCCAGAAAGGCAGATGTGGGAGAGATTGATCCGTTTTCCCAGGATTTTTCTGCTTTTGTTTTTAAAATCCAGGCTAATATGAATAAGGCGCACAGAGACCGTATTGCTTTTATGAGAATTTGTTCTGGAAAATTTGAAGCAGGAATGGAAGTTACCCATATTCAGGGAGAACGGAAAATGCGTTTGTCTCAGCCTCAGCAGATGATGGCACAGGAGCGGAAAATCATAGAAGAAGCCTATGCGGGAGATATTATCGGTGTTTTTGATCCTGGGATTTTCTCGATTGGGGATACGATTACCACAGCGGCAGATAAATTTGCTTTTGAGGGAATTCCCACCTTTGCGCCAGAGCATTTTGCACGTGTACGTCAAATGGATACCATGAAACGCAAACAATTTGTAAAAGGAATTAATCAGATTGCCCAAGAGGGTGCGATACAGATTTTTCAGGAGTACAACACTGGAATGGAGGAAATTATTGTGGGAGTGGTAGGCGTCCTGCAGTTTGATGTATTGAAATACCGCCTGGAAAATGAATATAATGTTGATATTCGTCTGGAGAAACTGCCCTATGAGCATATCAGGTGGATTGAAAATAAAGATCTTGATATGGATAAGCTTACTGGAACGTCAGATATGAAAAAAATTCAGGACTTAAAAGGAAATCCACTGCTTCTGTTTGTAAACAGCTGGAGTGTAGGGATGACTTTAGATCGAAATGAAGGTCTGATTCTTTCAGAGTTCGGCAGGAATTGATGAAAAATGGCAGACACACCATAATTTTAATCTTTGGTGTGGCTGCCGTTTTTGAGTTATTCAAATACTTTGAATTCATAGCCCTGTGCCCGTACCTGATCAATGAAATCTCCTAAAATCTGAGTATTTGTCTCAGATTCAGCATGGAGCAGATAGATGGCGCCAGGATGCAGTTTACTCATGATTTTCTGCAGGCTTTCTGCAGGGTCTGGCTGATTTTCTACATCATAGTCCAGATATGCAAAACTCCAGAAGACACTTTTATAATTTAAGTTGTTTAAAAGAGCGACTGACTGCTCGCTGAATTTTCCGGCAGGATAGCGGAACAGGTGCATATCGTAATTGAAGTTCTGTTTGACATAATCATGATTTCCTGTGACCTCAGAAGTCTGTTTTTCAATATCCTGAGAGGGAAGTCCGTCAGCAGGATGGGTGACACTGTGATTTCCGACCTCATGTCCTTCCGCAATCATACGTTTTACCAGATCAGGATTCTGTTCCGCATAAGACTTTGTGATAAAGAAGACAGCATGGACATTTTTTTCTTTCAGCGTGTCTAAAATTCGCTGGGAACAGCCATATTCATAGCCTTCATCCAATGTAAGATAGATAACTTTTTTTTCTGGCTCATCGGAGATAAAATGCGCGTTATATTTTCCATATTTTTCCTGATATTGCATACATCCTGCCGGACGGTTCCATTGGTCCAGATCGCCGCCCTGTCCCCAATCCAGACATGCAGTGTCCAGACCATTCAGGTCAATCTGCTGGTTGTTAAGTACAATGCCGTTTTCTGTCGGGCGTATATCAAACCCTTCTGGATTGTCAAGATCAGCAAGAGTAAAGGGCTTGTCTGTCTCTGCTGGTTCTTTAGACGCTTCTGGTTTCTGAACAGGCTTTTGGGCATTTTCCTGGTCTTTGCTGGTTTCAGACTCTTCTGTTTTTGCCTTTGTTTCCATGGAGGGAACAGGCTGTACAGATTCTTTTTTGGCTGTCTTGCTGTCAGAGGATTTTGTGGTAACAGCAGCAATTCCTATAGCTGTCAAAATTACAAGAACCAGAGGGACAGCGTAGAGCAGAGTGCGGAGATATCGCTCTCTCTGCCGCCTTCTGCGCAGATTTCGTTTTTTATGCATATGTTTCACTGCCTTTCTTTTATTTGCTGTGATTGTTTTCGGATAAGAACTATTATACACGATGGCTGGTATTTTCGCACTTAGAAAATGAAAAAGAACAGTTTGGAATTTCTTAAGATTTTTTGAATTTCAGCGAATGCGATTGTGAAAATGTTGTGTTAGAAGCATTGAGATTCTTCATCGTCTGCCATGCGGTAGCCTACGCCTACCTCGGTGAAAATATAGATAGGCTCAGCCGGGTTCTTTTCCAGCTTTCTGCGGATATTTGCCATATTTACCCGTAAAATTTTGTTGTCCGATTCTGAATAAGGTCCCCAGACATTATTCATGACTGCCGAGTAAGTCATAACTTTGCCGGAATTCTGAGCAAGAAAAGCTACTATTTTGTATTCTATAGGAGTCAAATGTACGGGCTGTCCATTTATGGTGATGGAACGTTTGAAAAAATCTATTTCCAGGTCCTTGGCACGGTAAGGACGGTGGGGAATATCATAACCGCTGTTCAGCCGGTTGCTGTGGCGCAGAGAAGTTCGGATTCTTGCCATCAGTTCTGACGTGCCGAAAGGTTTGGTCAGATAATCATCAGCTCCGGCATCCAGAGCCTGTACTTTATCATTTTCCTGGGTGCGCGCAGAAACTACGATAATTGGACAGCTCGACCAGGTACGGAGCTGATGAATAATTTCCATTCCATCCATATCTGGAAGTCCAAGGTCCAGTAATAAAACATCTGGACAGAGAGAGGAGGCAAGAGAGAGGGCTTCCTTTCCGGTGGCAGCGCAGCGCACACGATAGCCATGAGAAGACAGGGCTTTGGATGTGAAATCGCTGATGCTTTTCTCATCTTCAATTAAAAGAATCGTAAATTTATTCATTTGTTTCCTCCTTGGGTAATATAAATAAAAATTCTGCTCCATGTTCATGATTTCTTGCAGCGATTGTGCCGCTGTGCGCTGTGATAATGCTGTGACAGATGGATAATCCTATTCCGTTATTTTTGCGCACATCAGAGGAAGAAGATTCCGAATAGGTTCCATCAAAGATATGTTTCATAAATTTTTCGTTCAATCCAACACCATGATCAATAATGCGGAAATAGACGTTGTGAGTGTGGGGTTCGACAATTAACTGAACTGGTTTATCACTTTGTGAGTGAAGCAGTGCGTTTTCCAGAAGATTGATAAGAACTTGCTCAATGAGCATAGCATCCATAGGAATCATAAGGATTTCTGAGGGAAGTGTTATCCGAATGTCAGCCTCTGGAAGCCGTTTTTTCAGTCGTATCACAGACTCTGCCACCACTTCGTCCACAATCTCAAGCGAGGTATTTAAACGCGAACCTTCAGTCTGTATATGGGTGATAGACAATAGATTTTCCACCATATTCAAAAGCCAGCTTGCATCATCATGGATGTTATGAATCAATTCCTGGCGCTCCTTTGATTCATAATGTTCCCATTCTTCTTCCAAAGAAGCGCTGGCTCCTAAAATACTTGTCAAAGGAGTGCGCAGGTCGTGAGAGACAGCGCGGAGAAGATTCGCTCTCAATTTTTCTTTTTCAGCTTCCAGAAGCTGTTTTTCACGAGAAGCAAGTAGTTCTGCCTGACGTTTTATGTGTGATGTGGTGACACTTGTAAGAATAGAGAGCGTCAGCATACATAAAAAGGTAAAGGGATAATCCGGAAGAGAAAAGTTAATACTAAAATATGGATAAGTAAAAAAGCAATTAATGAGCAGCACACCCAGACCAGAAGCAAGGATGCCATAGAGAAAACCATTTGTGTTCCTTGCAGTGGTAAGGATGCCGAAAATATAGAATAACGCTATGTTTGCGGGATTATTTGAAACCTGAAAGAATAGAATAAAGGTGAGGCTGGTGGTTAACAACAGCAGTCCCGCAGTAATGAGTAAATCGTGTAATATTTGTCTGATTGTACTTTTTTGCATGTTTTATCCTCTTTTCTAGTATTTTTCATTTGTACGTTTCAAAATAAATGTACCACGAAGAAAGAAGGGATTTCAAGGTGGAATGCAAACTTTAACACTATTTTAGCAAAAAGTATGTTCGGTAGTAAGCAAATATGGTATAATATGTTCTGAAAAGAATCCCGCAGAGTGTTGTGGAACTCTGCAGGAAGATTCCAGAAAGGAGAAAATGGATATGGCAGTTATAACAATTACAGCAGAAAATTTTGATGAAGAGGTAACAAACAGCAAGACACCTGTGCTGGTGGATTTTTGGGCTGTCTGGTGCGGTCCCTGCCAGATGCAGGGCCCTGTTGTGGATCAGGCGGCAGAAGAATTTGCCGGAAAGCTGAAAGTTGGAAAACTGAATGTGGATGAACAGGGAGAACTGGCGCAGAAATATGGGGTGATGAGTATTCCTACTTTAATTCTGTTCAAAGATGGAGTGGCAGTTAAAAAAGAAGTTGGTTTTCATACCTTGGAGCAGATAGGCGCGATGATACCTTGACGGATGTTCTCATAGACTTTATAATGGAGGACAGTTACCATGTGTAACTGTTCTTTTTTTCTTTTCCGTCAGATAGGGACGCTGCCATATGAGAGATGTGCGGCAGAAGCCTCCCTTGAATCAATGAATATTGTTCAATTTTTCCAG
>CAJUCK010000045.1:19867-20922 GCA_910585395.1 uncultured Lachnospiraceae bacterium
AATAGTCATAAAGTGGCTTTCTATTCACAAAAATTTCCATAAAAATAGTTGACATTTGTATAAAAGTGTATTAGCATAGATACGAACATAAGTTCACGAGAAGGAGAATGAGTATGGCAAAAGAAGATAAATCAAAAGTATTAGATATTCCAGGAACCAGGGAAGAGAAATTGAAGGCATTGGATGCGGCTATTTCCAAAATTGAGAAGGATTATGGAAAAGGCTCTGTAATGAAACTGGGGGATTCTGCGCGAAATATGAATGTGGAAGCAATCCCCACAGGATGCCTGAGCCTGGATCTTGCTTTAGGAGTGGGAGGAGTTCCTAAGGGGAGGATTATAGAAGTTTATGGACCTGAATCCAGCGGTAAGACAACAGTTGCTTTACATATGGTTGCAGAGGTTCAGAAAGGGGGAGGAATTGCAGGATTTATAGATGCAGAACATGCGCTGGACCCAGTATATGCCAAGAATATAGGCGTCAATATAGATGATCTTTATATTTCCCAGCCCGATAATGGAGAACAGGCGCTAGAGATCACAGAGACCATGGTGCGTTCTGGTGCGGTGGACATTGTTATTGTAGACTCTGTGGCAGCATTGGTTCCAAAGGCGGAGATTGACGGAGATATGGGAGATTCTCATGTGGGACTGCAGGCGCGGCTGATGTCTCAGGCGTTGAGAAAACTTACAGCAGTAATCAGCAAGACCAACTGTATTGTGATTTTTATAAATCAGCTTCGCGAGAAAGTGGGAGTGATGTTTGGCAATCCTGAGACTACCACAGGCGGGCGCGCCCTCAAGTTCTATTCTTCAGTACGTCTGGATGTGAGAAGAATTGAAACCCTAAAGCAGGCGGGAGAGTTTATTGGAAACCGTACCAGGGTAAAGGTAGTTAAGAATAAGGTAGCGCCGCCATTTAAAGAAGCAGAGTTTGATATTATGTTTGGAAAAGGAATTTCAAGAGAAGGCGATCTGCTGGATATCGCTGTAGAATTTGGAATTATCAATAAATCCGGGGCATGGTTTGCTTATAACGGAGCTAAGATTGGGCAG
>CAJUCK010000045.1:20932-21779 GCA_910585395.1 uncultured Lachnospiraceae bacterium
GTTATTGTAAAGAGCGGTGCATGGTATGCATATGGAGGAAATAAGATCGGCCAGGGAAGAGAGAATGCCAAGAAGTATCTCTGTGAAAATGAAGAAATCTGTCTGGAAGTGGAACAAAAAGTAAGAGCCCAGGTTGCTGAGGGAGAGGATGAAAAACAGAAAGAGGAGGCTGTAGAGAAGCCTGGTGAAAAAGAGAAGGCGGCTTCACAGAAGTCTAAGGGAAAAGAGACAGCAGCTTCACAGAAGTCTAAGGAAAAAGAGGCGGCAGTTGCAGAAAATACGAAGGAAAAAGAGACAGCAACAGCTGCTGTGGAAGAATAAAGAAACGTTACTTGCCGTGAGAGTTTGAGGGAATGGGAAGGGAAGCAAAATGCAGATTATTCAGGTTGCGGAATTAGACAAAAAGCGTGTGAAAATCCGATTGGAAGATGGAACGTGTTTTGCCTTGTATAAAGGTGAGAAGAGGCAGTATGGGCTTATAGAAGGAGAGGAAGTTTCTCAGGAGGTTTTTCAGGAGATCTGTCGGGAGATTCTCATTAAGAGGGCAAGGAAAAGGACTATGCACCTTCTGGAGCGGAAAGATTGGACGGAAGCTCAGCTGAGATTAAAACTAAGTCAGGGGTATTATCCTGATGAGGTCATTGAAGATGCGATTGCCTATGTAAAAAGTTATCATTATCTGGATGATCTGCGATTTGCACAGAATTATGTGAGGAACCAGAAGAATAAAAAAAGCCAGAGAAGCATACAGATGAATCTGCTGGGGAAAGGAATTGCTAAGGATTTCATTCAGCAGGCATTGGAAGAAGAATATGAGCAGGAGAACGAGCGGGAATTAATTTTGAAA
>CAJUCK010000046.1:0-2589 GCA_910585395.1 uncultured Lachnospiraceae bacterium
TAGTATAATGACAGTGATGAAAAAGGAGTTTACACGTTTTTTTACAGACCGGAGAATGGTTTTGACCACACTGCTTATGCCAGGTTTAATGATTTACCTCTTATATTCATTTATGGGAAGTGGATTGAGTTCTCAATTTGGTTCTTCCGAAGATTATGTAACAAATATCTATGTAGAACATCTGCCTGACAGTTTGAGAACTTTGTCTGACAGCGGGTTGCCGGCGGAGTTTCATAATATTTCAGGCAATGAGATAGATCAAGCGCTAGAAGCGCTTCAGAACACAGAAGATGGTTATGATCTTGTGGCAGTGTTTCCAGAAGATTTTGATGCTGAAGTGGTAGCGTACGAGGTGGCATCTGGAGAAGAAGCCCCTGCAGTGAAGTTATACTATAATTCAACAGACACAGATTCCCAGTCAGCTTACAATATGATGCGGGAGCTGCTGGATACTTATGAATCTTCACTTGCCAATAAATTTGATGTCAATCCAGGTGAGGAAACTTACGATATGGCGACAGATGAGGATTTGTCAGCACAGGTATTTTCCATGATGGTGCCCATGCTTTTGATGATATTCTTATTCAGCGGCTGTATGGCGGTAGCGCCAGAGTCTATAGCTGGTGAAAAAGAGAGAGGAACCATTGCCACGCTTTTAGTGACTCCTGTAAAGCGCAGTCATCTTGCTATTGGTAAAATTATCAGCCTGAGTGTTATTGCCATTTTAAGCGGTCTTTCCAGCTTTTTGGGTACAATGCTCTCACTGCCGAAGCTTATGGGTGAGCAGGAAAATGTAAATGCCAGTGTATATGGAATAGAGGACTATGCATTGACGCTTCTTGTTATTTTATCAACAGTCCTGGTGATCATTACAATAGTTTCCATTATTTCTGCATTTGCGAAAAATGTAAAGGAGGCTACAGGCTGGGTAACTCCAGTTATGATTATTTCTATGCTTCTTGGCGTCACTTCTATGATAGAAAGCCTCTGTATGACGGAGCCAGTTTGGTATTTGATTCCATTATACAACAGCGTACAGAGTATGAACGGCATTTTTTCCATGGAGCCAGATCTTGTAAATATTATTGTGACAGTGATTGCAAATATCTGTTATGCAGGAGCCGGAGCTTTTGTACTTGCAAAAATGTTTGATAATGAAAAAGTGATGTTTTCAAAATAGAATATCCAGGCAAGGCTGCTGTATCTATGTGTTTTTTCCGCGGAGGATTTGAATCATAGATATAGCAGCCCTTTTACTTGTAAATTGCTAAAGGGTGGTATATAATAGGCATCAGCTAAGAAAAAAGGAGAATCACAATGAATAAAGTACGAACAAGATACGCGCCCAGCCCTACAGGAAAGATGCATGTGGGAAATCTGCGGTCAGCGCTCTATGAATTTTTGATTGCAAAACATGCAGGCGGAGACTTTATGCTTCGAATTGAAGACACAGACCAGGAACGTTTTGTGGAGGGAGCCACTGAGATTATTTATCGTACCTTGGATAAGGCGGGATTAAAGCATGACGAGGGACCGGATAAGGACGGAGGCTTTGGACCGTACGTTCAGAGTGAGCGTATGAAAAGCGGAATTTATATGGACTATGCCAGGGAACTCGTAGAACGAGGCGAGGCTTATTATTGTTTTTGTGACAGAGAACGTCTGGAATCTTTAAAGACAGAGATTGTGGAAGGCAAAGAAATCATGATGTATGACAAGCACTGCCTTTCTCTGTCCAAAGAAGAAATAGAGGAAAATCTTGCGGCAGGGAAGCCGTTTGTTATCCGCCAGAACATACCTATGGAAGGGACGACTACCTTTCATGACGAGCTGTATGGAGACATCAGCGTGGAAAACGCGGAGCTCGACGATATGATATTGATTAAATCTGACGGTTATCCCACCTATAATTTCGCAAATGTGGTGGATGATCATACCATGAATATTACCCATGTCGTGAGAGGGAATGAATATTTGTCTTCTGCGCCTAAGTATCAAAGGCTCTATGATGCTTTTGGCTGGGAGTCTCCAGTTTATATTCATCTGCCCCTGATTACGGACGAAAATCATAAGAAGCTTTCCAAGCGCAGCGGGCACGCTTCTTTTGAGGAATTGATAGAACAAGGATTTCTCACAGAGGCAGTGGTGAATTACATCGCCCTGTTAGGGTGGAGCCCGGAAGAGAACCGTGAAATTTTTACTTTGGAGGAATTGATTGATAAGTTTGATTATCATAGAATCAGCAAATCTCCGGCAGTTTTTGATATTGTGAAGCTGAAATGGATGAATGGGGAATATTTGAAGTCCATGGATTTTGAGGAATTCTATGAGATGGCAGAACCTTATATCAAAAGATGCCTGACAAAAGAGTTTGATCTTAAGAAGATCGCAGCAATGGTGAAAACAAGGATTGAAATTTTCCCAGACATTGCAGAGCACATTGACTTTTTTGAGAAAGTGCCAGAATATGACTGCTCTATGTATGCCCATAAGAAGATGAAGACCACACCAGAATCTTCCCTGGAGGTGCTAAAAGAGCTGATCCCTGTGCTTGAAACACAGGAGGATTATTCCAATGACGCCTTACAT
>CAJUCK010000046.1:2647-21437 GCA_910585395.1 uncultured Lachnospiraceae bacterium
GGAGGAGCTACCGAACTTATGGAACTGCTTGGTAAAGATGAATCTCTGGCAAGACTGCGGGCAGCAGTAGTAAAACTGGAAGCAGATATAAATTAGGAATAAATCTATGATTTTGCCTGATAGCAAAATGCACAACAAAGCAGCGCTAGATATTGAGTCATTGTTTCAATATCTAGTGCGTTTTTGTAAAATATACCTTAGTACTATTGTTATTTCGTCAAATTCTGTTTGGACTATTTTCCTATTGTTTAAACCACACAAAAATACACAAATGGAGGAACTTCACAATATGGAATATATTTATGATAAGTCTCAAAGTGAAGCAATTAGGCACTTTAAAGGAGCTTGCTTGTGCATAGCTGGACCAGGCAGCGGGTAAGACAATGGTCATCACAGAACGAACCCGGTGTCTAATTATGAATGAGGGAATAGATCCCTCACATATTCTTGTCATTACGTTTACCAGAGCAGCAGCGGCAGAGATGAAAGAGAGGTTTCAGAGGCTGATGGGCAAGAAAGCGCCTGTTGTCTTTGGAACTTTTCATGCAGTATTTTTTCAGATTTTAAAATATGCTTATGGATTTCACAGCGGGAATATTGCCAGAGAAGAACAGAAAGTTCAATTTATGCGGGAGATTATTCAGGAAATACATTTAGAATATGAAGATGAAAACGAATTTATCAATGACCTGCTGGGAGAAATCAGTATAGTCAAAAATACAGGGATTCTGCTTAAACATTATTATCCTAAAAATTGTGGGAAAGAAGTTTTTGAACGGATTTACAGGGAATATGATCAGAAGATGCAGCAGCACAGGCTGATTGATTTTGATGATATGCTTGTATATTGCTGTGAGCTGCTGAAAGAGCGGAAAGATATCTTGTCAGCATGGCAGAAAAAATTTCAGTATATTCTTATTGATGAGTTTCAGGATATCAATAAAGTCCAGTTTGAAATAATCAGGATGCTTGCCGAGCCAGAGAATAATCTGTTTGCAGTAGGAGATGACGACCAGTCTATATACCGGTTTCGAGGGGCAAAACCAGAGCTGATGCTGGGATTCCAGAAAGTTTATCCTGAGGCGGGGCAGATACTGCTGGATGTGAATTACCGTTCTCCCAAAGAGATTGTGAAGGCTTCTCTGCGGCTGATATCTCATAATACGGAAAGATTTACAAAGAAAATACAGTCCAGAGAGAAAAAAACATCTGGAAAGCGGCAGGCAGGACAAGTTCAGTATCATTTATGGAATGGACAGCAGGAAGAGGGGCAGGCCATTATACAGCAGATTTTAAGATCCTGCCGTCAGGGATATACTTACAATGACTGTGCCGTACTGTTTCGCACAAACACCCAGCCCAGACTGATTATGTCACAGCTTATGGCGTATAATATTCCTTTCAGGACCAGAGATAATATACCAAATCTTTATGAGCATTGGATTACCAGAGATATTTTGACGTATGTTCGTCTTGCACTTGGGAGCCGCAGCCGTAAAGATATACTTAAGATTATGAACCGCCCCAACCGTTATATTACCAGAGAGAGCCTGGAGGATGAGACAGTGGCGTTTGACGTATGGGCGGATTATTTTTATGATAAGAAACAGCACTGGGTTGCAGAACGGATTGAACAGCTGCAGGCTGACTTGAAAGTGATCAGCCGTTTAGGGCCATATGCGGCCATGAATTATATTCGTCTGGGGATAGGATATCAGGAGTATCTTGAAGATTATGCAGATTATCGCAGAATCAGCCAAGATAACCTGTTAGAAGTATTGGATGAACTGCAGGATGATGCTCGGTCTTTTTCCAATTACGATGCATGGTTTTCTCATATGGAAGAATATACACAAGAGCTGTTAAATCAAAAACGCCAGCAGCAACAGCTGACTGACTGTGTTTCTCTTGCTACACTTCACAGTGCAAAAGGATTGGAATATCCTATTGTACATATTCTGGATGTCAACGAAGAACTGATGCCATATAAAAAAGCGCTTTTGGATGCAGATTTGCAGGAAGAGAGGAGGATGTTCTATGTAGGGATCACCCGTGCGAAAGAGGAACTGCATATTCATAGTGTAAAAAAATTTAATGGGAGAGAAGTAGAGATTTCCAGGTTTGTATCAGAAATGCAGGAGAACGCCTTAACATAAATTATTATTGTGGCTGAATACAATAAAAAGCATCCAAGTCATTATCATCATGAGAGACCTGGATGCTTTGCTTACAGGTATGTCAGTCATTGTCCAGAAGAGCATCCCATTCTGCTTCATCCAGGAGTTCAAATCGGTCAGCCACAGCCTCGTATTCTTCTTCCTCGTCAATATCTTCCAGGTTGGGATTGCCTTCTGAATCTTCAAAATATCGGTAAATAAATACTTCTCCTTCTTCATTGTCCATTCCCTGATCATCCAGAGGAAGCAAAACAATATAATCTTGCTCGTCTAAATCAAAAATGGTTAAAATTCTGCATTCTACTTCAGAATCATCGTCCATGGTTAAGGTGACGCGGACATCTTCCATTTCGTCTTCATCCATTTCATTCAGCGGGGTGGTATTGGGATTATCACTCATTAATATTACCTCATTCTTTCTATATATTAAATAATCGCCTGAATATACAGTTCAGGATGTTTTCCAAGGTCAATATATTCATTGGAAGTAAGACGTACCAGCGGGCGGGATAGCTTGCGGTTGTTAATCATGAGAATATTGCCTACGGAACCATCGTTCAGCAGTACAGAATTTCCCATGTATGTGTCAATAATATGGGTCAGGAAAGTCAAAATATATTCCGCCTCATATTTTTCAAGCCCTTCCCGTTCAAAAGTAGCGATTACTTCGAAAGGACATAAACCTTTGCGGTAACAGCGATTAGATGTCATAGCATCATAAACGTCGGCAATGGCAATAATTTTGGCGAAATCAGAGATTTCTGATCCCTGCAGGCCAGAAGGATAACCGCTTCCATCACAACGCTCATGGTGCATTAATGCAGCTTCTTTGATACGGATATCCAGATTTTGAGATTTGAGAATCTTTGCCCCTTCTTTAGGATGCCGTTTGATTTCATCAAATTCTTCCGTAGTCAAAGCGCTGGGTTTGGTCAGAATCTTGTCATTGATAATACATTTTCCAAGATCGTGAAGAAGTCCGGCAACAGTCAGAACATCCAGGTCTTCTTCTGACAGATGAAGCCATTCTCCCAGCATCCGGGCAATTAACGCCACATTGATACTGTGGGCAAACGTGGAATCATCAATCTGGCGCATATTATGCAGCATATCAAACACAGACAGAGAGGTCAGGTGATTGCTGTAAAGGCTGCTCACTTGTTTGATAAGACTTTTAGAATCTACAGCAGTATTCTGGGTAATAAGGTCATTGATGGAAGAGGAAAGAACTTGTGTCTTCTTATTATAATCCACTTTGAATGAGTGAAATTCCCTGCTTTTACGGACTTTTTGGGAATAAGAGACAAATTCTTTTTTTGCCGGTGAGTCTGTGTTGGAAGCTTCATTTGTATCTTCCTGAACATGCACCCATTCAATTCCATAAAATTCCAGACGGGAAATCTGCTGCGTTGTCAAAAGGGTTTGGACGGGAAGAATCATCTGTCCGCTTTTACTGTATACGGGCATGGCAGTGACCATGCCAGCCAGTAAATCTTTTGTAGCTGTTTTTTTCATAGTAGCTTCCCCTTTCTATATTAAATTATATTAATTATAGGATATCATAATTGGGAAAAAAATTCTACTGTTTTTATTGACAAGGAGGAAGCCTTGTGATATATTTTGACTATCAAAATATTTGAAAATTAAAAGGAGAATAGAGATATGTTAGAGAGAATGAAAGAAATTATTGCAGAGCAGTTAAGTACAGAGGCAGAAGGAATTACGATGGAGACATCTTTTAAGGAAGATCTGGGAGCGGATTCTCTGGATTTATTTGAACTGGTAATGGCGCTGGAGGATGAATATTCAGTGGAAATTCCCTCAGAAGATCTGGAAAAATTGAACACCGTAGGTGATGTTGTAAATTATTTAAAAGAAAAAGGTGTGGAATAACAAATGAAAACGAAAATTACGGAACTTTTACATATAGAGACTCCCATAATTCAGGGAGGGATGGCATGGGTGGCAGAGCATCATCTGGCAGCAGCAGTGTCAGCAGCGGGCGGACTGGGAATTATCGGTGCAGCAAATGCTCCAGCGGACTGGGTGCGGGAAGAAATCCGTAAAGCACGAGAGATTACCAGTAATCCAATCGGCGTAAATGTTATGTTGTTAAGTCCATATGCGGATGAAGTGGCACAGGTATTAGTGGAAGAAAAGGTGCCGGTGATTACCACTGGTGCAGGAAATCCAGGAAAATATATGGAGATGTGGAAATCCACAGGCAGCAAAGTGATTCCGGTAGTGGCAAGCGTAGCGCTAGCAAGAATGATGGAGCGCGGCGGTGCGGATGCTGTAATTGCAGAGGGAACAGAGTCTGGAGGACACATAGGTGCGGCCACCACGATGACGCTGGTGCCTCAAGTCCGGGATGCAGTGAAGGTGCCTGTAATTGCAGCAGGAGGAATCGGAGACGGCAGGGGAATGGCGGCAGCCTTTATGCTGGGAGCAGATGCCGTACAAATAGGAACTCGATTTGTGGTGGCAAAAGAATCTATCTGTCATGAGAATTACAAAGAGAGAATTATCAAAGCAAAGGATATTGACTCTGCAGTTACAGGCAGAAGCCATGGACATCCAATTCGCCAGCTGCGCAATCAAATGACAAAAGAATATCTCAAAAAAGAACAGGAAGGCGTTCCGTTTGAAGAACTGGAGCTTATGACAGTAGGCGCTCTCAGGAATGCCGTTGTGGACGGAGATGTAAAACATGGAACAGTTATGGCAGGACAGATTGCCGGTTTAATCAGTAAAGAGCAGACTTGTCAGGAAATAATAGATGAAATCATGAAAGAGACTGCGGCTTTATTACAAGGAGCGATAGATGAGTAAAATAGCATTTATATTCCCAGGCCAGGGAGCACAGTATACTGGAATGGGAAAAGATTTTTATGAGAAATATGATCGTGCCAAAGAAGTGTTTGCCATTGCAGATAAGGTGTCTGGCATGTCTATGGGAGAATTGATTTTTCAGGAAAATGATAATCTCCATATTACAAAGTATACACAGGTGGCAATGCTGGCAGTGGAGCTGGCTATTTTGAAGGTGATGGAGGAATGTGGAGTTTCATCTTCAGTTAACGCAGGACTGAGCCTTGGAGAATATGCGGCACTGACCGCTTCTGGAGGTCTTTCTGTTCATGATGCATTATCACTCGTAACAAAACGAGGGCTTTATATGCAGGAGGCAGTGCCAGAAGGCGGCGCTATGACAGCCGTGATGGGGCTGGATAATGCAGAGATCGAAAAAATTTGTGAGAAGACAGAGGGAATTGTTTCTATTGCCAATTATAACTGCCCAGGACAGACAGTGATCAGCGGGGAGGAAGCGGCTGTGACAAAAGCTGCCCAGGCATTGAAAGAGGCAGGAGCAAAGCGTTGTGTTCCTCTTAAGGTCAGCGGTCCGTTTCATTCTAAAATGCTGGAGGGAGCAGGGAAAAAACTTGCAGAAGCGCTTGCAAATGTAGAAATAGGAGAAATTACTACTCCTTATATTTCTAATGTCACTGCTGAATATGTTACGAACAAAGAAGACGTGAAAGAGCTGCTGGAACGTCAGGTATCCTCTTCCGTGCGCTGGCAGCAGAGTGTGGAGCGGATGATAGAAGATGGTGTAGACCTTTTTGTTGAAATTGGCCCGAAAAAAACATTATCTGGATTTTTAAAAAAGATTGCACCTCAAGTACAGTGCCGCCATGTTGAGACAGTAGAAGATATGGAAGAATTGTTAAAGGCTCTGCAGTAAACCCAGAAGTTATGGCAGCATTTCATGATTCGTTTCTTATTAAATAATCGGAGGAAAATATGGAATTAAAAGGAAAGACGGCGTTAGTTACCGGGGCATCCAGAGGAATCGGCAGAGCCATTGCTGTGACGCTGGCTGCTCAGGGCGCAGTGGTAATTGTTAATTATAACGGTTCAAAGGAAGCAGCTGATGAGGTGGTTTCAGAAATTCAGCAGGCGGGTGGAACGGCCGTAAGTTATGGCTGTAATGTGGCAGACCCGGAAGCAGTGGAAGCCATGATGAAGAAAATTATTTCTGAATATAAACATCTTGATATTCTGGTAAATAATGCAGGAATTACCAGAGATAACCTGATTTTAAAAATGAAGGAAGAGGATTTTGACGCAGTGCTTAACACGAATCTGAAAGGTGTGTTTCATACCTGCAGATATGCGGCACGTCAGATGTTGAAACAGAAAGCAGGCTGTATTGTCAATATTTCTTCCATTTCCGGTGTTATGGGAAATGCAGGTCAAACCAATTATGCGGCTTCCAAAGCAGGTGTGATAGGATTTACCAAGTCACTGGCAAGAGAACTTGCCTCCAGAGAAATCCGTGTGAATGCCGTTGCACCTGGATTTATTGAGACGGAAATGACAGAAAAGCTGTCAGAAACTGCGGTGGAAGCTGGAAAGAGCCAGATACCGTTCGGCAGGTTTGGAAAAGCGGAAGAAGTGGCAAAAGCAGTCTGCTTTTTAGCTTCTGAAAATGCTTCCTATATTACAGGACAGGTGCTTCATGTAGATGGTGGTATGGGGATGTAGAGAAGGAGGATTATATGAAAAGAGTTGTTGTGACGGGGATGGGCGCTATTACTCCCATTGGACTGAATACCCAAGAATTTTGGGAAAGCTTGAAGAATGGAAAGACAGGGTTTGGGGAAATTACGCAGTTTGATACGGAGAATTTTAAAGTGAAGGTGGCAGCCAGCGTTAAGGGGTTTGATGGAAAAAATTATATGGATCCGAAATCGGCAAAACGTATGGAATTATTCTGCCAGTATGCAGTTGCTGCGTCAAAAGAAGCGCTGGAACAGTCTGGGATCAATATGGAAGAAGAAGATCCATACCGCGTGGGTTGTGCCATAGGTTCTGGAGTCGGGAGCCTGCAGGCTATGGAACGGGAACATAAAAAACTTCTGGACAGAGGGCCAGGCAGAATTAATCCCCTTCTAGTACCTCTAATGATTACGAACATGGCGGCTGGAAATGTATCAATTCAATTTGGATTAAAAGGAAAGAGCTTGAATGTGGTGACAGCATGTGCTACAGGAACACATTCTATTGGAGAGGCATACCGGACGATTCAGGTGGGAGATGCTGACGTAATGGTGGCAGGTGGAACGGAAAGTTCCATTACGCCAATTGGAATCGGTGGATTTACAGCCTTGACGGCATTATCTTCCAGCAATGATGTGAATCGTTGTTCAATTCCTTTTGATAAGGAAAGAAGCGGCTTTGTAATGGGTGAAGGCGCCGGAGCAGTAGTGCTTGAAGAACTGGAACATGCCAGAAAGCGCGGAGCGAATATTCTTGCAGAAGTAGTGGGATATGGAGCTACCAGTGATGCTTATCACATCACTTCTCCGGCAGAGGATGGAATGGGAGCAGCCATGGCAATGAAAAATGCGGTGAAAGACGCAGGTGCGGCTTTGGAAGAGATAGAGTATATTAATGCACATGGAACCAGTACACATCATAATGATCTTTTTGAAACCAGAGCCATCAAGCTTGCCTTTGGAGATCACGCTTACAAGATGAAGATTAATTCTACGAAATCCATGATCGGGCATCTGCTGGGAGCAGCAGGGGCAGTAGAAGTCATTGCATGTATTCTGCAGCTGAATCACAATTATATTCATGCTACAGTGGGATTACAGGAATCAGAAGAGGAATTAGACCTGAACTATATGAAAGGGCAGGGAATTGAAGAAGAGTTTAATTATGCTTTAACTAATTCTCTGGGGTTTGGCGGGCACAATGCAAGCCTGTTATTGAAGAAATTTAAGGAGTAGGATTATGGAATTTGAAAATCTAGTAAAATTGATTCAAACTGTTTCAGATTCGGAGCTGACTCAGTTTTCCTATGAAGAAAATGGTGTTTCTCTCTCCATGAAAAAGGAAAAGAAGGAAAAGATCATTGCAGTGGAAAATGCAGCAAATTCTCAGGTTACTGCAGTAGAGATTAATGGAACCCCAATAGAGACGAAAGTAACGGACAAAGAAGAAATTTCTGATGGCAATGTGGTAAAATCTCCGCTGGTAGGAACTTTTTATGCATCGCCTTCACCAGAGGAAGAACCTTTTGTCAAGATTGGTGATCCAGTAAGCAAGGGCCAGGTCCTGGGAATTGTGGAAGCTATGAAGCTGATGAATGAAATTGAGAGTGAATATGATGGCATTGTGAAGCAGATTCTGGTATCGAATGAGGATGTGATTGAATTTGGACAGCCATTGTTTGTGATAGGGTAAGACAGGAGGGATAGCAATGTCTTTATTAGGAACGAAGGAGATTATGGAAATTATTCCCCACAGACAGCCTTTTCTGCTGTTAGATACTATAGAGGAATTAGAACCTGGGAAACGTGCGGTGGGAAAGAAATGTGTTACCTATAATGAGCCGTTTTTTGCCGGACACTTTCCAGGAGAGCCAGTGATGCCGGGCGTCTTGATTGTAGAAGCTCTTGCACAGGCAGGAGCAGTGGCAATATTAAGTAATCCAGAATTTCAGGGAAAGACAGCTTACTTTGGCGCGATCAACAATGCAAGGTTTAAACAGAAGGTGGTTCCGGGAGACGTGCTGCTGCTGGAGCTTGAGATCATCAAACAGAAGGGACCAGTGGGTGTCGGAAAAGCCACGGCGACAGTAAATGGAAAGACTGCAGTTATAGCAGAACTGACTTTTGCAATTGGCTGACTGCTGCTGGTATACTGTAAAACTAAAAAATTAAAGGAGCATTTAAAATGTTTCAAAAAATATTGATTGCCAACCGGGGAGAGATTGCCGTGCGCATTATACGTGCCTGCCGGGAAATGGGAATTTTGTCTGTTGCTGTTTATTCTGAAGCAGATAAGGAAGCTCTGCATACGCAGCTTGCAGATGAGGCAGTGTGTATTGGGCCAGCGCAGAGTGCAGAAAGTTATCTGAATATGGAGCGTATTATGAGCGCGGCCATTGCCACAAAAGCGCAGGCGATTCATCCGGGATTTGGATTTTTATCAGAGAATGAGCATTTTGCAGACATGTGCGTAAAAAGCGGAATTGCATTTATCGGTCCTTCTGGTGAGTTGATTCGCAAGATGGGAAATAAATCTCAGGCAAGAGCTACAATGATGGAAGCAGGAATTCCGGTAGTGCCAGGAACGAAAGAACCCGTTTATGAAGCGGAACGAGGGATAGAGATTGCGGATGATATGGGTTACCCTGTAATGATCAAGGCATCTTCTGGAGGCGGTGGAAAAGGCATGCGGATTGCAGCAAGCCATGAAGAGTTTGAAAACCATTTTCATCTGGCTCAGCAGGAATCTGTCAATTCCTTTGGGGATAATACCATGTATATTGAAAAATATATTGAGAAACCCAGACATATTGAGATTCAGATTCTGGCAGATAAATTTGGAAATACATTGTGGCTGGGAGAGCGTGACTGTTCTGTTCAAAGACGTCATCAGAAAATGCTGGAAGAATCTCCATGCGCAGTCATTGACGAAAAACTTCGCCAGCGCATGGGAGAGACTGCCGTTCAGGCTGCGAATGCTGTGCGTTATGAAAATGCTGGAACCATAGAATTTCTGCTGGATAAAGATAAGAATTTTTATTTTATGGAAATGAATACCAGAATCCAGGTGGAACATCCGGTGACAGAGATGGTGACAGGAATTGATCTGGTAAAACAGCAGATCCGGATTGCGGCAGGAGAAGAGCTGAAAATCCGTCAGGAAGACATACAGCTTAAGGGTCATGCCATTGAATGCCGTATCAATGCAGAAAATCCGGAAAAGAATTTTATGCCCTGCCCAGGAACAATTGAGGATTTACATTTTCCAGGGGGGAATGGCGTGCGTATTGAATCTGCTTTGTATAATGGCTATACCATCCCTGCTTACTATGATTCTATGGTGGCAAAGGTGATTGTTCATGGAGAAGACAGAATGGACGCCATAAGAAAAATGCGCAGCGCTCTGGGAGAAGTGGTAGTGGACGGCATAATCACTAATTTGGATTTCCAGTATGACATACTAAATCATCCGGCGTTCTTATCAGGGGATATTAACACACATTTTATACCGGATTATTTTGAAAAGTAGAAAGTTAACAATGCCTCTGCGTTTTTGCTCTGGTCAGCAGGTCTTGAGACTGATTTAAGATAAATTTGCATATCCGCAATTTTGCCAGGGTTGTATCAAATGTGGAAGAGAAGTTTACGTTTCGTAAATTTTGGGACAGAAAGTAGGGAAATAAATGCTGAAATTTAAGAAAACCAGTTATATACCGGTACAGGGAAAGGACCCACAAGTGCCGGAGGGCTTATGGATAAAGTGTGATGGCTGTGGAGAACTGTTATACAAAGAAGATGTAAAGCAGAATCACTATATATGTTATAAATGTGGAAAGTATTTTCGCATCACCACAAGGAAACGTCTGAGAATGGTTACAGATAAGGGAAGCTATGAAAAGTGGGATGAAGGACTTACAAATGAAAACCCGCTGGATTATCCTGATTATCCAGAAAAAATTACAGCATTAAAGGAACGGCTTGGCATTGATGAGGCTGTCACTTGTGGAAAATGCACGATTCATGGAGAAGAAGCGGTAGTATGTGTCTGTGACGGCAGATTTCTTATGGGAAGCATGGGTTACGTAGTAGGAGAGAAAATTACAAGAGCTGTTGAGCGTGCTACGGAATTAAAACTCCCAGTGATTATTTTTACCTGTTCTGGCGGAGCCAGAATGCAGGAGGGAATGGTATCTTTGATGCAGATGGCAAAAACTTCAGCAGCGTTGAAGCGTCATTCCAATGCAGGGCTATTGTACGTTTCTGTTCTGACAGACCCTACGACTGGAGGAGTAACAGCGAGTTTTGCCATGCTGGGAGATATTATTCTCGCAGAACCAGGAGCTTTGGTGGGCTTTGCAGGTCCCAGAGTGATTGAGCAGACCATACGCCAGAAATTGCCAGAAGGATTTCAGCGGGCAGAATTTCTTCTGGAACATGGCCTGATTGATGGCATCGTGGAGAGGGAAGATTTAAAAGAAACCTTAGCAAGGCTGATTGTTATGCATAGAAAGGTAGATTCGAAGGAAGCGCTGATTCCCAATCGAAGAAAAGAGAGGGTGCAGGAAGCGGTAAAGAGAAGAGATCAGGTGACAGCGTGGGAACGTGTACAGCGTGCCAGAGATCAGGGACGTCCCAGTGCATTAGATTATATTCAGGAAATATTCACAGATTTTATGGAACTCCATGGAGACCGTCATTTTTCAGATGATGGAGCCGTAGTGGGGGGAATCGCTTATTTCGATGGCTGTCCAGTGACAGTGATTGGGCAGCAGAAAGGCAGGACAACGAAAGAGAATATTACCCGTAATTTTGGCATGCCTTCTCCTGAAGGTTATCGGAAAGCACTGCGCCTTATGGAACAGGCTGAGAAGTTTCATCGTCCTGTTATCTGCTTTGTGGATACTCCAGGAGCTTTCTGCGGTATGGAGGCAGAAGAGCGAGGACAGGGGGAAGCTATCGCGCGGAATTTATTTGATATGTCAGACTTGACGGTTCCTGTTTTAAGTATTGTAATCGGTGAAGGAGGCAGCGGAGGCGCTCTTGCCCTGGCAGTGGGAAATGAAGTCTGGATGATGGAAAATGCTACCTATACAATATTATCACCAGAAGGTTTTGCTTCCATATTATGGAAAGATTCTTCGAAAGCGCCTATGGCGGCAGAACAGATGCGTGTGACAGCAGCAGAATTAAAAGAACTTGGTATAATTGAGCGTATTATTCGTGAACCAGAACCGGCAAATACACAGAATGCGGGGAAAATCGCATCTTATATGGCAGAAGAGATACGTCGCTTTCTCCATAAATATTTGTCTTTGGAAGGAGAGACACTGGCACAGTTACGTTATGAAAGATTTCGAAAAATGTAGGAGAGACGGCTATGAGCAAAGCATTAATGATGAATGGACTGACCGTGCCTGTTCCGGTGATACAAGGCGGTATGGGCGTTGGAGTTAGTTTGTCCGGACTTGCCGGAAATGTGGCAAAGTGCGGAGGGGTGGGGATTATTTCCACGGCGCAGATTGGGTATCAGGAACCAGAATTTGGGGAACATCCAATTGAGACGAATTTGAAAGCGATTGCAAAACATATCCGCAGGGCAAAGGAGATTGCTGGAGGAAAAGGAGCTGTAGGGGTAAATATTATGGTGGCCACCAGGCGGTATCAGGATTATGTGAAGGCGGCCGTGAAGGCAGGCGCTGATTTAATTATATCTGGAGCTGGGCTTCCCACTATGCTGCCATCCTTGGTAGACA
This sequence comes from uncultured Lachnospiraceae bacterium, assembly GCA_910585395.1. Lineage (GTDB taxonomy): Bacteria > Bacillota > Clostridia > Lachnospirales > Lachnospiraceae > Petralouisia. Next base: position 15,140 of record CAJUCK010000046.1, read on the forward strand.
AATCCAGAACAAAAATAGCGCCAGTTGTATCTTCCATAAAATCTGCGTCTGTTATTTGCAAACTCTGGGACCGAAAGTATAAACGATGTCCAGATTTGATGGTGATCGAAGGACCGAAAGCGGGCGGTCATCTGGGGTTTGCCAGAGAGGAACTGGAAAAGATTACGGATACAGAGTATGAAAAAGAAATACAGGGAATCATGGAGATTTCACAGGAATATGGAAACAAATATGGATATCATATTCCTGTGGTGGTTGCCGGTGGAATATATGAAGGAAAAGATCTGGAACATGCCTTAAGGATTGGCGCAGATGGCGTGCAGGTGGCCACGAGGTTTGTAACCACTTATGAGTGTGACGCCAGTGATGATTATAAGCAGGCATATATTGATGCAGAAGAGAAAGATATCGTTCTGGTACAGAGTCCGGTAGGAATGCCAGGAAGAGCAGTGAACAATGCTTTTATCCAGGGGAATGGCAAAGAAAAGTCTGAAAACTGGAAATGCCACCAATGTTTAGAGAAATGCAATCCAGAGAAAATTCCGTACTGTATTACAGATGCGTTAGTAAACGCAGTAAAAGGAAATCTGGATAAAGGATTAATTTTCTGTGGTTCTAATGCTTATCGAGCAAAGAAAATGGAACATGTATCAGAGATAATGGAAGAGTTTAAAACAGCTGCGGGAATGTGTGAATAGCACATTCCCGCAGCTGTTTTATGTATTTGATTATCTTGTCAATTCAAATTGTCCTACCAGTTCATCTAGCATTGCGGCCTGTGCGGATAGTTCCTGGCTGGTGGCAGATGCTTCCTGTGCGGTGGCAGCGTTGCTTTGTACTACCCCGGAAATCTGATTGACGCCGATTTCCGCCTGGCGCATAGATTCTGCCTGATCTTCCATCATAACTTTCAAATTTCTGGAGAAATCAGCAATTTGTTTGATTCCTTCCATGACAGATTCGATGGTCGTGGCAGCATGGTCCGCTGCTGAATTTCCATCAGAAACTTCCCGGATAGAAGCTTCTATCAGTTCTCTGGTATTTACTGCTGCCTTTGCGCTTTGATCAGCAAGATCTCGGATCTGGTCAGCAACAACTGCAAAGCCGCGTCCTGATTCACCAGCACGTGCTGCTTCTATGGAAGCGTTCAGAGACAGTAGATTGGTCTGTGCTGCGATGGACTCAATTTCAGAGATAATATCACCAATTCTGGTAGAAGTATCGTTGATTCGTTCCATAGCCGCCATCATGGAATTCATTTCTTCCCGGCTGTGGTCTGCTTCGTTGGCATATTCCTGTGCTTTTGCATAAGATTCTTCTGCATTTTTTGCGCCTTTTTCCATAGAAACGGTAATATCGGAAATTGTAGCATGCAGTTCCTGTACGGCGTTCGCCTGTTCGGTAGCGCCCTGTGCAAGGCATTGTGAAGCATTTGCTAATTCGTTAGAGCCTGAAGACACCTGATTAGAAGCTTCTCCGATCGACAGCAGTGTTTCCGTCATCTGGTCTCTTAATCCCCGCATGGATTCATACAATTTCTGGAAATCTCCCGTATACTTTTCTGAAATTTTAGATCTGACTGTATAATTTCCGCCAGCCATTTCTCCCAGAACTTCTTCCACATCAAAGATGATTTCGTCCAGATTATTTGCCATTTCCTGCGCATCTCTCGCCATATCTTCTACTTCATCTTCAGTCTTCACTTCTGGGAAGGGAGAGGTGAGATCTCCTGTAGAGAAAGTGTTGAGACGTTCGCCAAGGTTTCTAAGAGGATTGGCAATTTTCTTTGCCACTCTTTTACCGATTTTTGTAGATAAGACCATAGCTGCTGCAATAACAATAATAATAAGAATGGCGAAAACCCATGCAAGAATTACAAGTGTCTTAGAAAGCTTGTTTCCTTCAGTTACCTTTACTTCCAGCAGTTCGTCCAGTTTCGTATAAATACTGTTATAAACATCAGCCAGATCTGAAAGAGCAATTTCCTGTGCTTTGACACAGAGCTCCCGGTCTGTAGTTGCTCCAAGCTCCATGATCTCGGTATCCAGTTTCCAGTAAGTTTCCAGTTCTGTTTTGATGTCATCATAAGTCTCCCTGCCGCCTTTGGAAACAATGGTATTTTCTATATCTGCGAAATAAGCCTCGAACCGTTCCTTTCCTTCTTCATGCTGCTGCACAACAGTAGCAATGGCATCTGGGTTGTCATATCCGATAGCTGCGCGCAGAGAAGATCTAAGATCAGCAAATTCGAACATTGCTTTTCCGATATCCCCTTGTGCAAAGCCGAAATTGTTCAATGCATAAGCATATCTGGTAGATACGACAATTAGCGCAATCAGTCCCAGGAGAGCTGCCATCGCTGTAATCGTTGACACTTTGAAAATGGAAACAGTCAACTTTCTTTCGATATTTTTCTTTTCATTCATTGCTAAAAATGCTCCTTTCAGTTTTTTGCAATTTGGGAATAGAGAAAAACTGCTTTTGTCAAACTTTATGAACGTTTTTGGGGACAAATCAGCCAATTATTATAAAGCAGATTCTCAAATTGGATCATGATATTAAAGTATCTTGGTACTATTATACCATATATTGTTATTTTAGGCAAGACATCATAACAATATATGGTATAGAGTGATTTTAATGAAGGGATCTGTTTCTTAACCATAATCTCATATTGAAAAAAATTTTGCATTTACCTAAACTTATGTACTATTTACAAATTGCATAATAAATTTCATATCTTATTATACCTCATTTGCAGGATTATTCAATAAATAAAATAAAAATTTTGTCACAATTTTTGGACGTTTATAACAAAAAAAATTGACAATAATTTTCCGAAAATTTGTTATAATTGATTATCTTGACGAAAAATCAAAATCTTTTATAGAAAAATCTCTTTCCAAATCTCGTGTAAATTGTTATAATATAACGACAGGGAGCAGAAATTAACAGACATCACAGGAGGAGCATATGAATTTTCAAATCTGTACCGGAATTCAAGAGAGAGCAGGCGTAACCATACAGGAGGATATTATTCTTATTTCCAGTCATGCGCCGGAACATGCAGACTGTAAATTATTATTGTATCCCCGAGACAATGGAAAGGTTCTGAAAATTCCTATGAAAGCACAAGAAAGTAGAAAAACTTTATATACTGTGGGAATACAGGGGCTGGATTGGGAGAATTATGATTATAATTTCGAAATAAATGGACAGGAAGTAGTGGATCGGTATGCAAAAAAGATTACCGGCCGAGAAATCTGGGGAGATGAGAAACGAAGACCAGTGCTGCAAAGCGCGGAAGCTTTTGTGCCTCAGAGTGAGCAGAAACAGCAGGTGGAATTAAATGTCCCCAAGAGTCATCACTGCAGTAAAGATGAAAAAAGCGTAAAAGTAAAAAGTTCTTTTTATTTTTCAGGTTTTAATTGGAACAGAGATAAAAGACCAACAATATCTAAGGAAGACATGGTGATGTATAAAATTCATGTCAGAGGGTTTTCCATGGGGATGCGGAAAACCATTAAGAATCGAGGAACCGTAGGGGCAGTCTGGCGGAAACTTGACGCGTTAAAAAATATGGGGATAACCACTTTACTATTTATGCCTTTGTATGAGTTTGAAGAGTTTCTTGCACTGGATGAAAGCAAGGAGCAGCAGAATCCTCAAAATCTCATAAATTGCTGGGGTTATACAATAGGAAGTTATTTCGCGCCGAAAGCATCTTTTCTCGCAGAAAATAATCCAGATGAACTGAAACATTTGATTTTAAAAATGCATGAAAAACATATGGAGTGTATCTTGGAATTTTATTTTCCAGAGAAATTAAATCCTCTTTTTATAATTGATGTTCTGCATTATTGGTATAGAGAATATCATGTGGATGGCTTTCATATTATTGGTAATGCACTTGCGGCAGAGCTATTGGCACAGGATGATATGCTTTCTGGATGCAAGCTGCTTTTCGGCAGTTTTGATGAAAAACTTGCGCAGAATCCAGAACGGTTTGGTCCGGAATTATTTACTTATAATGATGATTTTCTCTATGAAACGCGAAAGATGCTGAATCATCACGGCGGCAGTATCTATGAATTTGTATGTCAGATGCGCAGACAGCAGTCTCATCAAGGATTTGTGAATTTTATTGCAGAAAATAATGGATTTACTCTTTGGGATGTTTTTTCTTATGAGCAGAAGCATAATGAATTAAACGGAGAGGAAAATAAAGACGGAAATTACTGGAATTACAGCAGTAATTGCGGTCAGGAGGGCTTTAGCCGGAAACATTCAGTGATGGAACTGCGGAAACGCCAGGTAAGAAATGCGCTGGCTGTGCTGTTTTTTGCCCAAGGTGTTCCTATGATTTGGATGGGAGATGAGAGTACAAATTCTCAAAATGGAAATAATAACGCTTATTGCCAGGACAATGAGATTGGCTGGAAAGATTGGAAGAACAGTGAACTCTGCAGAGGAATGGTGAATTATGTTCAAGCGCTTGCACAGATCAGGAAAAAGTATGGAATGCTGCGAAGCCCCAATCCTTATCGGCTGATGGATTATGAGAATGCAGGATGTCCGGATCTTTCTTATCATAGTGATGATGGATGGAAAATAGATTTTAATATGAACCGTGGGTTTGTTGGAATGTTTTATTCTGGAGCTTATTCTGGTTCATCAGAAAATATTTATATAGCCTATAATTTTCAGTATTTTTCTCAGAAATTTGCATTGCCTGGCGGAATGGAATGGAAACTGCTGCTGAATACAGCAAAGGACGCCTCTGTTTTAGAAGAGCCGGAATATCTAGGGGAAATACGAGAGATTCAGGTTGAAGAACAGGCAGTCTGCCTTTTGACAGGGAAACCTGCCAGTGCGAAAAAGAAGCGCAAAAAGAGCAGCAGGAGGAAAGAATGACAGAAAAAAAATATGGGCTGAATGGATGTGTGCTGAAGTGTATTGCCATGACTTCTATGTTGGTTGATCATATAGGGGCAGTGCTTTTTCCGCAATATTTAGTTTTCCGGATGATTGGCCGCCTCGCCTTTCCGATTTATTGCTTTTTACTGGTAGAAGGAGCTGTACATACAAAAGATATTCGCAAATATGAAATCAGGCTTTTAATTTTTGCATTGATTTCTGAAGTTCCGTTTGATCTTGCATTTTATGGCAGAATTTGGCTGAAAAGCCAAAATGTATTCTTTACCTTATTTCTTGGTGTTGTTGCAATTGACTTAATGAAGGATAATGTTCATAAGTTAAATAATTATTTAATTATAGCGCTATTGGTTATAGCTGCTGAAATCCTTCGTACAGATTATGGCGGGGCAGGGATAGTGTTTATAGTGTGCTATTATCTCCTGTATCAGAAAAAAGTTCTGAAACAGGCTGTGTTTCTGGTAGAGAATGCTGCGCTCTATGGAATTGGAGTTCAAACGTATGCCTCCTTTGCAGTACTTCCTATGCTCTTATATAACGGAAGAAAAGGGCCGTCTTTAAAATATTTTTTCTATATTTTTTATCCGGCTCATTTATTAATATTATATTTGATTATTTGTGTAAAATATGGAAATTAGAGATAGATTGCGAGGTATAATATGAAAGCTTGGCAGCATTTCAAGACGATAAACCATCATAAGATGCTGGTAATGAAGGGGTGTTTCCGCGTGGGGCTGTATAAGCAGGGGCTGCTGCATGACATGTCTAAATATACTCCTACAGAATTTTTGGTGGGCTGTCGATATTTTCAGGGGAATTTAAGCCCTAACAATGTTGAAAGAAAAGAAAAGGGATATTCTCTGGCTTGGCTTCATCATAAAGGCAGAAATAAGCATCATTTGGAATACTGGATAGATTATGGCGTAGAGAAAAAAGGAATTACAGGGATGAAAATGCCTTTGAAATATGTAGTAGAAATGTTTATTGACAGAATGTCCGCATCGAAAAATTATCAGAAGGAAAAATATACTGACCGCAGTGCGCTGGAGTATTATGAGAATGGAAAGGAATACCATATTCTTCATGAAGAAACCAGAGCATTGCTGGAAAAGCTGCTTCATATGCTGGCAGACCAGGGAGAAGATACAACTTTTCATTATATCAGATATGTTCTGTTAAAACAGAAAGATTATGGTACGCCTTACCGGCCTTTGTCCTAGATAAACTGATTTTGCTGAGGATCGTATTGGTAAGAAATAGCGGCCAGCTGCTCTGTCAGATCTTTTTGCGGGATGTTATTGCTTCTGCACAATTCTTCTAAGGAAGAAAACTGGTCTCTCAGATAAGTATTGACGACACTGAG
>CAJUCK010000046.1:21447-21687 GCA_910585395.1 uncultured Lachnospiraceae bacterium
ACGGGATCTTTGGGCAAATTCATAAATTACCTCCTGAAATGTTTTTGCTGTTAGTATAGCCTGTTTTAACGGGAATGGCAAGCTAATTAAAATTTAATTCCATATGGAAAGGCACTTCAAGGCTTGATTTTTCATAGAATGTAATAAATCAGCTTAGAGGTGCTTTTTTGAAAACTTTTTTAATGCCGCTGAAGGAAGAGGAAGAAAAATATTATCTGGAAAAAATGAGAGAGGGCGACC
>CAJUCK010000047.1:0-1060 GCA_910585395.1 uncultured Lachnospiraceae bacterium
AAGTGCTTAACAGCAGAGAAAGAGAGATCATACAGTGGAGATATGGGTTATATAACCAGATTCCGGTAACCCAGCGGGAAATAGCAGATAAGCTGGGGATTTCCCGTTCTTATGTGAGCAGAATTGAAAAACGGGCGCTGGAGAAATTAAAGAGTTGTTTTGAGACAGCCTGAAGAACAGGTTTAGAATCTGCCGGCGGTTTGAAAATTCAGACCGCTGACAAAAACGGCTTTTCAAATAAATGAAAATGTGTTACGATAAAATTATCTTTTTTCAGGGCGTGTCTGCCCACGGATTCCCAAACAGCACAAAGGGAGGTATATTTGTATAGTATTGTATCAACAGCAATCGTCTGCGGTATACAGAGTATTCTTGTTCAGGTGGAAGCAGATGTTTGTGATGGAATGCCTGCGTTGGAAATGGTAGGTGTATTGTCTTCGGAGGTCAAAGAAGCAAAAGAACGGATCCGGGCGGCAATTCGCAACAGCGGAATCTGCCTGTCTCCAAAAAAAATAACGATAAACTTATATCCAGCAGATATACGCAAGTCAGGAACAGTCTTTGATTTACCGATTGCTTTGGCGATTTTGGCGGCATATGGAAGAATTCCGCAGGAATATCTGGAGGGAATTCTTTTTGCAGGAGAGATCAGCCTCAATGGAGAAATTCGTCCTACATCGGGAGTGCTTCCAATGGTGCTTGCTGCCAGAGAAGCAGGAAAAAAAGTGGTGTGTGTCCCAAAAGAAAATGTTCGGGAAGCACAGATTGTAGAAGAGATTACGATTTTGCCTGGGGAGAGCTTGAATCAGGTATTAGAGCTTACAGAGCGCTTTTTTAAAGGGGACTGGAACGATGACAAGAGGAGGAATGGTAATTGTAATATAGAAGAAACACAAACATATCATGAGAATATACCGTATGATTTTGCTGGTATCCACGGACAGAAGATTTTGAAACGTGCCTGTGAGATTGCAGCAAGTGGGAGGCATAATATGCTGATGCTCGGGTCTCCTGGTTCGGGGAAGACCATGGCTGCACATGCTGTGGCCACTATTCTGCC
>CAJUCK010000047.1:1070-5832 GCA_910585395.1 uncultured Lachnospiraceae bacterium
GAAGCTTTGGAACTGGCCAAGGTATATAGTGTTACAGGAATGTTTGAACAGCGGGAGAAAAATTTCAAAGAGCGGCCATACCGAAATCCTCATCACACGGTCAGTCTGGCAGGGCTTGCAGGAGGCGGGGCGGTTCCTAAACCGGGGGAAATCAGCCTGGCGCATAAGGGAGTGCTATTTTTAGATGAACTTACAGAATTTAAAAAGCCAGTCCTGGAAGTGCTGCGCCAGCCTTTGGAAGAGCGTGGCATTCGATTGGTACGAAAGAGCGGCACTTATTTCTATCCGGCGGACATTATGCTGATTGCTGCCATGAATCCCTGCAGCTGCGGCTGCTTTCCAGATCGAAACCGCTGTACTTGTTCTAAGGCGATGATCGAACGTCATCTCAATAAAATCAGCCGACCGCTGCTGGATAGAATGGATTTGTGTGTAGAAGTGCAGCGACCAGCTCTTTCAGAACTGACCGCAAGGATACCAGAGGAATCATCAGCAAAAATACGTGCACGTGTGGAACGCACGCAGAATGTTCAGCAAAAAAGGTTTCAGGGAACGGAAATTATGTATAACAGTCAGATTCCCGTGGCCTTTATGGACCAGTGGTGCGCCCTGGAAACAGAAGGAGAGAAGATGCTGAAAAAGGCTTTTGAAGAGTTGGAACTGACGGCCAGAGGGTATTATCGTATCATACGGGTAGCACGCACCATCGCAGATATGGAAGGGTCAGAACAGATTAAACGCTGCCATATTCAGGAGAGCCTGCTGTTCCGCAGTATTGACAGAAAGGTTTGGAATTGGGAATGAAAGGGCAGAAACAAGTTTGTCATAAATATGAGTACTGGCTTGCCAGTCTTGTCTTCCTTCCAGGCAGAAAAAAGATTTCTCTGGAGACAATGTTTGGAAGTGCAGAGACGCTTTACCATGCAGACAAAGCTTGCCTGAGAAAGATTCTTTTTCTGACAGAACGGGAAAAAGAAGGTTTGATACGAGCAGTGGAACAGTCAGAGGATGAACTGGAGCAGCTGGCTGGATACTGTAAAGAAAATCATATTGAATTGCTTCTTTGGCATGAGGAAGAGTATCCACAGAGACTCAGGGAAATATATAATCCACCCTATGGTCTGTTTTACAGGGGCAGACTGCCAGACATCAGCCAGAGGACGGTAGGCGTGGTAGGTGCGAGAACTTGTTCTGGTTATGGGAAAATTACAGCGGAGAAGATAGGTCAGGGGCTGGCTTTGGCAGAAGTTGCTGTCGTCAGCGGGATGGCAGCAGGAATTGACAGCGCTGTCCAAAAGGGTGCCCTGCGGCCGCTATACCTGCGGCGTGCTGGGATGTGGGGTAAACGTGTGTTATCCGGCAGGAAACCAGGAATTGTATGAACTGCTTTTGGCAGAAGGCGGTGTTTTATCCGAGTATCCGCCGAATACAGAGCCTCTTGCCATGCATTTTCCTCAGAGAAACCGGATTATTAGTGGGCTGTCTGAATGTGTGCTGGTGGTGGAAGCGAGAGAGAAGAGCGGTTCCCTGATTACGGCGGATTTTGCATTGGAACAGGGCAGAGATATCTATGCAGTTCCGGGAAGAGTTTCTGATGTGCTCAGCCAGGGGACAAACCGTCTAATTCAGCAGGGAGCAGGCATTTTTTTGAATATGCAGGATTTTTTAAATGAGATGCATATTTTTACAAAAACAGGAGAGAATTCTTCTCTAAAACAAAAAATTTCTCTTGAAAATTTAGAAAGGTTGGTGTATAGTTGTCTCGGTCTTAATCCCAGAAGCCTGGAGGAGATTCTTATGGAGACAGGGCTTTCTCTGGGAGTGCTAATGGAAAATTTAGAAACGCTGCAGGCAAAGGGCTGTGTTTCTGAAGTGTATAAAAATTACTATATTCGCTGTGATATTTGACGGGAAAATAAAAAGGAGCAGGCATATGGCAAAGTATCTTGTAATTGTAGAATCGCCGGCAAAGGTGAAGACGATCAAAAAATTTTTGGGAAAAAATTATGAAGTGGAGGCATCCAACGGACATGTCAGGGATCTTCCAAAGAGCCAGCTTGGGATAGATGTGGAACATGGCTATGAGCCAAAATATATTACAATTCGCGGGAAAGGAGATATTCTTGCCAATCTTCGCAAAGCAGTGAAGAAAGCAGATAAAGTCTATCTGGCAACGGACCCGGACCGGGAAGGGGAAGCTATCTCCTGGCATTTATCCAAAGCCCTGAAACTGGAAGGGAAAAATGTCTATCGAATCAGTTTTAATGAAATTACTAAAAATGCGGTGAAAACTTCTCTGAAACAAGCCAGAGAGATTGACATGAACCTGGTAGATGCACAGCAGGCGCGGCGCATGCTGGACCGTATGGTTGGTTATCGAATCAGTCCTCTTTTGTGGATCAAGGTAAAACGAGGGCTGAGCGCTGGGCGGGTACAGTCAGTGGCCCTGCGTATAATCTGTGACCGTGAGGAAGAGATTAATGCGTTTATTCCAAAAGAATACTGGACATTGGATGCGCAGCTTTCAATTCCGGGAGAAAAGAAACAGCTTATAGCAAAGTTTTATGGTGATGAGAACGGCAAAATTGAAATTGGCTCCAGAGAAGAGCTGGATGAAATCTTAAAGAATTTGGAACGGGAAGAATATCAAGTGCTGGAAGTAAAAAGAGGAAGCCGGACAAAAAAGGCGCCGCTTCCTTTTACGACTAGTACCCTGCAGCAGGAGGCAGCAAAACGGCTGAATTTTTCCACGCAGAAAACGATGCGTCTTGCCCAGCAGCTCTATGAAGGAGTTGATATAAAAGGACAGGGGACAGTAGGAATTATCACTTATCTGAGAACGGATTCTGTCCGGGTTTCAGAAGAGGCTGACGCTGCCGCCAGGGATTATATCCGTTCTTCCTATGGAGAAAAATATGCTGCGAAAGCAGCGCAGAACAATAAAGGTGGAGCTAATGTTCAGGATGCTCATGAGGCTATCCGTCCTTCAGATATTACAAGAATTCCAGCAATTATCAAAGAATCTTTAAGCCGTGATCAGTTTCGGCTGTACCAGCTGATATGGAATCGTTTTACCGCAAGCCGCATGTGCAGCGCTGAGTATGAAACTACTTCCGTGAAAATTAAAGCAGGAGAATATCGTTTTCATGTATCTGCTTCCAAAATTGCTTTTGAGGGCTTTTTGTCAGTATATACAAGTGATGACGAGGAAAAACCAGAAAACAATGTGCTGCTCAAGGCGATTGACACAGATACGGAATTGAATCTTAAGCTGTTAGAGGAAAAACAGCATTTCACACAGCCCCCGGCACATTTTACAGAAGCTTCTCTGGTAAAAGCGCTGGAAGAATTGGGGATTGGGCGCCCAAGTACCTATGCGCCTACGATTACCACACTGCTGGGCAGACGTTATATCACGAAGGAGAATAAGAATCTTTATGTGACAGAACTTGGAGAAGTGGTCAATTCTATTATGACAGAGGCATTTCCGGCTATTGTTGATCAGAAGTTTACGGCAAATATGGAATCTCTGCTGGATAAAGTGGCAGAAGGTTCCATCGGCTGGAAGGCAGTGGTAAGCAATTTCTATCCGGATCTTGAGGATGCAGTTCAGATTGCGGAAAAAGAACTGGAAAAGGTTAAGATTGAAGATGAGGTTACAGATGTAATCTGTGATTTGTGCGGCAGAAATATGGTGATTAAATATGGGCCTCATGGAAGATTTCTGGCATGTCCAGGTTTACCGGATTGTCGGAATACCAAACCATATCTGGAAAAAATTGGTGTAGAATGTCCCAAGTGCGGGAAAGAAATTGTGATGAAGAAGACGAAAAAGGGCAGAAAATATTATGGCTGTGAAGCGAATCCTGACTGTGATTTTATGTCGTGGCAGAAACCTTCCAAGGAGAAATGCCCAGAGTGCGGCGGTTATATGGTGGAAAAGGGAAATAAGCTGGTTTGTGCAGATAATCAGTGCGGATTTGTAAAAGAGCGGCAGAAACAATAGAAACAAATGACAAGTGCAGTGATTCTATTGATGGTGTTTACTGTTTTGTTCACTGACTGTAATTTTGTTTCTTTTGATGTAATTATGAGGCATCTATGACAAAAGAAATGGTTAAAATATGATATAAAATTGCGAAAAAAATAGAATGTTGTTGAATTTTTGCGTAAAATGTGATAAAATTTAAGTAGTTTTAACAGAAGTATAAATTTTAATCAGGAGGTATGTTATGAGTGTTCAGTTGTTAGACAAAACAAGAAAAATCAACAAATTGCTGCATAATAATAATTCCTCAAAAGTAGTCTTCAATGACATTTGTGAAGTCTTGACTGAAATTTTAGACTCCAATATCCTGGTTATCAGTAAGAAAGGAAAAGTATTGGGAACCAGCAGATGCGGGAAAACAGAGGAAATACGGGAATTGATTGCAGATGAGGTTGGAGGATTCATTGATGCTATGCTGAATGAACGGCTGCTTGGGATTCTGTCCACCAAAGAAAATGTGAATCTGGAAACGCTGGGATTTGCCTCACAGGAAGTGAGAAAATATCAGGCAATCATTACGCCCATTGATATAGCTGGTGAGCGTCTGGGTACCCTGTTTGTATATCGTTTGGAAGAGCCTTATGATATCGATGATATCATATTGAGCGAGTATGGAACTACGGTGGTGGGACTCGAGATGATGCGTTCCGTGAATGAAGAGAGTGCAGAAGAGAGCCGTAAAGTGCAAATAGTAAAATCGGCCATCAGCACGTT
>CAJUCK010000047.1:5842-8805 GCA_910585395.1 uncultured Lachnospiraceae bacterium
TTCGGAGTTGGAAGCTATTACTCATATTTTTGATGAGATGGAAGGAAAAGAGGGTATCCTTGTTGCAAGTAAAATTGCAGACAGGGTTGGAATTACCAGGAGCGTCATAGTTAATGCTCTTAGGAAATTTGAAAGTGCAGGAGTTATTGAATCCAGGTCATCCGGCATGAAAGGGACTTATATTAAGGTGCTGAACGACGTAGTTTTTGAGGAACTGGAAAAGGTTAAAAAGCAGAATATAAAAGACAGCTAAACGGATTTGGCAGTGGAAAGAAAAGGAATTTGCAGGGGGACTTACAGATTCCTTTTTTACGTTTATGGGAGTGGTATTAAGTGGAAACATAGGAAAAATAACCTTTGGCTTGGCAAGGGGCAGGCGGCTGCCTGAAAATGTACTTTTCGGATATATTATGCTGTTCTTTATTTCATCCCTAAATTATTTTTGAATCATATTTCTTACAGAATGTCCATATAATAGGAAAAAACAAATGGATTATTATGGAAAAAAGAGATGACATATTTTTCATTAATGGGAGAAAGAACCCAGCTATTTGTGCCTGTTTCGACAAAAAAGCACAAGATACAGTAAATTTTGATGAAAATTTGCAAAAAAATGCTTGCAATATAAGTGCTATTGCGATAATCTATAATAAGATAAATTTGTATAGGATTTTGAAAGAAATACAGAGAAGAATACAGAAGACGGAAGGAGCAATGTTATGTTAAGCAGTGGTATCTATGATCATATTGATGTATGGAATAAAGCGGCAGATGCGGCATGGCTGAGGGACACTGCAATTGTCAACAATATTACCAATGGCGATACCCCGGGATATAAACGACAGGATGTGGATTTCGAAGGTGTGCTTAAAAGAGAGCTGGGCAGATCCAAATATGTATCGTTGGATGAAAAGGTCAGTAATCTGCATATGAATCATTTGAATGCGTCTATTTATACAGATTCAGCAAGCTATTCTTATCGGCTGGATGGAAATAATGTAGATCCAGAACAGGAACAGGCAGAACTGGTATCTAATAGAATTAAATATAACGGTTTAATTGACAGCATGACGAAGGAATTTGCCAGAATTAAGAGTGTGATTAAGTAGAATGCTCTTTGTACGAGGCGGTTGAATAAAATGCCTGAAGAGGCAGGAAGTTGGAGGAAGAGTTATGTCATTATTTCAGTCATTTAATATCAGTACATCCGGTATGACTGCACAGCGGTTTCGAATGGATGTAATTTCTGAAAATGTTGCTAATGTAACTACCACCAGAACAGAAGACGGGACTCCGTATACCAGAAAAATTGTGACTTTTCAAGAGAAACAGGTGACACCGTTCAGCAGAGTGTTGAGCAATACCAGGGAAGCGTATCTTGGAAACGGTGTAAAAGTCAGTAAAGTTTCTGAAGATACACAAAGTGATTATATTATGAAATATGATCCGGCTCATCCAGATGCAGATGAGAATGGATATGTATCATATCCTAATGTAAATATTATCACAGAGATGACAAATATGATTGATGCAAGCCGTTCTTATGAAGCGAATATTACAGCCTTTGAGACCAGTAAGGCTATTGCTTTGAAAGGATTGGAGCTTGGTAAAGCATAACAGGAGGCGGTTTAGATGGATATTTCAGCTTTACATAACGTGGCGGCGGATTATATTCAAAAGACAGCTGATGCGGCCAAACAGGTTGCCGGTCAGGATAAAGAGTTTCAGAGTATACTGCAGTCGGCCATGGATATGATCAATGAAACAAATGATTTGCAGAATCAGTCAGAAGAAGCGACTATGCAGTTTGCACTGGGATATGCCAATAATACCCACGATCTGAATGCAATTCAGGAGAAAGCGACGATTGCCCTGAATTATACAACGGCAGTCAGAGACAGAATGCTGGAAGCTTATAAAGAGATTATGAACATGCAGATTTAGCTGTTTGAAGCAGGAAAATAGTAGGAGAGTCACATGCAGGAGAGAATAAGAAATATTCCCAGACAAATATTAGAATGGTGGAATAAATTTTCGGTAAAACAAAAGACAATAATGGCCAGTATTACGTTGGCGGTTATAGTTGGACTGGTGATTGTTGTCAAAATTATGACGACACCTACGATGGTGCCGATCAGGAACTGCGCGAATACCAAAGAAGCAGGACAAGTAAAGGAATTGCTGGAAGGGTCAGATATCAATTATGAAGTGTCCAATGACGGACTAAATTTTTCGGTCAAATCGGAAGATGAAGCAAATGCAGCAATTTTACTGGGGGAAAACGGAATCCCAGCCTCCAGATATGAACTGAGCAATGTGTTTGAAGGGGGGTTCAGCAATACAGAGGCAGATAAGGGTAAGAAATATCAGCTTTATCTTCAGGATGAGCTGGCGGCGCATCTGGAAAAGCTTGATATTGTGGAGAGCGCTACCGTCAAGCTGAGTATGCCGGTTGATGATGGAACAGTTCTTGCGCTGGAAGATAATACATATGCAGCTGTGACGCTGTCCCTTATAGAAGAAATGGATGAAGAGAGAGCCAGCGGTCTGGCAAGATGGATTGCCACAGCAGTGGGAAATGACACTATGGATGATATATCTATTATGGACACTGCTGGAAATGTTTTATTCGCGGGAGGTGATTCTGCCACCTCTGTGGGCGCGGCAAGCAGCCAGCTTTCTTATAAAACGAAAGCAGAGAATATGGTGAAAAGCCAGGTTAAAGATGTGATTCTTGGAACTGGAGTGTATGACAGCGCTTCTGTTGGCTTAAACCTTAATGTTAGTTTCAATGACAGGCAGGAAGTAGATACGAATTATTATACAGATGAAGGAGCAGAACACGGCCCTACTGCCAGTGAGCGTATTTTTGAAGAAGAGAGCAGCGGCACAGAAGGTGGAGTTCCTGGAACAGACACAAACGGTGAAGACACAACTTATGTTCTGCCGGATGGAGCTGGCAG
>CAJUCK010000047.1:8815-15283 GCA_910585395.1 uncultured Lachnospiraceae bacterium
AGCAAATCAATATCGAAATTATAGTGAAAGCGCACTTCGTGCCAGCGGCGAGCTGGATGATATGAGTTTTGACGAGTTTGTAGCAGCTAACCGTGAGAAAGTAAAACTGGATGTGGATCCGGATTTTGTTCAGATGGTGGCAAAGGCTACTGGGTTTTCAGAAGATAATATTGTAATTGTTGCATATGAAGTACCATTTTTTGAATATGCGGATAGTGGAAATCGTGATTTCTTTGATTATCTGCCCATTATCATTGCAGTTATTATTATGCTGATGCTGGGATATGTTGTATTCCGCAGTACCAGAAGAGAACAGGTGGAAGAAGTGGAGCCAGAGCTTTCAGTAGAATCTCTGCTGGCTTCTACCAAAGAAGCACAGGAAAATCTGGAGGATATTGGATTTTCCGAGAAATCTGAGACGCGTGTTTTAATTGAAAAATTTGTTGATGAAAATCCCGAGGCAGTGGCGTCGCTGCTAAGAAACTGGTTGAATGAGGAGTGGGAGTGATATGGCAAGTTCAGAAGAATATTCAGGTGTTCAAAAGGCGGCAATATTATTAATTGCATTAGGACCGGAGAAATCAGCCTCTATTTTTAAACATTTAAAAGAAGAAGAAATTGAAGAACTTACTTTGGAAATTGCCAATACCAGAAGTATCTCACCTCAGGTTAAGGAAGATGTTTTAAATGAGTTTTATCAGGTCTGCCTGGCTCAGCAGTATATTGCAGAGGGTGGTATTGGTTACGCTAAGGAACTGTTGGAGAAAGCATTGGGCGAGGAAAAGGCTCAAGGTGTTATTTCCAAGCTGACCGCATCTCTTCAGGTACGTCCTTTCGAGTTTGTGCGTAAAACAGATCCTTCTCAGCTGTTGAACTTTATTCAGGATGAGCATCCGCAGACTATAGCTATGATTTTGTCTTATTTGTCAGCAGGGCAGGCGTCTGTCATTATCAGTTCTCTGATTCCGGAGAAACAGGCGGATGTGGCTAAACGTATTGCTATGATGGACAGGACTTCACCAGATGTGATAAAGGAAGTGGAACGAGTGTTGGAACGCAAGCTTTCCTCATTGGTAAATCAGGATTACACGATTGTGGGCGGCGTAGATGCGGTTGTAAATATTTTGAATACAGTGGACCGTGCTACAGAAAAACATATTATGGAATCTCTTGAAATTGAAGAACCCGAATTGGCAGATGAAATCCGTAAGAAGATGTTTGTATTCGAAGATATCTTACTTCTGGACGATCGTGCAATTCAGCGTGTGCTCAGAGATGTGGACAACAATGATCTGGGTGTAGCATTGAAGGCGGCGAATGAAGATGTTCAGAATGTAATCTTTAAGAACATGTCAAAACGTCTTGCTTCTATGATTAAAGAGGATATGGAATACATGGGTCCGGTTCGTATGAAGGATGTAGAAGAAGCTCAGCAGAAGATTGTTGGTATTATACGTAAACTGGAAGATTCCGCAGAGATCGTAATCTCCAGAGGTGGAGGTGACGAGATCGTTGTCTAATTTATATAAGCAGAGACATATAATTTCCAATGGCCAGAGCACCAGAGTTATTAATTCAAATATTAAGGTGGCAGAGAGAATGCAGGAGCTGGAAAAGATGATGCGGATGCAGAATTCGGACCAGCAGGTGCCAGCAGATGGTTTTGTGGCAGGACTGCAGATGGAAGTGGTGGATGCTGTTCCAAAAGAACCAGAAATTTCACCAGAAGAAATTCGAAAAGCAGCACAGGAAGAAGCTGACGCTGTTCTTGCAGATGCCCATAACCAAGTGGAAGCTATGCTTGCAGACGCCCATAGCCAGGTAGAAGCTATTCGGCAGCAGGCGAGGAATGAAGGATTTGCGGCAGGACAACAGGAAGGAAATGCCAGAGCTCAGCAGAAATTAGATGAGCTGAGCAGAGAACTGGAAGAAGAACAGCGGAGAATGGAAGAAGATTATCAGCGGAGGATTCAGGAATTGGAGCCTTATCTGGTAGACGTGATTACTGATGTATTTGAAAAGGTGTTCCATGTACAATTTGATGATAAAAAAGCAATATTGATTTATTTGATTCAAAAAGTGATCCTAAGCGCTGAAGGGACCAAAGACTTCCAGATTCGTGTAAGCCTGAAAGATTATGGGTATGTAGAAGAACATAAAGATGAAATCATACAGCAGGTTGGTGCATCCGTTCATATAGAAATTATGGCGGATGCGGCTTTACAGGAACGGCAGTGCATGATAGAGACTGACTCTGGAATATTTGACTGCGGGTCGGATGTCCAGTTGGAAAATCTGATAAAAGCATTGAAGTCATTAAGTTTGTGAGGGAAAAGATGTGGCCTATAATTTAGAGAAATATGAAGAATTAGCAGATAAGAATTATTACCGACATATGGGAAAAGTAGTAAAAATTGTAGGACTTACCATTGAATCGGTAGGACCCAACGCCAAACTCAGTGACTTGTGCCGTATTATCATTGACAAAAACAAGGATATTTCCATTATGGCAGAAGTAGTGGGATTTCGGGATAAGAGACTGCTTCTTATGCCTTATGAAAGTGTGGAAGGGCTTGGCGTAGGATGTATCGTAGAGAATACGGGACATCCTTTGTCTGTTTGTGTGGGAAATGAAATGCTGGGTCATACGCTGGATGGAATGGGGCGTCCTACGGATGTTGAAGAATTAGTTGTAAGGGAGGAATATCCGGTAGATGCAGCGCCTCCAGATCCTATGGCAAGAGAAATTATTGACGAAGTGCTTCCGCTGGGAGTTAAAGCAGTCGATGGGTTGATTACAGTAGGAAAAGGACAGAGAATTGGAATTTTTGCAGGTTCTGGAGTGGGAAAAAGTACATTACTGGGAATGTTTGCCAGAAATACCAGAGCTGATATTAATGTAATTGCTCTTATAGGAGAACGTGGCAGAGAAGTAAGAGAATTTATTGAGCGTGATATGGGAGAAGAAGGTATGAGACGTTCTGTTGTGGTAGTTGCAACTTCTGATCGTCCAGCGCTTCTTCGAAGAAATGCGGCTAAGACAGCAACCGCTATTGCAGAATATTTCCGGGATCAAGGAAAGGATGTTTTACTGATGATGGATTCCCTGACACGTTTTTCCATGGCGCAGAGGGAGATTGGACTTGCTTCTGGAGAGCCTCCGGTAACTAGAGGTTATCCGCCCAGTGTATATTCTGAAATGCCAAAACTTCTGGAACGTGCTGGAAATTCAGATAAAGGTTCCATTACAGGGCTTTATACCGTTTTGGTGGATGGGGATGATTTTAATGAGCCTATTACAGATACGGCGAGAAGTATTCTTGATGGACATATTATGCTGGACCGAAAGCTTGCACACAGAAATCATTACCCAGCAATAGACGTCTTGCAGAGTATTTCCCGTGTTATGAGTTCAATAGCCCAAAAAGGGCACAAAGAAGCAGCAGGCAAGCTTAAAAATGTTCTTGCAACTTACCAGGAAGCAGAAGATTTGATCAATATTGGCGCATACAAAAACGGTTCTAACAAAAATATTGATTATGCAATTGAAAAAATTGACGAGGTAAATGGATTTTTGCTGCAGGAAACTCATGATAAATTTACTTTTGAAGAAATATTAGACATGATGGAACAGATTTTTTAAAAATGATTCCATAAAATAATAAAATCTGCATATATAGAATAGAGGTATTTATGGCGAAGTTTACATATAAGATGCAGAATATTTTGGATATTAAATATAAGCTGGAAACACAGGCGAAGACTTCTTTTTCCATTGCAGCGGCAAATCTCAATCGAGAAGAAGAAAAATTAGAGACGCTGAGACAGAGAAAGAAAGGATACGAAAATCAGGCAAGAGAATTGATGGAGGATCGTCTGGATTTTCAGGAGATTAAGGTAAACCGTACAGCCATAGAGAATATGAAAGGACAGATTCGTAACCAGACGCTTGCTGTCCATGTGGCAGAGCGAAATTTGGAAAGTGCCAGAAAACATCTGCAGCAGGTTATGACGGAGCGTAAGACGCATGAGATATTGAAAGATAAAGCTTTTGAAGAGTTTAAGAAAGAACTGGAAAAAGAAGAGAGCAAGGCTGTGGATGAACTGGTAAGTTTTACTCACAATCATGCAATAGAAGGATAGGCGGTGAAAGATATGGCAGACCCGATGTTAGAAGAAGAAGCAGGAGCGTTAGATAAAAAAGCTCAGAAAAAGGCAGAAAAAGCCAGAAAAAAAGAAGAAAAAATGAAAAAAAAGCAGGAACAAGAAGAGATGCCGGAGGAAGAAGAAAGTGGGAGTAAACTGGCTGTTCTTTTTGCAACCATTATTTTTATCATCATCTGGCTTGCAATTCTTATATTGGTAATTAAGATGGATATTGGCGGATTTGGTTCTACTGTGCTGCATCCCATCTTAAAGGATGTTCCATATATTAATAAAATTTTACCAGAGAGTGTCAAAGAAGAGCCTACGGTAGATGCACAGTATCCCTATACAACTTTGGATGATGCGATTAAACGTATCAAGGAGCTGGAAGTAGAGTTGTCAGATGCCCAGTCCAAGTCAAAAGGAAGTTCGGATAATGTAGCTCAGCTTCAGGCAGAGATAGAGAGACTGAAGGAATTTGAGAACCAGCAGGCGGCCTTTGAACAGCAGAAAAATGATTTCTATAAAGAGGTTGTGTTTAATGAGAAGGCACCCGATATATCAGAATATAAGGCATATTACGAAAGTATTGATCCTGCAAATGCAGAGGTGTTGTACAAACAAGTGATTCAGCAGCAGCAGGCAGACGATAAGATTAAGGAATATGTTAATACCTATGCATCTATGAAGCCCAAACAGGCAGCGGCGCTGATGGAAGCAATGACAGATGATCTGAAACTGGTGGCAAAAATATTGGAAAATATGGATACGGATGCAAGGGCTAAAATATTAGACGCTATGGATTCACAGGTTGCCGCAAGGCTGACTAAGATTATGGAACCTTAATTTTGTTTCTGACAGCATTAGGCAGAAACGCCAGGTCGGTTTTTGCAGCGCTGAGATTTATACAGTGGTTATAAGGTCCCGATAGGGATTTTATAATATAGTTCAGGAGAGATAAGTTATTTTTTGGAACCCTGAACAAATATAAATAATAATATAGAAGAGAAAGGAGGAGAAACAATGACGACCAGCAAAATAATGCAGATTGCATCCATGCTGAACAATCCTGAGTTATTGCAGACACAGAAACAGTCTCAGGAGACAAATGCTGCGTTTGGTTCATTTTTAAATTATACGGCTGCGTCAGGAGGGAAAGAAGCAAATTTATTTTCAGGCGGTAATGCAGAAAAATCTGTAAAGACAGATCCAGTAAATCAGACTGCTTTTGAAAAAGAATCTGTTAAATCCAGTTATCGGGAAAGTTCTATTTCCCGCGGCGAAAATTCTGATGTACAGAGTAAAATACCAGATGATGCCAAAGAGACACTGGAAAGTTTTGAAGAACAGGTCAAGGAAGCAGTGGCTGGAAAGCTGGGAATTTCACAGGAAGAGCTGACGCAGCAGATGGAAATAATGGGACTCACTGTTCTGGATTTGATGGATCCGTCCAAACTAGCGGGTCTTGTAATGGAACTCACTGGAAGCCAAGATATTGGAGGGCTGCTGTTAAGTGAAGATTTTCAACAGTTATTAGGGCAGATTAGTGGATTGTCGCAGGAACTTGCCCAGCAGCTCAATCTAACGCCAGAAGAAATGAAACAGATTCTGCCTCAGCTGGAAAATCTGATGACAGATCAGCCAGCAGAAAATATGACAGAGAATGTTGTTGAAATGCCTGAGCAGACAGAGGCTTTGATTGAGGAAACAGGCTCAAAAGCTGAAGAGCAACAGGCAGATACATTACAGAATACTGTTCAGAATGCAGCGGATGAGACAGGAGTACATAAGGAAGTATCACAGGAAGTTTCTGATACAGCCAGAGAAGGGCAGACCGTAGAGGCCAGCACAAAGGGTCTGGAAGAACAGGGTACAGAGGAAGGCACTGCGGATTCAGAAAGTAATGCAGAAGAAGATTCTTACAGTAAGCTGACAGAAGACATCAAAGGAAATAGTAAGCCAGAGGACCGTCAGTCACATGTTACGTACCAGACTACTACTCAGACTGTTGGTCAGGGGCAGACTATAGAGGTGACACAGACGGTTGTACAGACTAAAGTTAATGTGGATGATATTATAAGACAGGTCAGCCAGATGACAAGAGTTATTGTAGGCCAGGCGGAATCTTCCATTGAAATGCAGCTCAACCCTGCGAATCTTGGAAAAGTTTATCTGCAGGTAATTTCCAGAGAAGGTGTCATCACGGCACAGCTTGCCGCACAAAATGAGGCAGTGAAAGAAGCCTTAGAGAGTCAGCTTGTTGTATTGAAGGAGAATATGAATCAGCAGGGCATGAAAGTGGAGGCAATTGAGGTGACTATT
>CAJUCK010000047.1:15293-19343 GCA_910585395.1 uncultured Lachnospiraceae bacterium
CCATGAGTTTGAACGGAACTTGGAGGAGAATCAGCGAAACAATGCCCAGGAACAGGAAGCAGATTCACAGAAGTCTGGAAGAAGAAATCTGAATCTTAATAGTCTGGATGATCTGGAAGGCGTAATGACAGAAGAAGAGAATCTTGTGGCAAAGATGATGTCGGAACAAGGCAACAGTATGGACGTAACTATTTAAATGATCTTTAGAAATAATTTAGAAAGGAGAGATGATATGGGTATAGTAGTGCCAGTTAAAGACGGAAAGGTTGTAGACGAGACAGGTTCGGCCAATTCCTTATCACAAGTGACAAAATCGAGCAACAGCGCGCTGGATAAAGAAGCTTTTCTTCAGCTTTTGGTGGCGCAGATGAAGTATCAGGATCCACTGGAACCGACATCTAATACAGAATATATTTCACAGCTCGCTACATTCTCATCTCTTGAAGAGATGCAGAACCTGAATTCATCTATGGAATCACAGCAGGCAACAAATTTGATAGGCAAGACAGTGATTATGAAAGTAACAAGTACTACTGGTGCAACAAATGTTGTACAGGGTAGAGTAGACTATATTGTGAAAGAGAGAGGCAAACTTTATCTTTCGATTGAAGATAAACTTTACTCTTTGGATGACCTGGATAAGGTAATTGATGATGATTATCTGGATGCAGTTTCTATTGCAGAAGATTTCAAGAAGGTTGTAGACGAACTGCCAGATCCTAAGAATCTGACCTTGAAAGACAAGAGTGATCTTGAAATTGTAAGGAAGGCATACAATAGTCTTACTACGTATCAGCAGCAGATGATTGAGAAATATTATCCGTCATCTTTGAAGAAGCTTCAGGAATTGGTTGCTAAAATGAAAGAATTAGATGAATCGTCAGGAAGTGACAACGATTCCGAAGATAATAAGACTGATGGCGAAAATAGCGGCGGAGATAAGAATGAAGAAACTCCTAAATCGTAGTTAGAAATAAGCAGGGATGCTAAGAATGGAGAGAGCATATGAATAAAATTTCAAACCAATTCTCTTCTATTGAACAGATTACAGACCAGTATCTGAAACATGGAAGTACAGGTTCTGCGTCAACCGTGTCAGAGCTGTCCTTTGAGGACATTTTAAGGCGCAGGCAGTCTGTAGACGAAAATTCAGCATTGAAATTTTCCAAACATGCCTCCATGCGGCTGCAGAGCAGGAATATAGAGCTATCCAGCGAGCAGAAAGAACGATTGGAGACAGGAGCGGAAAAAGCAGAAGCAAAGGGAATGAAAGAATCCCTTGTGATTGTAGATTCTTATTCATTCATTGTGAATGTGCCCAACAAAACAGTGGTAACAGCAATGGATCAGTCGGAGTCGGAAGAAAACGTATACACAAATATAGATGGAGCCGTAATTATATAGCTGGACCTAAATATAGGAAGCGAAAGATCTTTGAATGACAGAAAAGATCATGCGGCAGAAAAATCAGGAGGTCAATTCATTATGATGAGAGCATTGTATTCTGGTGTATCAGGATTAAAAACACACCAGACAAAAATGGATGTAATTGGTAACAATATTGCTAACGTAAATACAGTTGCGTTTAAGTCGTCCAGTACCACATTCAGCGATATTATGTATCAAAATATTTCAAATGCATCTGGCGCCACAGCCAACAAGGGTGGTGTCAATGCCAAACAGATTGGTCTCGGTGTTACTACTGGTTCCACATCAGTAAATATTACTTCACCGGGTTCTACTCAGACTACCGGAGATGGATGGGATCTGAGAATTACTGGAGACAGCTTTTTTATCGTCAACAATGGTTCCGAAAATCTTTTTACTAAGGCAGGTGCTTTTTATATTGACGGTTCCGGTACCTTGACCACAAAGGCCAATGGTTATAATGTTATGGGATGGCAGGTGGATCCTACCACAGGAACAATCAGGAAGGATACGGTTTCTCCGCTGCGAATCTGACATCTGCGCCAGAAGCAACCACAGAAGCAACCTGTGCAGGAATTTTGGATAAGAATAATGTACAATTAAATAGTGATGACGGCTACATTATGAGTTTAACTTTCTTTGATGCATTGGGTTACAGTTATTCTGCAAAGTTTGCAGTTAAAACTGCAAATGTAGATACACTTACGTATACGGTGGAATTGTCAGATGTATTAGACGCCAATAATCATTCAATTCTTCAAGATTATCTGGCAGATCCAAATAATACCATGACCAATGTATTTGGTGAACCAACGAATGTACGGCGTTCTTTTAACCTGGCAGGAGGATTTACCTATAATGGAACAACTTTCCGGGACGCAGAGGGAAATGAACTTACATATGATGATGCAAATAAGAAATTTGTGGCTACAAATGACGCGACCATTGAATATTCTGTCACATCTATGTTCGGAATTTCTGATAATCAGGCACAGAACTTTAGTCTTGCCGATGTGACTCAGAATGGAGATTCTGCAGTTTACAGTTTTACAGAAACTGTGTACGGATATCAGTTAGATTTTAAGGAAGATGAGCCGAATGCCGGAATATTCCAGTGGGTTGGCCAGGAAGGTGCAGAATCAGTATTACTGAAAATGTCAGCTTTGGGCGGAGAGTTTCGGAATATCAATGTTGATTTTTCTACAGCAGGATGTTATGATAATGGCAAAAAGTGTACGCTTGGGGTTGATAAAGGTGATGTTTCAGGGCTTAACGGGCTTGGCAGACGTCTGGGAAGAATGACTGGTTTGGAAGTTCAGGAAAACGGAGAAATTTATGGAAGTTATGACAATGGTACCAAGAAATTGCTTGGACAGATTGCCGTGACTACATTTGCAAATCCGGCTGGTCTCGAGAAACTGGGTGAGAATTGCTATCAGCAGACTTTGAACTCTGGCGAGTTTGACGGCATTGGCCAGGATATTACTGCAGACGGTGGAAAAATGTCTAGTGGTGTTTTGGAAATGTCTAATGTAGACCTTGCCAACGAGTTTACAGAAATGATCACAACTCAGAGAGGTTTCCAGGCTAATTCCAGAATTATCACAACTTCTGACAGCTTGTTGGAAGAATTGGTAAATCTGAAGCGTTAATTCTTAACTAGAATGGCAAAGGCAGCATAATTATACAATAAAATTAATTTATCTTGAGGAACTGTGTTTCATAGTTCCTCAAGATGTGATATAATTTAGCATGAAAGTTTGATATTCTATTTTAATCTGAGAAGGGGCTCATCAAAGCAGAAAGAGTTCTAAGGCTTACGAGAATGAACAGCAAGGCAGAAAGAGAAGAGCGTAGATGTTTAAGAGGTAGTCAACAATGATAGAAGTTACAAAGTTAAATGATACAAAATTATTGATTAATGCAGAATTAATTGAAACAGTGGAGGAAACACCGGACACTGTCATTTCCTTTGTAACAGGGAAGAAAATAATTGTAAAAGAAAGTAGACAAGAGGTCAAAAATTTAGTAATATTGTATAAGAGAGATTTCATGACAACTGGTCTTCCCTGGTTGGAAAAGGAATAAATATGGATAGAATACACTTCATGGATGAAAAGGGCAGGTGGAAAAATTGGATTTAGCGTCTTTACTTGGAATTATACTTGGTTTTGGATTGATGATATTTGGTATTATCAGTGGTGATCAGGGAGCATCGGCATTACAGAACTTTTTGGACTTAAACTCTGTGTATATTACAATCGGAGGTTCTCTGTCAGGTGTTCTTGCTTCCCATACCATATCGGATTTCCTGAATGGGTTAAAGAGCTTTACACTGGTGTTTAAAACTCCTAAGGCAGATGTTGGAGAGGTAATCAAGCACATTATTGATTTGTCCAATATAGCGAGGAAGGAAGGACTTCTTGCTTTGGAGGAAGCGGCAAACGGAATTGAAGATGAGTTTTTGAAAAAAGGGATTATGCTGGTAGTCGACGGTACAGACCCAGAGCTTGTTAGAGGCATTATGGAGGCTGATTTGATGTGTGTGGAATCCCGTCACAAAACAACCATTGGATTCTGGGAGAAATGGGCGGCGTTAGGTCCTGCCTGGGGTATGATCGG
>CAJUCK010000047.1:19416-21227 GCA_910585395.1 uncultured Lachnospiraceae bacterium
CCTCAACGGTTGGTCCTAGTATGGCGATAGCGCTGATTACTACTTTGTATGGTTCTATTATTGCTAACTGGCTTTGCACTCCTACTGCAGCAAAGCTGAAAGTGAATAATGATACTGAGGTCATGATTAAGGAAGTAACTGTGGAAGGTCTTTTGTCCATACAGGCAGGAGAAAATCCACGTGTCATAGAAGAGAAACTGAAATCTTTCCTGTCACCGAAGATGCGTGAGAGTATGCTGGAACAGGGCGGAGGTGAAGAATAGTGGCAAAGAGAAAAGTAGAAGAATCAGGCGGAGGCGAAGCGTCGTGGTTGAATACCTTTGCTGATTTGATGAATCTTCTGTTGTGCTTTTTCGTATTGTTGTTTGCCATGTCTACAGTGGATGCAGATAAGTGGGATCAGCTTATCAATTCTATGCAGAACAGTTTCAGTATTTTGTCCTCAGGGGGTAATACAGTAGGAGAGGGATTGATGATTGCTTCTGGAATCAGTCAGCTGGAACTGCTGGATGAGTATTTTAAAGAAGATACGAATTCCTCTGATGCTGAGGAACAAGAACCTATGGATGAGATGGAATCGAATCAGCCGGAGCCAGAACCCGTGGAGGAATTAAAAGAAGAGCTGGAAGAAGCAGGTTTGAAGGAATGGCGCAGGAGATAGAACAGGAATTGGCTAAGCAGCAGATTGCTGAACAGGTAGAAGTTGATGTGGATGCACAGTTCGTAAAACTTACCTTAAATGGTGCGTTGCTGTTTGATTCAGCGCAATCGCAGATTCGGGAGGATGCACTTCCCTTAGTTGACAAGCTGTCCATGATTTTGGAACAATATAGCGATAATCTCATTTATATAGAAGGACATACAGATAATGTTCCGATCAGTAATGCGAAATACGAGAGTAATGATTTGTTATCTGCGTATCGGGCATTTGCGGTAAAAGATTATATTATTGGATGCTGCCAGAATTCGGGCTACAGGCTGTGGAGAATATAATCCGGTTGCAGATAATTCTACACCAGAAGGACGTGCAAGGAACCGAAGGGTAGAGATTAAAATATATAACTCGTATAATTCTAATTAGAAAGGAAAAACACCATGAAAAAGAATTTAATGAGTGTCTTGATTCTGGCACTGGTAGTTGCAAATCTGATTTTAACAGCGATCCTGATGATTTCAATAGTTCCACAGACCAAAAAGGCAAATGAACTGATTAATAAGGTTTGTTCTGCGATTGATCTGGAATTGGAAGGCGGTAAGGAGAATTCTTCTATTGATATTCCTATGGAAAATGTGGAAACTGTAGCAATTTCTAGTGGGGAAAGTCTTACTATCAATTTGAAAAGTGATGGAGATAAAAAGAGTTATGCAGTAATTTCTGTATCTTTGGCATTAGACACGAAGAATAAAGGATACAAAAAAGGCTCTGAGGCAATTACAAAGAATGAAGCAATTATCAAGGATGAAATCATTAAGATTGTATCCAGCCATACTATAGAAGATATGAGAAATAAGCAGGGGGATGTACAGAATGAAATTTTGAAACGTCTTCGCAAACTGTTTGATTCTGACTTCATTGTAAGTGTGGCATTCCCAACCTATACTTATGAGGAGAGCAAGTAATTTGCAGCAAAAATGTCAGGTGGTGAGAGAGAATGGGCGAAGTCTTATCGCAGAATGAGATAGACAGTCTGCTGAACGCGCTGAACAGCGGCGAATTTGATGCAGAAGAGATGAAGGAAAATGCGGCAGAAAAGCAAATTAAGAATTATGATTTTGCGAGACCTGCAAAGTTTTCCAAAGAGCATCTCAGG
>CAJUCK010000048.1:0-19429 GCA_910585395.1 uncultured Lachnospiraceae bacterium
ATTGTGGAAAATACTGATGATGCAGCATAAAATTTTTCGGTACATTCGTTAATATTTAAGTTTGAGTATATGATGGCAGCATACAGAGGATGTTTCAAAAAGAAAAATCCTTTGCAACTGTCATTTTCCATATAGGACTGACAGAAATCAATATGCAGATTATTGAAAAGAATGGAGGAATTGTATGAGCGAAGTGCAGGTATTGCAAAAGACAAAAATTGTTCCGAATGGCAGGAACAGGGGCAGTACGGGAGCTTTGAGGGTTGACCGTATCAGGGTGGCGGCATACTGCCGTGTATCTACCGATGATGATGAGCAGTTGGGGAGCTTTGAATCACAGAAACTGTATTATGAACAAAAGATAGCATCAAATAAAGATTGGGTAAATGCAGGAATATTTGCGGATGAAGCGGTCACAGGAACAAAGACGGATAAGCGGAGTGGGTTTCAGGAGATGATTGCCCATTGCCACAATGGCGAAATAGATATGATACTTACAAAGTCTATTTCACGGTTTGCCCGCAATACGGTAGATACGCTGAATTATGTGAGAATACTCCGCGACCGGAATATTGCCATATTTTTCGAGAAGGAAAATATCAATACACTTGATATGAACGGCGAGCTGTTATTGACTATTATGAGTTCATTGGCACAACAGGAAGTAGAGTCGCTTTCACAGAATGTCAAGATGGGATTACAGATGAAAATGAAGCGCGGCGAATTAATCGGTTTCAATGGCTGTTATGGATATGATTATCATACCGAGGACAAGAGTATAACTGTCAATGAGGAAGAAGCGGAGATTGTCCGTATGATTTATGATATGTATCTGGAGGGTTATGGAACGACCACGATTGCAAAACGGTTAATGGAACTTGGAATTAAGAATAAAAAAGGAGAAGTAAGCTGGCATACGCATGGTGTTATGGGGATGATTAAGAATGAAAAATACAAAGGGGATATTCTTCTTGGAAAGACATTTACTACAGATCCGATTTCCAAACGCAGGCTTGCAAATATGGGGGAAGAAAACCAGTATTATCTCAGGGATCATCATGAGCCGATTGTCTTAAGAGAAATATGGGATAAGGCGGAGGAAATACGCATGAAGCGTTCCCGAAATAAAGTAGTCGAAACAACTGGAAACAGGGAACGTTATACACGCCAATATTCATTCAGTAGTATGTGTGAATGTGCCTATTGCGGGCATAAACTTACACGCAGGACAAGACACAGCAGGTCTGATTATGAAAAACCAGTGTGGCAGTGTATGAATGTCACTAAGAACGGCATTGACAACTGTCCGAACTGTAAAGCTGTTGATGAAGCAATTTTGGAGGGAGCTTTTCTGGATGCCTTTGGACTGCTGGCTGGCAATTTTGATGATGTGCTGGATGTGGTATTGTCATATGTGGCGGAATTGGCTGACACCGATGAAAGTGTACGGAAGAAACAGCAGATTGATAAGGATATTTCCTCGTTGGAATCAAAGAAATTACGGATGACAGACATGCTGATCGATGGTACAATATCCAAAGAGGTGTATGAAGAAAAAATGGTGGATTTTACCAGAAAGTTTCATAAGCTGTCTGAGAGAAAGGCGCTTCTTGAGGACAGCATCTGCACACAGAAAGATATAAACAGGCGGATGTTGGAACTCCGTGACACACTTGAAAAAGAACAGGTTCTTGATGAATTTGACAGGGTGGTTTTTGAGAGTATCATCGACAGGGTAATTGTCGGAGGATATGAGGAAGACGGTACACCCGCTCCTTACAAGCTAACTTTTGTGTTAAAAGGCAATCAGACAGGAACGGTGCCACATGCTAAGGAGCAGTTTAAGGAAAAGGCAAAGAAGTCAAAGGAAGAAAAGAGGGTGTCATAAGATGGAGAGCAGGCTGGCAGAAGTTGTTGATAAAATTGTAATTGTGGAAGTGGACACAGAATTAAGTTTGTGTTCATGTGAGAATGACGTGGTGGACGAAACGTGTTCATTAGGCGGTAACGACACATACAGAATGTGTGGTGTGGATACAAAGGAAAGATATCTAGAAGTGTTTTGTTTTCGGCAGTATTATAAGCATTTTGTGTTTGTGGAAGATGAACAAGGGAATCGGAAAAAGAGGATGGAGAAGTATTTCGAGGTTTCGGCCGTGGTTGATGTGGGGTGTGGGGATACAAACGGAAAATGAAGAATTTAGGCAATTAACATATCTAAGTAGTATCTGCCTCGCTGATAAAATGTGGGCAACAGGTTTTTAGAAATGGAATAAGATAGGCGTATCATTAGCGATAGTGATACGTTTATTTGTCTTAAACATTCGTTGTGATTAGAAAAATGTTATGTTACAATCAGGAAAGTGAGAGAAGATAATGAGAATGCTTTTACATTGGATGCTTGTGGACTTTCTTTTCTCTTTTATTCTCTGCTTCTCAGGATCGGTACATAATTTATCACAGGGAATGTTAATGTGGTCAGATGCAAACTTGAGCATTGCAGGAGGTATATGGATGAATATTTTAATAATTGGAAATGGCTTTGATTTGGCACATGGACTGCCTACGACTTATAAAGATTTTTTGAAATTTACGGACAAGTTTGAAGAATATAGACTGAGGAATGAAGACGGAGATGAATTGTTGCAGGAGGATGATGGAAGTTCTGATTATTTCTTTAATCTTTTTGGAAATAAGGTAAATAAGAATGTGGGAGATTTAATTCAGGAATTGAATGCTCTGATCAAAAACAATGTATGGATAAAATATTTTAAGAATCTATGTGAGAGTAGAAAAAAGCAAGGGAAAGATGGCTGGATAGATTTTGAAAGCGAAATTTCCCAAATTATTCAGACTTTAGATAGTGCTAGCCATACGATTGCAGAACAGGTGGCGCAGGGACAAAAGAATGGAAAAATGACGCAATATCAGTATAGCATACTTCGACCTGTAATCGGTCAAAAATGGTCGTCAGAGAAATATGACAGTATTTCTTTTGAAAATAAGGCAATCCGTTATAAGAAAGAACTATTACTAAAGGATTTAAATAAACTGATAAGATGTTTGGAAATTTACCTTAGTGATTATGTATCTAGTTTAAGGGTTGATAAGCTGCTTCCCGATATAAAAAATTTACCTTTTATAAATAAGGTGCTGTCATTCAATTACACAAGTACATATGAGAACTACTATAGTGAATTCCCTTATGAAATAGATTATACTCACGGTAAAGCAGCAATAGAGAATACAATGGATACCAATAACATAGTTCTTGGAATTGATGAGTATTTGAAAGGGGACGAGAAAAATGAGAATACAGAATTTATTGAGTTTAAAAAGTATTTTCAAAGAATTCATAAAGAGACAGGCAGCTTATATAAATTGTGGTTAAATAAAATGGAAGAACAGGAACAGATTAAAGAAATTACTTCAGTACAGAAGGATAATGATGGAACTATAAGTTATGTTGAAGAATACGCTACATGCCATAAAGTATTCTTTTTCGGACATTCTTTGGATGTTACAGATCGAGATATTATTAGGGAATTTATCTTAGCGGATAGAGTTCAGACAACAATTTTTTATGTAGATAGGACGGATTATGGTAAGAAAATAACTAATTTGGTTAAGGTTATTGGTCAAGATGAATTGATCAGGCGTACAGGAGGAAAAACAAAAACAATAACATTTCAAAAGATAACTAAGGAGGTATAATACATGGGGCTATATAAAGAGATTATGGAAGTCGCAGAAATAGTGCGTAAAGATGATAACCTTGACTTATATAAAAAACTGTTAGATTTAAGTTCGCAGGCACTTGATTTGCAGGAAGAAATTTCAAGGTTGAGAGAAGATAACAGGGAATTAAAGAAGAAAAAAGACATTTCTGAAAAAATAGTACGGCATAAATTGCCATATGTGACGCTGAAAGATGATTCGGATGATTTGTATTATTGTTCTCATTGCTGGGATGGTGAACAGATAGTTATACAACTCAATTGTGCAGATAATGGATGTTTTGAGTGTCCGCATTGTCATGCAAAAGGGTTATATGATACAGAAAAAAATAAGCAATATCATAAGAGGCAAGCCGAAAATATTGCCAATGTGAATAGAAGTTTGCATCGTAAAAATATTTTTGATGGCTATTGATGTTTTATATTATGATGTATGAATGAGTCATGAATTGGTGTGCAGACATGAGGAGATGCTCAGTTCGGCAAAAAGAAAGATGAAAGCGCCATCTGTGTCAGCGGAGCGTAATATCTGATTTATGTTGTTTCCATCAGCGTCCAACAGGAAAGTATTGGGATACGATATGATGAGAATATATGTTTGGAAAAGTAGGATGGAGGAGAAATTCAAGATGGATAATTGTGGAGAAATCCTTATATATCAGTCCGAAGACGGTTTGACAAAGATTGAAGTTAAAATACAGGACGAAACAGTGTGGTTGACACAACAGCAAATGGCAGATTTGTTCCAAACGTCGCGAACAAATGTTGTAGAACATATCTCACATATATATGAAGAATTTGAATTAGATGAAAACTCAACCTGTCGGAAATTCCGACAGGTTCGCAAGGAAGGAAATCGCGAAGTTTCACGAGAGATGCCCTACTATAATCTTGACATGATTATTTCTCTTGGTTATAGAGTGAAATCCAGAATAGCGACAAATTTTCGGCGTTGGGCAACTGAACGTCTGAAAGAATATATGATAAAAGGTTTTACTATGGATGATGAGAGATTAAAGAATCTAGGGGGTGGAAATTACTGGAAGGAGTTATTAGACCGTATACGGGATATTCGCTCATCGGAAAAAGTGATGTACCGTCAGGTGCTTGACCTTTACGCTACCAGTGTGGATTATAATCCCCAAAGCAGTGAATCCATCGCATTTTTTAAAATGGTTCAAAATAAGCTGCATTATGCAGCGCATGGGCATACTGCGGCAGAAGTAATATATGAACGTGCAGATGCAGAACAGCCGTTTATGGGGCTTAAGAATTTTTCGGGTGATTTCCCGACATTGAAAGATATTGGCATCGCAAAGAATTATTTAAATGAGGAAGAATTGAAGATTTTAAATAATATCGTGTCTGGATATTTTGATTTTGCAGAAATTCAGGCAATGCGCCATCATCCCATGTATATGTCTGATTATGTAGAGCATCTTGATAATATATTGAAAACGACAGGAGAAAAATTATTGCAGGGAGCAGGGAAAATCAGTCATGCACAGGCAATGGAAAAAGCAGCAGAAGAATACAGAAAATATCAGGTTCAGAATTTATCGCCAGTTGAAGAAGAGTATTTAGAAAGTATTAAAAACATACATAGTACGGTAAAGAAAAAAGTGAAGAAGTAATAACATAGAATTGTGTTCCTATACGAGTGACCAGGCTGAAAAATTGTGTTTATATAGTAGCTTAGACACACACAGAATGTGTGGTGTGGGTACAAAGGAAACATATCTAGAAATCCTTTGTTTTCGGCAGTATTATAAGCATTTTGTGTTTGTGGAAGGTGACGGGGGGAAGAGGAAAAAGAGGATGGAGAAGTATTTTGAGGTTTCGGTGGTGATTGATGTGGGGTGTGGGGATACAAAGGGTTAATTTTTGGCAGAAAAGTTCAATTAGTATTGATCATATTAACAGGAAAGCTGATGGTGGTTCGGGAAGTTCTGATAATGCACAATTAACGCATCCATATTGTAATAGCACAATTAAAAATTAAAGATGTTATAAGTAGATGGAATTTGTATAAACGAAAGGTTTTGAATAACTACGGAGGAGCGTATATGAAGAAACTGATTGCAGAAGAATATAACAGATTTGAAGACATTAAACAAATTCGTGAGGACGGTTCAGAATTTTGGAGTGCGAGAGATCTGGCTTCAGCTTTAGATTATAATAAATGGGAAAATTTCTCCAAAGTAATCAATAGAGCAATGATTGCTTGCGAGAATAGCGGTCATACAATAGCTTACGATTTTCCTGAGGTCAGGAAAATCGTAGAAGCAGGTGTAACAAAAAAACCCATTTTGGATTATGAATTGTCAAGATATGCTTGTTATTTGATTGTGCAGAATGGAGACCCACGGAAAGAAGTGATTGCATTGGGACAGACATATTTTGCAATCCAGACGTATCGTCAAGAGGTGGCGGACCATTTTAATGAGTTGAGCGAGGACAATCGAAGACTTGTTGTGCGTGGAGACATTAAGCAATGGAATCAAATGCTTGCGGAAACAGCACATAAAGCAGGTGTTATTACAAACGAGGAATTTGCAATTTTTCAAAATGCGGGTTATATGGGATTGTATGGTGGTTTAGATGTAGATGATATTCATACAAAAAAGGGATTAGAAGTTGGACAGAAAATCCTTGATTACATGGGTAGTACGGAATTGATTGCCAATCTGTTTCGTATATCCCAGACAGAAGAAAAATTACGAAAAGATGAGGTTGATAATGCTAAAACGGCAACGTCGGTTCATTATGTTGTGGGTAGAGAGGTAAGGTCTGCAATAGAAAAGATTGGCGGGACAATGCCTGAGGATTTGCCCACTCCAGAAAAGAGCATCCAACAGATAGAAAAAGAGCAGATGGCTCGTTTGAAAGCAAAAGCCAAAAAGGGAAAATTGATGCTTGATGAGTAGGACGAGAAAGTATGCTTGGTATAGAACTACGAAAAATTGTATTCCTATACAAGTGACGAGGCAGAAAAATTGTGTTTACATAGTAGCTTAGACACATGTGGAAATTGTTGTCTTGCTTTCCAAGGGAGAAATCGGCTCGAAGAAGGTTCGGGTGGAATTCTCGCTGGAGAATATGGATATGTCCGGGTTCCAGAATGACGCCATATACGGACAGATCAAAGAACGTATGTTGCATCAGACCAGTTTGAAGGTTTCTTCTTTTTATATTGCTCAGATCAAGCAGAAGTATGGCATTATTGAGTGCGAGAACTACAACAAGCAGAAGTCTGAAAATTCCAGACAACCGAAATGCCCGCTGGAAAAGGAAGCGGCTATTTCAGAGGTATTGAAGTATTTTGGGATGATTGAGCAATAGTCATTTCGTATTTATGTTGTTAAAAAAACGAATAGGAGAATATAGTATGGAAGGTTTTGAACAATTATTGCTCGATTTCAAGAACCTAAGTCGGAACAAATCTCAGCAAGGGACGTTTTTTGAGTTACTTATGAAAAAATATTTTCTGACTAGCCCGCTCTATTCAGAAATGTTTGAAAATGTGTGGCTATGGAGCGAGTTCCCTTATAATGGTGGTAAGCATGATACAGGTATTGATATTGTAGCAAAGAAAAGAAACTGCGATGAATATTGCGCTGTCCAGTGCAAATTCTACGATGAGAATAATCCGGTGTCTAAGTTGGATGTCGACACTTTTTTATCAGCTTCTGGCAGACCATTTTTTATCGATGGCAAACCATTTCGATATTCTGATCGGATTATTGTATCTACAACCGATAAATGGACATCTACGGCAGAAGAAACGATTGAAGGACAATTACCTCCTGTTACCCGTATAAGATTAAAAGACTTGAAGGATTCGGGCATTGATTGGGACTCGTTTTCTTTAACCAATATTAATGGAATGAAGCGTGATGAGATAAAGAATGAGCTTCCCCATCAAATAGAAGCTATTCAATCAGTTATAGAAGGTTTTTCTTTGGCTGACCGTGGCAAACTAATTA
This sequence comes from uncultured Lachnospiraceae bacterium, assembly GCA_910585395.1. Lineage (GTDB taxonomy): Bacteria > Bacillota > Clostridia > Lachnospirales > Lachnospiraceae > Petralouisia. The sequence continues at coordinate 7,724 of CAJUCK010000048.1, forward strand.
TGGCGTGTGGTACGGGAAAAACTTTTACATCACTTAAAATTGCAGAGGCTCTCACAAATGGAAAAGGTAATATCCTCTTTTTGGTTCCCTCTATTTCGTTGCTCAATCAAACGTTATTAGAGTGGTCTGTGCAATGTAAATATGATTATAGTGTCTTCGCTATTTGTTCAGACCCCAAAGCAAGCAGAACTTCTGATGATGGAACGCATGTTTCGGATACAATTATCCCTGCTACAACTAATGTTGAACGTTTGATTTCATATTATTTGTTTGCTTGGTCCGAAATCGGATTAAAATTATTTTTCTCTACTTACCAATCGATAGATGTAATTTCTAAATTTCAGCAGCGAACCGGATTAGAATTTGATCTAATCATTTGCGATGAAGCACATCGTACTACTGGTGTCACTCTTGCCGGTGAAGATGAGAGTGATTTTGTAAAAGTACATAACAATGATTTTATAAAAGGCAAAAAGCGTCTTTATATGACGGCAACTCCAAGAATTTATGGAGATGAAAGCAAGGCTAAAGCCAATGAAAAAAGTGCCATTTTGTGCTCCATGGATGATGAAGAAATCTATGGAAAAGAGTTCTACCATTTAGGATTTTCGCAGGCAGTTACTTTAGGGCTACTTTCCGACTATAAAGTTATTGTCCTTGCTGTTGATGAAAAATATGTAAGCAAAACTTTGCAGAATTTGCTTACTGACTCAAGTAGTGAATTGATTCTTGAAGATGCTGTTAAAATTATGGGTTGCTTGAATGGATTGTCAAAGCGCACAGTTTTTGATAGTGAGGAAAACTACTTCGCTAATGATCCTGCACCAATGAAACGTGCGGTGGCATTTAACAGCAGTATCTCGGCTTCGAAAAAGTTTGTAGCCATGTTTCGAGAGATTCAAGATGAGCTAAAGCTATATGGGCATGACAGCAGCGTTGTGTCTGTAGAATTAGATCATGTAGATGGTACAGATAATACTTTGTTCCGGAAAGATCGGATTGATTGGCTGAAAGAAAGTACACCTGAAGGGTGCTGTCACGTATTGTCCAACGCAAGGTGCCTGTCTGAAGGAATTGATGTTCCGGCGTTGGATGCTGTTATTTTCTTGAATCCAAGAAATTCTATTGTTGACATTATTCAATCTGTTGGTCGTGCTATGCGTAAAGCAGATGAGAAGAAATACGGTTATATTATTCTTCCTATTGGAATTCCTGCGGGAATGGAGCCCGAGGAAGCATTATCCGATAATCAGCGATATAAAATCGTTTGGGATGTTTTACAGGCTCTAAGAGCTCATGATGATCGTTTTAATAACACCATCAACAAAATCGATTTGAACCGAAAAAAACCTGATAATATTCAGATCATTGGTGTTACAGGACCTGACAATGGCGATGAAGATAATGGAGGCAGAGGCCACGAACAATCCTACACGCAGCTTAGTCTCAATTTGGATGACCTCCAAAAATGGAAAAATAGTATTTATGCTAAAATTGTAAAGAAATGCGGTTCACGCAGATATTGGGAAACCTGGGCAAAGGATATTGCAGATATTGCAAATCGACATATTGAAGAAATAAAACTACTGATTAAGAAACCAGAAATCAGTCCGAAATTCAAAGAATTTCTAAAAGCCCTTCAAAAAAATCTGAATTCTTCTATCAAAGAAAAGGATGCTGTCGAAATGTTGGCTGAGCATATGATTACTCGGCCTGTTTTCGATGCACTTTTTGAAGATTATGAATTTATCAAGAGCAACCCTGTCTCCATTATTATGCAAGATATGTTGGATATCCTGGACGAAAAAGCTCTAGATAAAGAGCAGGAAACGCTTGATAAATTCTACTTAAGTGTTCAGGAACGAGCAAAAGGAATTGATAACGCAGAAGGCAAACAGAAAATCATTATTGAGCTATATGAACAATTTTTCAAAAATGCACTTCCAAAGCAGGTTGCAAAGCTGGGAATTGTTTATACCCCTATCGAAGTAGTTGATTTTATTTTGAATAGTGTGGGAACGGTTCTTAATGAGAAATTCCATTGTAGGATCAACGATGATGGAGTGCATGTTTTAGACCCATTTACTGGGACAGGTACTTTTATTGTGCGGCTGCTTCGGAGCAGATTGATATCTCCGGAAAAACTGTTTTACAAGTATACAAATGAATTGCACGCTAATGAAATTGTCTTGTTGGCATACTACATTGCTGCAATCAATATTGAGGAAACCTTCCATGATTTGCTACAGAGTACACGCCATTTGAAGGTATTGTATTGACCGATACTTTTGCTTTGTCGGAATCTATTCAAGATGATGGTTCTGGTTCTACTGTTTCGCCATCAGATGTGATGTTTTCTGCCAATACCGCCAGAGCCACGAAACAGTTGGAGGCTCCTATTACTGTAATTATTGGAAATCCGCCCTATTCTGTTGGACAGAAAAGTGGAAATGATAACAATCAAAATGTTTCCTATCCACACCTGGACAAATCTTTGTCTGTCACTTATGTTGAAAAGTCCAAAGCAACGCTTACAAGAAACGCATATGACACCTATATCAAGGCATTTCGTTGGGCCACCGATCGATTGGGAGATAACGGTGTAATTGGATTTGTGAGTAACGGCGCTTATCTCGACAGTGTTGCCCTAGATGGCTTTCGAGCATGCTTGCTTGAAGATTTTAATTCTGTATATTGTTTCAATTTGCGGGGAAATCAAAGAACTTCGGGGGAACTTTCTCGAAAAGAAGGCGGAAAGATATTTGGCTCTGGATCACGTACTCCTGTTGCTATCACGATACTTGTCAAAAAGAAAGGTGTACGAAAAGATGGGTTTGTACATTATTATGACATTGGGGACTATTTGACTCGAGAACAAAAGCTATCTATTATTTCAGATTTTGAAAGCATTAAAAATATACCTTGGAAGGTCTTAACTCCTAATGATAATCATGACTGGATCAATCAAAGGAACCCTGAATTCATAAATTTCATTGCTTTGGGTGATAAGAAGAAAAGAGAAAAACACAGTATTTTTATTGACAACTATTCTTCTGGTATTTCAACCAATCGTGATGTGTGGGTATACAATTTTTCCTCTGAAATGGCAACAAAACATACCGAGGCTATGATTCAATTTTACAATACGGAACGGCTTCGCTGCCATGCTGAATTTCAAGCCAGAGTAGATGAGGGAACTGTTCGTGCAGATCCCAAAGTACAGGAAACATACTTACAAAACATTCGGAGCAATGATCCAACTAAGATTAGCTGGTCTGCCAGGCTGTTTAGAACTTTCTGCAAAAATGAAGAAATCTGTGCAGAAGATGCAGTACGCATTGTTTCATATAGACCTTATTGCAAAAAAGTTTTGTCATACAATAAAAGTATTATTGAGAGACCTTCAAAATGGGATAGTATTTTCCCAGATTTAGAGCACGAAAATCTTGTAATGTGTGTCTCAGGCGCACCCCTTAAAAAAGGATTTTCTGTTTTGATGACGGATTGTATGCAAGATCTCAATCTTTTAGAGCATTCCATTTGTATGCCAATGTTTTTCTATGACCGCGTTGATGAGAAGTCAACAACGCTTCAGATGCATATGTTTGATTTCATGGATAGCCAAGTTGAAAAGAAACTTATCACTCGTTACAAAAAGAGATCAGCTATTTCCGATGCGGCCTTGGGCAAATTCCGTGAAATGTATGGCAACAAAGTTCAGAAAGAGGATATTTTTTACTATTTGTATGCTGTTATGCAAAACAAGAAATATATCGAGTTGTATGGTGATAATCTCTCCAAAGAAATGCCACGAATTCCAATGTTGGATAAGTTCCCGGAGTATGTTCGTATCGGTAGAGAGTTGGCAGAATTACATGTTCATTATGAGCGGCCTGTTGATCCTCAAGCAATAGGCTTAGAAATTCGGATTGACAAGCCTGATTTTACCGTGGAAAAAATGCGCTTCAAGAAAGACGGAAAAGTCGTTTTGAAGGCTACCATTATCTTTAATGATTATATCCAAATCAGTAATATTCCAGCGCAAGCGTATGAGTATGTTATCAACGGCAAATCAGCAATCGAATGGTTGATGGAACGTTACGCAGTAACAGTGAATAAGACAAGCGGAATTGTGGATGACCCCAACCAATACGGAGATGAACGGTATGTGTTTAATCTTTTACTGTCTATTATCCATGTTAGTGTAAAAACACAAGAATTGGTTGACAGTATGCCGGAATATAAAGAAATATAAGTGTTGTGATAAAGTAAAGTTGTAACGATAATGGCTAATAAGATATCATCATTCTGCAAAGAAAAGAGGTACATATTATGCCACAAATTATACCCCTGAAGTTAAAAAGAAGATTGTCCGCCTCCGTCTGGAGGAAGGACGGACAATTAACAGCATCACCACAGAACAATGAAGCAGAAATTATGAAAGACAACCTGCGCCTGCGCAGAGAACTGGCTGAAAAGGAGAAGGAGATCCTTTTCTTAAAAAAGGCAGCAGCATTCTTCGAAAAGGAAATCGATTAGAGGCTTATCGAACGGCATAACAGAGAATTCGGCGTCCGCGGCTGTTGAAGCAGATCAGCATCTGCCCGAATGCTTATTAACAACTATCGCAAACATCGAAAGGCAGATTATTGTGTTCAAAAGGAAGCGGCAAAAGCGCTGATCAGGGAAATTTACCATGTGCATAATGGGGGTGGCGGGATACCAGACCATGACCGTCTATTTGGCGCGCATGGGCTGTCATAACAGCGCGGTTACCATACATAAATATATGAATACGAAATGGGGCTGCATTCCCTCGTCCGCCCGAAGAGAGATGTTCGAGCTTTTTTGTAACACTCATAAGGAAATAATTGCCAGTAATTATACTTGTGTTCCCTTTTCAAATGGTGTCTTATATCTATTGGATGAATGTGGGCGAGTATGATTGTAATAAACATATACATACTCCATAGCTGCTTCGTTTAGTTCCTCATCCGATGAAAAACGATGTTTTCGAATGAATTCTGCTTGAATGTCCCATAAAAACTTTCCATTGGTGAATTGTCGCAAGGACGTCCAGCTTTACCAATAAATTGAAACAGTCTCACAGATCCAATAATTTAAACTGCCTTTTATCCATAGTACCGAAGCATACATTTATTAATGCTCTTAAACCTGCCTCAATCAATCTAGTCAAATAATGAACCTGTACCGCTGTGTGTGCTGCCATCTTTTTCCATATATGTTGAGATAAAGCGAGGTTCACGTTTTGCACAATCATAAAACCGCATCAATATATCCACAACATCAGCTTTCTTCTCTATTCCCAAACAATCTGCTAATTCCTGCTGCGCTTTAGGCAGATCAAACGCAATGTCTTTCGCGTTTTCCATATGTTCTTCAAAGATTTCTTTTGCAAATTCATCAAGCCCTTTTCTGTCTTGGAATTCTCCTTCATCTAAATAATCTTCCCAATAAGGACAATTTACCATTAATTCAAAGAACTCTTTTAGATTATCCGCAATTCTGCCGCATTCACCTTCGCTTCCCCAAAAACCTATGGAACCATCTTCGAGCAAAATATATTCGCTTCCGCTGCCTGCTTTGGCAAATGTTTTCCCAGAGATATTATAGGTTAGATGTCCGCCTTCGTCTTGGGGCGCCTTAAATTGCGAAAGAATTTCCACATCGCAGACATCACACAGCAGGTCTGATAAGTTATGATCCTCACGTAGCATTTTTATAAAATCCATTTAACAGCATCTCCTTTGCAGTTTCCGATTTGTCATGTTGTCTTTTTACTATTATAGCACTTATCTGCAAAGGAATAAATACTATCCCAGGTACACGCTTCGCAGCGAATGCAGGTGAAACCGGTACACCAGATCTTGTTTTGCCATTAGCTTCGAAAGCTCTGTGCAGAAAACTAGTAAAATTTTAATTTTCGTATGTCAGACATGTTTGCTTTTTAATCATGACAAGGGCATGTCAGGACAGGTCTTTACTTATATAGTTAAGAACTGTTTAATACGTTTTCGACGCAAATTTGCAGGTTTTTTTAGAGATGAATTTTAAAGATAAGCTATATTGTAATAAAAGAAAACACAAAAACATTTTGGAGGTATTTAATTATGAAGAAATTGAATTTAAAAAGAAACATCCTTTTAGTTGCCAAGAAATCTGCAAAGTCAAAAAGAAAAATTGATTATTATTTAAGAATGCCGAATGGAACAGAAGAATATGCGTTTACAAGAAACTATTCATTCAAATGTTATGAGACATGTAAGGCAGGTTATCCAGTTAATAAAGTCTTGTATGCAAAAAAAGCTGATACAGCGTTTATGGGATTGGTAAAATATCTGAATTATATCATGCCATATTTTGTTGAATACTATGGACTGCCAGTCTGTTAAAGGCAAAAGGGCGAAGCAGGGAGGAAAAGCAGAAAACACTTCCTCTCTGCTGCTATTGGTTCATGCATCTAAGGGAATTAATGATCAGTATATTTATCGTATGCTTTTTTGAGGCGGGCAATGTATTCTTCTTTTATGTGTGTGGGTGCCATTATCTTTACAGAAGGTCCTAAAAACATCAGATACCTAATGATTTCATCTTTCTGAAATCTGTAATAGTATATATTCATAGTTAGATTACCATTTTCGTTCTCATAACATACTCTGTCAAATGATGCAAATTTATAACAGCAGCGGTCATACCCATTTTTATCATCTGTTATTTCTATGGTAATTGGAATATCCTCGCGTATATTTGAGAGCTGCTGCTCATAATCTATAAGGAATTTATCGTAATCAGGTATCGGTTCTCCTAAGCTGACTTTCTTTAGATTTAATAAATTCATTTTTATCGGTCTGGCTGCATCAAGATTGTACGCAGACAGAGAAAATGAGTCAAATTGAGGAGTGTATTCTAATTTGTAGGGAATTACGGTTTGGTTTTTGTAAGTTTGTCCATTAAATGCTGTATTAGTTACAACTAATGTTTTGTGTTCTTTAATTGCAGCAACAATTAATTTAAATATGTACTTTGTTTCATCTGAAAAAGAAATTTCAGCGGCAGGACCTAAGTTTCTAATGTCAATGCAGCGTGAAATGTCTGGAAGAGACAGGTCAGATTTGAGTTTGGAAATTAACTCTGTAATAATCTCATCTTGGAGGAAAAGCTTTGCTTTTTTGTCTTGAAGAATATATAATAACCATGCTTTTTCGGCAATCGAAGGTCTTACAGGGATATAGTTGCTGCGGATCGGCAATAATCTGCCGCTGCGATTTATGAACAAATTGGCATTTGGATGTTTGGGATCTAAGCCGTCCTTGTTTCGGTTTAAAATAGCAGTAATAAGTTCATGAAACGTATTTTGAGCAGAGCCCAGCAATGCAGCAGAAAGCTCATCATCTGTGAGTGAGAATTTCATATCATTTACACAGCTGTTGATATAATTTGTGATACATATAAAGTCCTTATTCTTATATTTGTTAAATAATTCCATATAATTCACAAGCCTTTCTGTAATCATTTTTAATTTCCTCAAATAATTCAGGAGAGGTGTATCTGTCAACTATGGCATATTCTCCAAAATTACGAATCCAAGGTTTCATTTCGATATAGCTTTTCACTTTGATCTTATAATCAAAAGAGGTATCATTGATTGGAATTATTGTTCCATACCGCCCAGTAGCAGCAACCCTGTTGAGCAGCTGAGAGTAATAATCGCTGTCACATGAAAAGTGGATGAGGATATCGTACATGGTATCGGTACGTGTTGTATTCCATACGTTCTCCATTTGTTTATTATATAGATTGTTCAGCTGCTTCTCTATATCGTTTTCATCTTCTAAAAATTCAAATACTTCAGTTTTTTCAACTGCCTCTGATGGCTTAACACCACTGACCGAATCCAGTCGAAACATAATAAAATTTTGGTATGTATAGTTATATGCAAATAAGTAATGCCGCCCATATTGGCGTTCAATGATTACTTTAATTGGAAAGACATTGTAACTTTGAACAATTTTTTCTTTATTCTTATATTTAAGTGCAATAGGATAAAGGCCATCAATGGCATTTATAATGGACCATAAGGTGTTATCGTCAATAACATTTTGTATGCTTAAGTTTTTGTAAAAAAATACCGGATTTTCTTGTTCGGAAAAAATTTTGCTGTTTTCTTCTCTGCCTAGCGTTATGGAATACTGAGAAAGTGTGTGCGCTAAATAGTATCCTGGTATGCACAAATCGCTGCAGTTATAAAAAAATTGCACCAGAAGAAATATATTGTCTATGTATTCTTCATATTGTTCAAAAATATCCGGGGCCAGGGAATACAATGAATCTTCTTTAATAATGATTCCCAGTTCAACTAATTCATGCAGTCTGTCTCTTGTTTTGGCTGGCGTAAATAGAGCTTCACTATCTGTAAATAAACTGGTATCACTCTGTCCTGATAATTGTAGAATATCCTCATTTGCCATAAGTACATCATGGAAATTGCTTATAAGAGTTTCATAATGATACTTTCCATCAATAATTAATTCTGAGACATCAGAGGCATAACGGCTGAGTTTGTGCTGTGCGTAGGAATTATGTTTCTCATATGGTTTGAACGATTGCAATATTGTAAAGTAAAAAATAAAATCTTCTACTACATATGAGCAGTTTCTGTAAGTGTCGGCTAAATAATTTATCGGACACTGAAAAGGATCATACTTGAAACGATAGCCTTGCTTGTCCTGCTTTCTGTTTGGAAGTTTGTGCGTGGTAAGGTATTCGCCGTGCAGATAGTTTTTAATTCTATTGATCATGTCATAAACAGAACGTTGGCTGCCAGCAATATTGTTTTTTACAATATCACCTTTAGAATAATTGCCGTACATATATATGTGGTGCAGCATTTCACGAATCAAATCATAGTTTTTTATATCATTAAGAAAAATATTTGTCTTCTTTGCCATATCAGGAATCTCCTTTTTTGCAGGTTTTTTTTAAACTTTCCCATATGTATTTGATATGATTGCAGTATAAAGAATACCGATTGCAGTTCTTAAGAAAGGAGCGGAATAAGAATTGCTTATATATTATAGCATAAAACAGATTATTATACTACAGAAAGTTGATAAATATCACAAAATATGTTATAATATCCACCGGTTTTTATACAAAATAAACAAAATGATAGATGGAGGATTTTTATATGAACAATTCAGAATTTGAAGGATTTGTAATGCCGAAAGCAAAGATGTTACCAGTTATTTTACTATTAGACGTCAGCGGATCTATGTCATTTGACGGGAAAATCGATGAACTTAATAGTTCTGTGAGAGAGATGATCCAGAGTTTTACGGAAGAACAGGTAATCCAGTCAGAGATTAACGTGTCTATTATTACATTCGGGAGTAAAGTGAATCTTCATACGGATTTAACTCCGGCGAAAGATATTAACTATAAAGATCTTACAGCCCATGGATGCACCTGTATGGGCAAGGCTTTTGATATGGCCTATGAATTGATTGAAGACAAGACCAGAGTTCCTAAAAATGCTTTCCGTCCAGTTGTTGTATTGGTTTCTGACGGGGAACCATATGACCCTAGTGATGCTAATAGAATTGAATTTAAAAAGCAGCTGGCAAGATTTACATCAGAAGGCAGAAGCTCAAAATGTGACCGATGGAGCCTGGCTGTTGGTGCAGATGCAGATATTGATATGATGAAGCAGTTCTTAGATCATCCAGAAAAAGAAGTATGTTATGTGGAAGACGCGGCAGATATTCATAAATTCTTTAGATTTATTTCGTCATGCACCATTCAGAGAGGTCAAAGTAAAAATCCCAATAAGGTGGCAGATGATTTATTTACTGCAGATATCCTTAATGTTGATTTTGACAGACTCAGATAGTATGGGACGAGAATGGTTTGGGTACTCTTCTGTAAGAGGTCTGCTGCATCAGCATAAGAATCTTGTCAATCAGGATGCGTACATAGTAAAGTGTTATAAATTTGGAACAGTGTTTGTGGTTTCGGATGGACTGGGTTCTTATAAACATTCTGATATTGGTTCACAGGCGGCCTGTAAGGCTGTCTGTGATGCTGTTCAAAAATGGGAACAATACAAAGATAAGGATTTCAGGCTGCTGATTCCGCTTGTACATACGTTTTGGAATCTGGAGATTTTTCCTTATCCGCAGAAAGAATGCAAAACGACTTGCCTGTTCGTGTATATTTCGAAAGAAGGCAGACTCTATGCTGCCCAGCTGGGGGATGGAAATATTTACATAGCGATTGATGATGAGCTGGAATTACTGCATGCGAAGGAAGACGAATTTTCCAATTTTACTTCAGGGCTTGGAAGTATTGCTTGTTTTGATGAATGGACGCTCAAAGAGTATGATATAAAAGAGAAGAGCGTAAGCCTTATGTTAATGACAGATGGCGTGTCGGAAACTCTAATAGAAGGTAAAAAAGAAGAATTTGTAAGAAAGATATGGAAAAAAATGAGTGAAATAGATACTTTTTCAAAAATAAATAATATGATTTATTCAATCCTGCATAATTGGAATAAAATAAATGCTGGCGACGATAGAACGATTGTCTGCTATAGAAAGAAATAGGTGGTGCTGATGATAGGAGAAAAAGATACGATTCAATTTGTAATTGATGAGGATGGAAATAAGCATTTTTTAGAAAAAGAGATTGGACGAGGCGGACAAGGGATTGTATGGAAAACAAAAGACCCTAATATTATTGTTAAGATGAAAATTAACAAAAGTACGGGAGAGCCGGTTGTAGATGAGAAAGAATATGTAAAATATAAAGACGAATTGGACGAGGTAAGAATTCTTAACATCCCAGATTATATTCACATAGCGAAGCCAGTAAGTATGCTTCAGAGACCTTACTGTGGTTATATCATGCGTTTCTTGGGGGGGATGAAGTCAATTAAACACTGGATCCGCTGTTTTGATGAACCAGATATGAATCCGATTATATTTTTCTGTAAAACAGGAGGATTGCGTCATCGACTGGAATTATTAACGAATATTGCAGAAATCTTTACAAAATTATTTTCTCATTCGGCAGTTTATGCAGACTTATCGCCGAATAATGTATTCGCTTCTGAAAATATGAATTCAAGCGAAGTGTGGTTAATAGATGCTGACAATATGCGCTATAGATATGATGTTGACAAAGAGATATCCACTGAAGGCTATACTGCGCCGGAAGTTGTAAAGGGAGAGATAAATACTTTAGAAAGCGACGTGTATTCATTTGCCATTTTAGCCCATGAAATATTAACGCTGAATTCTCCTTTTAATGGAAAAATGGTAACAGAAAGTGAGGCAGGGTGGGATGATGAGGAAGAGGATATGGCAGTTCTTGTTGAGAGAGGTGAGATACCTTGGATTGAAGATCCCGAAGATGACAGCAACAGATGTTCTGCAGGTATTCCAGGGAAAATTGTATTTACTAATACAATAAGAAAATTGTTTGAAAAAACATTTTCTGAGGAAGGAAGACATCATCCCCAAAGCAGGCCCAAAATAAGAGACTGGTATACGGCTTTAAAGCAGGCGCAGGATTACACGGTAGAATGCAGATATTGTAAAAGTACTTTTCTCATGGCGAAAGCAGATGCCAAATGTCCATTTTGCAAAACGGGCAGAACAGAGGAACGTGAAAAAGTTATTTTTTCAC
>CAJUCK010000048.1:19519-20791 GCA_910585395.1 uncultured Lachnospiraceae bacterium
GATGACATAAAGAGAACGGATAATATTGCAGCAAAGTTATTTGATATAAAAGACGGAAAATATTGTTTTTATAATTACCATACAGATGATGTTTCCTTTTCAGAAAAAAAGATGGTAACGATTGAACTTGAAATTTCAAAAGGCGTATTTACTATTAGGAATATGACCGGAAGGGATATAGAGATAAGTTCAAAGAATACGTCATATGGAATTATCCATCCAGAAGAAAGTAAAAAATTTGACAGTATGAATAATATTATTTTGTCAATGAACATACTGAAAACAAAACAAGATATGTCAGATGATGAAATACAGCAGATAGAAGACCTAAATAGGCTTAGAAAGAGACATATAAAATTCTATGTAATTTAGATAAATTGGAGGAATGTCCATGGAGTTAGATCAATTAAAACATTACTGTATCAGTGAGATGATAGAGTTTAAGGCGGCTGATCGAATAGATAATGATAAAAATGCGCATATGTTAAAAAACGAACCAGTTCGTTTGATTAAGATGGGCGGGCAAATAATGCTGGCATCCATAGCTGACAGCGAGAAAACGGTAAGTGTTAAACCGATTAATAAGCATACGGACAGTATAGTTGACAGAATAACAGGAAATGGACTGCAGATCTTTGCGGAAGTAAATCATCATGAAAAAGAATCAATTCAAGTATTGGTAAAGCAGTTTCCAGAAGTGAAGCCGTTGGATTATTCCATTAATATTACAGATGAGTGTTTAAGAAGTTTTTTGAAATTGGTTCAGGTTAGAAATGTAATAAAACCAATTGCAGAGCTTGAACAGGCCGTAAAATATGAGCAGGGTATGATTTCCTATGTTGTGATTGGCATTCATGTACATGCAGATGAAAAGACTAAGTTAGATGAATTTGTAATTGCAGGGAATACTTTTTATATACAAGTGAAAAAGCAGTTAGATGAACTGGAAAAAGAATATTATAGTGCAGTGAAAGTTATAAAAAATATTAAGAAAAATGACTATAGATTTTTTGTAGCCAAAGGAAATTTGAAATTTACCGATGAAAAGGAAGCAGTGAAAGAAGAAGTTCTTCAAGCAATTGGCGGATTTAAGAACAGTTCATATATAAGATTATGGGATCAATATGGAGAATTGGAAAGAAAAATTATTTTTAATAAGGCACGTGAATTAGGCGCACTAAAATATGTTAATTTTGAACCAGACGGCAGTTGTTATCGAATTGATATTAATAATGATCAAAAGATGTATGAACCCAGATAAGGAGAAAACTT
>CAJUCK010000049.1:0-4731 GCA_910585395.1 uncultured Lachnospiraceae bacterium
GTAAAAAAAGAATTGACAGTGCCCAATATAGAGCAGTATTACTATGATGTGAAGCGGAAAGACAAAGTGGAAGTATTAAGCCGTCTTTTGGATGTGTATGATCCCAAGCTTTCTTTGGTATTCTGTAATACGAAAAGGATGGTAGATGAACTGACCAGTGCACTTCAGGGCAGAGGATATTTTGCAGAAGGGCTCCATGGTGATATGAAACAGGCACATCGGGACCGTGTGATGAATAAGTTCCGCAATGGCAAAGCAGAAATCCTTGTGGCAACAGATGTGGCTGCAAGAGGAATTGATGTGGATGACGTAGAGGCAGTATTTAATTTTGACCTGCCTCAGGATGATGAATACTATGTGCACAGGATTGGAAGAACCGGACGTGCTGGAAGAACCGGGCGTTCCTTTACTTTTGTAAAAGGAAAAGAAGTGTACAAATTAAAGGATATTCAGCGATACTGTAAGACCAAGATACTTGCCCAGAAAATTCCCAGTATGGAGGACGTTGCCCAGGTGAAGCTGGAAAAGATTATGGATCATATCGGGACCGTAATTGAGGAAGAAGATCTTACGGCAATGGTTAATATGATTGAGCGGCAAGTCAATGAATCCGATTATACAGCCATGGATATTGCAGCAGCGTTTCTGAAACTTGCCCTGGGAGGAAGTGAAGAAAATCAAAGAGCTGCTATGGAAGGCTTTGAGTTTGGAGATACCGGCGCTGAAGAAGGGATGGTACGTCTGTTTATCAATATCGGAAAGAAACAGCACATAAAGCCTGGAGATATTCTGGGGGCTATTGCTGGGGAAACAGGAATGCCAGGTGACTTGGTAGGCGCTATAGATATGTATGATAAATATACTTTTGTAGAGGTGCCCAGAGAATACGGAAAAGAAGTTCTTCTGGCAATGACCAGTGCAAAAATAAAAGGAAAGAGCATTAACATTGAACCAGCGAATCAAAAATAACAGACAGATGAGCAGACATATTTGATTATGAATATGTCTGCTTTTTAAAAAAATTTGAAAAATATCTTGCTATTTTTGTATAAAATGTTATAATAGAAAGATAGAACATGCGTTCATAGATAATTGGTACATAATATTTTTATAAAAAAATTATTTTTTATGCAATAAAAAGCAGATTTCTTGCATTATCTCTATATCAGGGGAAGACAAGGAGGTGCTTTTTATGAAAAGAATTTAGAAGTAGCAGGTGATATGGTATCTTTGTAGTATCTCGCCTGTCAGACCAAAGCTGAAAGGGGTATGTCCCAATGCAGGAAGACACTCCAAAGCGTAAAATTCATATTGATGTGCGGCTGATTGAACGTATTTGTCAGGGAGAGCAGGATGCATTCAAAGAATTGTATGAGACGTCATACAGAGCGCTTTATGCATTTCTTCTTTCTTATACTTTGAATACAGAGGATGCACAGGATTTAGTACAGGATACCTATATCCAGATTTTAAAAAATTGTCATATGTATCGTGAAAAAGGAAATCCTATGGCATGGATGATGAAAATTGCCAAGAATCTATTTCTGATGAAAAGCAGGAAAGACAGAGAAGTGAATGTTAATTATGAGGATATGGAAGAGAAGTTGGGATTTGAGGATATAACCAATATAGATGATCGAATTGCTTTAGAAAAGATGTTTGAAGTGCTTTCAACAGAAGATAGAAATCTGATTATCATGCATGACATAAGCGGATTAAAACACAGAGAGATCGCAAAGCTGATGGATATGCCTTTGGGGACCGTGCTTGCAAGATATAACAGAGGAATCCGGAAATTACAGAAGGAATTTGGAGAAAGTATATGAAAAAGAAGGAATTGAAAAAGAGAATAGAAGATGGTTTTTCTCAGCTTGCACCAGATATGTTTGAGGCAGTCATGGAAGCGGCAGAAGAGGAGAATATCGTGTGGTCTCAAAAAGATTCCAAACAGCTCAGGGAGCAAGAAAAGAGAGGGATCAGACCGAGATATGCCCTGTCGTTCTGTACGTGCCTGGCAATGATCTGTATGTGTATTTTTGGTATATTTACCGAGAAACAGGACCATGTGTTTATGGTTCTGGATATCAATCCCAGTATCAGGGTGGAGGTTAACGAGTTCCGTCAGGTCGAGAGCCTGAAGGGATTGAATCAGGATGGAAAAGATGTTGTAAAAGAGTTGAAATGGAAGAAAAGAGAATCAGTGCAGGAACTGTTGGACGTTCTTATTCAGGATGTGGTGGAGAAATCATATCTTCGTGATAATGAAGGTATATTGGTGACATTGTCTGCATCGCGTCAGGATATCTGTGAAAATCTGGAACGTACATTGGAGGAAGGGATTGACCGTAAGCTGACAGAGCTGAAGGTTTCCGGTGTAACTACTGCATTCCGTCAGACACAAAACAAAACGGAAAAAGAAGGACGCAAGATGCTGGAGACGGAATTGGTGAAGTGCAGTGATCTGGATGAAGAACAGGCGCAGAAACTTTCTGTGAGAGAATTAATACAGTACTGCCAGGATTATACTTCATTGGAATTAAAATTATCAGAAGCGTCTAATAAGGCAGACGGCACGCAGATTCAGCAAAAAACACAAGAGCCGCAGACGCAGAATACCATATCTTCTGGTGATGGAGAAAAGAAGGAGCCAGAGGATGTGAAGACAGAGAAGAAAAAGCAGGAGGAGAAAGAAGCGGAAAAGAAAGAATCGGAAGAGAAGGGATCGGAACAGGGATCAGAAGAAAATAAATCAGATAAAACAAATTCCCAGGATAATACAAGCAGTGGAAACACAGAAGTAAAAGAAAAGAAAAAGGGAGAAGGTTCCTGTAAACAGGAGACTCCAGCTAAGCCCGAAGAACAGACGAAAGCAGAAGGTACAGGAAATAAGGAAATAGTTACACAGCCAGAGAGTTCGGAGAAACAGGAAGATGTACCAAAGTCAGAGAATTCATCAGAACAGGAGGATACAACTAAGCCAGATGGCTCAGAGGGTCAGGAAGATGAGGCTATACCTGATAATTCACCGGAACAGGATATTGAATCGAAGCCTGAAAATCCAGAACAACCGGAAAATCCTTCGAAATCAGATATTCTGACAGATCCATCCAGTCCGTCGAAATCAGAGGATATGAAAGACCAGGAGATGGAATCTAAGCCAGAGAAGCCAGAAAAACAAAAAGACGTGATCCTGCTGCCAGAATGCCTGGAATTGGTAGAATACTGGGAGGAACAAATAATCCCAGTTATAAAGAAGGAAAAGAAAAAGTAAAAAAGTGAGAGAAGATTCGATTTTCCAGCTTATCGAATGTGGATTTGACATTAATCGTCATTGTCAGATCCACATTTTTTATAAGCAGAAACTTATTGTTTGCTGTGCATCTTAAAAGAAAAAAGCGCTGCTTACAGAAATTGAAATTGCCATATGAAAGGATGAGTGTTAAGATAAGAGAAAATTTACATAAGAGAGTAAGGAAGGCCTGGGATGAGATATGCGATAAAACAGATCTCTGGGGAAACTGGTTTGACAGAAAACAGTGGACAAGTGCAGTATTTTGCGCTTATATCATCTTTCTCTACCTCTGTACATTTTTTGTGTACAAATCCAAACTAGAAATTGATGAAAAAATATTAAACGAAAATTTAAGGGCGTTTCAGTCCAGGAGGAAAGAATGAATAAAATTATTGAAATACACAATCTGACTAAATATTATGGCAAACACAGAGGGGTCTCTGATGTGAGTTTTCAGGTGGAGGAAGGAGATATTTTTGGATTTTTGGGGCCCAATGGGGCGGGGAAATCTACGACTATCCGTTCTATGCTGGGGCTGATACAGTTTCATAAGGGAAGCATTTATATTTTTGGAAAGGATATCAAAAAAGAAAAAAAGGAAATTTTAAGCGACGTTGGATATATGCCTTCAGAAACAATGTTTTATTCTGTCATGAAGGTAAAAGATCTGATAAAAATGGCGGCAGATGTGAGAAAGGAAGACTGCAGGGCAGAAGCACAGAAACTATGTGAGCGTTTGCAAGTGGATGTAAACAAGAAGGTTTGTGATTTGTCCTTGGGCAACCGCAAAAAGGTCGGGATTGTCTGTGCAATGCAGCACAAACCGAAACTATTTGTATTTGACGAACCTACCAGCGGACTGGACCCTCTGATGCAGACTGAATTTTTCAGACTGATTCAGGAATATGTGGCGCAGGGTGCCACCTGCCTTTTGTCTACACATGTTCTTTCGGAGATAAAAAGATACTGCAGAAATGCAGCAATTATGAAAGAGGGCAGAGTACAATGTGTAGATACGGTGACGAACCTTACAAAGACAAGTGCAAAAAGAGTGCAGATTGTCCGGGAGGGCAGGCAGGAAAGTTATATATATAAAGGAGATTTGAGAGACTTGATGAAGGAATTATCCGAATATGATATTCAGGATGTTTTGATTGAGGAGCCATCCTTGGACGAAATGTTTCTTCATTTTTATCAAAAATAATGTCAGGAGGTCTGTTATGGAAACAATCTACAAACATGAATTGAAGACATATATAAAAACGCTGGCAATATGGTCTGTCTGTGTAGGAGGAATGGGCATGGCATGTATTTTGCTCTTTGCCAGTTTAAAAGAGAGCATGGAAACTATTGCCGAAAGTTTTGCTTCTATGGGTGCAGTTTCAGAGGCTTTTGGAATGAGCCAGCTGAATATAGGAACGCTGCAGGGATTTTATGCG
>CAJUCK010000049.1:4752-6556 GCA_910585395.1 uncultured Lachnospiraceae bacterium
AATATTCATGCATTGGGTGGGGCTATGTTTGCAGCTATTATCAGTACGAACATGCTGTCAAAAGAGGAAGACGGGCATACCAGTGAATTTCTCTTTACTCTTTCTCTGGAAAGAGGCAAAGTGGTAACAGCAAAATGGGCAGCTGTCATTTCCCATATTTTTTTGATGAATTTGATCTGCGTAGGGCTTTATCTTCTGGGAATTGGGATTTTGGGAGAAGAGATGCAGCTTTGGAAGTTTTTCATGTATCATGGGATGCAGATCTTACTGCAGCTGGAAATCGCGGGAGTCTGCTTTGCCCTATCTGCATTTCAGAGAAAAAATAAGCTGGGGATTGGGCTGGGCATTGTGATGTTCATGTATGCCTATGATCTTATTGCAAGGGTGATTCCAGATTTATCAGATTACAAGCTGCTCAGTCCCTTTTCTTATGCAAATGCCTCAGATATATTCAGTGCAGGTGAAATATCTGTAAGGGCGGCAGTTTTGGGGACAGGTGTTTTAGCAGTTAGCATTTGTACTGCATATATAGTATATGTAAGAAAAGATTTGGCTGCATAATACAAATTGACAGACCATTGCTTTTGTGATACATTATATTTAGTAATACTAAGTATTTGAAAAATATAACTCCGAATTCCCTTTGGAAGAAAAGATGATGAAAGGAGGAAGAAATGAATCCAAAATATGAGAGGCAGATAAAAAAGGGAATGCTGGATATGCTGGTTCTGAAATTGCTGGAAAGACAAGAAAGATATGGATATCAGCTTATTATGGAATTAAAGGAGAAAAGTGAAGGGACATTTTCTCTAAAAGAAGGAACTTTATATCCAATTCTTTATCGTCTGGAGGAAGAGGGATTGGTGGAGAGCAGATGGAACGAACCTAATGGAAAACAGGCGGCAAGGAAATATTATTATATAACAGAAGAGGGGAAGAAGATTCTGCAGGAGATAGTGGAACTGTGGAAGATCATTACAAAGAAAGCCGCTGACATCATGGAGGGCTGATTATGACAGCAGAGAAATATGTAAATGCAGTTGCGCATCAGGTAAAGTGTTCAAAAGGCAGGCGCAGAGAGATTAAGCAGCAGCTTCTCTCAGATATTTGCGCCGCCAAAGAACAGGGAGAGAGAACGGAAGATATTTTAAAGAGAATGGGAAGCGTTCAGGCACTTGCACAGGAATTTAATGAAAATCTGCCTGAAACAGAGCGAAAAAGATTTATGAGACGAATCCTTATCTGTGCTGTTGGAACGGGCGTATTCGTACTGCTTTTGCTTGCCGCAGTCGTTTGGTGGTTTCTTCCCAAATCTTCGCAATTCGGCAACAGTGGAGAGTTTCAGGAAGAGATAGTAGTAAATCAAACAAAGGAGATCATACGGAAGCTGGACAATAATGAATATGCAGAATTATATGAAGAGATGAATCCAGTCATGAAACGTACCCTGACACCAGAAGTGATGGAAACGGTCAAAGCACAGCTTTCAGATGAGTGGGGAGTATTTCAATCTTATGGTAGGATGTACATGTCTGAGATAAGCCAGCGGGGGAGACTTTATGTAGTTGTACAAGTGATGGTAGTTTATGAAAATATCAGTGTGACATATACCATTTCTTTTGATAAGGAGATGAAACTGGCAGGTTTGTATCTAAAATAATTGAGAATCATTTGAACAGAAAGGAAAAAAATGTTTTTTTGGATTTTTATGCTGGTAATGAATCTGCTGATCCCGGGGATTATGATGGCTATGGGGTGGATGTTTTGGCATAAGCCGCCTGAGAAAATTAATAATATTTATGGT
>CAJUCK010000049.1:6572-20783 GCA_910585395.1 uncultured Lachnospiraceae bacterium
GACATGGCGGTTTGCCCATATTTATTTTGGCAGGACATGGTATCGCTGGGGCAGATGGCTGCTGTTGGTATCTGTTATTGTAATGATTGCTGTAGTAGGCAGAGATGTTGGAACAGTGGGAATTGCAAGCGGAATTTTATGCGCCTTGCAATGCACTGCCATGCTTCTGCCGATTATTCCTACAGAACGAGCGTTAAAACAGGAATATGGGGAATAAAGTAATAGAAAACCAGCAGATAGTTTTTGGTATGAAAAATGCACAGTATCTTAAAAATTCTATATATTATCATAGAAACAGTTAGGAAATGATGATAAATGAGGAGATGCTGGCTATGGAAGAAAAAAGGAATATTCTGATTAATGATTGTAACTTTATGGGGCAGAAACCTATTATGATGGATTTACCATATCCTCCAATTAAGGTGCAGGAGAGAAATCTGGCATATGCAAACCTGCTTAGTATTGATTACTGTGGCGCCGTATCGGAATTATCTGCGATCACCCAATATATCAATAATGAAAACCGTGTATCCTGTGAAAATTGCCCGCTTGCAAAAACACTTTTGGGGATAGCTATGGCGGAGATGATGCATCTGCAGAAATTGGGTGAATTGATTGTTCTGCTGGGAGGCAATGTAGATTTTACAGCTAAATTTCGCGATGGAAGAAGGAAAATGTGGTCGCCAGAGTATCTAAATATTCCAGAACAGGTAAAAGGGATGCTGCTGGCAGATATAGAAGCAGAAAAAGCGGCGATAAACCAATATGAGGCACATATAAAGCTGATAAAAGATGATTGTGTCAATGCAGTTCTAGCAAGAATCATCAAAGATGAAGAGTATCATATTATGCTGCTTCGGGCTTTGATGAACTAAATTTTCAAGTAACAGGAGCTGATGAAATAAAATCAGCTCCTGTCTGTATAAGCGTTTCTTAAAACCCTGCCATCATTAGTGCCATAAGCTGATCCCGGCGCACAGCATCCTGCGTCCCCTTAAGCCCGGAGGCTTTGCCTTCAAGTTCCATTTTACTGGTATAGGCTCGATTAAGCTTTTCTTTAAATTCTTTTTCTTTCTGTTCTGCTTTTTCAGACCGCCTCTCAGCATTTGCCTGAATCTGAAGCCGCAAAGCATTTTCCATAGAATCTAAAACTTTATTTATGTCTGATACCATATACAGTCCTCCCTTCTATTTGCTCTTTATATTGTATTCTATACTGCTTTTTCTTTTATAAATGAGATGTTGTCTTCTCTGATACTTTTTAATACATTGATATCTTACATTATATCGTCTGATTTGATTTTTCTCAACAGTTTTTCAGCAAAATTTTAAAAGAGCTTGCAGGAATGTGCATCTTATATTTTATTCCCTAGAAACCTATTTTTGAATTATAAGCTCATTCTTTTTATGGACAGACTGAACATTGAAGGGCAAAGAAAAAGCAGAACGGTATAGTCAAAAGGCTATGCCGTTCTGCGGTAATGCAGATATTTCTTTTAGTTATATAGATAAATTCATATAACTTTTGTATTACTAAGTTTTAAGAAGACTCTGATTAACCGAAATATCTCTTTAACAAGCCCTCAAATGCCTTACCATGTCTAGCTTCATCCCTTGCCATTTCATGAACAGTATCATGAATTGCATCAAGGTTTGCAGCTTTTGCACGTTTTGCAAGATCAAATTTACCAGCGGTTGCACCATTTTCAGCTTCTACACGCATTTCCAGATTCTTCTTGGTGCTGTCAGTAACAACTTCGCCCAGAAGTTCAGCAAACTTTGCAGCATGCTCAGCTTCTTCATAAGCAGCTTTTTCCCAGTATAAACCGATTTCAGGATATCCTTCTCTGTGTGCAACTCTTGCCATTGCAAGATACATGCCTACTTCGGTACATTCTCCGTTAAAGTTTGCTCTTAAATCTTCCATAATATCATCTGAGGAACCCTGTGCTACGCCTATTACATGTTCAGCAGCCCAGCTTCTGTCTCCAGCCTGCTCTGTAAATTTAGAAGCTGGTGCATTACACTGTGGACATTTCTCTGGTGCTGCATCTCCTTCATAAACATAACCGCATACATTACATACAAATTTTTTCATTCTTTTGTCTTCCTTTCTTTTATATAAAATTTAAAATTATTCTGTGGTAATAACAGTAATTATTACTGATATTAAAATAACATACCTGCTTGTGTATGTCAACATTATTTTTGAATTTCTTTTTTCAAACATTCAGGGCATTTTCCTAAGAAATAAGTAACATGGCCTGAAATCTCACCTTCAAACTGTGTTCCGGCAAGGGTATTGATGTGGTCAATATTTTCCATATGAAGATCCAGGACGCCGCCGCATTGTGTGCAGAGCACATGATAATGGGGAGTTGTATTTCCATCAAAACGGTCAGGTCCTATACCCGTAGAAAGTTTATGGATTTCTCCGTGGCTGGCCAGCAGGGACAAATTGCGGTACACGGTTCCCAGGCTGATATTTGGAAATTCCTTTTTTACATTCAGATATACAGTTTCGGCGGTGGGATGGTCAAAGCGGTTTGTCAGAAATTCTTTAATGCATTCTCTCTGACGGCTGTGCTTAGTCAATGATATTCCCTCCATAAAGATAATAGTAATTATTATTGTTTACAAAATAAATATAATCCCTTCGCACGCATATGTCAAGAGCAAAGGGATTTGAAAATTTTTCCAGATAAAAGTTTTAAATTAAAATCCGAGCGCTCTGCTTTGAATTCTGACCATGGACGTTACTTCTACAGTTAGCTCGGCTTAGGCACCCTCACGGCACATGAAAGGTTCTGCTTAGTGCTGCTTTGTTCCCAACCTGACACGGTTCACAGATTTCCATTGCGTAAGACCCAAACGTCGTCACCACTTATAAAAGGCAGCCCCACAGTCACAAACCCGGGGCAGAGCATCACCCCAACTATAGCGGATTGTTGGTACAGGGCACCGCTGCCGCCCCGGCTGCTCGGAGATTTAAGTATAGCGTGTTTTAACGGAAAAGTCAACTATTCTTGAGTTTTCCCAGAAAAGTTTTTCTGGAATTCAATGTTACAAGAGAAGTATTCATGCTTTTAGATAGCTGCTACAAAATCTATTTTAAGGAGATGTGAATGCATTGGCTGAAAATTCTGAATTTGGAGCAGAGAAACAGTTTGTTACAGTTTTACTGGCTTCTTTTGCTTTCTTCTTTTTCCTGCCGCTTCTTTTCCCGCAGAGTCTTAAAAAAATCACTGAGTAAGCGAGAACATTCTTCTTCCAGTATCCCTTTTTCCAGTTCTGCCTGATGATTGAAAGCAGCA
The DNA here is from genome assembly GCA_910585395.1 of uncultured Lachnospiraceae bacterium. Taxonomy (GTDB): domain Bacteria; phylum Bacillota; class Clostridia; order Lachnospirales; family Lachnospiraceae; genus Petralouisia. Next base: position 9,887 of record CAJUCK010000049.1, read on the forward strand.
AACTGCAGTAAATTCATCAAAGAGCCAGCACATCCAGCTTTTGGATTCATAGTCCCAATTACGACTTTATCCATTCGTGCCTGAACGATAGCGCCGGCACACATCTGGCATGGTTCCAGAGTTACGTACATCGTACACCCTTCGAGTCTCCAGTCACCCAGTTTTTTGCTGGCTTTTCTGATGGCAGTAAGTTCTGCGTGAGCAAGCGTATTTTTATCTGTATTTCTCCTGTTATATCCTCTGGCTATGATTTTGTTTTCGTATACGATGACACAGCCGATGGGTACTTCATAAATTTTGGCGGCTTTTTTTGCCTGGCGAATCGCTTCTTTCATAAATTTTTCTTTCTGTTCCATATGCACTCCTGTAAAAATTGTGTTAAAATAGGACCTGAATATTAGTTTAAAATAAATCAGGGGATTATGCAAATGAAAATGAATTATGAGTCCAGCCGGCTTATTTTGAAAATTCTGCCAAGTACAGCTGCAGATCAGGTACTGCAGTTTTATCTGGATAATCGAAATATTTTTGAACAATACGAGATCGACCGGCCGAAGAATTTTTATACAGAGGAATACCAGAAAACGTTGCTGCATTGTGAATATAACCTGGCTGTAAAACAGTCAGCCGTCCGTTTCTGGGTATATGAAAAAGGGAGGCAGGAACAGATTGTTGGTACGGTATCTTTTCAGAATATCTGCTGGGCGCCGTATCTGTCGTGTGAGCTGGGGTATAAATTTGACCAGAGATTCTGGAGGCGGGGATATGCAAGAGAAAGCATATTGAAATGCATTTACATTGCATTTGAAGAAATGAAACTTCACCGCATGGAGGCGCAGGTACAGCCAGAAAATACAGCTTCCAGGAAATTGCTGGAAGGACTAGGGTTTGTGAGAGAAGGAGTGAAAAGGAAGAGCGTAAAACTTCATGGCGTTTGGAAAGACCATGAAGTATACGCTCTGCTGGCTGAAGAAAAACCTAAGATATAGAAGAAGTTTTTCCTGCGTCATAAGAAAAAGATGCTTAAGAAGGCGTTTTTTCTGGCGGCTGGGACAGTTCATTGAGATAACGGTACCAGTAGCCGAACTGCCCAGTGTTGATTGGCGAAGGCTTTTCACTGCGGAATTCTGGAAAACCGAAGAGAGCAGCCATAACCCGCTCAGGATTTTGAAAAACGCCAGGGATGCCAATAAACCATTTTTTTACGCCAAATTCTTCTGTCATGCCCAGAATGATATAGCGGTAATTGAAAAAACCATGCAGCAGGAAACTATTGTTTCCAAAATACCAGTATTGCCTGGGAAGCTGACGGATGTCTTTTAACTCTAATCTCACACAAAGCGTATGGTCATCACCGGAAAAAGGGGTCATTACTGGAAAATTTTCCAGAATAAAACGCCAGCGGAGCTGCCAGTCTTCTGAGGTGTCAGATTTACCATGTGAGGAATCTGATGATGATTCCGAATCAGGGTGTGTCTGAGCTGTGCGAGAAGACTTGCTGACACTGTGAAAACCATAGGCTCTGCGCTCTGTAATGGGGAGTGCTTCCACAGCTTTTAAAGCATCCAGCGTTTTGGGAGGCGATTTTGCCGGCTCTGTCTCTGCAGCATGTAAATCGTCTGTCTTTTCTTCCGGCAAAGACTCTGCAGGAGCGGAACTGTCCGGCAAATCAGGAGAATCTGGTATTTGTTCAGCTGAATCTTTGCCAGACAAAACAAAAGATTCTGGCTCTTGTATTGTTTCTGGCTTTTGTACTGCTGAGCTGTCATCAGACGATAAGATAGATGCGAAAGGGGTCTTCTCAGCAGGAGAGTCTGCTAATCCAGATTCTTCTGGTATCTGTGAAGATGAGAGAGATTCAGGGATACCAGGAGCTTCTGGAGATAAAGCATCAACCGTATTATCATCAGCCAAGTCAGCTAGATCTACAAATAGTTCTCGTTTAAATTCGTCGTCATCCCATTGGCTTACCAGCATGGTTCGCTCAGTGAGAGGTATGTAGATTCCTTTTATATCATCCAGATGATAACCGCTGTCTTTCACATTTTCTGCATCCAAAACAGCTTTAAATTCTCCGCTGCCACGATTTAACACGAAATTTCCCAGAAAGATTCCGCCAAGCTGCTGCTTTTTTTGAATATAAAAATACACCTGGACAGGAGAGAGACTGCACCCGGTGTTTTTCATATGTACTTCAAGGGCACAACGCTGGTCCCTTTTTTCTACTTTTGCAAATCCTATGTTTCTGCTTTTGACTCCTTGCTCATATAAATAGAGGTATGTGATCATTCGATGAAATTCAGACATTTGACATACTCCCGTAGAGATTTCTACATCTTATGCCTCAATGAAAGAAAATAGAACTAACGCTGTCCAGCAATGGCAGAGGCGAGGTCAGAACCAAAGGAAGACATATTGGCAGGAACCCAGGTTTTGTTCTGGATGACACATTCTACAACAATGTCTGTAGTGTCCTGGGAGGGGACGGCATCTTGATAAGCCTTAATCAAATTCTGCGTGTAGGTGTTCATAAGAAAGATCTGCTGTTCCTCTGGGGTATCAAAGTCTCTCAGCTGAGATTCTTCTTTTGCATCATAAAAAGCATCAGCATCCAGAGAAGCTTCGTTAAAATAAGTGGTATGAATCACTACTGTAGCCTTTCCATCAGATTCTTCTGTAATTTCCGCTTCGGCACTCATTTTGGCAAGCGCTCCTTTTCTGGCCGTACATAGTTCATTTAATGTGTCTTCATCAATTTCCTGACCGCTGGCCGCAAAGTTAGAACGGATTGTTTCACGCAGAGAATCGTCATAATTTTTCTGTGCAGCAGCGATATCTTCGTCAGTCATTCCCAGAGAAGAAATGCCGCTGGTATCTCCCAGAATATATAAATCATAGATTGCTTTGATGGAACCAGCAGCGTCTGTCTGCGGAGCACTGCAGCTCGCCAGCATTGACATGCACAAGCACAATGAAAGAAGGAAAAAATTTTTCATAAAATACAGTAAGCCTTTCTTAAATATATATAATATGTATGGAATTGATTTATGTTTTGGGAAAAACGGAGGAGGGGGGATTTGAACCCCCGCGCCGGGACTACCGACCTACTGGTGTTCGAAGCCAGACCCTTCAGCCACTTGGGTACTCCTCCAGATGTGTTTACTATATAGAGTATATCAAATATTTTAAAAAATGCAAATGAAAAATCTTGTGAAGAGTAAAAATATGGGATATAATTATTAATCATAATGAAAAATAATAGAAAACGCAAAGGATGTGAAGTCATGAAACGAATTGGAATGTTGACTAGCGGTGGTGACTGCCAGGCATTGAATGCTGCAATGCGCGGTGTTGTCAAGGGTCTCAGCAAGAATGTGGAAGAGTTAGAGGTTTATGGTTTCTACGAAGGTTATAAAGGGCTGATTTATGGAAACTATCGTTTACTTACCTCTGATGATTTTTCAGGAATCCTTACCAAAGGAGGTACGATTCTGGGAACTTCCAGACAGCCATTTAAGCTTATGCGCGTGCCAGATGAAAATGGACTGGACAAAGTAGAAGCGATGAAGCAGACATATTATAAGCTTTGTCTGGACTGCCTTGTGATTCTGGGAGGAAATGGAACACAGAAAACAGCTAACCTCCTGCGTGAGGAAGGATTGAACGTGATTCATTTGCCAAAAACCATTGACAATGACATTTATGGTACAGATGTAACCTTTGGTTTCCAGAGCGCCATCAATATTGCCACAGAGGCTATTGACTGTATTCATACTACTGCCGCATCTCACAATCGTGTATTTATTGTTGAGGTTATGGGACATAAGGTGGGATGGCTCACCCTGTATGCAGGAATTGCAGGAGGCGCTGATATTATTCTGCTCCCGGAAATTCCTTATGACATTAATAAGGTAGTCCAAGCCCTTGAAGCCAGAAGCAAGGCCGGAAAAGGATTTACAATTCTTGCTGTTGCAGAAGGCGCTATTTCTAAAGAAGATGCAGCTCTCAGCAAAAAGGAATTAAAAGAAAAGAAGAAAAACTATAAATATCCATCTGTTTCCTATGAGGTGGCAGAACGGATTCAGGAGAAAATAGGATGTGAGGTTCGTGTGACTGTTCCTGGGCATACACAGCGGGGCGGCAGTCCATGCCCTTATGACCGTGTACTCTGTACCAGACTATGGTTATATGGTTGCCATGATTAATGGAAATACTAAGAAAGTGTCTTTGGCAGATGTAGCGGGCAAACTAAAGACGGTAGAGCCAGGTTCCAAGATTATAAAAGAAGCTAAGCTGATGGGCATTAGTTTTGGGGATTAAATATGTCGTATACTGCGTTATACCGCAAGTTCCGGCCTCAGGAATTTGAGGATGTCAAAGGACAGGAACACATAGTTACTACACTGAGAAATCAGATTAAAGCAGACAGAGTGGGACATGCATATTTGTTCTGTGGGACCAGAGGAACAGGAAAGACTACTGTTGCCAAAATTTTTGCAAGAGCAGTAAACTGTCAACATCCTATAGACGGCAGTCCCTGTGGCAGCTGCCCTTCCTGCAGGTCAATTGCAGAGGGCAGTTCCATGAATGTGGTAGAGATAGATGCCGCCTCCAATAACGGTGTGGATAATATCCGTGAAATCCGTGAGGAGGTGGCATATTCACCGACTGAAGGCAAATACAGAGTCTATATCATTGATGAGGTTCATATGTTATCCATAGGAGCCTTTAATGCTTTGCTGAAAACTTTGGAAGAGCCTCCTTCTTATGTAATCTTTATTCTTGCCACTACGGAAGCAAATAAGATCCCAGTAACAATTCTTTCAAGATGCCAGAGATATGATTTCAAGCGAATTACAATAGATACAATTTCAAAACGGCTGGCAGAGCTGATGGAACAAGAGCAGATACAGGTGGAACCTAAGGCAGTCAGGTACGTTGCCAGAGCAGCGGACGGTTCCATGCGGGATGCATTGAGCCTTTTGGACCAGTGCATAGCATTTTATCTGGGACAGAATCTTACCTACGACCATGTACTGGAAGTGCTGGGCGCGGTGGATACAGAGGTTTTCTCCAGAATGCTGCGAAAAATTATGGGGAACGATATTTCCGGTGTGATTTCACTTTTGGAAGAGCTGATGATTCAGGGGCGGGAGCCTGGACAGTTTGTCACAGACTTTACCTGGTATCTAAGAAATTTGCTTTTATTACAAAGCTCTGATAATATGGAAGAAGTGCTGGATATTTCCAGTGAAAATCTGGCATTACTGAAAGAAGAGGCGAAGATGGTGGAAGCAGCACAGCTTATGCGCTATATTCGTGTGTTTTCAGAGCTTTCCAACCAGATTCGGTATGCAGTGCAGAAACGGGTACTGATAGAAATTGCCCTAATTAAATTATGCAAACCAGAGATGGAGCGGGATTATGAATCTTTGATACTTCGGGTCTCCCAATTAGAACAGAAACTGGAAAAAGGAATTCCAGCAGGTTTCGTTCAAGCGCCGCAAGAAAAACGTGATGATTTGCCAGTTATGCAGGAAAGCACGAAGCCACAACTGCCCAAAGCAATTCCCAAAGAAGTGCAGCAGGTGGTAAAGCACTGGCGTTCTATTGTAGAAGAGCTGTCAGGGGGGCTTAAAAATTATCTCAGGCTGGCACGTCCTTCTATGACAGAGGGAGGACAGCTTTCTCTGGTATTGGAGGATGAGGTGGCGGAAGCTTTTTTAAATACAGAGAAACATCAGGAGGAATTGAGAGCGGCCATGGCAAAAAAAACAGGCAGGGAAATTCCGTTTAAGATTGTATTGAATGAAACGAGTCATCCGTTCGAAGAGTCCTATGTGGATTTGGAGAAAATCATAAATATGGAAATCACAATTGAAGAGCAGGAGGATATATAAATGGCAAAACGCGGAGGATTTCCGGGAGGTATGCCCGGAAACATGAATAATCTGATGAAACAGGCGCAGAAAATGCAGAAACAAATGGAAGAGGCAACCAAAGAACTGGAGGAAAAAGAGATTACAGCATCTGCCGGAGGCGGTGCTGTAGAAGTTACTATTTCTGGAAAGAAGGAAGTCACAAAAGTGAAGCTTGCAGAGGAAGTGGTAGATCCAGATGATATTGAAATGCTGGAAGATCTTATCATGGCTGCGACCAATGAGGCACTCCGCCAGATTGAAGAGGCATCCCAGCAGTCCATGTCCAAGATTACAGGGGGACTAGGCGGAGGATTTCCTTTTTAAAAAATCTTTTTGCAAGTATATAGAACAACCAGGAGGAATGCATGGATTATTACAGCAGACAGATAAGCGGATTGATTGAAGAACTGTCTTCACTGCCTGGAATTGGAAGCAAGTCGGCACAACGGCTTGCTTTTCATATTCTGAATATGCCAGTTGAGCATGTGGAGAAGCTTTCTTCTGTTATTTTGCAAGCCAGAAAAAAAGTAAAATATTGTCAATCTTGTTATACCCTTACGGATGATGAGCTGTGCCCAATCTGTAAAAATTCTAAACGGGATCACAAGACAATTATGGTGGTGGAAGATACCAGAGATCTGGCGGCATATGAGAAGACGAATAAATATGAAGGGGTGTATCATGTGCTGCATGGAGCGATTTCTCCAATGCTGGGAATCGGTCCAGGTGATATAAAATTAAAGGAATTGATGCAGCGCCTGCAGGAGGATGTGGGAGAAGTTATCATTGCCACTAATTCCAGCCTGGAAGGGGAAACGACGGCAATGTATATCAGCAAGCTGATAAAACCTACAGGCATTAAAGTCTCCAGAATTGCCAGCGGAGTTCCAGTGGGCGGTGATTTGGAGTATATAGATGAAATGACATTGCTCCGTGCCCTGGAAGGGAGAACGGAGTTATAACTTGTCTGAAATGATAATATTCTGAGGGTTTTTGTCGAGAAATTTTTTGGAAGTATGACAGAGATTTCCAAAAATCGCAGTTCATGTGTGCTACCATTGGGAAAAAGAGGTGACAGCATGATTGAGATAATATGTAAAGAAGAATCGGCAAAAGAAAACCAGAAAAGAAATGGGGAAACCATTTGTCTGCCCAAAAATATACGGCAGGAAGGCAGCCCGCGAGGAAGACATAAGATTTATCTGGAGGATTATGTACATACATATCTTAAAAATGTTGCAAAAAGCAAGGACAGGTGTGCAGCAGTATTTTTGGGAAAGAGCCAGGTGGAAAAAGATATCCGATATACCTTTATCAGTGGTCTTATAGAGTGCAGCGAGGCTGTGTATCAGTGGGATTCCATTTCTCTGGATGACAGCTTCTGGGATTATATTTATCGAGAGGAAAAACAGTATTTTCCGGAACTGGAGATTGTCGGCTGGTTTTTGGGAAAGGCAGGACAAGCTATGGAACTGCCTCCGGCGGTAGAAGCGGCGCACCGAAAGTATTTCTCTGGCAGGGACAAGATTCTTATGCTGATGGATATTCTGGAAGAGGAAGAAGTGTTCTTTGTGTATGAACAGGGCTATCTTCAGAAGAGGGAAGGTTATTATATTTACTATGAAAAAAACCTCGCTATGCAGGAATATATGATCTGTAAGAGAGAAGAAGAGCAGAAACTTTTGGAAGAACTGAAAACAACAGAAATGCAGGAAGAGATTCCTGAAATCGAGTCTGAATTTCAAAAGGAGACTCCAGAAGAAGAGAAAATGACATTGAATGACGAGGAGAAAAGGGAAAATTCTCGTCAAACTGAGCGAGATGCTCAGGCAATGATTGAACAGATGCGAAAACAGGAAAAGAAGGCCGAGCGGAGAATGCGGGAGGGAATTATCCATCCCAAACAATCTTCTCAGGATAAGATTTTTGCCAAAAGCAAACTTGAAGAGCCCAAAAGCCAGGCAGAGGAAGCGCTGGAAGCATACCGCAGAACGATCTTAGAGCGTCAGGGCAATAGCAGAGAGAAGCAGAGCCGGAGGCTTTTGTATACGGCGTCTTCCTTTTTCCTTGTAGTTATTAGTGTGATTGGAATCACCACCATCAATAATTATAAGAAAATGCAACAGGTGGAAGAAGTTCTGCGTGTTATCAATCCAGAAGCTCCTGCTTCCAAAAAGGAAAATACACCAGAGGACAAGGGGCTAGTAGTCAAAAATATTGAATCTCAGGTCTTTCCCCTTGATGAGGAACAGGAATCTGGGAAAGTTGATGGTAAAAGGGAGGAAACTGCGGCTGATTCGTCTGAGAATGATAAGGATATGAATGAAAAATCAGACATAAATTCACAAAATCCAGATGAAAATCCAGATATTCAGGCAGACACAGAATCTGTTGGCGGCAATCAGAAGAAAAAAACAGCGGACAATCGGGAAGAAGAGAATCCAGAAGACAACAAGTCTGAGGAAAATAAATCTTCAAAGGAAGATAAAGAAAATGTTTCACAGCAGGAGCAGACAAAAGATAAGCCCCAAGAGACGTCAGCTCAGATTGGTGAACCTCGCTATTATACTGTGCAGCCAGGAGATACACTAAGTACCATTTGTATGAATGTTTATAAAAATAAAAGTATGATACAGACGTTGAAAGAAGTTAATGGCATCGAAGATGGAGATAAAATTTTTGCAGGACAGCGTCTGCTGCTTCCGTAAAATAATTTAATGCACAGAATGCCGGAGTATGCTATACTGATATTTGGAGGTGCAGATTTGGACGAAAAAGCATACCGGGTGGTAAAATCATCAGACATAAATGAAATGAATAGAAAAATCCACAGGCACCGCAGAAGGATTCTGCTTCTGACGGCGCTTGTGGTTATTTTGCTGTTAGGGACATTGATGGGAAGTTATATCTACATACAGACCAGGAGCTACAAAGACTATGAAGTTTTAAATTCTGTGGAACGGAAAGATTCTGGCAGAACCCTCTTTGCCGCATTTAACGAAAATATGATTAAATACAGTAAAGACGGTGCTTCTTGTATTGATACAGACAATCATATGATCTGGAACCAGACTTATGAAATGCAGTCTCCAATGGTAGATACTTGTGAAGGTTATGCGGTTATTGCAGACAGCAAGGGAGAAAAAGTTTATATTATGGATACAGATGGTCCTTGTGGAGAAATACGCACGACCATGCCGATTCAGCGGGTACAGGTGGCTAACCAGGGAGAAGTGGCCGTTTTGATGGAAGAGAACGGAACAGGCTATATTCATGTGTACAATCGAGAGGGGAAATTTCTTGCAGAAGGAGAACTTCATACTGAGAATACAGGATATCCTGTGGATATCAGTGTCTCTAATGACGGAAGAAAGCTGGCGGTATCTTTGCTGGATGTCAATGATGGGAATGTTAAGACTACCATTATCTTTTATAATTTCGGTTCTGCAGGACAAAATGAAATTGACAATATAGTATGCCAGTATTCCTATGGGGATATGATTTTTCCGAAAGTGGAATTTCTTACAAATGATGTGCTGGCAGCATTCGGAAATGGAAAGGCAGTGATATTTGAAGGGGAACAGAAGCCTCAGGTAAAAACAGAGATTTCAGTGGAACAGGAAATTCAAAGTATTTTCTATAACGAAGCGTACATAGGATTTGTATTTGACAATGAAAATAAGCAGGAGGCTTATAGACTGCAGGTATTTGATTTGAAAGGAACAGAGGTCCTTTCCAAAGATTTTAACATAAAATATCAGGAAGTTGGTTTTTTAGAAAATGATGAGGTGTGCGTGCGTGCCGATACAGAATGCTCCATTTATACACTGCGTGGTATCGAGAAATTTCATGGCAGTTTTCAGAAAAATATTTGGAAAATCATGTCTGCTGGCAGAACAAAAGATTATGTATTCTGGGCGGAAGGTGAGACACAGAAGATCAGACTGAAATAGGAGTGGACAATATGGATATGCTGTTTTTGATAGTACTGGTAATACTAGCTGGATTTGGATTACATGGATATTTACGGGGATTAGTGCGGGTATTGTTTTCCCTTGTGGCAATATTTTTAACTATTGGTGCAGCTACGGCATTGGCGCCTTATACAGCAGAAGTTTTAAAAACCAGAACGCCTTTATATCATACTATACAAGAAAAATGTACCGAGTATCTGCAGGAAAGCGCATCAGAGAAAATTCAGCAGAAGGATCGGGAAGAAGCTGATGAAAATCAAGATAAACTTACTGTATTCGGTATGGAAATACCATCAGAGATTCAAAGCTTTCTGGGTGAAAGTGCAGCAGAGCAGGCAAATGGGCTGTTAAAGGATTCTGGTGTCTATGAAAAAGCGGGAGAATTTGTGGCAGAACAGATTTTACAGCGTGCAGCATGGACGTTATCTTTTTTTATTGTTTTTGTCGTAATGCTGATTCTGATACATGTGCTGGATTTGATTTCAAAGCTTCCAGTCTTAAACAGTATCAATCATATAGGAGGGCTTGCCATCGGACTTGTACAGGGAGTGATTATAGTGTGGCTTCTTTTTCTGCTTATTGTCTTCTGTCAGGGAAATGATTGGGGGAGGCAGATGATGGAAGCTATTGACGATAATATTTTCTTGAAATTTTTGTATGACAACAATTTGATTGAACAATTCATTATGGGAATGCTGGAGTAGGTGTACTGTAAGTAATTGTAATGATGTTTTCCTTCATTAACATATCTTTTACAGGCGATTGAGTGTGAAAATTATATGATTGTAAAATATTTTGTAAAAAAGTGTAAAAAAGGTATTGACAATTGAAATAAGACATGCTAGTATATAACTCGGTCGCGGCAAGCGACAAACAAAACAAATTAAGAAATTTAAAAAAATAAAAAAACTGCTTGACAGCGAGAGACAAGTATGATAAGATATAGGAGTTGTCGCGCAAGAGAGCGGACAGGACCTTGATAACTGAACAGTGAAATAACCT
>CAJUCK010000050.1:0-2110 GCA_910585395.1 uncultured Lachnospiraceae bacterium
ACATATATTTTCTTATATGCAAATCTTTTTGGCAAGAGGTTTGTCAACAGCTCGAGTCTGTCGATGAGTTTATGTTTTGCGCATCCACAAAACTGCCATTTTTATAGGAACTTGCCATTACTTTCGTACTATCGGTTATCGTAGCCTGCTGGTGCCTAGTATAATTGATGTCATATCTAAATGTCCAATTAAAGTCGACCTGACTGCCATTAATATACATAGTCCTAGGGGTTATCTCGACAATTTTTCCTCCATTTGTATATTTATAAACAGATGATGTAGAATGTACGGGACTTAGCTTAAAAGAATATGGCTGCGTTGCATCAAAGGCATTGTTATAGCTTGCAATGTATAAATAATAGGTGCCTTCTTCTAATGTAACATATCCATTTGCATTTCCATCACTCGACATTCCACTTATGTATGAAAGAGAAGAATCATAGATATAGACTGCGTATTGGCAATTGCTTGGAACATTATTTAATTCTGCCTTATAAGTTCCAGCTTTTTCTACTTTAAGTTTCATCCAATCTTGATCAAATACATTATCAATGGTGTTTCTTACATTGATATATGTATCGTATTCTCTGCAGAAATTCACGTTATCATCTGGCTCGTTAGAATCATATGTGTCTAGAATGTTTATGATAAAATATAATAATGAATCGTCTGCTGTTACAGGGACTGTCCGCAGGAAATAGTAACCGCCTTTTGAAATATAGCTCAAACTGTCAGTTGTGGTACCGCCATTTATTGAGTATGAGACGAGAGAAATACTTCCATCAACATATTCATATAAATATAAATCATAATTACCATTACTCGGCTGTTCAAGCTGCGAAGAAATTTTTTTATCTGCATCAGCGTAAAAATAGTACCAATTGTCGTATGAATCTGCTTTATCTGTAAGGACTGTTCCCATGTAATCACTACTTAAGAATAACGCTGTATCGGCTGTATTGTGGTCTGTTTCAGAAATGCTGCTGATTCCGTCGTTCTGGTTGTCTGCGATTGTTATATTTGCAATAGAATTTTCTGCATTTCCCTGTCCCACATTTGGAATAACACTTCCTGAAATGTCATTCGTTAACATCTCCACGTTTTGTAACGATTCTTCTGCTGAAATATCTTGGGCAGCATTGACTTCTGTAGTATTCCAGACAGGCAATGCCATTACACTAACTAATAATACTGCTAAAAATTTTTTTCTAATCATAAGATTCTCCTTTTGCTATTTTTGAATAATTGAATCTGAAGACTGCTATTTCTTGTCTTTTAATTCATGCAATTTTGCGGGTATCTGCGGTTGATAGCCGATAAATATGCAGGCTGAATCGGCTTCTTTTTTTGCACTGTTCATTGCAGTATTTGCAACCGCTTTTAACAATGTGTCTGTAAATTTTTTCATGATAATAAAACCTCCTATTAATTTATTTTTGTAAACTTGCAGTCAAACGGCTGCGCTAAAGATATGTGCAGATATTTGGCTTAATATTATCATCGACATGTTATCAAAAGATTCCACAATTTTTGCACCATGTACAGATTTTCTGCACGAAGTACAATTAAAAAGGTAGCTGTCCAATATATTTATTACAAAGACAGAATGCACAAAAACCACCCTGGCAGGCTCATTTTCCAGAGTGGTTTTTGTGCATATTGTTTGAATTACACTGCAGTTAAACCTTTTTGAATGAATCTATGTTATCTAATTGATAATATTGCGGCAGTCTTATATATTAAGAAACATCTCAACTGTGAATTTATTATCGGTCCATTTCATTTTTATATCTCCGTCATATTTTGCTATGCTCCGCTGCACATTAAGAAGCCCAAGACCTCTGCCGACGCCTTTTTCAGATATGGGCATTCCATTCTTCCATTTTACATGCCGGCTGTTATTTTCTAATTTTATAGAAACCATTTGATGATAAGAGCCAATTTTTATAAATACATATTTATATCCGCCAGAGTTCTGTGATGCCTCAATTGCATTGTCCAGAAGGTTTCCAAAAATTGTTGTAACGTCTATTGGCTCAATACATTTCAAATCCACATTTTCGACATTAGCTTGAAAATCAATACCTTTTTCTTTCATATTTATTACTTT
>CAJUCK010000050.1:2189-7516 GCA_910585395.1 uncultured Lachnospiraceae bacterium
GCAGCGAATAAGTCTTCAATCATTTTTATATGTTTATTTACGTCGTGTAACACCTTTAGCGTGGAATCATAGTTTTCTGTCTGCATTTGATAATATCTGTATTGAACGTTTGCCTGCTGTTCTAATGCTTTCACCTGGTTTTCGTAATAATTTTTCTCATTAGACATTTTTATAAAATATAGTAAGTACAAATCAGCCAATACAATACATCCCATATTTGCCGCCCACAGATAATTTGTATCTTTCTGCGTAAATTCCCAGACTATCAGCATCAAATTTATGAAACTATATACTAGCATAATTATGTATACAGAATATTGGTTTCTGGAGAACGGGAAGTTTCCTTTTCTGGCTAAACGGTTGATTGCCATATAATATAGAAAAATTAATATCACTTTTGAAAAAGCCACTTCCAGGCAATGTAATATGACATTATCGTTGATTTTTACAGCGAGCAATTGGAGTATCCATTGCAAGACGATCACTCCCAATGCCTCACAGACACCCATACATAGAGCCAATGCTTCGCATTCGATAATCCTTCTCCCAGCCCTGGCATTATCTTCATGATATAGAAAATATGCGCACATACCGATGATTAAAAGATATACCAGCAGATTGAGTATTGCATGATTCATCATATTTATTATGGTCAAAACTGCGACAGACAATCCGTTTGCGATGATGTATATGTGCTTATTATGGTAATTTCTTTCATAATTGCTGTTCATAAACTGAAACAGGATTGAAATGACGATCAAACAGGAAAGAAGACTGCAGAGCAAAAACAATATCTTATCCATGACATTTTCTCCTATGAATTTCTTTGTAAAAAATCATTGAGATTTTTTCTGAAATCGGCAACCCGGCGCTGAGAAATAGGAAGCTGTGTCTCATTATCTAAATATACTGTATAGCCTTTTATTTTGACAACATGCCTCAAATTCACAAGAGTGCCTCTGCAGTTAACAGCAAAATCATATTTCTGGAATTCATCCACGATATGTTCAAAGGAACAGTTATATTCATATATTTCATTTTTCAAAATAATAGCGACTTTTCGCTGCCGTTTTATGTACTCAAAATATACAATTTCTTTTAATTTCAGTGTCACAGAAGCATAATTTTTATGTTGGCTGTCGATAACATTGTGAAAATCTTTCTCCAAAATTTTATTTGAAAGTCTGCTCACTAACTCATCAATCTGCATCCGAATTTTGCTGTTGTCTATTGGCTTGCACAGATAAGAATAAGCATGTACGCTATTGATGGCCTGCATGACGTATTGTTTATAGCTGGTAGTATAGATCAGACATATCTCAGGAAATTTTGCTTTCAGTTTCCTTCCAAGATCAATCCCATTGCGTTCATCCATGACAATATCTAAAATACCAATATCAATCTTTTTGGTATTACACAGTAATTCATTCGCAGATAAAAAGCTCTCTATATTGCAATCTATGTTTTTCTGTGAAAATATATCGTGCAATATTTCCGTTACATTATGAAGATCATTCTTATTATCATCACATACAGCGATTTCAATCATTAGTTTCCCCTCTTTTCCTCTCATAAACATATGCATATTATAACATACTTTTCAGCAGTATCGACGCTTTTTATGATGAATTTGACAATGAGTTTATGGAAGTCTTTGCTTTGACAGCAAAACAGAAAGATGAGATACGGTCTGCGTCAGCTGGCAGGAATTTGCTGTACTGAGGGTAAAATCTGGAGAAAGTGCAGAAGATTCTTTCTTGAAAGACAAAAAGCAATCCGCTATAATGTAGGACAAAGATTGAGACAAGTAAGGAGAAATTTAATATGGATATTATTGCGAAACTGGCAGAAGAACTGAACATCCGCAGGCAGCAGGCAGAGGCTGCAGTAAAGCTTATTGACGAGGGGAATACCATTCCTTTTATATCCAGATACCGGAAAGAGGCGACTGGAGCGTTAAATGATGAGGTACTGCGAAATCTCTTTGAGAGGCTGTTCTATCTGCGTAACCTGGAAGAGAAAAAAGAGCAGGTGATTTCCAGTATCGAGGAACAGGGTAAGCTGACAGAAGAATTGAAACAGCAGATTCTGGAGGCAGAGACATTGGTTGCAGTAGAGGATTTATACCGGCCTTACCGGCCCAAACGGCGTACCCGTGCTACTATTGCTAAAGAAAAAGGATTGGAACCGCTGGCAAATATTATTTTACTGCAGATGACGGACAAGTCTCTGGAACAGGAGGCAGAAGCTTTCTTAAATCCAGAGAAAGAGGTAAATACTGTAAAAGAGGCGATAGCAGGGGCTATGGATATTCTGGCAGAAGGAATCTCCGATGAAGCAGATTACCGTAAATATATCCGTGACCTAACTATGCGTACCGGAAAAATTATTTCTTCGGCAAAAGATCCCGAAACAGAATCTGTCTATGAAATGTACTATGAATTTGAGGAAGGACTTGCAAAACTGGCTGGTCATAGGATTCTCGCGTTAAACCGCGGAGAAACAGAAAAAATCCTTACAGTAAAAATAGAGGCGCCCACAGAACAGATTCTGCAGTATCTGGAGAAGAAGACGATTGTCAAAGATAATCCCAATACGACTGAAATTTTGCGTGCCGTGGCAGAAGACAGTTATAAGCGTCTGATTGCGCCTGCTATAGAGAGGGAAATCCGCAATGAGCTGACAGAACGGGCAGAGGATGGAGCAATCCGGGTGTTCGGCAAGAATTTAGAACAGCTTTTGATGCAGCCGCCGATTGCCGGACGTGTGGTGCTGGGCTGGGACCCAGCATTTCGGACAGGCTGCAAACTTGCAGTTGTGGATTCCACGGGAAAGGTATTAGATACCACAGTGATTTATCCCACTGCACCTCAGAACAAAGTAGAACAGTCCAAAGCTGTCCTCAAAAAACTGATTGAAAAATACGATATTTCACTGATTTCTGTTGGAAATGGAACAGCTTCCAGAGAATCCGAGATGGTGATTGTGGATTTGTTAAAAGAAGTTCCTAAGCCAGTCCAGTATATTATAGTGAACGAGGCAGGGGCTTCTGTATATTCTGCAAGTAAGCTTGCCACAGAAGAATTTCCTAATTTTGACGTAGGGCAGAGGAGTGCAGCTTCCATTGCCAGACGGCTTCAGGATCCTCTTGCAGAGCTGGTCAAGATTGATCCAAAATCTATCGGTGTGGGGCAGTACCAGCATGATATGAACCAGAAGAAATTGAGCGGCGCCTTAAATGGTGTAGTGGAGGACTGCGTCAACAAGGTGGGTGTGGATTTGAATACGGCTTCTGCATCTTTGCTGGAATATATTTCTGGGATCAGTAAAGTCATTGCCAAAAATATTGTGGCATTCCGTGAAGAAAACGGCAGGTTTCTCACCCGTGCCCAATTGCTGAAAGTGGCAAAATTAGGGCCGAAGGCTTATGAGCAGTGTGCAGGTTTTATGCGTATCAGTGATGGCAAAAATCCCCTGGACGGCACCAGCGTCCACCCTGAAAGCTATGACGCAGCCTTGAAACTGCTGGATAAGCTTGGATTTGTACCAGAAGATATTCGAAATGGAAAATTGACAGGGATTTCCAGAAAGATTACAGACTATAAGAAACTTGCAGCAGAGTTAGAAATAGGAGAAATGACGCTGCAGGATATTGTCAAGGAATTAGAAAAACCAGCCAGAGATCCCAGAGATGAGATGCCAAAGCCAATTCTGCGTACAGATGTACTGGAAATGAAGGATCTGACGCCAGGAATGATTTTAAAGGGTACTGTGCGGAATGTCATTGATTTTGGCGCATTCGTGGATATTGGCGTCCATCAGGACGGATTGGTACATATTTCTCAGATGACAGAGCGTTATATTAAGCATCCTCTGGAGGCAGTCAGCGTAGGGGATGTTGTGGAGGTTAAAGTTATGAGCGTAGATCTCAAAAAGAAACGGATTCAGCTTACGATGAAATTGTAAATTAATATGTCATCGTGAAAGGAGCAGACACAAACACTATTGATTGACAAAAGGGGCGGCGTATGGATAGACGAAAAAGCCTGGGTGTCAGATTAGTGATGTCCTTTATGGCTACATCCATGATTCCCATTATTTTGATTACAATTTTTTCCAACTATAATATTTCTAATATTGTAAATAAGAACAACGAAGAGCTCATGAAATACAATCTTATGCGTACTAAGACAACGCTGGAAATCAGTGTGGAATCTTATGAGGATGTTCTGGTTCAGATTTATTCAGATGATGACGTGGTGAGTTTAATTAACAAAATCAATCGTGGAGAGAACTTGATCGTAAGCAAGAATCAGCTTCGGAGAATTTTAAGAGGGTATTTCTACGCCAAGAAATTTATCCGGGATATTTCTGTTATCACGGAGGATGGAACGCTGGTGTTTTATGATTCTATTACGGGATCTATTACAAGAAGCGCCTGGATACCAGTGCTGGGAGTCAGCCCCAAAGAGCTGTATGATACATATATCAATGAGAATAAAACCTTTGTAATGCCGACAAAAGAAGTGGAGAAGACCTTAAATAAGAGAAATTTTCTCTTCCATTTAGGTCACAGAATTGTAGACTTTAATAGACAAAATACAAATATTGGAATTGTGATTCTCAGTATTGACGAAGAGATGCTGCATAATATCTGCAGTGGCGGTGATCAAAGTTCTGTTGTCTACAGTTTTATTGTGGATCAGGAGGGAAAACTTGTTTCTTATAAGGAAAAGGATTTGCTGGGGAGCACAGCAGGCGGAGATGAGAAAGATAAGAGACGGCGATACTATGAATTCGCACAGGTACAGGAAATATTTGGCAGTAACGATATCTCTATAGATTATGTACATGATGAGAAACTGGACTGGGATATTGTAAATGTTTCAAACCGGAATGAAGTTCTGGGAAAAATTAATCAGCAGCAGAAAATGACTTTGATTACGCTGGCGGTGTCAGTGACAGTTCTGATGATTATTATTGCTTTTCTTACCAGAGACCTGACAGGCTCCATAAAGTATGTGGTAAAAATCATGCAGTCCACAGGGGAAGGACGACTGCAGGAGAGAGTGGAGATTGACAGAAAAATGCCAAATGAGGTGAAGGTGATAGCTTATCAGTATAATGCTACTATGAATCAGCTTGTAGAATCAGTAGAAAAAGAAAAACAGCTGGTAAGACAGAAAAAGGATGCAGAGATTACAGCGCTGGAAGCACAGCTTAATCCGCATTTTCTCTATAATACACTGGACACAATTAACTGGATAGCCATTGGCAGGAAAGAGTTTGAGATCAGCAGAGCAATAACAGCCCTGGCGGTGATACTG
>CAJUCK010000050.1:7526-15088 GCA_910585395.1 uncultured Lachnospiraceae bacterium
GTATGGTATTGATAACAGCAACGGGATTGTAACCATTCGGGAAGAATCTGAATGGCTGAAACAATACTTGTTTCTGCAGCAGACAAGGCTGAAAGATGGGTTTGAAAGCAGTATAGAGATACCGCCAGAGCTTATGAAAATGAAAGTGCATAAGCTGCTGATCCAGCCTTTTGTGGAGAACAGTTTCATTCATGGATTTGAGAATATTAAGAGAGTTCCTGAATTGAGAATCCATATGGAATTATGGCAGCATAACAGGCTGCAGATTCTTATTGAAGATAACGGAAGGGGGATGCCGGAGGAAATTACAAAGCAGATGAATCAGGGGATTTTTCAGGAGTCAGAGGATAAAAATCAGATTGGTTTGAAAAATGCAATGTATCGTATTAGCCTATATTATGAAGACCAGGCAGAGATTCGGGTGGAGAGCAGGGAAAATGAGTATACCAGAATTTATGTTACGCTGCCTGTAATTACAGAAGGAGACGAAAAAGCAGTATGAGAGTGGTTGTGGTAGAAGATGAAATCAGGATTCGGGAGGGGATAGAAGGGCTGCTGGAGATGATGGGGGAAGACTATGAGTTTGCCGGAAGCGCAGAGAATGGAAAGACCGGACTGGAGCTGATTCAGAAGGAACAGCCAGACATTGTGATTACAGATATCCGCATGCCAGATATGAGTGGGCTGGAAATGCTGCAGGAAATAAGGGCACAGGGAAATTCTGTGAAAACGGTTGTATTGAGCGCTTATTCTGAGTTTGAATATGCCCGTCAGGCAATGAGGCTGGGCGTGACCGAGTACCTGCTGAAGCCAGTTTCTGTAGACGAGTTTTCAAGAGCCATGGATGCTATGAAGACTAAGATCCAGAAGGAAAGAAGTGTCCAGCCCAAAGCCCTGGGTACATTGGAACAGATTATGAGCGCTATTCTCTATGGACAGCTGGAGCTGGACAAGTCCCTGGAAGAGTATTTGACAGGCCAGTATGATATACAGCCAGATCATACCATAGTGGAAGTGTGCATTTATCTGGGAAATCAATACAAAGATAAGGTAAAACGGGTGCAGAAAGAGTGGGAAAATCTATTAAAAGCCAAGGGAGATCTTCACTTTGGGATGGTACAGGCAGATTATGAGCAGACTCTGATGATTGCTATTTATCAGTTTCAGAATATCCAGGAGCTGGAGAGAAGGATTCAGTGCTGGCTGCTTCAGAAAGCAGATAGACTGGAGATAGGAAGTGTGGGCTGGGTGGAAGCAAAGGGAATAAAATCATTAAAGACGGCTTTTGACACGCTTTATCAGTATATGGATTGGAATCTGACTCTGGGGAGGGATGTATTGATTGCATATCCCAAAATCCTTCAGGTACAGACCTCAGTTTGCGTATACCCAATCGAACTTGAAAACCGCCTGAAAACGGAGTTATGTCTGGGAAATATGGAGCAGGTAAAAAAGATTGCCCAAAAATTTTATAAATATTTTTCTGGTGGAAAATTATATACGCCCAAAGATATTAAAGAATGTTATATCCGGTTTATCTGGGCAGTGATTAATATCACCAAAGAGATTAATTTGCTGGACTATGTAAACCTGAATCAGCAGGAGATTCTTGACAAAGTTATGGGGGCAATGCTGTTCCAGGAATTAGAAGGAGCTGTGGAAGGGCTGTTCGGGCAGATATGCCTGGAAGAAGAGCAGGAAGATGGAACTGCTCATTTAACAGTAAGACGGATGAAGAGCATGATCCATGAATTTTATCAATCAGGAATTACATTGGATGAGATCGCATTAAAACTTAACGTTACACCAGAGTATTTGAGTATGCAGTTTCATAAAGAGGTGGGGGAAACGTACAGCAGTTATATGAAGAACTATCGTGTAGGCAAAGCAAAAGAACTGCTGGTGGGGACACAGATGAAACAATATGAGATTGCCCGGCAGGTGGGGTATACAGACAGCAAATATTTCGGCAGAGTATTTCGGGAATGCACGGGTTATTCTCCAGCAGAATTCCGCAAAACTTATAAATAGCGCAGCGGATAACAGTTTAGAAAAGTCTACCTTTTTCAGATATGTCCTGTTTCTTATTTTACTTTTATGAATTAAACTTATGATATCGAAAGAAAATAAGAAAGAGGAGGAATTATTATGAAATTGAAAAAAGTGGTATCTGTTTTCATGGCAGCCATGTTGAGCGTTGGATTATTGGCAGGCTGCGGAGGCGATGCGGGCAAAGAAGAGAAAAAGGATACAGGAGAGAATAGCGCGTCCAGTGAAACAGCAGGGACAGACGAGAGTCAGGATACAGATAAAAATGAGAGTTCAGAGGAAGGCTCTGGCGGAGAAGAAGTTACTGTTTGGTATTACTGGGAGACAGAAGGACATCAGAAAGCGCTTGATAAAGTAATCACAGATTACAATGCTTCCCAGAGTGATATGACTGTGACTGCAAAATATGTACCCTTTGCAGATTTTAAGAAACAGTTGTCCATAGGGGCTTCTGCAGATGAGCTGCCGGATATTGCCATTCTGGATTCCCCAGACCATGCAAGTTATGCGACTATGGGAATTTTTGCAGATTTATCAGGGAAATTTGATGTGGCAAATTATTATGAAGGAGCAGTTGACTCCTGTACGATTGACGGGACCTTGTACGGCGTGCCTTTTGGCGTAAACTGCCTGGGACTTTATTATAATCAGGATTTGCTGGATGCAGCAGGATGCAAAGCGCCCGCAAACTGGGAAGAACTGAAAGAGACAGCAGCAAAGCTTACCAAGGACAATGTGACAGGGCTTGCATTCTGCAGTCTTCAGAATGAAGAAGGAACCTTTAATTTTATGCCGTGGGTATGGTCCACAGGAGCAGGTTCCTATGAGATGAACTCAGAAGGAGGAGTGAAGGCGTTGACCTTGGCGAAAGACCTGATTGACTCTGGCGCCATGAGCAAAGAGTGTATCAACTGGACGCAGGGTGATGTAATGAATCAGTTTATTTCTGGAAATGTGGCGATGATGATTAACGGGCCATGGCAGATTCCTACTATGAAGCAGGAAGCTCCGGATTTAAATTGGAAGGTTGCTCTGATTCCCCAGGATAAAGAGTATGCTTCTGTTCTCGGCGGTGAAAATTATGCAGTGATTGCAGGCGGAAATGAAGAAGGAGCATTGAAGTTCTTAGAATATGCGACTGCCAAAGAGCAGGTGGAATATCTGATGGATTCTTTCGGTTACATTTCAGCAGACAAAAGACCATTGCAGAAGGACAGTTTACGGATGACGAGGCAATGAAGACTTTTACAGAGCAGTTGAATTATGCCAAAGCGAGAGGTCCTCTTGCTGAGTGGCCAGAGGTATCAGATGCCATTTCCCTTGCTTTCAACCAGGTTATGACAGGTGAGAAAGCGCCTAAGGATGCAGCGGACGCAGCACAGCAGGTCATTGATGGGATTGTGACTAAATAGCCAAGAGGGATGCGGAGTATACGGGATCTTCCGTATACTCCCTTTTTATACCCTGAAATAAGGAGGAAAACGCATGAATCAGACGAAAAAAAAGAAGCTTTTTAAGTATGATAATGTGGGAATTTTGTTCGTGCTGCCAGCATTTCTCTATATGCTTGTATTTGTTGGCTATCCAATTGTAAAGAATATTATATTGAGCTTTCAGGATGTTACAGTGCGGACTCTGACTGCAGATCATAAACCTTTTGCAGGGCTGCAGAATTACATAGATATCTTCCAGGACCCAGTATTTGTAAAATCATTGGTAAATACACTTTTATTTACTGTTTGCTGTCTTGTACTGCAGTTTATCATAGGATTTCTGCTGGCAATATTTTTCAATCAGCATTTCAGTGTTTCCAAACCTGTCCGGGGACTGATGCTGATACCTTGGATGATTCCCATCACAGTTACAGCGTTGATATTCAAATTTATTTTTGGCACAGATGTGGGAATCCTTAATTACATCTTAACCAGTCTGGGGATTATCTCTGAAAATATTGATTGGCTGACTTCTGCCAATACAGCGCTGTTTGGCATTATCTGCGCCAATGTCTGGATTGGTATACCTTTTAATATGATTTTAATTTCCACTGGGCTTACTACCATTCCAAAGGAACTATATGAGAGTGCATCTATAGACGGAGCAGGAAAGGTGCAGACGTTCTTTAAGATTACGCTACCTCTGCTGCGGCCTACCATAGAATCTGTATTGATTCTGGGATTTATCTACACGTTCAAAGTTTTTGACCTGGTGTATGTTATGACGGGGGGCGGACCTGTCAACTCTACACATATGCTGTCAACTTACTCTTACAAGCTTTCTTTTGAGATGTTTAAATACAGCAGGGGATCGGCAGCAGCCAATGTCCTTCTGGTGATTTTAATGATTGTAGGCGTATTTTATTTGAGAGCGACAAAGGAGGAGGAAGAATAATGGGTGATGAAAAAGTAATTCGAGGCGGAAAAAATGTGCTTTTATCGATATTGGCAGTTTTACTTTTATGTGTGCTGCTGTTTCCAGTGTTTTGGATTGTAGTAACATCGCTAAAGACTGAACAGGAAATTTTCCAAGTTCCCCCCACCATAATTCCCAAGAAGCTGAATGTAAGTTCTTATGCGGCTCAGGTGGAAAACGGCGATTTTAATATGTTCCATTCGTTTTTTAACAGTTTTGTGATTTCTATGGGAGCCATGGTGATTTCTGTGCTGCTGGCAGTTCCGGCGTCATATGGGATTGCAAAATATAAATTTAAAGGGCGTAAGATGATGTTATTGGGATTTCTCGTAACTCAGATGCTCCCAGTGGCAGTGCTGCTGACACCCATGTTTATGCTTTTTAAGGGAATGCATGTGTATAATACCCCGATTGCGGCGATTATTGCAGACGCCACCATAGGCATCCCATTTTCCATATTGATACTTAAAAATTATTTTGCTTCCATTCCCAAGGAACTGGAAGAGGCGGCATATATTGATGGATGCAATCGGTTTACGGCGTTTATTCGGGTGTTGATACCCGTGGCAAAGCCGGGGGTGATGGTGTGTGCTATCTTCTCCTTTCTGTATGCATGGGGAGATCTGGCATATGGCATGACTTTTATCATCGACCAGCAGAAACGGCCTATTACTGCAGGCATTTTCAACTTTATGGGACAGTATGGAACAAAATGGAGTTACCTGACTGCATTTGCAGTTGTCACTATTATCCCGGTGGCGCTGATCTTTATTTTTATGCAGAAGTACATTATCAGCGGTATGACCAGCGGTGCAGTAAAAGGATAGAAAAGGAGCGTGGAAAAGAATGCTGAGACAAGAAGGAAATCGTATTATATTTCATTATGATGCAGAAGAGCTTTGGATAGAACCCTGGGGAGAACATGCAGTGCGTGTCCGTGCTACCAAGAACGCAGAGATGCCTTCAGAGAATTGGGCGCTTGCCGAACAGAAGCTTCCCCAAGCAATAAGTATCAATATTACAGAACAAGGAGCAGACCTTAAGAATGGAAAGCTGCAGGTGCATATCACAGAGGGCGGAAAGATTACTATGTATAATCACAAAGAAGAACTTCTTTTGGAAGAATACTGGAGAAACCGCCGAGTACTGACAGATCCCAAATGCAGCGCTATTGAGGTGGAGGCGAGAGAGTTTTGTCCCAATATCGGCGGTGATTACCATCTGACCATGCGTTTTGAATCTTTGAGCCGCGATGAGAAAATATATGGTATGGGACAGTACCAGCAGCCGTATCTGAATCTCAAAGGACTGGATCTGGAGATGGCCCACCGGAATTCTCAGGCAAGCGTGCCTTTTGCCATTTCCTCTCTGGGCTATGGACTGCTGTGGAATAATCCAGGAATAGGCAGGGCGGTCTTTGGCAATAACATTATGAGCTTTGAAGCTTATGGAACGAAAGTACTGGATTATTGGTTTACAGCAGGTGATACCCCGGCAGAGATCGAGGAAGGGTATGCCAGGGCAACTGGAACTGTGCCGATGATGCCAGAGTATGGTCTTGGGTTCTGGCAGTGCAAACTGCGTTACCAGACCCAGGAAGAGCTTCTTAAAATTGCCAGAGAGTATAAGAAGAGGAATCTTCCATTAGATTTGATTGTAATAGACTTCTTCCACTGGCCCAGACAGGGAGAGTGGAAATTTGACCCCGTATATTGGCCGGACCCAGACGCCATGGTGAAGGAATTAAAAGAAATGGGCGTTGAATTGATGGTTTCCATATGGCCGACTGTGGACCGTGAGAGCGAGAACTATAAGGAGATGCTGGAGAAAGGCTATCTGATTCGCACGGAAAGAGGGTTTCGGGCAGGACTTGATTTTCAGGGGGCGACGATTCATTTTGACGCTACCAATCCAGGCGCCAGAGAGTACGTATGGGAAAAGGCAAAGAAAAATTACTATGATAAAGGAATAAAAGTGTTCTGGCTGGATGAAGCGGAGCCTGAATACACGGCATATGATTTTGACAACTACCGTTATTATGCAGGGACAGATTTGGAAATCGGAAATATTTATCCTGTGGAATATGCGCGTACTTTTTATGAGGGAATGGAGCAGGAGGGACAGGAAAATATTGTCAATCTGTTACGGTGTGCATGGGCAGGAAGTCAGAAATACGGCGCATTAGTGTGGTCTGGAGATATCGCTTCCAGTTTCGGCAGCATGAAAAACCAGCTTGCAGCAGGGCTTAATATGGGGCTTGCGGGAATCCCCTGGTGGACTACTGATATTGGAGGCTTCCATGGCGGTGACCCCAATGATCCCAAATTTCGGGAATTGTTTGTGCGCTGGTTTCAGTGGGGCGCTTTCTGTCCTGTAATGCGTCTTCATGGAGACCGGGAGCCCAGACAGCCGCAGGCAGGAACTACTGGAGGCGCCGCATGCTGTTCAGGAGCAGCCAATGAAGTTTGGAGCTATGGGGAGGAAGTATATCATATCTGTGAGAAATATATGTGCATGAGAGAGGACATGCGGGGGTATACTAGAAGGCTTATGATGGAGGCACATGAGAAGGGAACTCCAGTTATGCGGACTCTGTTCTATGAATTCCCCCAGGATGAAATGTGCTGGAAACTGGAAGATGAATATATGTATGGCGATAAACTTTTGGTGGCGCCAATTTTAGAAGCTGGAGTGACGATGCGCAGAGTATACCTTCCCAGAGGGGCATCCTGGAAGGATTGTGAGACAAATACAGTATATGAAGGAGGAACCATTCTGGATAAGCCAGTGACACTGGCAGAAATGCCTGTATTTTTGAAAATGTGATAGGAGGGATTGAATATGAAAAAGAAGAAATTATTCCAGGGTAAGCGGTTTCTTGCTGGTGTCCTGGCAGCTGCTATGGCTTTTGGGCTTGCCGGAACTGCGAAAGAAGGCGGAGAAGTTCAGGCAGCGGAAACCAGCAGACAGGTTCTCACTGTGAATATGAAAGAGACTACTGGGGATATTCTGCATGGCGCTGCGGGATTCTTATACGGAATCAGTAATGAAGAGATTCCTACCAATAATACCATGGTGCCTTTAAAGCCAAAAGTGCTGTGTAC
>CAJUCK010000050.1:15098-20406 GCA_910585395.1 uncultured Lachnospiraceae bacterium
GGTGATGATGTACAACAGCAACTATTATGGTGTATTTGGAGTTACCGCGAATCATAAGGAATATGCGGATGTGCTGAAAAATACGATTGCTCCTAAAGTGGTGGAGTGGAAAAATGCATGGAAGCGTGATCATGCCAATGATAATTTGAGTTCTGTTGACATTGACAAGGCGTTGATTTACATTCCTATCAACGAGGGAACGCCTAAAAATGATATAGGATTTAACCAGGCATGGGAAGCTTATTATGACGCCATCAAAGAGGGAGACCCAGCAGCGACGATTGCAGGACCTAACAGTTGTGCATACAATGCGCAGTTTGAAAATCAATTTGATCCCGATGTGAGGATGGGCAGCCATATCCAGTTCTGCGCCGATAACGACTGCATGCCAGACGTTATCACCTGGCATGAACTGGAGGTAGATAAACTGGAAAAGATGGATGGCCACATTAAGGATTTTAAACGGATTTGGAATACTACAGACTGGACACAGTATAAAAAGGATCATCCAGAGAAATTTACAGAAGGAGCAGGCGTGCCAGAAATCCCGCAAATTTGTATCAATGAATATGCAGATTATGCGGACTGCGGTGTACCAGGCAGACTGGTAAACTGGATTGCCAGGCTGGAGGATCAGAAAATTTACGGTTGCCTTCCGTTCTGGCATCAGGCCAATAACTTAAATGACCTGACAGCAGACGCTAACCAGGGAAATGGCGCATGGTGGCTGTTTAAATGGTATGGGGATATGTCAGGTGAAACGGTGAAGGTAAGTTCGAGCACTACTTATGAGAAGCTCTATGGCGTTGCTTCTGTGGACGACACCAAAAAGATTGCCACCACGCTGTTTGGCGGGGTGGACGGAAAGGCAGACGTAAGCCTTCTTCATGTCAATGAAACCGGAGCATTCCAGGGGGCAGAGAGGGTACATGTTAAAGTACAGTCAACAGCTTTTTCTGGTTACCACGGTGCAAAAGAGGGAACGCCTACGATTCTTGAGGGTACATATCCAATAAATGAAGATGGAAGTGTGCGGATTACTCTGGATAATATGAAATTTTCAACAGCATATAATGTGACGCTTACAGAGGAGGCAGAGGAAGAAGATTCTCAAGTCAGCGTTTACCAGAAAGTTTATGAAGCGGAAGAAGGAGAACTGGATAAAAATTGTATTCTGAGAGGAACAGGTGATTACAATCCAAGATATTACATTTCAGCCGACCGCATGGTGGAAATGCCGGCAGGGGCGGCGCTTACCTATAAATTTGAAGTTCCGGTGGCTGGAAAATACCGTCTTGACTTTATTTATGGCAATGGCACGGGCTCATCGCGAAATGATATGAATGGGCACAATCCGCAGAATGTTGCCCAGACATTTTCCGTGGATGGTGAAAAACCTTCTCCAGTCGTCATGGAAAACACCCTTCTCGACAATATGACAGGAATCAAGACCAGATATGCAGATTTAGAGGCAGGGACACATACCGTTCGGATTAAGACAACGGGAAGCGGAAGGATTACCCATGATTGTCTGACTGTGACCTGGCATGGCGCCAAAGATCAGGAAGTAAAAGCAGTGAACGAACGATTTGAAGCGGAACATGCAGACTTTAATATGCTGTTGTCCAATAAAGACACGAAAGTGCGGACAGAGACCCAGATTTCTGGATATTCCAGCAATGGATATGTGACTGGGCTGCATGAGCGTTCGGTTCCACAGGGCGGCGGAATCCGCTGGAATGTAGTTGTGGCAGAAAGCGGAATCTATAACCTTACGTTTCATTACCAGTCAGCAAACAGAGGAAACCTCAACCTGTATATCGGAAATACTGCTTCGACCTTAAAGACACCAGATATAAAGCTCGCCATGAAGAACACAGGAAATGCATGGGCAGATACGGCAGTTTCCATCTATCTGCAGAAGGGAATTAACATTGTGGATGTGGACACCACAAGGGCTGCGGCAGTGGATTATATGCAGGCGCAGGCAGTTACTTCCATGGATAATTCGGCGTATGAGACAACGATTGAGGCGGAAAACTGTATTCCTTCAGGTTCTGCTGTCCAGACGGCATTAAGCGCAGGGGCATCCGGCGGAAAATATGTAGTTGGCATGGAAGGATCTTCTACAGCAGAGACAGATGTAGATAAATATTTAGAATTTAAATATACGGCGCCTAAGGCAGGTATTTACCAAATGCGGCTCTATCAGTCCAACAATGATATCTGCGGCACTCATTGGTATAATACTAAAATTATTGACAAATATGCATCAGTAAAAGTAAACAGTCAGGAAGCAAAGAGATATTTCTTCATCAATACCTTTTCTGATGATACTTTTAAGGAGAAGACTATCGCTTTGAATCTGCAGGAAGGGGAAAACACCATCCGTAT
Organism: uncultured Lachnospiraceae bacterium; assembly: GCA_910585395.1. GTDB lineage: Bacteria > Bacillota > Clostridia > Lachnospirales > Lachnospiraceae > Petralouisia. Next base: position 17,493 of record CAJUCK010000050.1, read on the forward strand.
CTATAACGATGACAGCTGGCATGTAAAATGGGGCGGAACTACTGCCTTGCCGGGGACAAATGAATTGAAGAATTATGCCCCTAATTTTGATAAATTTGTTATTATGCCTTCGGTGCTTGAAGATACTATAGTACTTGCGAAAGAGTTCGGCATAGAGATTGCCGCAACAGGCGGCGGCTATGCAACTACAGATAAAAATACTGTCAAGAGCGGCGGGGAGTTCCAGGTCACAATCGCTCCCAATCAGGGCAGCGGCCTGATTTCAGTGACAGTGGACGGCAAAGATGCAGCAAAGGATGCAGAAAAACAGGAAGATGGAACGTATCTGCTTAAGATTACCAATGTACAGAATGATGTAAAAGTGCGGATTAAGTTTGAAGAATCCAATACAGAACACAAGGATAAATATATCAAAAACGCAGGATTTGGAACCGGAAATACAGATAAGTGGACGGCCGCAGCAGCAGAAGTGAAGAGTTCTGCCGCTGACAGCTATGAGGGCTATTATGCGGTATTAGGAAAAGGAAGCAGTCTTTCTCAGATGATAAATCTCCAGCCTGGAAAATATGCACTCACGGTATACAGCAGGGGAAAAGGCAGCGTTCAGGGGAATGCAGTATTGAAAGCAGCAGGAACTTCTGTAAATCTTAATATCACAGAAGATTACAAGGAAAACAGAGCTGTTTTTGAGGTGGATCAGGCAGGAGCAGTAGAAATTAAAGCAGATGCGGTTGGATTGAATACAGGAAATATTCTGGTGGACAATTTCTCACTGGAAGAACTGGACAGAGATCATGCTCAGATTTCTAAGCAATACCAGTATTTGGTAGACTGTGGGGACTACAATCCTGATACTGTGGGAGCTGGGGAAAAATTTGGACAGTACAACAGTGTGACAGACCAGGCATACCAAAAAGATATCTTTACAGGTAAGAGCTGGGGCGTGGTCACAACAGATAATGACCCACTTACTGCAAATAACAGCAAATTCGGTGGAAATGGAGTATACACCAAATATCAGTGGGCAAATGAGGAACAGAGCGGGGATGTACCCCGGGCGAAGTCATTTCGTTATGCGCACGGTCAAGATACAGCAGGCATCAATCCCAGATATGTGAGATACCGGTTTGAACTGAAACCTGGAACATACCAGGTAACCGTGGGGATGGGAAATACCTGGAACAATGCGGGAAATCCAGATGTGTATGCAGGAACCGGGGACAGTGCCAGAGACATAAAATTAAATGCAGATGCGCTGGCAATTCCTGAAAATGGAAATAGAGAGGTATCAAAAGCTGTTACAGTGGCAGAAGGAAGCAGCAGCCTGGACGTCTATGCACTGTCTCAAGAACCAACCATCCAGATGAATTATATCCAGATTGCGGAAGTAAAGTCTGAAGCGGAGACAGTAGAATCTCTGAAAATAACTGCATTTCCTGCAAAAATCCAGTATGTAGTGGGAGAGGATCTGGATACGGCAGGTCTGGAGCTTTCGGTGAAATATAAGAATGGCACAGAAGCAGATGTTGATATCAGCGACTGCAGTCTGGAAGGGTTCGACAGTAGTGTGCCAGGGATTAAAAATGTTACGGTAAAATATACCGAGGGTGCACAGACTGTGCAGGCACAATTTACAGTGACTGTGAATAAAGTGCCAATTGTCTCATCTGATGATGGAAATCTTGTCTACTTTGTAGACTGCGGCGATTTTGATCCAGAGACAACTTCTGAGGGAGATGCTGTAAGCACAGACCAAAGTGTGACAGACAAGATTTACGGAGCAGATATCACTGGAAAGAAGTGGGGCTTAGTAATCAGCGATGCCGATCCAGAGATTCAGGTAGAAACAGGGGATGACGATGAGAATAATAAGCGTGAAGGAAGCAAAGCAGTATTCAGCAGATATCAATGGGCACATCAAAGACAGACAGGAGATACTTTAAAGACAGAATCTTTCCGTTATGCCCGCGCGCAGAAAGAGGCAAATATCAATCCCAGATATGTGAAGTATCGGTTCGACGTAGAGCCAGGAGAGTATCTGGTAACAGTAGGTATGGGAAATTCCTGGGGAAATTCAGCTAATCCAGATGTATATGCAGGAACTGGGGACAGCGCTAAAGATATGAAGCTGAATACAGAGGTTCTTAATATTCCTAAGAATGGCAGCCGGGAAGCAAAAGGAAAGGTAGTTGTGGCATCTGGGACAACATCTTTGGATGTTTATGCTTTGTCAAAAGAAGATACACTGCAGATGAATTATATTTATGTGCAGAAGGCGGCGGCAGCCGAGGACGAAGTAAAGCTTACAAGGCTTGTGGTAACATCTCCTGCAAAGACAGTGTATAAATTAGGAGAATCATTAGATTTAACAGGATTGAAAGTAAAAGCAGTGTACAATAATGGACAGGAAAAGGACTTGACATCACAGGAATATACCATTAAGGATCGTTTTGAACCAAACGTAGCTGGCGGACATACCATCGTAATTTCTTATACAGAAAAAGGTGTTACTGCAGCGGCCGGTTTTGCTGTCAGTGTCCGTTGCGCAAGGCTGACGGAGCTGAAACTTGTGTCTCAGCCGGTTAAGACGCAGTATAAATTAAATGAATCACAGGCATTAGACAGTAAAGGGCTGGCAGTAAAAGCTGTTTACAGTGATGGAACGGAGGAATCCTTAAAGACGGATGACTGTGAAATTACAGGATTTTCTGGAAGCAGTAAGGGAGTACAGACGATTACAGTGTCTTATACAGAAGGAAGCATTACTGTGGAAACCAGCTTCCAGGTGGAGGTGTTAGACAACGGCAGCGTTCAGCCCCCAGTGACAGAAACATACAAGGTAATTTATTATGCCAATCATGGCGGCAAAGTCAGCGGAATGCCTTCCGACCCGAAAGCATATGCCAAAGGTGAT
>CAJUCK010000051.1:0-4275 GCA_910585395.1 uncultured Lachnospiraceae bacterium
TATTACAGGAGAAACAGTAGGAGAAGATCTTGTAAATGAAATATTTTCAAAATTTTGTATGGGTAAATAAAGTTAAGATTTAATTTTTAAAGGGAGGATGTTTATGCCTTGTATGACAGAAAAATATGATATCTGTGTCGTCGGCGCGGGACATGCAGGCTGTGAAGCTGCACTTGCCTGTGCAAGACTGGGGCTAAATACAATTGTATTTACAGTAAGTGTCGAAAGTATTGCGCTGATGCCATGTAATCCTAATATCGGTGGAAGTTCTAAGGGACATCTGGTAAGGGAAATTGATGCTCTGGGTGGGCAGATGGGAATCAATATAGATAAAACTTTTATACAGTCAAAAATGCTGAATATTTCTAAAGGGCCAGCAGTTCATTCTCTTCGTGCTCAGGCAGATAAGCTGGAGTATAGCAGAAGAATGCGCACAACCTTAGAAAATACGGATAATCTTACGATTCGTCAGGCAGAAGTTACAGATATTATTGTAGAAGACGGTGTAATTTTAGGAGTAAAAACTTTTTCTGGTGCGTCTTATTATAGTAAGGCCGTGGTGTTATGTACAGGAACTTATTTAAAATCAAGGTGTCTCTATGGTGATGTTGTCAATTATACAGGTCCAAATGGACTGCAGTCAGCAAATAAATTATCTCAGTCGCTGAAGGATAATTTTGTAGAAATATTCCGCTTTAAGACAGGTACTCCTGCAAGAATAGATGGACGTTCTATTGATTTTTCAAAAATGCAGGAACAAAGAGGAGATGAAAAAGTAGTACCGTTTTCGTTTACGACTGATCCAGAAGAAGTACAGATTGATCAGGTTTCCTGCTGGCTGACTTATACAAATGAAAAGACTCACAACATTATACGTGATAATTTAGATCGTTCTCCTCTCTATTCTGGAATGATTGAGGGAACTGGACCCCGGTATTGTCCTTCCATAGAAGATAAGGTAGTAAAATTTGCAGATAAGGAGAGACATCAGGTATTTATTGAACCAGAAGGATTGTATACAAATGAAATGTATGTGGGCGGCATGTCAAGTTCTCTTCCAGAAGATGTTCAATATAAAATGTATCGTACCGTACCAGGATTGGAGAATGCAGAAATTGTCAGAAATGCATATGCGATAGAATATGACTGTATTAACCCTCGCCAGCTGTATCCTACGCTAGAATTTAAAAATATTAAAGGACTTTTTTCTGGTGGACAGTTTAATGGAAGTTCTGGATATGAGGAGGCTGCAGCTCAGGGTCTTGTGGCGGGAATTAATGCGTCCATGTATGTTCTTGACAGGGAGCCTCTGGTTTTAGATCGTTCTGAGTCTTATATTGGCGTATTGATAGACGATTTAGTAACAAAAGATAATCATGAACCTTACCGTATGATGACTTCAAGAGCGGAATATCGTTTACTTTTAAGACAGGATAATGCGGATTTAAGATTATCAAAAAAGGGATATCAGATAGGATTAATCAGCAAGGAACGATATGAGTGGGTAGTGTTAAAAGAAAAACTGATTGATCAGGAGATAAAAAGAATAGAAAATGTCAATATTGGTGCTAATTCTGTTGTGCAGAAATTGTTAGAAGAGCATAAAAGTACTCCTTTAAAGACGGGAACAACGCTTGCCGAACTAATTAGACGTCCTGAGTTATGTTATGAAGATTTGGCTGAAATAGATCCTGACAGAACTGAGCTTTCCCATGAAGTAATAGAACAAGTAAATATCAATATTAAGTATGAGGGATATATCAAAAGACAATTAAAACAGGTAAAAGAATTTAAGAAATTGGAAAATAAAAAACTGCCTCAACATTTTGATTATCAACAGGTAAAAAGTCTGCGTATCGAAGCAGTACAGAAATTAAATCTTTATCAGCCTGTCAATGTGGGACAGGCATCCAGAATTTCAGGCGTTTCTCCTGCAGATATTTCTGTGCTTTTGATTTATTTGGAACAGAGAAACCGCAGCCAGAAATAAATTTATTGTGAGGAAAATTTATGGAATATGAATTAAATAGATTTCGGTATGGATTGGAAAAATTAAATATAGAACTTTCTGAAAATAAGATAAAACAATTTTTAATTTACTATGAAATGCTGATGGAAAAAAATAAAGTAATGAATCTTACAGCAATAACAGAATTTCAAGATGTAGTAGAGCAACATTTACTGGATTCACTTAGTATTGCAGGCAATATGGATTTGAGTCATGATTTTAAAATTCTTGATTTAGGAACAGGCGCTGGTTTTCCAGGAATACCTTTAAAAATTGTATTTCCTGAGTTGGAAATAGTTTTGATGGATTCTTTGAATAAACGTATTGTTTTTTTGCAAGACGTTATTGCGGAATTAAATCTTGATAAGATAATGGCTGTACATGGAAGGGCAGAAGAAATGGCAAGAAAAAAAGAATACCGTGAACAGTTTGACTTCTGTCTTTCTCGCGCAGTTGCAAATCTTTCTTCTTTAAGCGAATATTGTATTCCTTTTGTGAAAGAGGGAGGAATGTTTATTTCTTATAAATCTGGTGAAATTGAGGAAGAACTAAATCAGGCTAAAAAAGCAGTTTGCTTATTGGGAGGAGAAATTGAAGACGTAGATAAATTTATTCTTGCCGGAACTGATATTTCCAGATCTTTTGTAAAAATAAGAAAAATAAAGCGGACGCCCAAAACTTATCCCAGAAAAGCAGGTACGCCCGCAAAAAATCCAATCAAATAAATTATTAGTTGGATTCTAAATATAAATTTAATATCTCCAGAAGATTATTTGGAACTTCCATTTGCGGAAGATATTTACTGGATGAAATATAAGAAGCTTCAATGGAAGGATTGCAGGAAATGTAGTTGTCTACTATTTCTTTGCCTCCTTCCTTTTCCTTGCTTACAATGAGGTAAATGCTGTTATTAATTTTCTTTAATGCATGAATAATATTAATATTAGTATAATTTGCTTTGATACTGGAAAGTAAATATTTTCCGTGGCTGTTTCTTAAATGAGCTGCTTCATAATAACTTTCCAAAACTTTTGTCGGAACCATATAGTTTTTATAAAAATAATCTTTGTAAAATAAATTTTTAATATTTTTTTCTGAATATACCAGATTATAAACTAAAGTTCCAATGATAGGAAGATCAATGAAAAATTTCAGTGCATTTTTTCTTTTATTAGGTGTTTTACAAAGGGCAGCCAGGTCAGAAGGATTTATGACAATAATTTTATTGAAAAATTCAGAATCCATGTTGCATGCCATTAAAGTAAAGGATGAGGATTCTCCGGTCGCTATGATATTTGTCTTTGAACCAATCACATTTTTGATGAAGTCGGTAATTAACTGGACATAAAGAAAATTGCTGTAGGTCATATTTGGTTTGTCACTTCTTCCGCAGCCGAGCAGATCTAAAGTATATACAGTATGATGTTTTGCGAGATGTTTTACAATTTTATCCCATTCAAATGCAGAGGAAGCTGGGCTGAGGTCATGAATTAAAAGAACAGGTGAACCTTTTCCCTGTTTCGTATAATAAATATTACCGTATCTCCAATTAAAAAAATTACCTCTATCTGTTTTTAATAAATTTTTCATAGAAGATGATATGCTGACGGCTTTATTGACTCCATAAATACTTATGCCTGTTAAAGTTGAAAGTATTAAAAGATTACGAACATGTTTTTTCATTATAACACTCTCCCTTCCTGATACTTAAAGGTATATTATTTTTGCCATAGTGAGGCAAATCTTCTATTACTATTATAGACGAAATAAACTGGATATACAAATAAAATATGATTAAAAATAAAAAATATAAATTATGACTTTTCATATTTTATATTTTGTAATAAAATGTAATTATCAGAATTTAATAAAAATGTGCAGATAACTTGCGATGTTTTGTGGTAAAGTTTTTGTGCTAAATGAAATAAGTTGTCTGATTTGGAAATGTGGGAATTATATCTATTTTAGTGGTGGAGTTATATATTATATTTGAAGTTACTAATGGATGGCAGATGTGCAGGTTTGCGTATCAATATTGCATTTTGTACCTAAATTCTTTCTGGTATTATAAATGTTATAAAGAGAATATTGAAAGAACATTTGTTCTAAGAAAGGGAAAAATGGTTGTAGAATATTTAGAAAAATTATATCATGAATTATATGAAAAAAAATTAAATTTAGAGAGTCAAAATCAGAAGAAAGAAATTTTATTGAAGGATAATATTAAGTTTGTAAAAACACTAGAAAAAACACTCGATGAAAATTAT
>CAJUCK010000051.1:4285-12986 GCA_910585395.1 uncultured Lachnospiraceae bacterium
TCTTTCTCTCCTAGAAAAGTAGACGAAGAAAATCATTTAAAAATAGAATCTCTCTTGCGTGAACAGAGAGAGTTGGAAGAGAATATTAGAAAAATTAAAATAGAAATTCTTGATTTAGGTATTAAGATATCTGAATTGGAAAGTATTATTAAAACTGCCCGGAATAGAGAAAAAATTATTTTATCTGATCATTTAAAACAAAGTGAAGAGAATTTTTCTAAAAGAAATGTTTTGGAAGTGCAGGAAATTGAAAGACAGAGAATTGCAAGAGATATGCATGATTCAGTAGTACAGAGTCTTACCAGTTTAGTACATAGGATGGAATTATGTTCAAAAATAGGTGAAATTGATCCTGTACGCGGTAAATTAGAATTAAGAGAAATGACAAAAATTGTAAGAGATATAATTCAGGAAATAAGAGAGGTTATATATGATTTGCGACCAATGTCTTTAGAGGATGTAGGTTTGGTTGAGGCAGTAAAAAGGGAGTTATTGAAAATACAAAATTATGGCGTCATAAATGTTTCTTATAAGATTGAAAAAATTTCAGTAAATATTTCTTCCAGTATTTCTTTAACTATTTTCAGAGTTATTCGTGAACTATGCAACAATGTACTGAAACATGCGCAGGCGAAAAATTTAAAATTATCTATGAAGTATAAAAATGATTTTTTAAAAGTCAGTATAGAAGATGATGGAGTTGGTTTTCAAGTTGACAAAGTTTTAGATTATGATAAGCCAGAAAACTCTGGATTTGGAATTTCTATGGTACAGGAACGAATTTATTTGTTAGGCGGAAAAATTGAAATAAATTCTAAACCTGGGAAAGGAACAAATATTTTAATAGATATACCGGTTGACAAGGAGGTAGCCTAATTGAAAGCAAAAGTTATAATTGTAGATAATCATTCTATGGTGAGAGAGGGATTGAAAAAACTATTAGAATTTGATGGTGATATAGAAGTGATTGGAGAGGCAAATGATGGCTTAGAATGTTTGGAGTTATTAGACTCTTTAGTACCGCAGGTCTTGCTTTTAGATATTGATATGCCAAGAATGAATGGTTTAGAGGTACTGCAGAAAATTAAAGAGAATAATATCAATGTTAAGGTTATTATACTTACTGTTCACAACGAAATGGAGTATTTAATAAAGGCAGTTGATATGGGAATAGATGGATATATGCTGAAAGATTCTGAATCATGTGAATTAAAAAAGGCTATCTTTCATGTAATACAAGGAGAAACATATATTCAGCCAAGCTTAATTCCCTTATTGAATACTAAAATTCTTGAGAAGGATGTTGATGAAGCAAAGATAGAAAAATTAACGAAGAGGGAATTAGAAATTTTAAAACTTTTGTCTATTGGTTTGTATAATAAAGAGATAGGAGAAAAATTAAATATTTCTGAGAGGACAGTCAAAAATCATGTTTCTAATATATTTAGAAAAATAGATGTAACAGATAGAACACAGGCTGCAGTATTTGCTATTAAAAATAATCTTGTCAATATATATTGATTTGTTTCTATATAGTATAATTTGTGAATAGATTAATTTAAGCTTTTTATTTTAAGATTGGTTTTAACTTATTGTTATCTAATTTATGTATTGTAACAGAAAGAAATATTATATGAAAATGAGCAATAAGATTAATAATACTTTTCATGAGATGTATTGTTGATTTTATAGAGGAATGTTTCACGTGAAACATTCCTTTTCTATATTATAGAAAAAACCTTGTTGGTGTGAAATGTTATGGTTTATGACTTTTCTATAATATAAAATATTATATGCACTCATGTGCAAGGGATTATTTCATTAAAGCAATTAATTACCGCTGCATATCGAAGTGTGAAAAACTCTGACAATTGAAAAGTTAGGTGAGCTTTTATACTTTGTCCATAAATAAGTTTATACATATCCTGATTAAAAAGAAATATTCTATGCAAGTTTATGGTACTCTGAGATAATAATAGAACTTAGATTCTTATACATTTTAAAGAGATAACTTTTAAAAGAAAAAGTATTTATATAAAAAGCGTATCACTATGCAATCGAGAGCATACAAAAATATACTTGTATATTTTTGTATTAGTATACTGTTAATAAAAAAATTATGAGTAAAATTAATGTTTCACGTGAAACATTATAATAAAGATATTGTTTGTATGAGTATATTATTTGCTATATATTTAATACAAAAATGTTTCAGCTGATTTATAAGAAAATAAAAGTCACATAAAGACAATGTAATAGAAAATTCAACATATATTCTTCTCCTGCAAATTTAAAAATATAAAATAGACATATTAAAAAGTAAGGAAACTCAAGGAATATATATAGTATTTGGAAGTGAAAAGTGTTATAATAGTAAAGTCAAAATGAAATTATAATTAATATATCTATAATAAACATGCAGAAGAAAGGGTATTATTGGAGGGATTATACATGGGAAGAATAATCGCAATCGCTAACCAGAAAGGTGGTGTAGGAAAGACTACCACAGCAATTAATTTATCAGCATGTCTTGCAGAAACAGGAAAAAAAGTGTTAACAATAGATTTAGATCCGCAGGGAAGAACTTGAGAACACTGTATATGAACTAATGATTGGACAATGCACTATTCGGGAAAGCACAAGAAAAACGAAAGTTGATAATTTATTTTTGATACCTTCTGATATAAATCTTGCTGGCGCTGAGATAGAATTATTGGATATCAATGAAAAAGAATATATATTAAAAAATGAAGTCGACTATATAAGAGATGATTTTGAGTTTGTGGTGATAGACTGTCCTCCATCTTTGAATATGCTGACAATCAATGCTATGACAACAGCAGATACTATATTAGTTCCCATTCAATGTGAATATTATGCATTAGAAGGATTAAGTCAATTAGTACATACAATTAATTTAGTGCAAAATAGATTAAACCCAAACCTTCAAATGGAAGGGGTGGTATTTACTATGTACGATGCCAGAACAAATCTATCTTTACAAGTAGTAGAAAATGTTAAAGGTAATTTAGATACAAAAATTTATAAAACTATTATTCCAAGAAATATCAGGTTAGCAGAAGCTCCCAGTTATGGTCTTCCAATCAATTTGTATGATGGAAAATCAGCAGGTGCAGAAAGTTATCGCTTATTAGCAAAAGAAGTAATAGAAAGAGAGGATATATAGGGATGGCAGCAGCACGAGGATTGGGAAAAGGATTAGATATTATGCTTCCCGATAAGATAGGCGGTTCAGCAAATACAGATGGAAAAAAGAAACCAGAGATAGGAAAAGATGTAGTATATGTTAAAATAGGAAAGATTGAACCAAACAAGGAACAGCCTAGGAAAAGTTTTGATGAAGATACATTGTTGGAATTATCAGAATCATTAAAGCAATATGGAATATTACAGCCTTTATTAGTACAGGATAAAAAAGAATACTATGAGATTATTGCTGGAGAGCGGAGATGGAGAGCAGCGAAACTTGCTGGTTTAAAGGAAATACCTGTAATCATTAAAAAGCTCACTGATCAAGAAATGGTCGAAATTTCTTTAATTGAAAATATACAGAGAGAAAATTTGAATCCGATTGAAGAGGCATTGGCATATAAAAGATTGTTAAATGAATTTCAATTAAAGCAGGACGAGTTAGCAGAACGTGTTTCAAAATCAAGAACGGCTGTAACAAATTCTATGAGATTGTTAAAGCTGGATGAGAGAGTACAGCAAATGGTGATTGATGATCTCATTTCAACAGGACATGCCCGTTCACTTCTTGCTATCAGTGATAAAGAAAAACAATACATTTTGGCTCAGCAGATTTTTGATGAAAAGTTGAGCGTAAGAGAGACCGAAAAGCTTATTAAGAAATTGCAAAAGCAAAAATCTGAAATACCAAAAATACAGGAAGATAATAAAATGTCTGTGTTCTATGAAGATATAGAACAAAAACTCAAAGGTATAATGGGAACAAAGGTATTGATTCATCAAAAAGACAAAGATAAAGGTAAAATAGAAATTGAGTATTATTCTTCAGATGAATTAGAAAGAATTATAGAACTATTTCAATCAATTCATCAGATGGATAATTAAACATATGTTCTTGAAAAATGGAGGAAGTAATGAAATCAGATTTTATAGGGTTATATTTTACAGTAGATGATTTTCTTTTGACGATTGCTATTATGGCAGGAGTTATGTTCATATTATTTATTATGCTTTTGGTCAATATGGGAAAGACAAGAAAAGTACGAAAAAAGTATGATGCATTTATGCAAGGAAAAAATGCGGAATCTCTGGAAGAAACTTTGATAACAAGAATTCAGCAGGTAGAGCAACTTCTGGAAAATGAGAAAAAGAATACAGAAAAAATTCAAGTTATTTCAGATGCTTTAAAAAATACATTTCAGAAAGTGGGAATGGTCAAATACGACGCTTTTCATGAAATGGGAGGAAAATTAAGTTTTTCTCTTGCTCTATTGGATCAGAAGAATGATGGATTCATTATTAATGCTATGCACAGCAGAGAAGGATGCTATACTTATATTAAAGAAATTGTAAATGGTAATTCTATCATTGTATTGGCAGAAGAAGAGAAGGAAGCTTTGGGAATTGCTATGGGAGAAAATAGTAAGAAAGAAGAAAGTGACTGATACTAAGTTGGAATATTCAGATAAGGAATTTAATTTGCAGATTAAACAATAAAGTTCTTTTTGAGTACAAATGAAATATTAATTTGAGAATCTATTGTAAGAAGATTTGTATAATATGTTATTTAATGAATATATTGAAAAATCAGAGCTGCGCACTAAATTATTAGTGCGTGGTTTTTTATTATGTAATTTTTATTGATTATAGTAAAAAGGTAAAAAATAGTATGAATTTAGTAAAAAAATTGGTTGATTTTTATAAAAATATTTTGTAAAATATTGATATAGCTTCTGCATCCTTTGTAAGTTTTATTCAATATAAGGGATAAAATCAGAAGAAAACTATGCAGTTTTTATATATTTAAAAAGGAGGGATTCATATGAGGCGATTTTGGAAACGGTGTCTGGCGGCAGGAATGTCTTTGGTAATGACATTATCAATGTTACCATCACCGACAGCAGCCGAGGTGAAAGCAGAAGGAACAGAAAGAGAAGGTTCTATTCTAGATACGGCGCTGGTAAATTATGATTTTGAGGAGTATAGTCTTACCGATGGTAATCTGGTAAAGGGTGATTCTGTTATAAAATTAGAATCTGTTGAAAAAGGAAAAGTACCAGAATTGGTAGAAGATGATGACAGAGGAATGGTATTGTCATTTACGGAACAGGATTATGCAAATAGAGGTTTTGCTCTTCTTCCATCAAATCCATTTGCTAATCAGGCAGTAGAAAACGGATTTACTTTAAATTTCTGGACAAAGACAACGGGAACACCAGGAGGAGGAAGATGCCTGATAGACTTTGAAGTAGCTCCATCTACTGGAAAGAGAGCTGGAACATTTGCAGTGAATCAGCAGATGGTATATTGGAATACTACAGACCAAAATGAGAAATTTACAGATTTTGGGATAGGTAATAATTTGGTGAATGAAAAAGGCTGGCGTATGGTAACAATGACTGTTACAGATCAAGGGTTAGCATTTTATTTTGATGGAGTCAAAATTGATCATAGTATTAATGGCGGTACACCAGATTATGTACAGATAATAAAAGATTTAGCAGGCACCAGTGGTATCTGTGATGATCCTGCAAAGACAAATGTGCGTCTTGGAGCCAGTCTTGCTACTTATTGGAATTGTGCAGGAGCTTTGATGGATGATGTTTCTTTCTATGGAAAAGCATTGACGGCAGAGGAAGTTACATCTCTCTACAATGAGACAAAATCTCCGGCTCTGGCATCGATTACTGTTAATGGAGACAATATGGTAGAAGTGGGAAAAACTGCTAATTTAAGTACGATTTCCCGTCCTAAAAAATTTAACTTGTCGAGCAGTACTGTGACATGGGCATCGGCAGATTCTCAAATTTTATCAGTGGATAATTCAGGTGTTGTTACAGGTATAAAAGAAGGTAAGACTACAGTTACTGTGACAGTTGACGGAATAACTTCTGTACCATTTGAAATAGAAGTTATAGATTCAGATAAAGCAGCATTCAATCAATTACTTAAAAATTTTGATTTGGAGAAAAAAATAGTTACTGAAGATTTTGAACTAAGCAGCAGCATTGGGGAAAATACTTCTGTAGAATGGAGCAGCAGTAATTCTTCTGCAATTGCAATTGAAAAAACTGAAAGTGCAGTTACAGCAAAGGTCACACCTATAGATGATAGGAACCAGGTAGTAAAATTAACGGCTGAAGTTACATATACTGGTTCAAAAACATTAAAAGAGACTAAAATATTTGATGTAGCTGTACGTCGTAATCTGACTATCTCAAACACAGCGATTGCAAGTTACGACTTTGCACAGTATTCAGCAAATGCTGATGGAAATTTAGTAAATGGTGAGACAGTTGTAACACTTGAAAAAGAAGGAAGCGGGAAAAAACCAGAATTAGTACAGGATGATGACAGAGGTCAAGTACTGTCTTTAACAGAACAGACCTATGCAAATAGAGGTTTTGCTCTTCTTCCATCAAATCCATTTGCTGATCAGGCAGTGGAAAACGGATTTACTTTGAATTTCTGGACAAAGACAACAGGAACATCAGGAGGAGGAAGATGTCTGGTAGACTTTGAAGTCGCTCCATCTACTGGAAAAAGGGCTGGGACATTCGCAGTGAATCAGCAGATGGTATATTGGAATACCACAGACCAGAACGAAAAATTTACGGATTTCGGAATTGGTAATAATCTGCCAAAAGAAAAAGGCTGGCGTATGGTAACAATGGCTGTTACAACTAAAGGAATAGCATTTTACTTTGATGGAGTGAAAATTGAACATAGCGTCAGTGGTTCACCAGATTATATGCAGATAATAAAAGATCTGGCAGGTACCAGCGGGATTTGTGATGATCCTGCAAAGACGAAAGTCCGTCTTGGAGCCAGTCTTGCTACTTATTGGAATTGCGCGGGAGCTTTGATGGATGATGTTTCTTTTTATGACAAAGCATTGTCAGATAAAGAGATTGCATCACTGTTTGAAGAGACTACGCATTATGTCGTTGGTTTAGAAAGTGTCGCTATCACAGGAAAGAATACGATAGACGAAGATTCTATCATTCAGTTGTCTGTTTCTCTGACACCAGAAAATACTACAGTTGATAAAGCCGTAACATGGAAATCTACAGATGAAACAGTAGTAACGGTAGATCAAAATGGTAAGGTAAAGGGATTAAATCCTGGTAAAGCAACTATTATAGCAACTGTTGCAGGAGTTGAATCAGTTCCTTTTGAGATCACTGTTAACGATATTGGACTGGTAAAAACATTAGAGTCAGGGGAATATTATCTGACTGTATACTCCACGCAGAAGCCTTTCTACGCTAGTGCAGGAAATCTAGCACAGGAGACCAGAAGTGTGTATATGGCGGTCAGCAAAGATGGGAAGAATTTCCAGGTATTAAACAATGGAGGCGGCGTAATATTCTCCAGCAATATAAATGGATCACTGCAGATTACAGCTCCAAGAGTATATAAAGATACTGAAAATAATAATAAATTTACAGTTGTAGCACAAGATGCAGATGCATCAAAGGGATTTCATGTATTTACCTCTGCAGATGGAGTTGCTTATTATGATGACACGATTGTAGAGAACAAAGAGCTGACTGTTCATCCTCTCAAAAAATCCAGCTTCAAGCTGCTATTAAATGAAAAGAATATTCTTGATACAGATGAAACGATTACTTTGGGAAATGCTCTTGAATTGACAGAAGAAGAATATAATCATTTTATTTATAAACTGGGAAGAGTAACAAATACTGGTTTGGAAAAATTAGAGGATTTGGAAATTAAGCCTACCGATACTATAACAGAAGCTATATTACAAGATATGTATCCTAGTGTGAATGCCAATTACAGTGACAATTCTATCCAGAATTTTAAAATTGACTGGACAGGTGCTCTGAATAATGTGGATCTAACACAAAAAGGCACAAAAACAATAACAGGAAAGATTCTTCAGAAAAAGTATTTAAATAATTTAAAGGAATTAAATGGAAGTACCCTGCCGGAAGACGATCCGGAAAATATAGGAACAGATTTTCCAGATAATTATGATCCAGAAACAGGAAAGGTTTACTATGACGCTACAAAATTTGTAGAAGGAATGGCAGATCCTTGTATTTATTGGGATGAGACTACTCAGACATATTATATGACAGGTTCTTATTTCCCAGAAGACGGTGACGCCATGGAAGGAGAGAAAACAGATCAGTATGACCGTGTAGTATTGAGAAAGGGTAAGACCCTGGAAGATCTGCAGAAGAGGGAAAACCAGGTAACGATCTGGAAGGTTGGAAATCAAGGATTTCTAGATAATGGAAATGAAGTAGCCAGTGGCTATCGTTATATCTGGGCGCCGGAAATCCACAGAGTGGGAGATTATTGGGTGGTTTACTTTACAGAAAGTCATGACTCTAACAATAAATTTAATATTTATAGCCATGTACTGGTATTAGATGGAAAAAAAGACCCATATGAAACTGCTCTTAAGACGTCAGATCAGCCATCTGAATGGCAGGATTATAAGATGATGCGGAATTCT
>CAJUCK010000051.1:12996-17929 GCA_910585395.1 uncultured Lachnospiraceae bacterium
AAAATGATCCATTTTCTGTATCTTTCTGTCTTGATATGACTTATTTTAAAGATGAAGAAAACGGTAAATCTTATGTCATTTGGGCTGGTAAGCCGACAGAAGCTTTCCAGGGAAATAATACAGATTTGTTTATTGCAACAGTAGATGAAACGCAGCCTTGGATTATCACATCTGAAGCAGTGCGTTTGACAAAAGCAGATTATGGCTGGGAGCGTGTTCGTTATTGTGTGAATGAAGGAGCCACTGTAGTACAGAAGAATGGTAAAATTTTTATGTGCTATTCGGCATCTGGAACTGGTTCTGAATATGCGATTGGAATGTTAAGCGCAAATCAAGGAGCTGATTTGCTCGATACTAATAACTGGACAAAGAATCCTTATCCACTGCTGACATCAAGAGATGTATCCGGTGAGGAGGGACCAGGTCATAATTCCTTTACTGTAGATGAAGATGGAAATGTTATTTTTGTATATCATGCAAGACCAACTTCACATAACAGCCAGCGCTGCGGATGGAATGGAACAAATTCAAGCTATAATTCAGAGCCTTTAAATGATCCTTGTCGTCATGCACGTCTCAAGCGTGTGCATTGGGCAGCTGATGGAACGCCTGTTTTAAGAATGACTTATGAGGATGAATTGATTGAAAAATATGCTACAGTTTCTTTAACTATTAATGTTGGAGAAGGTGGAAGTGAAATCGCTGTACCAGTAGAGAGTGTAAGTTTTAACAAGACTACACTTCAGATGCAGGTAGGAGGATCAGAGACTTTGACAGCTACAGTGCTGCCAGAAAATGCAACACATAAAGAATTAGAATGGATTTCCAGTAATTCTAATTTTGTAACAGTTAATAATGGAGTGTTGGAAGCGCTTATGCCAGGAACGGCAACTATTACTGCAAAGACCAGTAATGGTAAAAAAGCGGAGTGCGAAGTTACAGTAACTGGAATTGGAGTTACCAATGTAACATTAAATAAACAGCAGATTGAACTGGAGATAGATGGTGAAGAAACACTTATTGCAGGTGTGCTGCCAGAAAATGCTACTGATAAGACCATCACGTGGACTTCAAGTGATGATACGATAGCCAGTGTTTCAGAAAATGGTTTAGTGAAAGGTAAAAAGGCTGGAACGGCAACTATTACAGCAACCGCTGTCGGTGGTAAAAATGCAAAATGTCAGGTAACAGTAAATGGTCCCGGAAGCGGAGATGAAACTATAAAAGAACAGCTGGATACAGCAATTAATACCGCAAATGAAAAATTTGATGGTACAAAAGAAGAAGATTATCCAGAAGGAGTATGGCAGGCATTAAAGGATGCGATTGAACAAGCAGAGCAGGCAGCGGCAAGTGGAGATGCTGATTTGATGGAAGAGGCAAAATCCAATCTGGAGACGGCTTTGAATAACTTTAAGACTTTTGCAGAGATTGAAGATGAGAAAGAAGAAGAAGCCAAAGTCGAAGAAGAAAATATTCTGAAAGATATAATTGATACGAAGAAGCCGCAAAAAGAAGAGGCGGATTATCCAGCAGACAGGTGGGCTGCATACCAAAATGCTCTTACCGCTGCACAGGAAATTCTCAGTAATCCAGACGCTACTTCTACTCAGATTAGGAAAGCTAGAGAGGAATTAGAAAAGGCATTTGATAATTTAAAGACAAATGAAGAAATTGAGATTGAAAAAGAAGAAGCAGCCAAAGCAGAGGCAGTTACATCTTTGAATAGGGTAATAAATACCAAGAAACCACAGGGAGGCCAGGCAGATTATACACCAGAGAGCTGGTCTGCATATCAGAAAGCACTTGCCGCTGCACAAGAAATTTTAAAAAATTCCAATGCTTCCTCTGCTCAGATAAAAGATGCACAGGCAGCATTAGAAGATGCATTTGCTAAGCTGGTAAAGAAAGCATTACCTGATAAGAAAGTATCATCCATTAAATTTTCACCAAAAACTTTCAGTATTGCTGCAGGCAAGAAGATTGATTTAAAGAAAGTTGTTAAAGTTCTGCCATCTGATGCTAAAAATAAGAAATTGACATGGTCAATAGCAAAGAAATACAGTAAATACGCTGCTGTCAAGAACGGTGTAGTGACCACAAAGAAAAAAGGTGCAGGAAAAACAGTTACTGTTACGGCCCAGGCAGTCGATGGAAGCGGTAAAAAAGCAACAGTAAAAATTAAGATTATGAAAAATGCTGTTACCAAAATTACGGTAAAGAAAAAAAATCTTATCGTGAAAGCAGGTAAGAAGGTAAGCATTAAAACTGTTGTAAAAACAAATGGCAAGAAAGTAAATAAGAAACTGCAGTATACTTCTTCCAATGAAAAATTTGCAACAGTCAACAGTAAGGGAGTTGTTTCTGCTAAGAAAGCAGGAATTAAGAAAACAGTAACTATCACAGTTAAATCTACAGACGGTACAAACAAGAGCGTTAAGGTTAAAGTAAAAATTAAGAAATAGTAAAATAAGAGCAGGGTGTCGCAAAATCATCAAATTAGTTGATTGAGCGACACCTTCGCTCTTTATGTAAAAAATATCTATTTTTACTTTGATTTACCACGCAGCAGAAAACTATGAAATTTATAATCATTTTTTTAGAATCCCGAATTACCATTTTATTTGTATAAAACGATTCATAAGATATAAAATGGTCGTTTTACTTAGGATATTTTTATGAGAATCCTGACATTTCTCTAAACTTGTTTGAAAAATAAATCTTTTGGGAGCAGACATATCCATGCAGAGCCGGCAATACAGACGTAAAGATAGGCTTGCAGGAAATCTTCATTCCAAAGACCTGTTGCTGCACAGTGGCCAAGATACGCAGTATACTTCACGTGTATTTACTGATTATTGTAAAGAAGCTTTTTCATCAGATGAGGAACTAAACGAAGCAGCTATGGAGTATATTATATGTTTGTATGAATCATACACGTCCGCATTCATCTAATGGATATAAGACACCATTTGAAAAGAGAACACAAGTTTTATGTCAGCGTTTTTGCGGAGGGGTTGGTATGGGAGCTGAAAGAGGCAGGGGCGAAAAGTTTCAATTTCTGGCTGTCAGATCCGCTGTTCTTATATGCGGCAAATGGGTGGTGATATATGAACCTTCCATACAAAAACATTAATACTTCTTAATGATTAACAATAATTGACCGATATATAAAATGATAATAAGAATCGAAAGGATAGAAACGGTATGGCAAAGGAAGAGATTACACCAAGTGAATGGCAGATCATGGAAGTCCTGTGGGCGTGTGGGGAGCCTTTGACATCTTCTGAGGTCTACAAGAGGATGCAGGGGAAAGTGAATATGTCGATGAGGATGGTGCGGGTGCTGATGAACCGCCTGAACCAGAAGGACATCCTCGGCTACACGGTGGATAAGCATGATTCGAGGGTTTACCACTATTATGTGCAGAGGTCAAGGGAGGAATGCGTGAAGGAGAAAAGCAGGAAGTTTGTGGACAGCTATTTTTCCGGCAGCGGGACAAATGCGATGGCGGCCCTGTTGCAGAGCTTTGCTTTGACGGATGAACAGATTAAGGAGCTGGAGGAGATTCTGGAAAGAAGCCGTGACCGCGGCACAGAGCCCCTGGATAAAGAGGGTGAATCCCATGCCTGACTGGTCACAGATTGGCAGCCTCTTGGATTTCTGCGCGGCATATTACACGACACAGCTTGTGCGGTGCACGATCTTTTCCTTTGTTCTGATTGGGCTTGTTCTGCTGCTGCGGAAGATAATTTTTTCGGAACAGACTTTCTTAAGGGGGCTGTTATGGTCATTATTCCTGCTTGTCCCGTTTCTTGGAAGGCTGAAGCTATTTTATGAAAATGAGGCTGTGCTGAAAATGACATGGCGGGTAACGCATGCAACTATGACCTGCCTGTGGGCTGACCGTATTTATATGGCGGGCATTTTTGTAGCTGCCATATGCATATTCGAGAAACGGCTTTGCCTCCGGAAGTCGGTTGCCAGGATGGAAAAGGTTTCCCTGGATAATATCGTGTTCAGTGTTACGGACATGAATGTCACGCCGTTTACTGTGGGGCTGCTGAAACCGAAGATTGTCGTTCCAGAAATAATGCTGGAGTGCTACAGCAGAGATGAATTAAAGTCTGTCATTCAGCATGAGCGTACACATATCCGTTTAGGGCATTTATGGTTTGGGCTTGCGTGGGATATCCTGCGGTGTCTTTTATGGGTAAATCCGTTCCTGACAATCTTTCAAAAAAAGTTCCGGGCGGATTTGGAGGATATTTGCGACAGGGTGTGCATACAAAAGAGTGGGAGGTCGGCGCATGAATATGGTCTGATATTGCTGAAAACCCTGAAACTGCTGCGATCCGGGACGGAGGGTACGCCGCCTGCCGTCAACTATGCGGGGGAAAGGGGATTTGAAGACATGAAAAGACGGATGGGTAAGATTGCAGGTTTCCGTCCATACCGTAAAAGAATGTGCGCAGGCATGGCAGCCGCGGCCGCCCTGGTGATTGCGGCTATGCTGCTGGCAGTACATACCAATTCCTATGCCCGGTGCAGTGAGGATGAGGGCATACTGGTATATGAATATGCTGATGGGGAGGGTACTGTCATTTCAAACAATGACAGCAGCATTCAACAAATGATCTCATTTGATGACAGCTACGTTTATGTAGACAGCGAGGCATTTGAAGATTTTTGTGTAAAAAACAATGCAGATGGAGATGTTTTCATTGTTTTTGGCGGCTTTCATAAGCTTCCCGGTTTCTTTTGCGGGGGAGAATCCTGCTTGTATGAAACAGGTTCAGATGCTGGAGTAGCCCAGATTTCTTATCAAAGGCAGATAAGTGACTGGATGGCGGTGTTGTACAAAATTTTGTAGGTGAAAAGGATTTTACAATATTTTTATTAAGGAGGATACGAATTATGGCAATTACAGGAG
>CAJUCK010000051.1:17942-20121 GCA_910585395.1 uncultured Lachnospiraceae bacterium
AATAACAATGTTTATGAAAACATATATGCTTCATCTAAAAAGGAAGCAGCAAAAAAAGAGGAAACAAAAGAAACAGTGGACGTACAAAAGAGTTTTGAAACAGCAGAGAAAAGCAGCAAATCAAAGAGTGTAACAGAATATGCAAACGGACTGACAAAGCTTGTTCCAAGCGCAGAGTTTAGGATTGGAAATGGTTTTTCTACGGCGAAAACTGGAATAACTCTGACAGTCAGTCCGAAGCTTTTAGAGAAAATGCAGAATAATCCTGAAACTGAAAAGGAAATGAAGGAATTGATAACGGGCGTTGAGG
The DNA here is from genome assembly GCA_910585395.1 of uncultured Lachnospiraceae bacterium. GTDB lineage: Bacteria > Bacillota > Clostridia > Lachnospirales > Lachnospiraceae > Petralouisia. The sequence continues at coordinate 18,253 of CAJUCK010000051.1, forward strand.
CGAAAAATAAACTGGCTGAGAACTGGAATAAAATGACAGGAAGTACGACAGTGTTTCGTCATGACTGGATTGATGAGAATGGAAAATTTCACTCTTTTTCCCAAACCAAGAGAGAGGACAAATTAAACAAAAAACTTCGGGAGGAAGCACAGGAAAATACTGAAAAATTGATTAAAAAGACAATAGAAAAGGCGGCAGAAAAGAAGAAAGAATTTGAGGAAACACTGCAAGGAAAGAAAGAAACGGAAAAGGCAGGGGAAGAAACTGCGGAAAAAATAAAGGATGGTTCAGCTTATAGCAGGACTGAACAGCTTATAAATGGAAAAATGGCTGCCTCTAAAGATGGAACAATTTATTTGAACGACACAGATATGAAAATAATTATCGGAGCTGCTCAGGAGGAGGATGCGGGCAAAATCACTGTGAAAGATCAGCCACAGGTAGGTGTGAATCTGGATTTGAAGATATAAGAGGAGGCGAGGATATGAATATCAACAGTGACAATATAAAATGTTTTCGGGATATTTCCTAATGAACAGGCTGTTTTTACACAAGAATGAGAATAAGGCAGGTACTTCCAATCAGACGGGTGCAAATATCAGCGGCGGAGTGAAGTATAAGCACAGCAATTTATATTATGACGAAAATGGCATGCCATGGCATTTAAAGGAGGAAGCTAGACAGATGTATCAAAGGGACAAATGGAAACTAGAAAAAGATGGTGTCTGTTTCTAATTTAACAAAAGCGGAGCTGGAGGAAAAACAGGATTTTATCATTAGCAATGGTGTTGCTTCTTATTTTTTCTTTTTTATAATTATCCTGATTGCCTGTCATAGAATTAACCGATATAATGACATTATAATATAGAGAAAGAAGAGCAGGATAACTTTTACCTGGGATATACTCTTTCACTAATTGCTTTTTAAATTCTTTGTTATAGACTTTGACCATGCTGATGGCTCCTCCTTTGAGAAGGAAAAACTAAAAGGTTATGAGGAAATATAAGAACTTCTCCCCATATCTAAAATGCCAGGAAAGCTCGAAAATACGGGCTATACCGACATATAAGAACTTCTAAAGAGATAATCTAAATTCACCAATAATTTTGAAGGAAAAATATTATAAAAATATAAAAGAAAAAATTGCAAAACAGTAAGTTTTATTATATAATATAACTTGAGGAGTTGTTAAGGTTTTATGAAAGGGATATAATTATTAAAAGACAGGCTTTTTGCAAGGAGAGGGAAGTTCATTCATCTCTAGTTTTATGGAGCAAAAGATGCACCATAGGGAGGAAAGAATGCATAATTATCTGAGAAGTATTGGATTTAAAAATATTACAAATAAACGGGATATGGATTGTTTAATAGAAGATATAGTAAATAATCCTGATAAAAAAATGATCACTGAGGATGATTATGGTAATGTATTTGCAGAATTAAGTAAGGAATTTGGTAAGTATATAGGAATCGCAGTGCGGGGAGAATATATAAATGAGACAGACTTTCAGGTAGATTACTACTATCCTTATTTTGTTGGAAGCGGAGTGACTACGGAAGAAAGGGTAGAGATTGAAAAGCGCACAGACAGGGAAGCGTATGCTGGGATTTGTGATGAAATGAGAATAGGTGTGACTTTGATCTTTTATCTTCAGAACGTGATAGAATATCTACAGGAAAGCAGAACAAAAAATGCCAGAAAAATTCCCGTGAATGCTACAATTTCTGCGCTTTCAACGGATGGAAAGGTAATTTTGCCTGTATATAAAAATGAATCTCAGATTAAGACAAGTGAAAAATTAAGCAGTAATCGTTCTCATCTTATGGAAGCAGCCAGAGAAGGTGATGAAGAAGCTATGGAAAGCCTTA
>CAJUCK010000052.1 GCA_910585395.1 uncultured Lachnospiraceae bacterium
TTCTGAATATTATTTTTATCTGACTGCGTTTATTGATGATAAAGAGGTTCAGAAAGATTTTGATGTGATAAATGATTCTTTCCCTACGATATATCGAATTGACAGGATTAAAGACTTAAAGGTGTCAGATGAAAGATTTCACATACCATACAGCAGTCGTTTTGAGGAAGGAGAGTTCCGCAAGAGAGTGCAGTTCATGTATGGCGGGAAACTGCAGAAAATTAAATTTCAGTATTTTGGCAATGATATAGACGCTGTGCTGGACAGGCTTCCTACTGCGAAAATATTGGAAAATGATGGGGGGATTTATATGGTCAGTGCAGAAGTTTTCGGTAAGGGGATTGAGATGTGGCTGAGAAGCCAGGGGGAGCTGATAAAGATACTGGAACAGAGGAAATGTTTATGAAAAAGAATGGAAAACGTTACAGAAAAAAACAGAAAGAAAAAGAGCTGAAAAAGTATAGAGATTTGGTCAAGGTTAAGAAGGATATCAGTCAGGAGGTGGGAGAAATCAATACAGCTTTTTTATCAATGGCTCATATTGTTGTGAGAAATCCAATTGTCAGGGACAGTGAGGAAACAAAAAAAGAATATCTCAGAAGACTGCGCAGTTATCTGAACGCTGGCCGGTGGAACAGGAGAAAATATGAAAAGGCAGAGTTATGTGCATATGAAAAAATTTTATCAGAATCAGGAGAAGTGCAAAGAGAATATGGGATAAATTTTTACCGTTATTTTATTTTGCTTGATTTAATGCATATGATAGGCTATGAGACTACAGAAGATTTTTCAGAGAAGATTTATTCTGTTCTGACTAGATATTTTGAAGATTTCCCAGAGATGACAGAGAAGAAAGATCTGATAGAGTCTCTTTTAAAGCCCTTTCAGGGGAAACAGTGTCAGCTGAAAGTTCTGGGGAAGAACCCGGAATTTATAGAAGAAAAAGAATATATTAAATTGATACGCAAAAATCTGAAATTCAGGAAACAAAAACCTTTTGGCGTGATGGTGACGGCCACTATGAGCGCAGGAAAGTCAACATTTATAAACGCATTGGCCGGGAAGTACGTCTGTCTTTCCCAAAATATGGCGTGTACCAGTAAAATCCATTGTATCGTGAACAAAGCATTTGAAGATGGATATACCTATAAATATGATCATGATCTGGTGATGGGGGCAGAGAGCCAGGAACTGCTCAGCAATCATGAGAAGAACGCGCTGGATAAAATTGTTATCAGCACATTTTTCCGTGGCTGCCTGCAGAATATGAGGATAGTTGTGGATGATTCGCCTGGAGTTAATTTCAGCGGGGATGAAAGCCATAAAATCATTGCAGACAGGCTGCTGAAAGGCAGAAATTACAATTTACTGATATACATTATGAATGCAACTCAACTTTTGACGAATGACGAAGATGAGCATCTTGATTTCGTAAAACAGACGATTGGGAAAACGCCAGTAATTTTTATTATCAATAAAGTGGATGCCTTTAATGTGGAAGAAGAAAATGTGACAGCAGTAATAAAGAGGCAGATAAATTATTTAATAAAAAAAGGATTTAAAAATCCTATGGTTTGTCCTGTTTCTTCTAAAGCAGGGTATTTGGCCAAAATGTCTGCAGAAAATTCGCTGTCAAGAAGTCAGAAAAGAGAATTATATAATTATGTGGACAAATTTGAACGGATGAATCTGCCTGCATATTATGCAGAAAATTTTCCAAACATTAAAGTTCAGAATGGGAAGAATGAAGAAAGCAATCTGTTGAAAACATGTGGTCTTGCATATATAGAAAAATTAATTATAATGTTAATAACGGGAGGAAAGACAAATGACAAAGGTTTATGTAAAGTATAATCCATATCGCATGGAGACTGAAATTGACGTAAATGGAAAAGCGATATCAGATGACAGCAGTCTATATAAAGTTGTGAAGGGGAAACGGCTGCAGGAATGGATCGGAAAATTTCCCCGGATGCTGGTAGATGAATTTAATACAGTAGAATTTGATATAGATTTTTACGGCATGTCTTTAGACTGGGATGATTTTGAAGATGTTTTCCGTTGTGCTGAGAGAGACAGAATTATCAAGAAACTTTCTTTAAAATTTATTCAGGGAATGTCAGACGAAGATATCACAGATAAAGTAATACAGATATTTACAGATTTACAAGAAGGACCAGTGGAGGATTTTAGAGACGCGAAGCTTATCAGAGCTTTTGCCAGTATCAAGAATTCTGAATTTCCTATCAATGTAATTGCCACAATGAGTTCTGGTAAATCAACATTGATCAACGCCTTGCTGGGGAAACGATTAATGCCCTCCAAAAATGAAGCATGTACGGCAACGATTACAGAGATTCTGGATAATGACAGGGAGATATTTACAGCACATGTATATGATGAAAATGGAGAGGTGCTGCATGATATTCCAGATCTTACATATGACATTATGAGCGATTTAAATGAAGATGAAGCTGTGTACAAGATAGAAGCAGAGGGAAATATCCCCTTTCTGGATGCCAGAAGCACAGCATTGATGCTGGTAGATACTCCAGGGCCGAATAATGCTCAGAATCAGGCACACAAAAATACAACGTTCCGTGCCATCAACAATGACTCAAATAATCTGATTCTGTATGTTCTGAATGGAACCCAGCTCCATACCAATGACGATGCATCCTTGCTGTCTTATGTGGCAGAACAGATAAAGAAAGGAGGAAAACAGGTAAGAGACCGTTTTCTCTTTGTGATCAATAAAATGGATAGTTTTAATCCAGAAGAGGAAGATATCGGCAGGGCAATCCAGGCATCCAGAAGATATCTGGCTTCATACGGAATTGAAGATCCGCAGATATTTCCCTGTTCAGCTTATACAGCTTTGAATATTAGAACCTATCTGGAAGGAGTTGATGTTGATAATTTAACCAGAAATGAAGAGAGAAGGCTTCCGTCAGCAGCAAGGGATACGCTGCCAATGATTGACAAATTTATTGATTTCGAAGCCATGCATTTAGAGCAGTATTCTACATTGTCACCCAGCGCGCAGCGGGAGCTTGAGTATAGGCTGAGCAAAGCAGTACAGAACGAGGATACCAAAGAGCAGGCGCTGATTCACTGTGGAATTTATTCCATTGAGGCTGCCATTACTGCATATGTCAAGAAATATGCCAAGACGAAAAAGGTAAAGGATCTGGTAGAATCTTTTCAGGAGGTTCTTGAGAGCAGCCATGTACTGGCAAGAGCCAAAACAAAGGTTGCCACAGATGAAAAGGCAGCCAAAGCCTGTGCCCAAAGGGCAGCGGCAGTGAGGGATAAGATTGCAGACGGAAAAGAAGCAGAGGCATTCAAAGAGAGAATTGCATCTTTAAATCCTATAGATTCTATTAAAGCAAAGGCAGATGCTTTGGAGAGAGATGCTTCCAGAAAAAATGAAAGAGTGTTTGAGCCGTACGGAGATGTGATAACCAACAGAGAAGAGGCTAAGAGACTGGTATCCCAGTTTATGATTATGAGTTCAGATTCTATTGCACAATTGACCTCAGAGCTGGAAAGTGTTATCAATCAGGAAGTTATGGAAACAGGAGAGAGAATTCTCAATGAATATCAGGTAAAACTTTCTAAGATTGACGACTCGGCAACAGACAAACAGCTTGAGTTTGGAACAGTGGATCTTATTAAAGGTGCTTTAAAGAATATGCGCGAGAACGCAGAAGCATGGTGTTCCGATGATTTTGCAGCGGAGACAGTAGATGAAGTGGGAGAAGTGTATTATGAGGAAAAAGTCTATTATGAAAAAGTCGGACAGGAAGAAGAACAAGTAGTTGATGGCACAGAGCAGCGTAAAGTCGGTACAAAAAAAGTAAAGGTAGGCTCTCACAGAGAGAAGGTTGGAACCCGTACCGTCAGAAATCCTGAGTCGAGAGGAATCGGAGGATTCTTCCGCCGCTTGTTTAAGGGGGAAGAAAAGTTTGTTGAAGAGGCAGTTTATGAAACGGTGGATGACTATGAAGATCAGGCAGTTTATGAAACAGTGCTGAAATATAGGACTGTCATGAAAGATATTTTTGAGGAACGCGTAGAGAAGATAGAAAAATTCTCTGTCGATACGTCTGATATTCAAACTGGACTGATCAGCAGGCTTAGAAAGAATCTGGATGATGGGATTGAAAATGCCCTTAATTACGCGCAGGAGCAGATTGATAACATGAAAACACAGTTCACAGAAATCTTTGATGATTTGGACGCACTGATTCAGAAGAAGTATGATGAGCTGGAACAGTGCGCAAACGATCAGCAGACGAAGGAAGCGGAGTTAAAGAAAAATAAAGGAATTCTTGGGTGGATAGAAGCATGTAGGGAAGAAATTAATGAGATTCTCGATATTTAGAACAGGAGGATAAGAAATGCATGCAGAGGTAAAAAGGTGTGTAGAAAGCAATGACATGAAAGGGTTGAAATACATATTTGTGGATTGCTTTGTTGTAGACCCTACATTTGAAAAATATAGGGAAGATTATGAGTATTGCAGGCAGATTCCTGGTATTTTTGAGACTTATAGAGAACTGACGCCAATACGGTCAAATGAAAACCTGTGGAATGAAGAATATTGGGAGAAATTAAAACTTGATTTAATGAAAAATTTTTCGATAAAAAGATTTGAACATATGATTGAGGTTGCCCAGATAATATATGCGGATAAAATATCAAGGCTTCTGCAGGAGAGAAAAACGGCAGAGTTAAAAATGTGCGAGAGCAGTGAAGAAAAACCTGCGGATGCCGGGCAGAATTTTCGGCAGAAAACGGAGCAGTCAGCGCCAGAAACTGTCCAGCAGTGGAATCTTGACCAATCCATGGGAGACGCCAGGAGAGCGGCAGCTTATGAGGAAGAAAAACTGGATAAAAGAAAACGGGAATTGGAGATAGAAAATCAGAGAGTGGAAGAAGAGCAGAGAAGGCAGAGAGAACATATAGTTGCCAGAAAGGCTGAACTTGCCAGCCAGAATACTGCATTAAAGGAGCGTGAATTAAAAAAAGCTATGGGGATTGGGCTGGCAGCAGCGGCGGTGGTTATAATCATTATTCTAATTCAGATATTTTAAAAGCCCAATCCCCGAAGACGGCCGTTGCGTCAGATTCCAGGAAAACGGAGCAGAAACTTCATTCCAGTGCAGGTTATGTCAGATTGTATGATTCAGAATCTTATGCATTTGACAGAAGTGTAAAAAAGAAGTATCTGCGCAAAACTGTCTGGGAAAGAAATTTAAGATATGGAGGACTGGATCAAAGAGAAGAACTGTATGTTTTTGTGAGCGACCAGGAAGAGAGAGAACGTGTAAAAAGAAGGAATGGTATATGGGAACCTTTTATTAACAGGGCGAAAAAAGAAAATATTGAAATCTATGAACAATATGTGCAGCATGGAATACAGAAACAGCCGACAGGCTGCTGCAAGACGGTTGACATAGTTGTGAATGCTGAAGGGAAGAAAATGAAAAAGATAAGGTACTATAAGAAAGTTGGTAAGCAGATATGAAATATGAAGAGGATAAAAACTATAGTCAGGAGATTTTTTCTGTAGATGAGCCAAAATTTTTAAGGGAAACAGCGGTTCCGGTGATGAATCCGAAACCTTTTGCAGATGAAAATCCAGAAAAACTGAATCTGAATCTTTTGCAGAATAATCTTGGAAACTGCCTTAGGATTATTGATGATGAGGTTATGAAAGGCTATATTACTAAGCTGGACCAGCTTCCCATCATCAGTCCATCAGCAGATTATTGTGAAAGCCTGCAGAATATTCAGTTTTTTAAGATATCGGAGCTTGTATATCAGGAAGATGAATTTTCTGTGGATAAGCTTGCCATGGTATTTCATACACTTTCTGGAAAACCATGCACACTTGTTTTGATGTTGAAAAGCGATGGCGAAAAAACAGATTTTTATCTGGGGGCAAGGCCCAATGGCATGAATTCAGCCGGTACATTTCGCAGAATGCTGCAGCAGAGCCTGCTGGGATTCTTTCCCGGGAGCAGGATTTTAGAATATTATGATGAAGATCTAAAGGAAGATCTGAAGTATTTAAATGTCCAGAATATTGGAGGAATTTCAAGTGTGACCTGTGTGGCGGACTATAAACAGGAATCCGCTGCCATGAGCAATAAAGATTTTATTCAAGGTCTGGAAAAATTTGTTTACGCAATGCAGGGCAAGAAATATACAGCATTGTTTATTGCAGACAGTCTCGAACATGAGGAATTAATGCGCAAAAAACATGAATATGAGCAGATTTATACGCAGGTATCGCCCTTTGCCAATATGCAGATGAATTTTACAGTTTCCGATGGCAGCAGCACCGCTATAGGAAACAGTGAAGGATTAACCAGGAATACGGCCCATACCAAGACCAGAGGTTTTTCAAAAAATGAAACAGATTCAAGAAGCCATAGCACAGGGCTTAGCCATACGTTGGCCGCAACTGTTACAGATACAGATACACATACAGACAGTGAATCAAAAGCAAAAGGCGCTGCCCATACAAAGGGGACTGCAGATAGTGAAGGCAGGACAGTTACCAATGGTATAAATGTAGGAGTCTTTGGAGGGGGGCATGGCGGTAACGAACAGGCTGGAGGGAATGCAGGGCTTTCTGCAAGTTACAGCCATTCAACGGCAAACAGTAAAAGCCATACAGATTCTGTGTCTGACTCCATTTCAAAGACATTAACCTATGGATTTAGTGATTCTCACAGCTGGAGCCGTAGTGAAAGCCGAACTTCTGGGATCACAGAGGGCAGCAGTACAGGCAGGAGCATAGGCAGAGGCGTTAATGAGAGCGACGCGTTTTCCGCAGGAGAAGCCTTTAACTTAGTAAACACGAAAACGATGACGGACACTTTCGGTTCTTCAAAAGCCATTACATTAAATGCAAATAATATGACTTTAAATATGGTACTGCAGAAGATCAGGAAACATTTAGAGCGGATGGAAGAATGTGAAAGTTTTGGAATGTGGAACTTTGCAGTATACTTTTTAGGAGAGTCAGCGGCAGTGACAGAAACGGCAGCCAATACATATAAATCAGTTGTCGCAGGAGCAGACAGCGGGATTGAGAGAAACGCCGTGAATTCATGGACGGATGAAGATTCTGTGGAACAGCTTCTTTCTTATCTGCTGCATTTTAAACATCCTCAGTTTCTTTATAGTGGGTTTAACTATGAGGGAGAAAGGAAGCTGGCTGTGGAACCCACAGCCCTGGTAAGCACGAATGAGCTGGCAATTCACATGGGATTTCCGAGGCATTCTGTAAGAGGGCTGCCAGTGGTGGAACATGCATCTTTTGCACAGGAAGTCATAACCAGAAAGGCATTTGGCGAACAAAAAATAAACGTGGGAACAGTCTATCATTTAGGGCAGCAGACAGACACACGGGTCAGCCTGGATTTGAACAGTCTGACAATGCATACGTTTGTGACAGGTTCAACCGGTTCTGGCAAGTCAAATGCGGTTTACCACTTATTGGAGGAGCTCAAAAAGCAGGAGATCCCCTTTCTCGTTATCGAACCGGCTAAAGGAGAGTACAGAGACGTGTTTGCAGATGTAAAATGTTTTGGCACAAATCCTAAATTAGGAAATATTCTGAAACTCAATCCTTTTTCGTTTCCCAAAGGAGTGCATGTACTGGAACATATTGAACGTATCATAGAGATATTTAATGTTTGCTGGCCGATGTATGCGGCTATGCCGGCTGTTTTGAAGGAATCCATAGAACAAGCTTATATTTCTGCCGGATGGGACTTGGATTTATCTGAAAACATAATAGTAGAAGGGCTTTTTCCTACATTCGATGATGTTTTGCGGGAATTGGATTATGTGATTAAAAGCTCTGAGTATTCAGCAGATACGAAAGGAGATTATATTGGCTCTCTTTCAACCAGAATTAAGTCCCTTACAAATGGTATCAATGGACGCGTGTTTGCCAGTGATGAGATGAATCTGCAGGAGCTTTTTGATGAAAGTGCGATTGTTGATATCAGCAGAGTAGGCGCAATGGAAACAAAATCATTGATTATGGGTTTGCTTGTTCTGAAACTGCAGGAATACAGAAGTTCGAATGCAGAGAGTATGAATGTGCCCCTTGGACATGTGACTGTTTTGGAAGAGGCACATAATCTTTTGAAAAAAACGTCTACAGAGCAGAGTGCAGAATCCTCCAACCTGACAGGAAAGTCGGTTGAAATGCTGACAAATGCGATTGCAGAGATCAGGACTTATGGGGAAGGATTTGTGATAGTGGATCAGGCGCCCAATCTTCTGGACACAGCAGCAATTCGAAACACCAATACCAAAATTATACTGCGCCTTCCAGAAAGCACAGACAGACAAATCACTGGAGGCTCTATATCTTTGAAAGAATATCAGTATTGTGAATTGTCGAAACTGCCCACAGGCGTAGCAGCAGTATATCAAAATGACTGGCAGGAAGCGGTATTATGTTCTCTGCCAAGATATGAGATACCTTCTTTTTCTTTGCAGGAAAAGAGAAAAGTCTCTTCCCTGACGGCAAGAAAATGCCAGAGCAGAGAACTGCTGCATTTACTTTTGAAAAAACATTTAACAGAAGAACAAGCAGCAGAATTACCAGATCAAATAAAAGTTTGTAATGCTTCTGCCAAGATCCGAAAAGATTTGATATCTAATTTTAAGAAAAGAAACAGGGTATATGAATGGGCAGTTGCCGATTTTATTGATAAAAATTTTACATTGACAGATGTGTTCCGGGGAACATCTGGGTGCAGCAGCCTGGAACAGCTGGGGAATATCATGAAGCAAATGTTGAGAGTGAATTTTGTGGGTTTGACGATTGGGAATTGTATGCTATTATGTACTATATCTGTCGGGTTGAGCATGAGAAACATCCAGAGAATACAGCGATAGAATTACTGCGTACAGAATATCTGCGAGAGAAGGTGATGTAATGAAACTGGGGGATTTTGAGCCTGGAACAAAAATATCAGATATTGGGTCTTTGGACAAAAATGGCTGGAGGATAGAATCTGAACGGCCTTTTGGGATGGAGCTTCCACAGTTGGAAAGTAATGTTTCACTTGAGAATACGAAAGAATACCGTTTCAAAGATTCAGAACGGGAAACAGTGGAATTACCTCAGATAGAGAGAGATAATCCTTACTGCAGTAATTACGAAGAACGTTTAAAGCAGACACCCAGAGAATCCAGCGAGAGAGGTGAGTGGTCCGAATGCCGGGGAGAATCAGAATTTACGCCCAATGACAGAGAAGTCCAGGATATTCTTGACAAATATAAGAAAGAAAGCATCGAATATGGAGATGCTATACCAGATTTTTCAGAAGTTTCAGAGTCGACCGTAGAAATTGATCATATGTCGGAAAATCGTGCTGAAAATTTCAGGCAGTGTGATGAAAAATGTGCAGTGCAGTGGAATGCGGAACATTATGAAGGTAAGAGCGACTGGACGCCCAGGGATGTCAGCCAGTGGAGGAAAGAAAACGGTTATTCGTGGCATGAAAGAAATGATATGAAGACTTGTGACCTTATTCCCACCAAAGTGAATGATTATTTTGGACATTTGGGCGGAGTATCAGAGTGCAGAAAACGTGATGCAGAAAGTACAGGAGGTGATTTTGATGAATAAGCAGGGCGTCAGAATATGGGGAAGGGAATTTACGATGGATGTACAATACGACTGCTATACAGGGGAGGAGATATTAGAAAGCCAAAAGGAAGCAGTAACGGAACTGGCTGCATCAGAGTATATAATTGAATCAGCATTAGAGAAAGTGAAAGAATACTGTTTGACGCTTAACCGAGAGGAAATAGGAACAGATAAAATAGAAAATATTTTTAAATATGTAGCGCCAAAGTATCTGTATGTTCCAAGAACAGAGGGCAGACATGTAGTTTCCATTATGTGCAATTACAAATTTGATCAGGAACATGGAATTGCAGTGGTGTTTGAAGATAAAGCATTTGCCAGAATAGGTAAACAGGACATTATTTTATAAGAATTTAAACTGCCGGTAAAGGTAATTTTGCAGAGTGTCGTATATGAACTGCCGTGTCGATGGCTGGAAAACCAGAGGCATGGCAGTTCATATATTATAGGAGCCTGCGATCCTCTCAAGATTGAGGATTTAGGGGAGTTAAAGCGGGCTTATTGAATAAAGAATAAATTTTTTACAGTACAACCTCTCCCTGCTGCTTAAGAAGACATAAAAATTTGGCGCTGTCATCATAAACTGATAAAAGCAGGCAGACTCAAACGGGTTTTTCATTGAAATCTCTTTAGGTTTCCTATAGTATGGAATAAGCATGAAATGGTTTAGTACAGGAGGATGATAGATGAAACGTAAAATTTTAAGAAGAACAGGGGCTGGATTCTGGGTGATAATATTTATATTTTTTTTAGGATGGCAGCTTGCCCAGCCTCAAAATGACAGCCAGAAAGTGGGAAGCCCTAAGGAAAGTACAGATACGCGGCAAAATTCTATCAAGCAGGAATCTATAAAGAAAAAAGATATGAAAGAAACTTTGTTGGAAGAAAAGAAGAACAGCCAGCAGATGCATCAGGACAGAAAAGATGAGAGTGCAGAAGGGTTTTCTCCAATCCAGCCAGAACCTCTCTTAGATTTTGCCAGCATTCAGCTTATGGAAGCTGGAACAATACTAGACATTTCCAAGATAGAAGCGGGGCTTTCAGACAGACTGTTTTACAGTGAAGAGATTGGGGCAGAACTGCAGCAGAAAATTTCAGGAATTTCTTATCAGGAAAATGAACATATTTCTTTGAGTGATCTGAGATATCTGAGGGTGCTCCATATGGGATTTGACGGACAGACTCATATTGGGGAATTGATTGTAAATGTTTCTATTGCAGAAGATATACTGGAAATTATGTCAGAATTATATAAAAATTCTTATCCGATAGAGAAGATGGTTTTGATTGATGAATACGGTGCGGAAGATGAATCATCCATGAGCGATAACAATACTTCAGCTTTCAATTACAGAAAGATTGCAGGGACTAGCCGAATATCCCGCCACGGATATGGAACTGCCATAGATATTAATCCAAGATTTAATCCTTATATAAAGGAAATGGACAATGGGGAGACGAAAATCAGTCCAGTCAATGGAGCTGAATATGCAGACCGCAGCCAGGAATTTGATCATAAAATAGACGAAAGTGACTTGTGCTATCAGTTATTTACAGAACATGGTTTTATCTGGGGAGGAAGCTGGAATTCTGTGAAGGATTACCAGCATTTTGAGAAATAGTTGTGCCAGAAGCAAAAAAGAGGTATAATATGACCTGAGTATTTGGCGAGAGACGGGTTCTCAGGAAGCAGGCGGGAGCCCTGGTGCCAAAGATATAGTACGATATTTGTTAAGATGGCTGACTTAAAATAGAAAGGAAGAAAAATATGCAGATTTATATGCCAACCAAGATTTACAGTGAAAACAATTGTGTCATGAATCATAGAAGAGAACTGGCAGCTCTGGGAAGTAAGGCAATGATTGTGACAGGAAAGCATTCCTCTCGCGTCAATGGATCTCTGGAAGATGTGGAAAAAGCACTGCAGGAGGAAAATATACCGTTCGTCCTGTTTGACCGTATAGAAGAAAATCCAACTATAGAGACTGTTATGGAAGCGGGAGAACTTGGAAAGAAAGAGCAGGTGGATTTTGTAGTGGGAATCGGCGGAGGTTCTCCAATGGATGCGGCAAAAGCCATTGCACTTATCATAGCAAATCCAACGGAAGATGAACGTATTTTATATGAGGCAAAAGAGTTTCCAGCGCTTCCAGTAGCAGAAGTGCCAACCACAGCAGGAACAGGTTCAGAGGTAACGCCTTATGCAATACTTACCATACATGCCCGCAAGACGAAGCAGAGCATCAGCCATAAAATATATCCCCGTCTGGCGTTGATTGACAGCCAATATCTCAAGACAGCAGGTCTTGATACTTTGATTGATACAGCAGTGGATGCACTGGCACATTTGCTGGAGAGTTATCTTAATACGAATGCAGATTCTTATAATCGCATGTATTCAGAAAAAGGACTTTCGCTGTTCGCTGAAATCAGAGAAGAGCTTATGGAGTGCAGACGTCAAGGCGAGAAGCCAGTACAGACTCTTTCAAATCAGGCGTTTGACATATTGATGCAGCTTGCAGCCACCGCCGGTATGGCTATTACCCATACAGGGACTTCTCTTCCGCATGGACTGAGTTATGCTATCACTTATGAGATGCAGGTGCCTCATGGCAAAGCAGTGGGAATTTTTCTGCCAGGCTTTTTAGGAGCTTATGAAAATAAAGAAGAAGTACAGTCTGTGCTTGAACGGATGGGATTTGCTTCTGTGGAAGATTTTACCCAATACTTAGATGAACTTTTGGGGAAGGTAGAAATTCCAGAGGGATTGTGGATAGAAGATGTGAAATCTATCATGGCAAATAAGGCAAAACTGAAGAATTATCCTTTTGAGATGGATAAAGAGACACTGTATGCATTTCGCAGATAAGGAAAAAGAATGAAGAGGAATTATCAGAGAGAACTAGAGCAGGTGATAGAGGAACATCAGAACCAGGGCAGTGTGCCGAGGCTGTTTCTGCATAGCTGCTGTGCTCCTTGCAGCAGTTATGTCCTGGAGTATCTGTGCAGATATTTTCAAATTACCGTGTTTTATTATAACCCTAATATTTATCCGCCTCAGGAATACCAAAAACGGGTGGAAGAACAGAAGAATTTTATTCAGCAGTTTTCCCAGAATATTTTGAGAGAACAGGAGAGTGACAAAGTATTTTATCCCATTGATTTTGTGGAAGGGAATTTTGACATTGAGCGGTTTTACAAAATGGCAGAGGGACTTGAGCACGTGCCAGAAGGAGGGGAACGCTGCTTTCGGTGTTATGAGCTGCGCCTGCGGGAAGCAGCAGAATATGCAGAGAAATTTAAAATGGATTATTTTACTACTACATTGTCTATCAGTCCGTTGAAAAATGCTGAAAAGCTGAATGAAATTGGTGAAAAGCTGGCAGAGGAATATGGAATTTCTTATCTCTGCTCTGATTTTAAGAAAAAGAATGGATATAAACGTTCTGTGGAACTTTCCAGAACGTATGGCATGTACCGTCAGGACTACTGCGGCTGTGTATTTTCCAAACGGCAGAGAGAACAGCAAAAATCATGTGATATTGTATAGAGATAAAGGAGGAAACTTATGGCACAGTTATGGGGTGGACGTTTTACCAAAGAAACAGACCAGCTGGTCTATAATTTTAACGCGTCCATATCTTTTGATAAAAAATTTTACCGTCAGGACATGGAGGGAAGTATTGCCCATGTGAAAATGCTTGGAAAACAGGGAATTCTGACAGAACAGGAAACAGAAGAACTGACGGCAGGAGTAAAAGATATTTTGAACGAGGTGGAATCAGGGGAACTGGAAATTTCTCATGAATACGAGGATATTCACAGCTTTGTTGAAGCAGCCCTGATTGAGCGTCTGGGAGATACCGGCAAGAAATTACATACAGGCAGAAGCCGGAATGACCAGGTGGCGCTGGATATGCGTATGTATACCAGGCAGGAAATTCTAGAAACAGACCAACTATTAGATGAAATGTTAAATGCTGTTTTAAGAATTATGGATCAAAATGTAGATACTTTTATGCCGGGATTTACCCATTTACAGAAGGCACAGCCGGTTACATTGGCGCATCATATGGGAGCCTATTTTGAAATGTTTAAACGCGACCGTTTCCGCATGGAAGATATATATCATAGAATGAATTATTGTCCGCTTGGTTCTGGGGCGCTGGCAGGCACCACTTATGATCTTGATCGGTACTATACTGCAGAACTGCTGGGATTTGACGGACCCACATTAAACAGCATGGATGGAGTGTCAGACCGAGATTATTTGATAGAATATCTCTCGGCGCTGTGTACGGTAATGATGCACTTAAGCCGTTTTTCAGAGGAAATCATTATCTGGAACAGCAATGAATACCAGTTTGTAGAGATTGATGACGCGTACAGTACAGGAAGCAGTATTATGCCTCAAAAGAAGAATCCAGATATTGCAGAACTTGTCCGCGGAAAAACAGGACGTGTCTATGGTTCACTGATGTCGCTGCTTACTACCATGAAGGGAATTCCTCTGGCATATAATAAAGATATGCAGGAGGACAAAGAGCTGGTCTTTGATGCAATAGACACAGTAAAAGGATGTCTTGCTCTGTTTACGGGAATGCTCACCACCATTCGATTTAATAAAGACAAAATGGAAGAAAGTGCAAAAAAGGGTTTTACCAATGCCACTGATGCGGCAGATTATCTGGTAAATCATGGCGTGCCATTCCGGGATGCCCATGGAATTGTAGGACAGATTGTATTGTACTGTATTGAGAGAAAAACAGCCATTGATGATTTGTCCCTGGATGAATTGAAAGCCATCAGCCCAGTGTTTGAGGAAGATATTTTTGAAGCTGTTTCTATGAAGACTTGTGTTGAAAAGCGCCTGACAGTTGGCGCGCCTGGGCAGGAGGCAATGAAGAAAGTGATTGCGATGGAGAAAGAGTATTTGTCACAGGATTGGAAAAAAGACCTTCCCGACTGGGAAAATAAATTGCTAAAATAAGACGTTATTATACATCTTACACAGATTTGAGTTTCATGTTCTGTCAAATTTGTACAATATTCGGGCTTGCATTTTTCTCAGAAGTGTATTAACCTATCTAAGAGAAATACATATGTACGCCCAGAGCGGACAAAAGAAATTTTATTATGGAAGCTTCCGGCTTGACAGGCAGGGAGAGTGAGGAGATTGGAAATGAGTCAGAAATTAAGAGCAGGAATTCTTGGCGGAACAGGAATGGTAGGCCAGCGTTTTATCGCATTACTGGAAAATCATCCTTGGTTTGAAGTTGTTGCCATTGCAGCAAGTCCGCGGTCTGCTGGTAAAAGATATGAAGACGCAGTGGGCGGCCGTTGGAAAATGGATACGCCAATGCCAAAAGCAGTCAAAGACATCGTAGTTATGAATGTGAATGAGATAGAAGCGGTTGCTTCTAAAGTAGATTTTGTATTCAGTGCTGTAGATATGTCCAAAGAAGAGATCAAAGAAATTGAAGAAGCATATGCAAAAACTGAGACGCCGGTGGTTTCTAATAACAGCGCCCATCGCTGGACAGAAGATGTGCCAATGGTAGTGCCGGAAATCAATGCAGAGCATATGAAGGTCATTGAGTTTCAGAAAAAGCGTCTGGGTACTGACAGAGGGTTTGTGGCAGTGAAACCAAACTGTTCTATTCAGTCTTATGCGCCTGTGCTGACAGCATGGATGGAATTTGAACCTTATGAGGTGACGGCAACTACTTATCAAGCCATCTCCGGAGCAGGTAAGACATTTCAGGACTGGCCCCAAATGCAGGGAAATGTTATTCCTTTTATTGGTGGTGAAGAAGAGAAGTCGGAGAAAGAGCCTCTCCGTATCTGGGGTGAGATTAAGGACGGTGTGATTGTGCCAGCTCAGACGCCGGTGATTACTTGTCAGTGTGTTCGTGTTCCAGTGCTGAACGGCCATACGGCAGCAGTATTTGTAAAATTTAAGAAAAAGCCTACCAAAGAACAGTTAATACAGAAATTAATAGAATTCAGAGGCGCTCCGCAGGAATTGGAGCTTCCAAGTGCGCCGAGACAGTTTATTCAATATCTGGAAGAGGATGACCGTCCTCAGGTAACAGAAGACGTTAATTATGAAAATGGCATGGGTATCAGCGTAGGACGTTTGAGAGAAGATACAGTATATGACTGGAAATTTATCGGGCTTTCTCATAATACTGTCCGCGGTGCGGCAGGAGGAGCCATACTGTGCGCAGAACTTTTAAAAGCACAAGGATATATTACAGAAAAATAAACAGCCGTAAAAGAAAAAGGCTGCTCTTAAGATGGGCAGCCTTTCTGCATAAGCTGAAATAAAGGCGGCCATTTTATCCGTGTGCAGAGTGAAAAAGAATACTTGTTATATAAAGGATTAAAAATTTTGATGGAGAAAGAATCAGCAATTTTAATTGTTTGCATGTAAAATTTTCAAGGGATTAAGAATGCACAGTTAAAAAAACAAAAAAAGTATTGCAAAATTAATTCAAAATAGATATAATAGACAAGGATTTAAAAATGTCTATGCCAAAGTGGCGCAGTTGGTAGCGCGTCGCATTCGTAATGCGCAGGTCGAGGGTTCGAGTCCCTTCTTTGGCTGATTTTTGAGAGTGCCTTTTCACAGAATGTGGAAAGGTGCTTTTTGTCATAAGGATTATTTCCTTTTGCAATATTTTGGAGGTACAAATGATGAAGGAAGAATATGCTGTAAATGATAACGATCTGGAATTTGTGGAAATTGCTGAATTTATAAGGAGCGAGAACCGGAAGGAAATTTTAAAATATAAGGAACAAGAGAGAAGAAGGAAAAGAAATTTTTACAGAATGCTTACCGTATTTTTTGCGGTATTTTTCATGGCTGTTATGCTGGGCGCTTTTGCATTCCATTTGTCTTTTCTGCTGGTATGCACAGTTTTAGTTCTGGAGGCAGGGATTGCAGTGTGTCTGTATCATGCGCCTTTGTGGGTGCATGTGCTGGAACTGTTGATAGGAATGGGAGCTGGCATCATTTTTGGACAGCCTCTTTTTATGGCGGCAGGGGTATTGGTTTACCTTGCCGCGATTCTTGCCTGGACAGGAGTGGAAAGTTTTATTTTCTGGCAGTGAGTTAGAATAAAATTAAGGAGAAGAAGTATGTATGGAACATCAGACCGTGGTCTATTATACCTTTTGTTCTGAAAAAAAAGTGCAGCCAAAAGAATACAAGCGATACCAGCGCAGGATTGCAGATCAGATATTAGCCTGCGGCTTTGAAGCGCAGTTTGGAATTTCCTTTGACGCAGCAAATGTAAAAAAGGGCGTGCATGGGAAACCATTCTGGGCAGGGCAGGAGAAAATTTATTTTAATGTGAGTAATACGGCAGGGATGGTGGTCTGTGCACTGTCCGATTTGGAAACAGGCGCAGATGCAGAGAAGATTCGTTCTGTGAAAGCAGCAGTGATAAAACGGTGCTGTACAGATGCGGAACTCGCCTATATTAGAGGGTCTGAGGAAAATCAGGAGAGCCTGGTAAAAGAGAGATTCTTTCAGTTATGGACCTTGAAGGAGAGTTTTATGAAAATGACAGGCCAGGGGATGTATTTTCCAATAAG
Organism: uncultured Lachnospiraceae bacterium; assembly: GCA_910585395.1. Classification (GTDB taxonomy): domain Bacteria; phylum Bacillota; class Clostridia; order Lachnospirales; family Lachnospiraceae; genus Petralouisia. Next base: position 17,294 of record CAJUCK010000052.1, read on the forward strand.
AGATGCAGAATTTTTTATACAGAATCAAGATCTGCCACAGAGGATTTTGTGCAGCCAGCACGGATATTTTGTTCAAAAAAGGCTGGGAGAATACTGGATATCTATCTGCACGCAGGAAAAATCAGAAGTAATATGGAGAGAGCTGCCGCTGGAAGAAGATTAACATTTAAGTTCACTTATGTTCTGCCTTTTTAGCATCCTTGCGGCATGATATGAGAAGCTCAGAAAACGGAGATTCTCAATTGATCAAAAGGCTTTTTTGAGGGATTGCAGATCATGCCGCCCACAACAGAGCCAACAGTGGCGATACGCGATCAAGTGATGAAAATTTATGTGGAAAATGCTGGACTATTTTGACAAAATATGATTAAATATGTTTAGGTATGTTAAATGCATGACAGTGTCTTTAACATGATAAAATTTGTATGTATTGAAAGGAGTCTTAAAATGATTTACACTAAGGAAGTCGAAAACATGTGTCCTGTAGCTAAGGGCGCAAAACATGAACCCGCTCCAATTCCAGAAGAAGGAAAATGGGTTCATTCCAAGAAAATTGAAGATATTTCTGGTTTTACACATGGTGTAGGCTGGTGCGCGCCGCAGCAGGGTGCATGCAAGCTTTCACTGAATGTAAAAAATGGTGTAATTGAAGAAGCTTTGGTTGAGACGATCGGATGCTCTGGAATGACCCATTCTGCAGCCATGGCAGCAGAGATTCTGCAGGGAAAGACAATTTTGGAAGCATTGAATACAGACCTTGTCTGTGATGCAATCAATACCGCTATGAGAGAACTGTTCTTACAGATCGTTTATGGACGTACTCAGAGTGCATTTTCTGATGATGGGCTTGCAGTAGGCGCTGGTCTGGAAGATTTGGGAAAAGGACTTCGTTCTCAGGTTGGAACCATGTATGCAACTAAGGAAAAAGGTGTTCGTTACCTGGAAATGGCAGAAGGATATGTAACTGGAATTGCACTGGATGCAGACAATGAAGTAATCGGTTATCAGTTCGTAAGCCTTGGAAAAATGACTGACTTCATCAAAAAGGGTGATGATCCAAATACTGCTTGGGAAAAGGCAAAAGGACAGTATGGCCGCGTAGCAGATGCAGCTAAGATCATTGACCCAAGAGAAGAGTAAGGAAAGGAGAACGAATACAATGGCTTTATTTGAATCATATGAAAGAAGAATTGATAAGATCAATTCTGTATTGAATAGTTATGGAATCAGCTCTGTGGAAGAAGCTGAGAAGATTACTAAAGATGCTGGGCTTGATGTATACGAGCAGGTTAAGAAGATCCAGCCGATTTGTTTTGAAAATGCGTGCTGGGCTTATACAGTAGGTGCGGCAATTGCCATTAAAAAAGGTGCAAAAAGAGCAGCAGACGCAGCAGCAGCTATTGGCGAGGGACTTCAGGCTTTCTGTATTCCAGGTTCTGTTGCAGATCACAGAAAAGTAGGTCTTGGACATGGTAATCTTGGTAAAATGTTATTAGAGGAAGAGACAGAATGTTTCTGCTTCCTGGCTGGACACGAATCTTTTGCAGCAGCAGAAGGTGCTATTGGTATTGCTGAGAAGGCAAACAAGGTACGTCAGAAACCTCTGCGTGTTATTCTGAATGGTCTTGGAAAAGATGCAGCTCAGATTATTTCCCGTATCAATGGATTTACTTTTGTAGAGACAAAATACGATTACAAAGAAGCAAAATTAAATGTAGAATATGAAAAAGCATACTCTGACGGACTTCGTGCAACTGTAAAATGTTATGGCGCTGATGATGTTCAGGAAGGTGTTGCAATCATGCATCATGAAAATGTTGGTGTTTCCATCACTGGTAACTCCACCAATCCTACACGTTTCCAGCATCCGGTAGCAGGTACATATAAGAAAGAATGTAATGAGCAGGGCAAGAAATATTTCTCTGTTGCATCTGGCGGCGGTACAGGACGTACCCTTCATCCTGACAATATGGCAGCAGGACCGGCTTCTTACGG
>CAJUCK010000053.1:0-3354 GCA_910585395.1 uncultured Lachnospiraceae bacterium
ATTTGTTTGTGTTTTGTCAGCTCAAGAAATTGTGTTGTCCACAACTGATTCTGCCCAACATCCGTTGTAATAACGGCATTGGTAAAAATCTGGTTAATTTTATGGATAACAGCTAAAGGCGTTACTTCTGCTTTATTACACTGTGTCATTTCAAGAGGTTTTTCTTCTTTCCATCTCTGAATCTGGGCTTTCCATTCAGCAAAATCATACGTTGGCTGCTGTAACAGAAATGCCGCAATTGCATCTCTGGCAATCGAGGGATTCTCTGGATATACATCACTTCCCAGAGCCTGCTGAATATCTTTCGGCAGATCAACCACTGCAACACCCGGCCTGCCAGATTTTGCAGCAGCAAACGCCTCCCTAATCGCGGCTGCCATATCTTCTCTTCTGCGGACGGTAACGGCATATTTACCGATACTTTTTACTATCCTGACAATATCAATTTCCTGAAATGCATTATTTCCGATCAAATATGTCGGAACCTGCCCGGTAAAGCAAACCAAAGGAACACTGTCATAATTGGCTGTAGCAATGCCTGTGACCAGATTTGAAGCTCCCGTAATCTCCATTTTCTGTTCCTCCTCTTGGTTTGCAAGTATTCACTTGCATTCAGGGTAATAGTTACGGCGCCGTCATACGACAGCACCGTAACTTTATTTTTGTTCCTTTATTCCCTGAACAAACACTGCCACTGAGTTCTTGATATACTGTTCCCTGTCAGTTTCAAACAGCTTATTATCAAATGATGCACTTAAAAATGTATAGCCAAAGGTACTTGAAAAAATTGTTAACGCCAGGCTCTCAAAATCCATTTGCGGCAGTCTCCCTCTCTGATGCATTTCCTGAAAATATTGTATCAGAGAGGATAAAAAAGCCTGCGGCACTTTCATGATAAGGGGCGCCGTCTCTTCATATATCTGCGGCGCTCTGAGACCAATTGACAATTTGACAAACTCTGGCGTCATTTTCTCCATGTATTTTGTCATAAACATCTGCAGATCTGATTCCAGATTCCACTTAACATTTTCAAATAACTTCGGTGTAAGGTTTCCACGCCATTTCTCCTGTTCCACACCTCTAAGAACAATCTCTTTCTTTGTCTGGAATTTGCGAAATAATGTGCACTCATTGACGCCAGCTTTTTGGGCGATATCTTTTGTGGTTGTGGCAGTATATCCTTTATCTCTGACAAGAGACATTGCTGCGTCTATAATTTTTTGACTACTTTCATCCATTTTCCCTGTGTCTCATCATTTATATGCAAGCGAATGCTTTCATTTTAATATCTTACACTTCTCTTGTCAAGAATATAAATTGCTCTGCGATGTCTATGCTGTCCAAAATAAATTTTGCATCTGCTTCATTCTTCAAGTCTCCTGCCCATTTTACAGTGCAGTCTCAGTAAAGTCTGTCCTTCTGATGGATCTCTTCTGATGAAGATCTTTTGCCAAATTAAGTATATCGCAAAAGTTACTTACCTTTTTTCTTCCTCTTATTCCAAAGAGATGCCAAGATATCTTTCAGCACAAGAAAAGAATCCAGTTCACTATACCCGTATTTCCTTTCCAGGTCATTTAAAAGCTTATCCAGTTCTGCCATATAGCAGACTGTATCTACTTCGTTCTGGTACTGGACCAGTATCGGATATTTTTTACTCCACGCCTTTGTCCAGTCCATCTTGTCTGATACTTCCTCATCCGTTCTATCAATCACTTCCTGTATTTCTCTGATATCAATATCAAATTCCACCAGTTCGTCAAGTGACAGACCATACAAAACTGCCAGTCTCTTTGATTGGCAAATATCAGGCAGAGTCTCGTCCGTCTCCCATTTTGAAACTGTCTGTCTGCTTATCCCCAGTTTTTCAGCAACCTCTTCCTGAGACAGTCCCTTTTTCTTTCGTGCATGAAATAAATGATTCCCTAAGCTCATAGCTTTACCTCCTGAAATGTGATATGAATTGATTTATGAATTGATTATAGTATTTTCATAGTCAAGATACTACCAACACAAACATACAATTCTGCCCGTTTTATTAACTTTTTATCTCTTATAAATCAGGAGTTTCCTCTTGACGCTCTAAAAAGCAGGAAACAGCTGTACTGTTCTCTGCAAAATTCAGGATTTGGGGAACAATGTACAGATTCAACGCAGACAGAGTTTGTAATTGGTTTTCAGGCCAAAGGAATATACTGCTGCAAATATTTTCTCAGATTTTCATCACACGCATAAACGTAAGTACCCATAATCCCACGCGTCATCAGCACTGCATAGGTATTGAGTATAAATCTTTTAATGTCTTCCCCCGATGTTTTTGTCTTGACGTTTTTATCATAAAAATGAGAAAGGTCAACCTCGATAAGACCGCTGTCAGAATCATAATAAAGCTCTGGACCAATTACAACTGCGGCATAATTTAAGTCCAGACCAGCCAGCGTATAAATACTCCCCATTTCCTCTTTTGCATCCAAGTTCCGCAGCCATCCCTGAGTTTGCTGGTTCCACCAAATACCAGTGTTCTCAATTTGGATGTCAGGGATTTCTGGTGTCTTTTTGTTCCATTTCCAGGCATAGCCGCCACACAATCTGCACAGCCCCACTGTGCGTTCTTTTTCTTTCATACGCTGGTACATGTCATCGAAGGACCGAAAGAGCTTGAAGTCATATTTATGAAATTGTTTCATTTTTGCAGCTCTTAAAAAGAGCATATTATATATACGGAACATATTCATTTCCTGCAAGAATGCGCATCTGCTCTCTCAGTTCAATCGGGCGATATCCCCGCTTGTTCATGTCCAGCCGCCCTGCAAAGCTCTTTTCTGTAATGTCAGATGGAGACACAGATTGCTTTACATCATAGAAAAAGATCTGATATTTCGAGAAATTCAAAAGCCAATCCAGCTCATCAGAGGAATCATCTAAGCTCAACGTTCTGTTCATCTGTTTGATCATACCGTTATAACGCTGGCCGGCATTCTTAGCTTGTCTCAGTCTATGAGCCTCGTCACATATGACGATATCATAACCTCCTTTGGCTACAGCAATCGGAGAAATAACATCTTTTTTTCTCAGTCCTGGAACTGTCTTAAATACTTCTTGAATTTCGCTTCTTGTAGTGCTTGACGCGTATACAAGACCAATTTTCAAATTCTGATAGGCTTTCTGCGTCCGCAAATAATAAAATAGGGACGTAGCTACTACTGTTTTCCCCGTCCCTGGATCTCCTGAAATCAGAATTGGACGAGGCAGATAGCCGTCTTTATGGGGCAAGGTTTCTCCAGAATCTATGGTATGCACGATACTGGTAAGCGTTTCATATTGTGCTTTTGTTAATGGAACATAGGGGGAAAA
>CAJUCK010000053.1:3364-13556 GCA_910585395.1 uncultured Lachnospiraceae bacterium
ATTTATATTGACTTAAATTTAAAACGGCGCGGAAATCTTTGTGTCGTACCAGCCCGATTTTTTCCAGCTCAAGCCATACTTGATCAAAGCAGAGCTCAAATTCGTTCTTTCGAAAATAATGCTGCCATTCCTCTTGCTCGTTCAGAACATGAAACTTTCCATCCGCTTTCATTAGACGAATCAGCAAGGTCTCAAAATGTTTTGCCGGCGTTTCTTCAAAAGTTTTACCTGTAAGGATATGAATACGCATGAAAGAATATCTGGAGCATATATCCCTTGGTTTTTTGTGATCCTTACTGCGCTGCTGCACATCTTTCGTCTCTCCAATATATGCCTCTTTCCCATTTTCCAGTATGTATAGGCAATGATAGTCAAATGGCAGTATCCAGCTGGCATAGCTGCCTTCAGCATAGTCAAATGTTCTGATCTCAATGTTAGCCATTCGAAACCTCCTCTATTTTCTCATACATTCGTTCAAAAGCAGACACATCAGCTTAACTTTTGTATATAGAACGGTATTGCGAGATACACCATTTTATCATATTCTTCTTTCCTATGTCTACTACGATTATTTCCATACAATCCATTATCTCAGCAAGCGGAATACGCTTAACGCCAGCTGACAGACATTTACAGAAGATGACCATTGTTTTCTTTCTGATAAAGCTCAGATTTTCCGTCATATAAACGGAATACGCTGGATTCTCTGACAGCTCGCTTAAAAGAGTCTTATCATTTTCCCTGGATAGAAAAATACAGCTTGCGCGGATTCGTATGCCTTCTTTTTATACCGCTATATGCCGTCACTGCAAAATCCTCCCTCCTGGTTTCCGAAACCTCCCTCCTGCCTCACAGGGGCAAAGGAATATGTACTGTACGGTTTGATTTTAATTGGTGAATCTATCAGGAGCACGCCGTTTCCATATGTTTATAAGGAACTATGGGACGAACTGCCATACACTTTAAAAAATTACTGCATAAATCATGCCATACCTTCTGGCACTTACAGAAAATTTAATTTAGAAACCTGACTAAACATTCTCTGATACTGATTGAACCAGAATCAAACCGTAAAAGCAATTCCTAGTTAATGTTGATTGGTTTTTGCTATTTTTAAGCTGTTCTCAACTGTTCTCAAAAAATAAGGCAGATTTGAAGACAAAAAAAGACGGGAATCCCAGCAAAATCAAGGATTCCCGATGTTTTAAGCCACTCGATGCGACAGGATTTGAACCTGCGGCCTCTGCGTCCCGAATCAGAAGTTCCACGCTTTTTCCCCTTCATACGTCCGTTTTCCCTATATGATACGTTGGGATTCCCTTTTATACGCCCGTTTTTCCACCTTCCATACATTCCCCTGCACTTTTCCGTATTTTTGTTGGAACTTTGTTGACCCTCCCCAAAAACCATTGATTTCCCCTGCTTTTTATGGTATGGTTGTCAGTGAAAACAGCCGTGTTACAGGGTGCGTTGGCCTTCATTCCTAAAAGGATGGGGGTGATGCCTATGAAGAATCATTTTGATTTTAAGGATTTAATGACCTTCGGGTTATTCCTTCTGGCATTGCTTACGTTCGTTTTTACGTTTTGTAAGTAGCCTTACATAGCAAAAGCCACCCTGATACTTTGACGAGTGAGAGGGTGGCATTGCTATCATAATCATTTGGTCAACCCCTTGTGGGCGGTTGTTTTTATGTCTATACTATATCATACCTGTTAAGAGGATTCAAGAAGTATTTCACTACCTATTCAAAATCCCCTTATTTTCCAGTTTGTTCTATCTCGTACCATACCCATTCCCCTAAAACAAACAGCCAGAAAACCTATCCCATATATACCGGGATGCCTTTCAAATATCCCCCTGCATACGTCCCGAAAAAATCTGTTGGAATTTTGTTGGCCCGCCCCTGTATTTTACCCTCATGCATACACTCCAGAAACGCAAAAAAAGACCGGAAACCCTTGATTTTAAAGGCTTCCGGCACCCCTGCCAAGAATCGATGCGACAGGATTTGAACCTGCGGCCTCTGCGTCCCGAACGCAGCGCTCTACCAAGCTGAGCCACGCATCGATATTACTATGGCATGATATCATATATTTATTTTTTTGTCAACTACTCTTTTTCCTCCATCACACTCATATAGGCTGGACGAATAATCTTGTTCATTCCAATCAATTCCTCCATGCGATGAGCGCTCCAGCCCACAATTCTGGCAATGGCAAAAATTGCAGTGTATAATTCTTGCGGGATTCCCAGCATATCATATACAAAGCCACTGTAAAAGTCCACATTCGGACTTACTCCCTTGAAAATCTTGCGTTTGCCAGCGATCAGCTTAGGCGCCAGTTCTTCAATGTTATTATATAAGAGCATATCATCCTCACGTTCTTTTGCCACAGCAAGTTTCTCCACATAACTCTTAAAAACACGTTCCCTGGGATCAGAAAGAGAATAAACTGCATGACCCATACCGTAAATTAAGCCTTTGTGGTCAAAAGCCTCTCCAGCCAGGATTTTCGCAAGATATGCCTCAATCTCATCCTTATCATGAACATCTTTGATATTTGCTCTGATATTCTCCATCATTTCCATTACTTTGATATTAGCCCCGCCGTGTTTCGGTCCTTTCAGCGAAGACATGGCTGCTGCAATAGAAGAATACGTATCTGAACCTGAAGAAGTTACCACTCTGGTCGTAAAGGTAGAATTATTACCACCACCATGTTCCATATGAAGAATCAGAGCCACATCAAGCACTTTAGCCTCCAGTTTACTGTAATGTTTATCTGGACGCAGCATCATAAGTAAATTCTCAGCTGCAGACAGACCTGGCTCTGGTCTGTGAATATACATACTGTCATCGTTCTCATAGTGATTATATGCATGGTAAGCATACACCGCCAGCATAGGAAAAATACTGATTAATTCTATACACTGACGCAGGCTGTTTGTGACAACCTCCGGTGAATTTAACTGACTATCATAAGATCCTAGGGTCAAAATACTCCTGGTCATAGAATTCATTATGTCTTTCGTCGCCGCTTTCATAATAACGTCTCTGGTAAAATTTGTAGGAAGAGTCCTGCTCTGTGCCATAATTCTACTGAACTCTTTCAATTCATCCACACTGGGCATATCACCAAAAAGCAAAAGATAAGCAATTTTTTCAAACCCATATCCATTATCCCCAATGTGTCTTACAAGATTTTGAACATTATAACCACGATACCAGAGTTGTCCATCACAAGGAGTTTTTACTCCATTTCTATCTTCAAAAGAAACAATTTTAGAAATGGTAGTCAATCCTGTTAGAACACCTTTTCCATTCATATCACGAAGTCCCCGGTTCACACCGTATTCTTCAAATAATGTATCTGATATACTGTCATTTTTCCTGCAGACAGCTTCCTGCTTTATGGCATAATTCATTAATCTATTATTCCGCATATATTACCTCCTGTCTATTTTCTCCTTTTTCTATGTCAAGGTTTCCAAATTGCCTAACGCATCTTTAACATTGGCATTCACTTTACGAGACACCGTAAGCAGGACATTCCGCTCCTCCTGTGTAACCCCTTTCAGGATAATATTATACATCTGTTCACGAAGTTCCGTAATCTCCTCTACGATCTCCACAGCACGATCTGTCAGCATAATATGCATACATCGGCGATCTTCCTGATCCTGAACAATATAAATAAGCTTCTGCTTCACCATCCAGCCAACAGACTGCGAAATATGTCCCTTATTAAACAAATTGAGATCACTGATATCTTTTGACGTGTTATGTTCCCCTGACTTAAATAGAAAATATAGAATATCAATATCGACTTTTCTAAGATTGTTTTTTTTGCGCAAATCCTCAATTTTACGGTTATACAGCTTCTGAAACTGTGTCCCCTGTAATAGACCTTCCAGCATCCAGTCCATCAGCGCCACCTCATAGTTTAATTTTAAACCAATATACCACTTGTCCGAACGGAAATCAAGTGGTATATTTCACAAAAATAGAATTTTCATAAATTTAATTGAATTTTTATACATTGTTATTGTCATATAACATTACATCATTGTCTCTTTATGCATTACGTCATATAACATTATATCCTTCTCTCTGGCTACACGTTCTTATGATTTTGATCTGCTTCTGGTATTGTAAACCAGAACTCTACTCCTGCGGAAAGATTCTCGACACCATATTTTCCATTGTGCATAGCCACAACACTCTGAACAATATACAATCCCAAACCGGCATGAGACCCCTCTGCTCTCTCTTTCTGATTCTTCGAATAAAATCCTGTCCAAATTCGCTGTAATTCCTTCTCTGGTATTTGCCTGCCTGAATTATAAACACCTATGCGGACCATCTTCTGCTCTTTGCGGAGGGTTACCCGTATACTGCCGCCAATCTGCACATGCTCCATAGCGTTCATCATATAGTTATTTACTGCCTGCTCCATATATTCTCTGTCACCATATATGATACAATCATCTCCAAGAAAAGCTTCCATATGAAGTCTTTTCTTTTTTGCCAGTCCATCATATTTCAGCATAATATATTCCATTATCTCTTTCATATTCAGAGTTTTCAAAAGCACATTTTCCATATGATGTTCCATCACCGTAGTATTCAGCAATCCACTGACAAGCCCAGACATTTTCTCGACTTCTTCCTGAATGGAAGCTAAATATGCTTTCCGCTCCTCTTCTCCTATATATGCCATCATCTCCACCTGGCTGGAAATCACAGCCAGCGGGGTTTTCAATTCATGGGAAACATTTGCAATAAAATCTTTTTGACGTTTTGCCATACGCTCCTGGCGCACATTCTGCCGTAACTGGCAGTCTCTGCTTTCATCTACCTGCCCAATACTGTGCTGGAACCTCTCTGAAATAAGATTAATATTTCTTGCCAGTTCATTAATTTCAGCGTACTCACTATTCACTTCTGCTTTCCAGCTGAAATCCCTTTCTGCCACTTTTTCTGTAACGCTGATAAGCTGTACAATTGGATGAATCAGCCGTCTGGAGAAAAACATCATCCCCAAACTTCCTATGCCAAAAATAATAGTAAATATTGCAATCAAAAATTGCTCTGACAGTTTTCCTCTTGTATTTCCATATATATCATCTTTAATGACAATATAATAATCTATGCCTCCCTGCGTCAAAATTGCCCGAAGCTTCGTAATTTCTTTCTGGCTGCTGTTTCGTGTTATAACCTGGACATCCTTTGAAAAAGTTGAACGTTTCATCTCAATATTCCGATAAACAATATACTCTGAATCTCCACGCGTGGTGTATACTGGATTCATGTCTTCATCTGCAATAGTAAAGGTTAAGCCCTTCTCTTCATAACCATTGAATACCGAATAATCATCCAGCACCGCAAGATCCAGCTCTTCAATATCCAGATACGCATCCTGAACCTGCTCATTTTTCAGGTATTCATAATAAAATGGAAACAGAATTTCATAACAGATTGCTCCAAGAACTGTCATAATAACTAAAAAAAGCCATTGCATCAAAAAGAATTTAATATTAATGCGTTTTTTCATTTCCTTCTACCTCAAAACAGTAACCTACACCATAGACCGTGCGAATATAAGAAACTTCTCCAAGTTTTTTGCGAAGCTGCTTCACAAGTGTATCGATAGTCCGCATATCTCCCGCATAATGATATCCCCAAATATTGTCCAGTATAAAGTCTCTGGTAAGGACTTTTCCCTGGTTTCTCACCAAAATATGCAGCAATTCAAATTCCTTTGGCGTAGTCTCAATATATGTATCTTCCACATAAATCTTCTTTGCATTTATTTCGATCCGAACGTTTCCTGCATATAAAATATCCTGTCCATATCCCAGCCTCTTTAACACTGCTTCCATATGCATTTTTACAACTGATAACGTATATGGCTTAATAATATAATCATCTGCTCCATACGAAAAACCTTTCAGCTGATCTTCTACCTCTTCCTTCGCCGTCAGCATAATTACTGGCACATTAGAAGAGAGGCGGATCTGTTTTAATACCTCATATCCATCCATAAAAGGAAGCATAACATCCAGAAGCACAATGTCAACTTCCTCTTTGTGAGCATTGTATTCCTGTATTGCGCTCAATCCATCTGACGCCTGATATACTTTATACTCATTTATTTTAAGAAAATCAGATAACGTTTTCAACAGTTTCATTTCATCTTCAACAACCAGAACAGTAATTTTTTCCATAAATTTTCCTCTGTTTCTCATGTACATTTTTTCTCTTAACTGTATATATTTAAGAGAATTCCCCAAAAATAGCATAAAATAAGAATGTGATAGAAATTTGAAATTACTGAAACTTCCGTTCTTCTCAAATTTTGTTACAATTCTATCACATTCTTAGATTAATTTCGGCATTCTCAAAGCACCTTATGCATTCTTGTCAATGATTCTTCACAATATATCAAAAAATCTCTGTCGTCCTCATTCGCAGCAGATACTGCGTTCAATATGTCAAATACAGACTACGCGAAGCAGGCGGCTGTGCTTTAGCTCTCTAGCGCACCTGCACCTTTTGCCTGTTCAAACTCATTCAAAATTTCTTGATCTGGCGCTTTAGTCAGAAAGCTTACCACAATGATCACTGCAATACCCACAATAAATGCCGGAAGCAGCTCATAAATGGCAAACACGCCTCCCATAGGTGCAATCAAATATTTCCAAACAAATACGGAGGCACCTCCTGCGATCATTCCAGCGACGGCTCCTGGCAGAGTAGTGCGTTTCCAAAACAGTGCGCAGATTACCAGGGGGCCAAAGCTCGCGCCAAATCCAGCCCATGCAAAAGACACGATACCAAAAATAGAACTGTCTGGGTCTCTGGCAATCACGATACCAAGAACTGCGATAACGATAACTGTTAATCTGGCTGCCAGCATACTGGTCCTCTGAGACAATTTCATGTGAAATGCTTCCTGCAGAATATTCTGCGACACACTGGAAGAAGCCGCCAAAAGCTGTGAGTCGGCAGTTGACATAGTACTTGCCAGTATACCCGCAAGAATCAAACCTGCTATCAGCGCTGGAACAACGCCAAAAGTAGATAATAAATCTGCAATACGGACAATAACCGTCTCTGTATCTGCTCCTGAAAGAGCTGTAATAACTCCTGCTTTACTCAGTGCATTCCCGATTATTCCAATCATTACCGCAACTGCCATAGCAATGACAACCCACACAGAAGCCACACGGCGAGACAACTTTAATTTGTTTTCATCTTCAATCGCCATAAACCGCAGCAGGATATGAGGCATTCCAAAATATCCAAGCCCCCAGGCACAGGTAGAAACAATCTTTAAGAAACCATACGGCGCTGCCGTTCCTTCTGCCGCCACATAGGTACTGTTAAAAGACAAATATCCAGGCAGTGCCTTCGCATTCTCCATAACTGCACCTATCCCGCCTGCAGATATAGTGGCAAAAACCAGAACAAACAGTATGGCAAAGGTCATAATAATACTCTGGATAAAGTCTGTCGTAGATGCTGCAAGGAATCCTCCTGCCGCTGTATATCCTACAATCACAATTGCTGAAATAATCATTGCCGTCATATACTCCATGCCAAACAGTGAGGAAAAAAGCTTTCCACAGGCCGCAAAACCAGAAGCTGTATATGGAATAAAAAATATAATGATAATAAAAGCTGCAATCAATGTTAAGATATTTTTCTTATCGTGAAAACGATTAGAAAAAAATTGGGGCAGTGTAAATGAATTCGTAATCTGTGTATACCGGCGCAGACGTCTTGCCGTAAACAGCCAGTTCAGATATGTACCAGCTGCCAGACCTGCTACGGTCCATCCTACATCTGCTGCGCCTGACAGGTAGGCAAGTCCCGGCAGCCCCATCAGAAGATAGCCTGACATATCAGAGGCTTCTGCACTCATTGCAGTGACCAGCGGTCCCAACTTCCGTCCGCCAAGATAGAAATCCGAAGACGATTCATTTTTCCTGGCAAAATAAAAGCCAATTGCTAACATTCCTGCAAGATAAATCACTATGGTGACTAAAATGCAAATCGATGCTGTACTCATAATCAATTTCTCCTTTATAGTATGCATATTGTAATTACCTGTGCCATCTACGCCCAAGCACAGTGTCTTTCGATATCATACCATAAAACCCAGCATCTGAAAAGTGTATATTTTTTCAATCTAATATCAGTTTCACACAGCCATACATCCCGGCATCATTTCCCAAAGACGCCAGCGCAAACCTGGTATCTGCACAAGATGAGAATGCAGACCTGCAGTAATATTTATGCACAGCATCCAGCAGAGGTTCTCCTGCTTTGGAAACCCCTCCACCAATGACAAAAACTTCTGGATCTGCTACACAGGCAATATTGCTCAAGGCATTGCCGAGAATGCAGGCAAACTTTTCCACAATCTCTGCTGCTGTTCCATCTCCTTCTTTATAAGCGTCAAATACCACTTTTGCCGACAGTTCTCCTGTCTCGTCTAAGAGAGATTTCTTATGTTCTCTGGCAAGACGCTCTCTGGCAAGTCTTGTAATTCCCGTCGCAGAGGCATATTGTTCCAGACATCCCTTTCTACCGCAGTTGCAGGAAATTTCTTCATGAGGATTTACTGTAATATGGCCGATCTCCCCGCCTGCGCCATTACTGCCAGACACAATCTTTCCATCAACAATAATTCCACCTCCCACACCTGTTCCCAAGGTCACCATCACAACATTTTTATGTCCTCTTCCTCCTCCCTGCCACATCTCTCCCAATGCTGCTACATTGGCGTCATTTCCTGCTTTTACTGGGATTCCTTTCATCATTGCTTCTAATTCCTTGGACACATTTAAATCTTTCCATCCCAGATTTACACATACAGGAACAATTCCATCCATACGCACCGGCCCTGGAAGCCCTACGCCGATCCCTTCCAGTTCCTCTCCTGGGACTCTTCTCTCTTCCATCTTTTTGTACAGAAAATCTGCAATATCTGGAAGAATATTTTTCCCATTCTCCTGGGTATCAGTAGGAATCTCCCATTTTTCTACAAGATGCCCTGCCGTTTCAAACAGACCAATTTTACAGGTAGTTCCTCCAATGTCCACACCAAATCCATATTTTTTCATAATTTTATTCTCCTTCATATTTCTTAAAATTATTAATTGTCATTCACATCCGCTATCAATTATGTTTCATTCTATCATATAAATTCCCACTTTCAAAGTTATTTTCTTAATCTTATCGTCTGTCTATTCTCAGTCAGCGTCTCATGCCTATTCCACTTTTTTCATAATTTTTACTCAGGACTCTTGAAAGGCTTCTTTGTAAATGATAAGATAATTTTCATCAGATTCAAACAGAAAAACGCCGCTGAAAGGAGCCCTCAATGACACATATTTTATTGGTAGAAGACGACCGGAGCATCGTAACCAATTTAACAGAATTTCTACAGAAGGAAGGCTTTTCTATTACCGCGGTAGATGGACAGCAGAAAGCTCTGCAGGTTCTGGAAGAATCCGCAGGAGAATTTGATCTGATTCTTCTGGATGTTTCCCTTGCAGATGGAAATGGATTTGCAGTCTGCCGCGCCGCAAAGTCCTCCACCGAGCTTCCTGTGATCTTCCTCACTGCATCTGGAGATGAATACAGCGTGGTGACGGGGCTTGATTTGGGCGCAGATGACTATATCTCCAAACCTTTCCGCCCTCGTGAACTTGTCTCTCGTATTCATAATATCTTACGCCGTTATGGCAAATCAAATACCCTCCTGGAATGTAAAAACATCTGTGCAGATATTGTGCGGGGAACCGTAAAAAAAGACGGACAGGAAATTGTACTGTCAGCCCTGGAATACCGGCTCTTATTATATTTTCTCAATAACCAGGGAATCGTATTGTCCCGCTCCCAGCTTCTGGAAGCGCTCTGGGATATTGCCGGAGAATTTGTCAACGACAATACCCTGACTGTATACATCAAACGTCTGCGGGAAAAAATCGAAGAAGATCCTCAGAATCCCTTATTAATTAAAACAGTCCGGGGGCTGGGATATAAGATGGGAGATTGAATATGAAACTGCTTCACAATCCTGAAATACAGATAAGCCTGATCTGCCACCTCATTTTAACTGTTTTGGCAGCAGCCTCTTCATTTTATTATGGTTTTAATACAGGGGTAATTATGCTC
>CAJUCK010000053.1:13566-18773 GCA_910585395.1 uncultured Lachnospiraceae bacterium
ATTATATATTGCTGTTCACTACTTTTTCACTGGCCTTCGCTACCGCAAACTAAAAAATTTAAGCCTGGAGCTGGATGAAATGCTGCACAGTAATACCCCTATTAAGTTCAAGAAATACAGAGAAGGAGAGCTGTCTATTTTAGAAAGTGAATTGTCCAAAATGACTCTGCGTTTAAGAGAACAGGCTCTGGCCCTTACCAGCGAAAAGAAGCTGCTTGCAAATTCGATGGCCGATATTTCTCACCAGATCCGCTCGCCGCTGACTTCTTCCAACTTGATTCTTTCCCTCCTTCGGGAACAGAATCTTCCTGTGCCCCGCAGACAACAGCTCACACAAGAACTGGCTCAGCTTTTGTCCCGTATTGACTGGCTGGTAGAATCTTTACTTAAGATATCAAAAATGGATGCAGGCACCATTCCGTTTAAACGAGATCCTATTTTAGTCGCTGATTTAATCAGACATGCAGCGGAACCTCTTTTAATTCCCATGGAGCTGAGGTCTCAGACACTGACGCTTGACAGCGGTGATCATGCTTCTGCACCGCCGCAGTTTCTGGGCGATTATTCATGGTCTACAGAAGCTGTCCTGAATATTTTAAAAAATTGTATGGAACATACTCCTGCTGGCGGCAGCATCCATGTTTCCTTTTCTCAAAATACAATTTTTACAGAAATCGTTATTGAAGACAATGGACCTGGTTTTGATGCCAAAGATCTTCCTCATCTTTTTGAACGCTTTTATAAAGGAAAGAACGCTTCTGAACAAAGTGTGGGGATCGGGCTTGCTCTTGCCAGAATGATTATAACCCGCCAAAATGGAACGTTAAAAGCAGAAAACCGCCCAGAGGGCGGAGCAAGATTTATTTTAAAATTTTATCCTTGATTTTGTACTCACGAACCAGAAAAAACGTTCCATATATGACTTTTACCATGCAGAGAGATTTTCCGCTTTTTTTATACTTAATGTTCCAGCCTGCCTGCATAGAACAGCGGCTGTGTTCTATATGAGGCTTAATTTGGTAAACAGACTAAATACGGCTATTAAATTCCGCCCGTAATAGATTATCAATAAAGTCTGTAATCTGCTCCATTGATGGAATTATTTCCTTCGGATAAAGTGCATTTCAATTCATTTTTTATCTCCATAATTTTGATTTTTAATAATAAGACTGGAATGGCTGGCAGTAATTGAAACTCCCAGCCATCCCAGCCTTATTTTATCAATTTCTTTACTATTGTCAAAAGACTTATTCCGTATTCCAGCAGTAGTGATTTCATATCTTATTGCAAAAGCCTAAATTGCGTAGATATAAGATTATGCAGCAAACAGCTATTTTACTACCTGCTTGACTTTCAATCCTGCTTTTTTAAAGATTTTCTTATACTTTTTCAACTGCTTGGATGGCGCTTTCACTTTTAAACTAGATTTAGCGCCTTTAAATGCCTGCTTTCCTACGGAACGAAGCTTTGTTGACTTAATCGTTATTTTGGCAAGTTTCCTGCACCCATTAAATGCGCTCTTTCCTATCGTTTTCAGACTTGATTTCGATGTCTTACCGATAGTAACTGCCGGAAGCTTTTTGCAGCCAGAGAATGCGCTTGTTCCTATCGTTTTTACGCTGTCCGGCAGACTAAGCGCCTTCTTTAAAGCGGTGCATCCCTTAAATGCACTGGCCCCAATTGTGGTTACCTTCTTACCAAAAGTAACTGTTGTAAGCTTTGTACAGCCGGAAAATGCACTGGCTCCAATCGTCTTTACATCAGCTCCAATGATCAAGTTCGTCAACTTCTTATTATTCTGCATTGCTTTTGCTCCAATGGAAGTTACTTTATACTTCACACCATCTGTACCTGTGACTGTATTGATTGCAAGCTTTGTTCCTGTGGACTTTGCCATTGTCAGTTCCACCTCTTCACCGGCTTTTGTTACTTTATAAGTAACATTGCTGGTCGTAAAAGTTTGACCTTTTGTAAATGGTGTCTGTCCTGATGACTGATTATTACCATTTCCTGGATTGCTGCTGCTTCCTGGATTGTCTCCGTTTCCTGGGTTATCTCCATTTCCTGGATTGTCTCCCCCTCCCGGATTATCTCCCCCTCCTGGATTGTCTCCACCTCCTGGGTTATCTCCATTTCCTGGATTGTCTCCCCCTCCCGGATTATCTCCCCCTCCTGGGTTATCTCCATCATCAGGACCAGGGTTAACTGAAGGGGTGTAATTGTAATGTTTTGTCGCCTTCGACACTGCCTGCGCTGTATCGCCTAATTTACTAATGTTGTTCCACTGCTCCTCGGTGCCAGTATAATATATATCTGTCAGAGGGCAAGATCCAAACGCAGCGATCCCTATTGTTGTTACACTGTCTGGAATTATGACAGTGGTCAATCTGGAGCAGGAAGAGAATGCCATCGTTTCAATACTCTCCGCGCCTTGTGGAATTTCCACTCCCATAAGCATCAGACAATTCTGAAACATACCTTCTCCAATGCGGTCTATACTTTGGGGCAGCTTTACATTCATGAGATAGTAACATTGTGTAAATAAATTGTCGCCCAGCTTTACCTGTTTATTGCCAGGAGCAAACGTGACATCCTTCATTTCCCCACATTGAAAAAATGCTGCAGCGCCCACCTCTCCGATACTGGCTGGCAGAGATACAGAGGCAAGTTTTGTACAAGCACGGAAGGCATTTTGGCCAATTGTTTCCAGCCCTTCTGAAATAGTCACTGAACTAAGATTTTCACATTGCTGAAAAGCGCTGTTACTGATAGTTTTCACACTGGAGGGAATCGCTACAGAAATAATGGAAGAACCTCGAAAAGCGCTGTTGCCAATTGTTGTCACACTGGGGGAAATCTCCACACTAAGTACCCCGCAGTTCCAAAAAGCACAGGAACCAACACTGGTAATGCCATTCCCAATCACAACCTTTCTAATCTGGCTGCTGTTTGCGATCCACGGCTGTTCTTCGGCACTGGCAAAATCCGGCATAGCTCCTTGACCAGAAATGGTCATCATCCCTGCTTTTGTCAGATTCCAGGTAAGCCCTCCTTCAAGAGTTCCATTTGCAATTGATACGCCAGCCTCTGGATCATCTGGCGGAATATAGCCTTCTGGGTAGCGGGTGATATAATGGCTGGTGTGGGTCATCACTTCTTCCTTAGATATTGCCCGGCCCCAATGAATCTTGCCTTTGTGGTCTCCAGTGCTGATATTTCCTTCTGCAAGAACCACACCTGCATCATTCACCTCAAGTACGATAGCGGTATGGGTATCATTGTGTACCCGCAGGATATCTCCAACTTTTATATCCTCAAATTCAAAATCACCTTCTGCGTACATCCTTGCCGGCAGACTGCCAAACGCCTCATCACTGAGAATAAAAGCAAACGCTACGCAGCCCACGGCGCTGATTCTCTTCCCATCCAGAGTTCCACCCTTCCAATGGTAAAGATTTGCGTCAGAATACGGCTCAAAGTCAGTCCAGGTCGTTCCCTCCTTATACTCATCCCGATCCTGCAGTGCGATCATAGCCTCATAAACTTTCTTTGGGCTGAGCATCGTACTATCCTGGGCATCCTGTACAGTTGTGGATTCTTCGATAAGAACATCCTTCTGCTGTAAAGAGTCTTCCTGCCATGCGTATACCACTGACTGAGAAGAAACACATAAGCACAGTGCTAAAACAGCTGATAGAATTCGTTTTTTCAATTTTTTAACCTCCTAATCTTCGATTTGAGAAAACTTTAGATTAACAACTCTCCCTTAAATTATAAATATATTGTTATTTTTCTGCTTTGTCAATAGACACAGCCATTCTGAAAGATAAATTCTATCATGCCTCTTTCTTCTTTCTTACATTTAGAGAAGCTGGCGTAAATCTTCTATTTCCGCTGTCTGCTGGGCAAAACTTTCTGACTAATTCCGCGGATACATTTTTTCTATTTCATTTTTCTTCTGGCAAAACTATCTATACAGCTGCATCACATTGTTTTACTTAGATATCTTATGCAGGTTTATTTTACGTACTATCTCATTTACTTCTGCTTCACTCAGCACACTGCCATGATATCTTATAATAAAATCACCAAGCTGATCTTTTTTGACGATTGGTATTTTTGAATTTTCTAATCCACTGACAATAACATCTGGATGTGCTAAGCATATCACATCTATGATCGGGACGGTGTTTCCTATTATACTTTCCATTAAAACATGATGTCTTACAATCTGCTGAACCGGATTCGTCTCAGGCATCCACTCGTATTTATTTTTCTTCATTCTCAGCCAATTTCCCTGATTATCAATGTGAATCTTTCCAGAATAATTTTTTGTTTCAATCAAAAATATGCCTTGTGGTCCAACTACAATATGATCATATTCTTGACTTTCGTCAATGAACGCCTGATTTTCCAGTAAAATGCAGCTGTCGCTAAATCTGCCAGTGCAGTCTTTTTTGATTACATAGTAATCATCCGTCAGCCACTTGAGCACATACTCAACTTCTTTTTCCGCCTGTTTTCCCCATTCCGACGCTATCCTGTTTTCACAGCACTTCTCACTTATTTTTAATTTTTGAATCCTTACATCAAGGCAGTCATGCATCAAAGATAAGACTGACATAATGTGCTGATAAATGCTGTCATTACAGTTGTGGAGCGCATAATGTGTACTCCAATACTTATTTTCTTCATGAAAAGATATCATTAATTTATTTAACGTCTTTTCATCCGCATTATGAACCACCTCTGTAAATCTTACCATACAGTCATTATAGCTGACAGCATATGGATATAATTTCAAAAATTTATTCAGCCTTCTTTCAAATATGAGTCTCTTCAAACGATTATATTCCCTCACCGCTTCCATTTGGCGATTTCTTTCTTGTTCTTCTCGTACTGTTCTGCTTAAAAAATGAACCACGTAATACCTCCCTAGACAAATGATTTATCAAGCTTGATCTTTTCTACAAATACATAATACCTCTTCACTTAAAATCATTTGCTGAAAAACCTGCAAAAAAATAGACCAATGCATGCGCCCTGATCTATCCTTTCAATTCTTGATTGATACCAAATACGGATAAATTTTTTGACCTATACATAGGTTCTTTTGATTGAGCATCAGCTATCCATATGTTATAATCAACTTGTGTAATTGAAAAGAAAGTAGGATGCGATTTTCCGATGGATGCCCTCTAGTCTAA